>CAZJPV010000040.1:0-18134 GCA_964547985.1 uncultured Syntrophaceae bacterium
CTTGAGGGGGTAGTGGGCACAACCCGTCCGGGTTCAAGTCCCGGCTTCGGCACCATGAACAGATTCAAAGGGTTGGCTCTTCGCAGGGTCAACCTTTTGTGTTTTGGAGGGGTGGTTGGTCAACGTTTGGTCAACACTTTTCAAATAGCTTTCAAATTGATCAACTGCATTCTTGGTGTCGGTTTCATCAACGGTGTCATACCTGAGAAACATCTCCCTGGTTGAATGGCCCGTGATTTCCATAATGACCGATTCGGGCACTTCGGCCTTCCGCATATTGGTATTGAAGGTGTGCCGGAGATCGTGAAAGACCAGCCCATCCTTGTTTGCCCTGCCGTATTGAATCCCTGCATCTTTCAATGCTCGCCTCATGGCCTGACGGAGATCCCTGATCGGCTTTCCTCGATACAGGAAAACATGATTGTCATGGATCGCCCTGGGGATTGCGTTCAAAATGGCATAGAGAGCATTGCAGATGGGGATTCTGCGGGGTTCCTTGTCCTTTGTGTCTTTAGACTCTAAACGGATCACGCGATTCTTGAGGTCAACTTTATCCCAGGTGAGGTTTAGGATCTCCCCTCGCCTCATGCCCGTATAAAATGCGGTTGCCAGGATAGCCCTTGTATGCTGAGGAGCCTTTTTCAGCACCTCCTCGAATTTGTCAGTGGAAATGACAACCTTTCGGGCATTGCCGTTGCGTTTCAGGAGTTTCTTGACCTTCTTGAATACCCTGAGAGTATCCCCGCTTATCAGGTCATTATCGAACGCCTTGTTGACCATTGTCTTGGCAACGGCGATTTGCTGATCGATGTATGCATCAGCATATCCGGCAACCTTTCCTTTCGCCTGGTAATTCTCCAGGTCAACCGGCTTCAGATGGCTGACCACAACGTTACCAAACTCCGCATTGAAGCTGTTCAGGTTGATCGTCATGATGGAGTAACGGGCAAGTGCCTTGACCTTCTCAAGCCCCAAATACCATTTGGTTAGCTCGTTAAAGGTCATCTTTGAATCGGGTTTCACATCGAATATCCGATTCTCTCTTTTCTGAGATCGCCTTTTCCCGTCTGCGTCCCTCGCCTTCTCGATTGAGAAACCAACGTGTTCCCTTTTCTGTTTGCCGCCTGGAAGCCTGTAACTGATCCAGAACCGGACCCTCTTTGACTTCTTGGCTTTCGACAAATCCTCGCCACATTCACAAACCTTATTCCTTATGGCTTGCTTCTTGTGGCAGAAAGGACATTCAGCTAAAACCGCCATAATCACCTACCCCCTTTCCTTTTGCTTTTTCGTTCTCTTTTTTTAATCTCGACTCCTTTCAATTCGAGATAGTCCAATGCCAGATGAAGAAAAGAAGAGATTTCTCGGACACCCCTTTCCCAACGGGAGACAGTCATAACATCAACACCCAGCTCTCCGGCAAGTTTGGCTTGGCTGCATCCGATTCGAAGTCTCCATCTTTTTAGTTCATCTGGCCTCATGATTATTATATAGGCCATCGGCCTATATATGTCAACTAATTTTTTTATTGATAAACATAGGCAAACAACGGCCCTTTCTGATTAACGACTACTTCCTGAAATGTGCAAAATAATAGGTCTGCTTTTTTAGAGAATTAGAATCGGTAATCTATGATAATATCCCCCGAAAATTTGAATGACCGCGCATTCTTGTTGCCGGTATTCGGGGAAACCATTGTCATTCCTAGCCAACCTTCTCGTATTGATCGTTATGGCCCGTCTGTTTGGACGGCTATTTGCCAGACACGGCCAGTCTGAACTGATCGGGGAAATTCTCGCCGGCATTCTACTCGGCCCAGCAATCCTGAACCTGATTGAACCTAGTCTGGCACTGGCGGGCATATCCGAGCTGGCGGTATTCATGATCATCCTCACTGCGGGTCTTGAAATGCGCTTTGCCGACATCATGGATGCGATGCGCGGCCGGGGCATGGTGCTGGCTTTGATCAGTTTTGTCGTCCCGTTTACCAGCGGGATCGCGATTGGGGCTGCATTCGATTTCGATGTGATGCGGATGATACTACTTGGGCTGTGCATCTCCATCACCGCGTTGCCGGTGACAGTCAAGCTGCTCGACAGCATGGGGATTCTGCATACCCGGATTGCCCGCCATGCATTGGCCACGGCCGTCATCAATGATGTGGCGGCACTGTTCATTCTGGGGATCGTGCTGAACATGCCCCAAAAGATGACAATGGGTGATGCTACCGGCACGGTTGCCCTCTCGACAGCAAAATTGCTGGTGCTGACGTTAGCTATTTTGTCTCTGAACAAATTGCTTAAGTGGCTGGATCAACGCAAGCTGAGCAATCAGGCCATACCAGAATCTCTTATACGGTACTTCGGTCCCGAGGCATTATTCGGTATTGTCGTCGTGTTTGTTTTGGTCTTCGGCACGCTTAGCGAATTGCTGGGTTTTCACTTTGTCATCGGTGCCTTCTTCGCGGCACTCTTCATCGACAAACAGCATTTTCTCGCCTCCCGATACGATGACCTGCACGGGACGCTTGCCTCGGTCACGAATGGTTTTCTTGCTCCGGTGTTTTTTGCCTATCTCGGACTTGAGTTTCAAGTCAAAACCTTGGACGAGGTCAGCTTTCCGCTTGTTGTCATCATGGTGTCGATACTTTCGAAACTCTTGTCCGGCTGGATTGGTGGCCAACTGGTCGGCATGCCTCATCGTGAAGCAATTGGCTTGGGGTGCGTGCTTAACGGCCGCGGCGTAATGGAGCTGGTGGTCGCAGGCATTGCCTACCATAAGGGATTTATCGGCCCCACGATGTTCTCAACGCTCGTATTGATGGGCATCCTCACTACGTTCCTGACCCCGATATTGTTCAAGAGGGCTTTCCCGGCGGATAAGCTGAACAGCTACATCATGTCAGGCGCGTAACATAGGTCTTTTTAGAACCCATCATTCTTACGGATGTGACATGGGTCACCCTCTTTCCTGAAGTCATCATCTGTTACTGAAAAAGGGTCAGAAATGGCCCCGATTTTTACATTTCAACTGGTAATCATTTGTGACCTGATGAAAATGCTTCTGAAGACTCGTAGGTGAAAGCGTTAAATCGGATTCTGAGTGAGTAAATCTTCGGGAAAATGTGGACTCCTTCCTGAAGTATTCGGAATTAACTTTTATCATCCATACAATATTTCGGTCGGTAATCTCTTAAAATGGTTAATGTTCGTGTCTGTGATGTGCGTCTGGCCAGTGGGAGTGAATATGATTTTCTTCAGGGTGCTTGTGTTCGTGAACATGTGGCTCATCAACAATGCCTATGTGTTCATGATTATGATGAACATCTTTATGGTTGTGCAAATGCGTATGAACCACCGCTTGATGCAAGTGCAGGTGTAAATGTTTTTCTGTGCTTACAATCCAAACACCAGCGACCGTGAGCATCAAAGCCGGGAACATTACCCAACCGATCCACTCTTGAAGCAAAATGAGGGAAGTTACTGCACCAATAAAAGGGGCAAGATTGAAATATACGCCCGTTCTGAATGCACCCAATCCTTCTAGGGCTTTAATGAAAAACACCAGACTTATGCCATAGCTGAAAGAACCCAGTAAAAGAGCATACAAAATAGATACATCCCACTGAATTTTTATCCCAAGGGTGTATGCCAAAAAGATAGATACCAAACCCGATGCAATGCCCTTGATGCGGCTGATCTGGATTGGATTTCTTGATGAGATGTTTCGGGTCAGGTTGTTATCAATGCCCCAACATACCATGGAAAGGATGACCAATAGGGGTCCAAGGAAGTTGAATCTGCCTTGGCTCGGATCCCATGTCAGGAACACCCCCGCCGCAGTCATACACATCAACGCAAGCCACAATCTCGTTCCTGCCTTTTCCTTGAATATGATGACGGCAATAACCGCCGTGAAGATCCCTTCCAGATTCAGAAGCAATGAAGTAGTAAAACCGGAAATTTGGCTTAATCCGAACATCAGACATATTGGGGCGATAATCCCCCCCGACAGTACAGCACCAAAAAGCCAAGGGTAGTCCCCCCTTTGTAGGTTGGTGCTTTCCATGTTTTCATTAGAAACAATCCCTCGGCCGATCGAATATATGGTAAGCCCCAAGAATGACCCTAAGTAGAGAAGACCAGCCAAAGCAACTGGGGGGATGTCCTTCACAAGCAGTTTGGCAAGAGGCGGGCTGATTCCAAACAGGGCAGCCGAAACAAGGATGTATATCAGAGGTTGTCTATCCAATTCTTTGAACTTTCAAAAATAGTCTTAACCATACTTTCTTATATTATTAACCATATACAATTATGGTCAATATTTCACATGGTAATCGTCATTCTTTATGTCGGATGGGGCTGCTGACTTGTAGGTAAAATCGTTAGTTTGGAATGCCATTTTCGGTTGGCTTCCTACCGCCCCTTGTGCGGACCCGGTGTTTCATCTGAGTTTGCTTCCAGGAATTATCCCCTCCTCCGGTGGGGGATTGTTACACCGCCCTTGCGGATATTCTTTTTTCAAAGATCTCTATTTTAAGGGAAACCTGATTGTCTGTTGCGGGGCCTATCTGCCATAGAAATCAGGATGCCGATTCAACGACGGGAAGCAGGGTCAGACATGGCCCTGCTTTTTTGCATATTTCAACGGAAAAAACTTCACTTCGCCTTATTATCACGAGATGACGAGTAGCAGCATCGTGGGGGTGTTGGACCTGTTCCAATTCCCCCATTTTTTTGTTAAGGTGCTCATCACACGTCTCCGAATTTCGGATCATACCGACTAAAACCCCAAATCAGAGAAAGGAGGCACAGATGACCAGTCACGAACGCGTCATTGGCTCGCTGATTCTGGCCGTGGGGACATTGCTGGCCGGGTGGCTGATCGGCAGGGGGCTCATGGCCTGGAGAACGGCGGACCGGTATGTCACCGTGAAGGGATTTTCCGAGAGGGAGGTCAGGGCCGACATCGCACTTTGGCCCATACGGTTCGTCTCCACGAATGACAATCTCGGGCGGGCCCAGGCGGACATCAAGAAGAGCAAAGACATCATCCTCTCGTTTGTCGAGAAACAAGGGATCGACCCCAAGACCGTTGAAATCCAGAAATTCGAGGTGACGGACATCCTGGCCAATCCCTACCGCGGCACCGGAGCGGTCCAGAGCCGCTACATCATCTCGCAGACCCTGATGGTCCGCTCCAAGGACCCGGCCAAGGTCATCGCGGCAAGCCAGGCCATCGGGGAACTTGTCGACGCGGGCGTCATCCTCTCGGCAAACCCGGGCATGGAGAGCACGCCGTCGTATCTCTTCACGGGCCTCAACACGCTCAAACCGGAAATGATCGCCGAGGCCACCGCCAACGCCCGCCAGGCGGCGGAACAGTTCGCCAAGGACTCGGGCAGCCGGGTCGGCAGCATTCGAAAGGCCAGCCAGGGGGTCTTCGAGATCCTGCCGCGGGACCGGACCCCGGGCGTCATGGAGTGGATGCAGCCCCAGAAGACCGTTCGCGTCGTATCGACGATCGAATACTACCTGCAGGATTAAAGCTTCAAAATCAGATCCCGACACCGTCATAGAACCCCCCCCGAATCTCACTGGAGACTCGGGGGTTTTTCATTTTCACCGTCGGGCCAGGCGGAATGGCAGGATAAAAAGGACCGCAAGGAAAACAAGAAGGGCTGCGGGCCCGGCGTAAAGAAGGATGAGGCACAGGCCCAGGACCGGCAGAAGCGCAATGCGGGTCAGGGATTTGAGGAACTCGTGGCGCTCGATGAGGCCGGCAAGAGACGGCGCGTATCGCTCATAGACGGAAAGAAAGAGGCGGCCGACCGCGTTCGTCTTCATATGACGATCGCGGACCGCCCGCAGAATGTCGAGATACGGGTGCAGGGTGGAGCCATAAGCGGCGGTGGCAATGAAACACTTGCCCCCGTCATCGTCGGAATCGCCCCCACCCGAGACGGGGACGTCTGTTTCCACGGCGACGGTCGTCGCCTGTATGTACTGGGTATAGGGGAAAAACATGTACCGGCGACCCTCGTGGATCATGCCGACACTCAGCGCTTCCGCAAGGGGGTGCTCGAAGCTTGAGAACTCCACAAGCTCAGCAAAGGTGTTTTCCCCCGGCCAGTCCGCCCAAAGTGTGGCTTCGCAGTTGTAGGTCTGTGTGTAGGTCTTGCCCGTACCGGTTTCGGGGTAGTACGCGTAGGGGGTGATGTCGTAGCCCACCTGTTCATAGAGGTACTCCACGAGGCCGACACAGGTGAATGTATCTTCCTGCCCCTTCTGATGACGGAACTGGATATCGTAGTATTTTCCAACCTGCTCACGGGCCAGGAAGATCAGCCGATCCACATCCTCCTCGAGCCATGCATCAAAACCGACGGGCACCTTTGCCCCGAGATAGCGGCACCCCTCGTCGAGGTCGCTCTGGGGGATGAAATTCTCGGAGGCTGTTTCCTCCACCGTCGGCGCCACGGCGTGGATAATGCGGTTGTCGCCGATGTAGAGGCCCACGTGGCCGGATTTCATGTCCCGTAGGGCCAGATTCAATACCGAGCATGTAAGCTCGAGTTCGTCAGTCCGCCCGTAGATCGTGTCGCCCTTGCTCGTGTGGTAGAGGATGGCACCCCTCTGGAGGGCCGGGGCCTCGGCGGAAGCAAAAACGAAAGACAGGAGAATGAGGATGAAGATGGTCTTTTTCATCGGCCGGCCCCCCAACAGCCTTTCGCACCATCGGCGAAGCGTCGCCGCCCGCAGCCCTCAGGGCCTCCTGCCCCTCCGCACTGAGAGTTTTGAACTTGCTGAGACCGAGGGACGCGTTGTAACGGACCAGCGGCGCCGGATCCGTTTTGAGCACCCGGACAAGGATACCCTCCACAGAGGCACTCTCGTTCTGGGCAAGGGCCCGGACGATTTCCGCCCGGACCATGCGGTCCCGTTCAGTCTCGAGGCGGGCCGCCAGGAAGTTCACCGCATCATCGCCCCCGATCATGCCCAGGGCCTGGGCGGCCTTGAAGCGGATCCGGTCGTCCCCGCTCGAGAGGGTCTCCGAGAGCAGCGGCAGGGATTCCGCGGCCTTCATACTTCCAAGGGCTAAAAGGATGGTGTAACGGAGATTCTCCCCCGTTTTGCGGTTTCTATAAACGGCTTCGTAGGCGGAGAGGATCTCGGGGCGCGGCTGACCGATCCGGCCCAGGGCCATGACCGCGCTCGCCCGCACCCTCCGCGGCTCGGCGGGATTTTTCAGGATCAGAAGAAGAGGCTCCGAGGTCTTCGTGTCGCCCGATCTCCCGAGGGTCATGATGGCCTGAGACCGATCTTCAACACTGCGGGTTCGATCCTGCGCTACAGCGAGATTGGTGGATGTGTCTCGAGCGGCATCGGTAGCCGCAGAAAGGGTGGGAAAGAGGAATAAAACAATGAGCAGGGGGACGACGATCTTCCGAAGCATCATAGAACCTCCCTCGCAGTTGTTTGAATAGCCCTTCATGAAGGGAAAAGTCAAAATACCAAAAAAAGTATATCCATTTCATATACAAACGCACCGCCGATTGCAAAGATAAATTTTTGATTCGCCCCCTCCTCGCGCCCCCGGTGTGAGAGTTTCTTTTCGCTTTATTGACGAATCCCCCGGATGTGTATAAGATGGCCCATCGACAAGGGCGCGTCCTTCCGGGTCGCCCGGTGAGGAACAAAGCACATGATCACAGATTTCAAAATGCTGATCAGGGAGGCCGCTTCCCGGGGACCCCGGAAGGTTGCCGTCATCCTGCCTCACGAGAAGGCATCGATCGAAGCGGTCAACGACGCGCAGAGCGAGGGTCTGGCCGAAGGCGTTCTCATCGGGCAGTCGAGCCTGATAGAGACCCTGCTCAAGGATCTGAAGATCCCCCTCAAGCGTTTCGAGATCCACAATGAAAAAGATGCGGATCGCGCGGCCGAATACGGGGTTCAACTGGCCGCGTCAGATGCCGCTGACATCCTCCTGAAGGGGAACATTTCGACCAACAAACTCCTGGGTGCGGCCCTGCGCGGTTCCCGGAACCTGAGGGCAGGGAACCTCCTGAGCGATGTTTTTATCTTTGAGGACAGCCGGGAAGACCGGCGATCCATCACTCTGGCCTCCGATGGCGGCGTCAATGTCGCTCCGGATCTGAAGGCGAAGATCGGCATCATCCAAAACGCCGTGACGGTTGCGCACGCCCTCGGGATCAAGGTCCCGAAGGTGGCCATTCTTTCGGGTGTGGAAAAGGTTCAACCGGAAGTGCAGTCAACGGTGGATGCCCTCGCCCTGGCCAAGATATGCTCCTACGGGGAGATGACCGACTGCATTGTGGACGGCCCTTTTGCGCTGGACAATGCCATTTCCCTGGAGGCCGCACAGATCAAAAAAGTGGAATCGCCGGTGGCCGGTTCCGCCGACATTCTCATCATGCCGGACCTGGAAGCGGGCAATATCTTCGGGAAGGCGCTGGTCTACTACGGGGGGAAGAACCTCGCTCATGTCATCGTCGGCGCGAAGGTTCCCATCCTGATCAGCTCGCGATCCGATCCGCCCGCGGCCAGACTGGCCTCCATCGCCCTGGGGGTTCTGCTTTGCTCGTCGGGGAGAAAGCCGGCATGATGCATTTACATGGTGAGAACGGGGCATGAAGATCACGCAACTGTCCGTCTTTCTGGATAACCGCGCAGGGGTGCTTGCGGAGCTGACGGAGTATCTCGGTGCAAAGGGCATTAACATCCGCGCCCTCAGCGTTGCCGAGTCGAGGGATTTCGGCGTTATCCGGATGATCGTCCCGGACCCGTCTCATGTTGCAGAGCTGCTCGGCAAGAAGGGTTATAACATCCAGAAAGTGGAGGTGCTCGCCGTGCGGGTGGCCGACGAACCCGGGGGACTCGGAAAGGCGTTGCGTACGATGGCCGACGAGGATTTGAATGTGGATTACCTTTACACGTTTCTGGACAAGTTGGGGGGTGAGGCTGTTGTGATTCTTCGGGTCGACAACCCTGATTTTGCGGGGACCCTTCTCGTGAGAAAGGGTTTCAACCTCTTATCGCAGGAAGACTTCATGCGGCTGTAGCAAAAACCCCCTTGACCGCGTTGACTCGCTCAAGGGGGTTTTTGAATATCTGGTGGTCCCAAAGGGAATCGAACCCTTGTTTCCGGCGTGAGAGGCCAGCGTCCTAACCGCTAGACGATGGGACCATGGCTGGGGGACTAGGATTCGAACCTAGGTAGCAGGATCCAGAGTCCTGAGTCCTACCGCTAGACGATCCCCCAGTGGCGTCTGAATTGAGAAGGCGCGAATTTAGACAATTCGCCACTCAATGTCAACACGAAATTTCCTAAGGTTTCCCGCTTTTGAGCACTTTCTGAATCCGCTGGAGAACCCTTTCCTTTCCGAGTGTCATCATGACCTGATCGATCCCGGGGCTGACCGTCTTACCCGTGAGCGCCACGCGCAGAGGCTGCGCGACAGCCTTTAGCTTCGCCCCGCGCTCCTCGGCGATGGTTCGCAGGAGATTCTCGATCCCTTCCTTCGTGAAACGCTCCAGGGCCGGGAGTCTCTGCATCACGGCCTCCAGATAACCCAGGCCTTCCGGATTCAGGTATTCTTTGCGGAGCTTCTCGTCGCAGGTGATATCGTCGCTGAAATAGAAGGCTGCCGACTCGGCCATCTCGATCAGGGTTTTCGAGCGGGACTGGAGGTCGAGGACAACGCTCTTGACGAAATCACCGTTCGGCACCCGGATGCCCATGTTTTCCAGAAAGGGGACGATCTCCAGGGCGAGCCGGCCTGCCTCGCTCTGCCGGATATAGTGCTGGTTGAGCCACAGGAGCTTTTCGGGGTTGAAGACGGCAGCCGACTTCCCGACCGAATCCAGTGAAAAATACTCAATGAGCTCTTTCGCGGTGAAGATCTCCTGGTCGCCGTAGGACCAGCCCAGCCTCACCAGATAGTTCACGAGTGCTTCGGGCAGGTATCCCATGTCCTTGTAGGCCATGACCGAGGTGGCCCCGTGCCTCTTGCTGAGTCTCGTCTTGTCAGAGCCGAGAATCATGGGCACATGGCCGAACTCGGGGATCGGATAAGCGAGGGCTTCATAAATGAGGATCTGCCGCGGAGTGTTGTTCAGGTGATCATCGCCCCGGATGACGTGGGTGATGCCCATGAGGGCGTCGTCCACGACCACGGCAAAATTGTAGGTGGGATATCCGTCACTTCGCTCGATCACGAGATCATCGAGCTCCTCGTTTGAAAACTGCACCGTCCCCTTGATAAGGTCCCTGACAATGGTCACCCCGGTGTGAGGGCACCGGAAGCGGACGACGGAGTCGGGTGATTTCGGAAGGTTTCGGTCCCGGCAGGTGCCGTCGTACTTGGGCTTCTGCCCTGTGGCGAGCGCCTTTTTTCGTTTTTCCTCCAGCAGTTCCTGCGGGCAGACACAGTAATAGGCCTTTCCCTCCCCGATGAGCCTTTCCACGGCCTCCTTGTGGAGGTGTACGCGCTGGGCCTGAAAATAGGGACCTTCTTCCCAGGTGAGCCCGAGCCAGGTCATGGCATCCAGGATGGCCCGCGTCGATTCCTCGGTAGAGCGGAGCTGGTCCGTGTCTTCGATTCTCAGGATGAAGGCCCCCTGGTGGTGCCTAGCAAAGAGCCAGTTGAAGAGCGCCGTCCGGGCCCCCCCGATGTGGAGAAAACCCGTTGGCGAGGGGGCGAAACGGGTTCGAATTTCGCCTTTTTTAGAACTTTTCATGAAGAAAACCGCCGCTTTTTTGTTGCCTTTCATATATACACCCCCCTGCCTTTGTCAAGCCGCATTTCCCCTCCCGCAGACGCTCTTCCCCCTCACAGGACGGGCATACCACAGGTGCTCCAGCGGCTCTACATGGCTGAAAATGAAATAATTTTCTTGACAGAAGGGCCAATTTATAATCTACAAGTGCAATTTAACACCATATAAAAGAAGTTGCTTCTTTAAGGGGATATGTTTATTTTACTCTTCACACATGGCGACCATTAAGGTTTCGAATATCCCCGAAGAGGGACTCAAGCTCCATTTCAGGCTGGATGGGGAAAAATTAAAGGATATCGTGAAGGTGGACCGGGGAATGGATTTCCATCCCCACACGATTGACGTGTCCTGCGATATATCCAAGGTCCAGGAAACGGTCAGTCTCGGTCTCCATCTGGAAACTGAGATCGATTTTGACTGTTGCCGTTGCCTTGAATCCTTTACCCTGCCCGTGAAGGGTGAAGCAGACTATACCTTGATCTCCGCCCGGGAGGATGTGAAAGGCGAAGGAGAGTGGGCAGGTGAAGATGAGGCTTTTGGGTTTTACAGGGAAGACCTGATCGATCCTGAATCCCTGGTTTACGAGCAGATTCTTCTCCAGATTCCCTTGAAGCCCCTTTGCCGGGAGAATTGCCGAGGGCTTTGTCCCCACTGCGGGACGAATATGAACTTATCCTCCTGCAATTGCCGGGAGGAACAGGCGGGCAGCCCTTTTGCAGCATTGAAGAACTTGAAAGTCACAAAATAAGACCAAAGAAAGTAGGTTTATCTTTATGCCGAATCCAGTCAAACGACATTCAAAATCGAGAAGGGACAAGAGGCGCTCTCATGATTTTCTCAAATTCCCGGCGATCTCCGTCTGTCCACAGTGCAACGAACCCAAAATGCCGCATCACGCCTGCCCGAGTTGTGGGTCCTATAAAGGCAGGGAAGTGATCAACGTTGAAAAAGAGTCTTAATCCTCATTGACCGACTTCAGGGGGAGCGCATGCACAGGCTGGGCATTGTCTTTCCCGGACAGGGCGCACAGTACGTCGGGATGGGGCAGGACCTCCATAACGGCTTCGAGATGGCCCGATCCACCTTCTCGGAGGCCCGGGAGGTTCTGGGTTTCGATGTGGCAGCCCTCTGCTTTGAAGGTCCCCAGGAGGAATTGGATCTTACCATCAACACGCAGATGACGATCCTGACCCTGGACGTGGCAGCCTACAGGGTCTTTGCGCAACGGACACCGCTTCGCCCCGCGGTCATGGCGGGACACAGCCTGGGTGAATACAGCGCCCTCTGCGCCTCCGGCGCCATTTCCTTCGGGAACACCCTGAGGCTCGTTCACGCCCGCAGCCGGTATCAGCAGGAGGCCGTCCCCGTGGGTGTGGGCTCCATGGCGGCCATTATCGGCCTGGAGAGGCCGGTGGTGGAGAGTCTCTGCCGGGAGGTTTCCCGGATGAACGGCGCAGTTACCCCGGCGATCTTCAATTCGCCCGACCAGACCGTCGTCTCGGGCCTGGCCGCCGCTGTGGATTCGGTCGCGAGCCGGGCCAGGGAAAAGGGAGCCAAGCGGGCGATCCGGCTTCCTTTAAGTGTACCCTTTCACTGCGGTTTACTGGTCGAAGCCGCCGGGCGGTTTAAAAAGGACCTGGAAAGCATCGAGATCCACCAGGGCGATATTCCCGTTCTTTCAAACGTCGATCCCGCGGTGGTTCACGCGCCGGACAATACAAAGGATCTGCTGGTCCATCACATCAGCGCTCCCGTAAGATGGCAGGAAACGATCGAGCAGATGGTCCTCATGGGTATAGACACGATCGTTGAAGTGGGCCCCCGCAAAATTTTGTCGGCCCTATCCAAGAGGATTGATGACCGGATCCGGATGCTCAACGTGGAGGACAGGGATTCACTGAAGAAAGCTCTGGAGTTTATCAGCACATGAAAAATAACCCCTCACTCCAGGACAGAGTGGCCCTCATCACGGGAGGCTCAAGAGGCATCGGCAGGGCGATCGCCCTGAAACTGTCAGCCATGGGGGCTTACGCTATCGTCAATTACGCAAAGAACCTCGCAGCGGCCGAGGAGACGCTTACCCTGATCCGAAAGCAGGGTGGTAACGGGGAGGTCGTCCCGTTTGACGTCGCCGACGCGGAAGAGACCCGAAAGCTGATCGCAGACACGATCTCCCGAAAAGGGAGAATCGATGTCCTGGTCAATAACGCCGGCACGTCGGCCGACGGGCTTCTGGTCCGGATGAAAGACCGGGACTGGGAATCCGTGATCCGGACGAACCTGACGGGGACCTACAACTGCTGCCGCGCCGTTGCTTATTCCATGATGAAGCGTCGATGGGGGCGGATCATCAACATCACCTCCGTCGTCGCGGAGTCCGGAAATGCCGGCCAGGTCAACTACAGTGCGTCAAAGGCGGGAATCATCGGGCTGACAAAATCACTGGCCCGGGAACTCGGCCCCCGGAATATCTGCGTCAATGCCGTGGCCCCGGGATTCATCGTGACGGACATGACGAAATCCCTGCCGGAAGAGGTCAGGGAACAGATAAAGGAACAAATCCCCCTCGCGAAACCGGGTACACCGGAAGACGTGGCCGGTATCGTCGCCTTTCTGGCGACGGAGGAAGCCGCTTACATCACGGGCCAGGTCATCCACGTCAACGGGGGGCTTTACATGTAGGACCGAACCCACCCCGGGAATCCCGGAGGCTGTTTGCCGAACGGACGAAGCGATCACGGGACCCCGAATTCTCTGATCCCCAGGGACTTTAGAGCGGAAGGACATACTGATTTACAGAAGGAGGATGCGTTCATGTCAATCGAAGAAAAGGTCGTGGAAATTATCATAGAGCAGCTGGATGTCACGAAGGAAGAGTGTGTCCTTGAGGCTTCATTCATCGATGATCTGGGCGCGGATTCCCTGGATATCGTCGAATTGATCATGGCCCTGGAAGAAAATTTCGGCATCGAGATCTCCGACGAGGAGTTGCGAAAGATCCGCACGATCCAGGATTCGATCAACTTCATCAAGAAAAAGAAGGGGTTACTGACCTGAGAATGACCGGAGAAAGGGATTGAAGCGCAGGGTGGTCATAACGGGGCTCGGCACGGTAAACCCGCTGGGCAATAATGTCAGTGATTCCTGGGGAGCCCTGTGCGCCGGTCGATCCGGTATCGGTCCTATCACCAAGTTTGACGCTGCGGACTTTCATACCCGAATCGCCGGCGAACTGAAAAACTTCGATCCCCTTCAGTTCGTCAACAAGAAAGAGCTCCGGCGCTACGACAACTTCATCATCTACGCCCTGGCCGGCGCCGAGATGGCCCTGGCCGACGCAGGGCTTGCCATTGGAAACGGAAACGCCGAGAGAACGGGCGTCATCATCGGATCGGGCATCGGTGGAATCACGACGATTGAGAAATTGAAGGAAACGATGCAGCAGCAGGGACCGGGGAAGCTCTCGCCTTTTGCCGTTCCGTCGGCCCTCGCGAATCTCGCCGCCGGTCACGTCTCGATCCGGTTCGGGGCCAAAGGCCCCATCAGCTGCACCGTGACGGCCTGTGCGGCAGGGACCAACGCCCTGGGCGATGCCTTTCGAACGGTTGCCCTGGGATATGCCGATGCGATGATTGCCGGCGGCACCGAAGCCGCCATCTGCCCGCTGACGGTGGCCGGCTTTAACGCCATGCGGGCGCTTTCGGTGAGAAACGACCGGCCCGAGGCTGCCAGCAGACCCTTCGACCGGGACCGGGACGGATTTGTCATCGGGGAAGGCTGCGGGATCCTCATTCTGGAAGAACGGAGCCATGCTCTGAAGAGGGGCGCGCGGATTTACGCGGAGCTTGCGGGTTTCGGGCTGACCAGCGACGCCTTTCACATGGCGGCGCCGCCGCCGGGCCACGAAGGGGCTGCAAGATCCATGCGGGGCGCTCTGCAGGATGCAGGCGTGGCGCCCGAAGAGATCGGTTACATCAACGCCCACGGGACCTCGACGCCGCTCAATGATCTCTACGAAACGCAGGCGATCAAGGCGGTCTTCGGAGCTCACAGCTGGAATCTTCTGGTGAGTTCCACGAAGTCCATGACGGGACATCTCCTGGGCGGGGCCGGGGGGCTGGAGGCCATTGTGTGTGTTAAGGCCATACACGAAGGGGTGGTTCCCCCGACGATCAACCTGGACCACCCGGACGCGGCATGTGATCTGGATTACGTCCCTCATCAGTCGAGAAAGCGGGACGTGCGGGCGGCTCTCTCCAACACCTTCGGGTTTGGCGGTGTGAATGCCGTCCTGCTCTTCAAAAAATTTGCGGGGTAGAGGTCGGGCCATGAAAATCGTGATAGGATCGGACCACGCGGGGCTTTCCCTCAAAGAGGAACTCAAAGAATTCCTGGGCACCATGGGTTTGCGCGTCTACGACGTGGGGACCCACAGCGACCAGGCTTCGGATTACCCCGATTATGCCGTCAAGGTGGCCGAGGCGGTCTCCATGGGGCAGTTCCAGAGAGGGATCCTCGTCTGCGGCTCCGGCGCCGGCATGGCCATCGTGGCCAACAAATTCCCCAATGTCCGGGCCGTGGTCTGCCTCGATGAAGAAACGGCCCGCATCAGCCGGTGCCACAACGACACCAACATCATCGCCTTCGCGGAGCGGAGAACAGACACGGAGACCGCTCAGGGAATTTTAAAGATATGGCTGGAGACGGACTTCGAGGGCGGCCGCCATAAAGCCCGCCTGGACAAGATCCGGGACATCGAGAGGCGTCTCAGCGGGAAGTATTAGACGAACAAGGAGGGATCATCACAACATGTCCATGTTAAAGAAAATCGACCCCGAAGTCGCAGAGGCCATCTGGCAGGAAACCAAAAGGCAGGCGGAAAAACTGGAGCTCATCCCCTCGGAGAATTTTGTCGATGAGGCCGTGCTGGAGGCCCAGGGATGCATCATGACCAACAAGTACGCCGAGGGCTACCCGGGCAAGAGATATTATTACGGCTGCGAATATGTCGATGTCGTCGAGGCACTGGCTATCGAGCGGTGCAAAAAGCTCTTCGGCTGTGACCACGTCAACGTCCAGCCTCACTCTGGAACGCAGGCCAACATGGCCGTCTATTTCGCCACCCTGCAGCCGGGAGACACCATCCTCGGCATGAACCTCGCCCATGGCGGTCATCTCTCCCACGGAAGCCCGGCGAATTTCTCGGGCAGGCTCTACAATGTCGTCCAGTACGGCGTGGACCGCAAAACCGAGACCATCGACTTCAACGAGGTGGAGTCCCAGGCCAAGAAATACCGCCCCAAGATCATCGTCGTGGGCGCAAGCGCCTACCCCCGGACGATCCCCTTTGAGCCTTTCAGGGCTATTGCCGACCAGGTAGGAGCCGTGGTCATGGCCGATATCGCTCACGTCGCGGGCATGGTGGCCGTGGGCATTCACCCCACCCCGGTCCCCCTCTGCGAATTCGTGACGACGACAACGCATAAGACGCTCCGGGGACCGAGAGGCGGTCTCATCATGTGCCGGCACGACCATGCCAAGGTCCTGGACAGCCGTGTCTTCCCCGGAAGCCAGGGCGGCCCGCTGATGCACATCATCGCCGCGAAGGCCGTTGCATTGAAGGAAGCGCTGACGGAAGAGTTCAAACAGTACCAGCACCAACTGGTCAAGAATGCCAGAACGCTGGCCGAAACTCTTATCGCCGAGGGCTTCCGCCTTGTCTCCGGGGGAACGGACAACCACCTCATGCTGATCGACCTCACCGACAAGGGGATTACGGGTCTGGAAGGGGGTGCGGCCCTGGACAAGGCGGGGATCACCGCCAACAAGAACATGATCCCCTTCGACACGAAAGGCCCCCAGGTGACAAGCGGCGTTCGGATGGGGACACCGGCGATCACCACCCGGGGGATGAAAGAAGAGGAGATGAAGACCATCGGCCGGCTCATCGCCTATATCCTGAAGGACACCAAGGACGAGAACCGTCAGAAGGAAGTGCGGGAGAAGGTCCGGACCCTTTGCGAAAAGTTTCCCCTCTACAGGGACCGGATCCTCCGCAAGTAGAAAAAATGGCTCAAAAACCGAACGCCAAGTCCAAGACGGTCACCAAACTCGCGATGCCGAGGACCCGCCCCAGCTGGGACGAATACTTCCTGGACATCGTCGCGCTCGTCGCCAGGCGATCCACGTGCCTGAGGCGCGGGGTCGGGGCCGTCATCGTCAAGGATAAGCGACTCCTCACGACGGGTTATAACGGCGCGCCCAGCGGACTTCGCCACTGCCTCGAGACGGGCTGCCTGAGGGAGGAACTGAAGATTTCTTCGGGGGAGCGTCACGAGCTCTGCCGGGGCCTCCACGCAGAGCAGAACGCGATCATCCAGGCCGCCGTCCACGGCGTGAGCATCAAGGGGGCGACGCTCTACTGTACCAGCCACCCCTGTGCGATCTGCCTGAAGATGATTATCAACGCCGGGATCACAAACATCGTGTACCGGGAAGGCTACAGCGACAAGCTGGCCGAGCAGATGCTCGAGGAAACCGGTATCGAGGCAAAGAAGTTATGAAATGCCCTTTCTGCGCCAATCCGGCGAACAAGGTGATCGACTCCCGCATCAGCAAGGAAGGCAACGCCATCCGGCGCCGGAGGGAGTGCCTCGGCTGCAGCAAACGGTTCACCACCTATGAATATGTCGAGGAGGTCCTCCCCGTGGTCGTCAAGAAGGACGGCAGGCGCGAGTCCTTCGACCGGTCCAAGATTTTATCGGGGATCAAGAAGGCCTGTGAAAAGCGGCCAATCAGCATGGATGCTATCGAGGGCGCCGTGGATCGCATCGAACAGGCCTGCCAGGAATCCCAGGTAAAGGAAATACCTTCCTCCTTTATCGGAGAGCGGGTCATGGCGGAACTTCACCACCTCGACAAGGTGGCTTACGTCCGGTTTGCGTCGGTCTACCGGCAGTTTCGTGACGCTACCGAGTTCCTCGAGGAACTGAAGGGTATTCTGAACCTCAAAGAGGACAAGGGCGAAAACAAGGCACGCGCCGAAAAGCCAGCAGAAGAAAAGGATTCCCGCCGAAGCTCGGGTTAAGACCATGTTTACCGGCATTATCCAGGGACTGGGTACGGTCAGGAAGATGACCCGTCAGGGTCAGGACGCCCTCATCGGGGTGGAAACGGTGCTTCCCCTGCATGATCTGAAGCGGGGGGACAGTATCGCCGTCAACGGCGTGTGCCTCACGATAACGACGCTCTCCGGCCAGGTCTTCAGTGCCGATGTGTCGGCCGAGACGCTCGCGAGGACCAATCTGCAGTTCCTGAAAGCGGGGGAACGGG
>CAZJPV010000040.1:18234-24462 GCA_964547985.1 uncultured Syntrophaceae bacterium
TCGGCCGAGACGCTCGCGAGGACCAATCTGCAGTTCCTGAAAGCGGGGGAACGGGTCAATCTGGAAAAAGCCCTCCGGCTGACGGATTTCCTGGGCGGGCACCTCGTCCTCGGTCACATCGATGGTCCTGGAAAGATCGTCGAGAGGACCCCGAAATCGGGATCCATCGTCCTGGGCGTGACCGTGGAGGAGGGTCTGAGCCGTTACATCGTGGAAAAAGGCTCCATCGCCGTTGACGGGATCAGCCTGACGGTCAACCGATATGCTAAAGACCGATTTTATGTTAATATCATTCCGCACACGATAGAGAACACCACCCTGTCGTTCAAGAAGGCGGGGGATCCCGTCAACATCGAGACGGACATCCTCGGGAAATACGTGGAGAAGCTCCTCCAGCCCGGTGGGCGGATCGGCATGGATTTTCTTCGGGAACATGGGTTTAAATAATTGGCATATGGCACAAGGCACATGGCGGATGGCACAGAAAAATTTATTGATCTGTCCTCTCTTGCCTTTCGCCCTTAGCCCTTAGCCCTCAGCCGTCAGCCATTCACAGGTGAATCATATGGCAACGAGCTCAATCGCAGACGCAATCCAAGATATCCGAAACGGCAAAATGATCATACTGGTCGATGACGAAGACCGGGAAAATGAAGGGGATCTCTGCATGGCCTCGGAGTTTGTCACACCCGAGGCCATCAACTTCATGGCCAGGTACGGACGCGGGTTGATCTGCCTCACCCTCAGTGAAGAATTCATGGAACGGCTTAAGATTCCCATGATGGTCTCAGACAACCAGTCCCGATTCAAGACGGCCTTCACGGTCTCGATCGAGGCCAAGCGCGGCGTCACCACCGGCATCTCTGCCGCCGATCGCGCCACGACGGTCCGTGCGGCCATTGCCGATGACGCGAAACCCGAGGACATCGTGAGCCCCGGCCACATTTTCCCGATCCTGGCCAGAAAGGGGGGAGTGCTTGTCAGGACGGGGCAGACGGAGGGGTCCGTCGACCTTGCGAGACTGGCGGGATTGAAATCCACAGGGGTCATCTGCGAGATCATGAACGACGACGGTTCCATGGCCCGGATGCCCGACCTCGAAATCTTCGCAAAAAAACACGACCTGAAAATTGCCACCATCGCCGACCTGATCACCTACCGGATGAAGAACGAATCCCTGGTGCGGAGGGCCGCCACGGCGAAGCTGCCGACCGCTTACGGCGGCGAATTCAAGCTCATCGTCTATGAGAACGACGTCGACGAGATGAAGCACCTCGCCCTCGTCAAGGGAGACATCCAGCTCGGCGACGAGGTGCTCGTGAGGGTTCATTCTGAATGTCTGACGGGGGATGTCTTTGGCTCCATGCGATGCGACTGCGGGGAGCAGCTCCAGACGGCCATGGAGATGGTCGCCAAGGAGGGCAAGGGCGTCATCGTGTACATGCACCAGGAAGGGCGGGGCATCGGTCTCGTCAACAAAGTCAAGGCTTATGAATTGCAGGAACTCGGCAAGGACACGGTGGAGGCCAACCTCGAGCTCGGCTTCAAGGAAGACCTGAGGGATTACGGTATCGGGGCCCAGATCCTCGTGGATCTGGGTGTGAAAAAGATCCGCCTGCTCACCAATAACCCCAAAAAGGTCGTCGGTCTCGAAGGCTACGGGATGACCATCGTGGAGAGGGTTCCCATCGAGATGCAGCCGAACAAGATCAACGTCCGCTATTTGAAGACGAAAAAGGAAAAAATGGGGCACCTGTTAAAAATCTAAGGCAGGGAGAAAAGATTATGGGCAAAATCATAGAGGGGAAAATTATTGCCAAGGGCATGCGGTTCGGGATCGTGGCCAGCCGCTTCAACGATTTCATCTCGGCAAAACTGATCGAGGGGGCCCTGGACGCCCTGACAAGGGCCGGCGCAGATGAAAAGGACATTGCGATCGCGAAGGTGCCGGGTGCCTTCGAGATCCCGCTGGCGGCAAAGCGGATGGCCCGGAGTGGCAAGGTAGACGCCGTCATCTGCCTGGGGGCCGTGATCAGGGGTGCCACGCCTCACTTCGAGTACATCAGCGCGGAAGTGTCCAAGGGGATCGCCACCGTGGCCCTCGAGACGGAAGTGCCCGTTGTCTTCGGCGTCATCACCACCGACACCATCGAACAGGCCATCGAGCGGGCCGGCACGAAGTCCGGGAACAAGGGCTTCGATGCGGCCCTGTCGGCCGTCGAGATGGTGGACCTCTTCAGGAAGATGAAATAAGAAGAAGGGTTCCGGCAGAAAGTGTTTCCCCTGTCATGAGCAATTCACAGGTCCTCGGAGGGTCCCCCGGGAGGACACACGGGGATCGCGTCGGATAACACAATGCGTCGAAGACGAAAGGCAAGGGAGATTGCCTTACAGGTTCTTTATCAGATCGATGTTCTCAACATTGACGCCGGGGAAGCTGTGGATCTTTTCTGGAGCAACTTCAGCGGCCCCGAAGAGGCCAGAAAATACTCCACCGAACTCGTCGAGGGGACCTGCAGACACCGGGAGGAAATCGACCGGCTCATCTGCGGTTGCTCTGAGAACTGGTCGCTCGAGCGGATGGCCCGTGTCGACCGGAACATCCTTCGGCTGGCCGTCTACGAACTTCTATACTGCCGAAACGTTCCGCCGAAAGTGACCCTCAACGAAGCGATTGATCTCGGGAAGGATTACGGCTCGGAAAACTCGGGTTCATTCATCAACGGCATTCTTGACGCGTTGTACGCAAAGATACGCGGCCCACATGCAGATCAAGATATCAACGGAGCCCCTGGACATCCTGAATCCTGAATGCCTGGTGCTCGGTTTCTTCTCCGACGAAAGGCCCCCCAGGGGACCCTGCGGTTTCGCGGACTGGCGTCTCAACGGTCTCATCTCAAATCTCCTGGCTGCAGGCAGGATCAGCGGTGCGCTCCACGAAAACGTCCTGATCGAAACGGGGGGGAGAATCCCGCCGCCCAGGGTGATCCTCCATGGCCTCGGCCCGTTCCATAAACTCTCCTACGAAAGGCTGCATCAGGCCGGGATCCATCTCGCCAGAACGGCCATCGGCATCTACTGCGGGGATTTCGCCTTCGATATCCCGGCGGCACCACGGACGGAGCTGGATATCACTCAGATGACGGAAGCCCTGATTCGAGGCTTCTTCGACGCGCTGCTTCCGGTGACGCCCGATGCTGAAAAGAAGCTATGCCCCTGTATACTGGCGGAGGAATCCTACTTTCAGAAGGCCCTCCTCGGCCTCCACAGATACAAGCTGAGCATGCGGGACAGGGTCCCCGTGGACATCCTCATTAAGCGAAACAACCACCCTTCGTTGATTTAAAAAAACCGTCGCAGGCTTGCACGGAGAGGTTTCCTCCATGAAAATCATCATCGTTGGTGCGGGAGAGGTCGGTTTCAATATCGCAGACGTCCTTTCAAAGGAGGGGCAGGATGTCACCCTCATCGATCAGGATGAATCGAGGCTCCAGGAGGTCGCCGAAAAACTCGACGTTCTCACCGTCCATGGAAGCGGGAGCAGCCCCCAGGTCCTGAGGAAAGCAGGTCTCGACTCAACCGACATGATCATCGCCGTCACGAACAGCGATGACACGAACATGGTGGCCTGCCTTCTCGCCTCCAGCCAGTCGAACGTCGCTTACAAGGTGGCCCGGATCCGCAATGCCGAACTGGACGGAAAATCCGTCATCTTCGACAAAGATCACCTCAATATCGACCTCTGCATCAACCCCGAGCGCGAGGCGGTGAAAAATGCCCTGAATCTCATCGAGTTTCCCGGCGCCACGGAAATCATCGATTTCGTCGACGGACGCATCAAGCTCATCGGCTTCAGCATCGGTCCGGAAAGCCAGGTCATCGATAAGACCCTGCGGGAGTTGAGGATCCTTTACCCCCGGACCAAGGTCCTCGTCACCTCCATCATCCGGAAAGAAAAGCTACTGGAGCCGACGGGAAGCACACAGCTCCTCGCGGGCGACTACATTTTCGCCGTTGCCGCGTCGAGCGAACTGCGCGAGATGCTGCGGACCTACGGCAAGAGCAGCGCGCCTCTGAAGCGGATCTTCATCATGGGCGGGGGAAACACGGGCTTCATGCTGGCGGAGGCGCTCCAAGCGCGCGGCCTCTTGACGAAGGTCATCGAAAAGAACCACTGGAGATGCGAGGATCTCGCCTGTGTGCTGGAGAAGGTGACCGTCCTGCATGGCGACGGAACCAGCCAGGAACTTCTGAAGGAGGAGAACATCCAGGAGGCGGACTGCTTCTTCGCCGTCACCGACGACGAGGAGGCCAATATTCTCGGGGCCCTCCTTGCCAAAAGGCTCGGGGCGAAGAAATCCATCGCCCTGATCAACCGCGTGGAATACATGCCGCTGGTTTCCACCGTCGGTATCGACGGCGTCATCAACCCGAGGCACGCGGCCATCAGCAAGGTCCTGAACTACATCCGGAAGGGAAAGATCGTCTCGGCCACCCCCCTCCACGACGAGCGCGTCGAGGCCTACGAAGTCATTGCGCTCGAAACAGCGGATATCACCGACCGGCCCATCAAGGACATCAAGTTCCCGCCAGGGACCATCGTCGGGGCGATTATACGAAACGATGATATCATGATCCCCGACGGGGAGTCCGTCATCCGTCCCGGCGACCACGTGATCATCTTTACCTTCAGGTCAACCATTCCGAAACTGGAAAAAATGCTGACCGTCAAGCTGGACTATTTCGAATGAACTTCAACAACGTCCTCCACATCCTGGGCCTCTTTCTCTTCTTCCTCGGCCTCACCATGATTCCCGCCATGGTCATCGCCTTCTATTCGGAGGGCGGGGACCTCCAGGCCCTGATCGCATCATTCCTCGCCACCAGCGGCACGGGCTTTATTCTCGCTCTCCTCTTCGAAAAGAGTGAAGAGAAAATCTCCCTCACCCGCCGGGAGGGTTTTCTCGTTGTCACCCTGGCCTGGGCTCTCGCCGCGGCCTTCGGGGGGTTGCCTTTCCTGATCCACGGCGTCACGCCCACCTTCACCGATTCCTTCTTCGAGACCATGTCCGGCTTCACAACGACAGGTGCTTCCGTCATTTCCGGCCTGGAGCACCTCCCGCGGGGCCTCCTGTTCTGGCGGGCCTTCACCCAGTGGCTGGGCGGTATGGGCATCATCGTGCTCGTCATTGCCATCCTCCCCGTCCTCGGCGTGGGCGGGATGCAGCTCTACAAGGCCGAGCTGCCCAGTCCCGTCAAGGATAAAATCACGCCGAGAGTTATCGACACGGCCAAATTCCTGTGGGGTATCTACGTCGCCATCTCCATGGCCGAGTTTCTCCTCCTGATGCTCGGGGGGATGAGCGCCTTCGATGCCGCCTGCCACACCTTCGCGACCATGGCCACGGGCGGTTTCGGCAACTACGATGCCAGCATTGCCCATTTCCAGAGTCTCTACATCGAAGGGGTCATCATCTTATTCATGGCCCTGGCGGGGATCAATTTCGCGCTCCACTACCGTCTCCTCGTAATGGGGGATTTCAAAAGCTTCTTTGGCAACGGCGAACTTCGCTTTTACTTTTTGATCATTCTCATCGCTACCGTCATCGTGACGATTGATCTTCACTTTAACCTGTTTTATACGCTCGAGAAGGCGCTCCGCGCGTCCCTGTTCCAGGTTGTCTCCATCATGACCACCACGGGGTTCGTTACGGACAACTTCGACCATTGGCCCCTGTCCTCCAGGATCATCCTCCTCCTTCTCATGTTCATCGGGGGCTGCGCCGGCTCCACGGGCGGCGCGATCAAGTGCCTGCGGTTCTTCCTCATCATCAAGCACAGCTACCTGGAGTTCTACCGCCTCATCCACCCGCACGCGGTAGTGGCGGTGAAGCTGGGGAAGCAAACGGTCCCCGCCGACATCATGGCGAGTATCCGAAGCTTCTTTTTCCTCTACATATCGACGGCCACCGTGGCTACCCTCTGCCTGGCCTTCATGGGGCTCGACCTGGTGAGCTCCTTCTCGGCCGTGGCGGCCACCCTGGGAAACGTGGGGCCGGGTCTCGGCCTGGTCAACCCCATGTCGAACTTCTTCGAGGTCCCCCAGGCGGGCAAGTGGCTCCTCTCCTTCTGCATGCTCCTGGGACGGCTTGAAATCTTTACGGTTCTCGTCCTTCTCATTCCCGATTTCTGGAAAAAATGGGATTGAAAGTCCCCCCTGCCTGTGTT
>CAZJPV010000041.1:0-23747 GCA_964547985.1 uncultured Syntrophaceae bacterium
GAATCAGCCGGATAGATACCGGGGAGCCGATGCCGTCTCAAAGGACCGGTCGAGGAACTGGACGGTGACCTCGTCACCCGCGAGCAGCGACGTCACGTCCTCGGGAAGGACGATCAAGCCGTTTGCCATGACCATGGATTTCAGGATCCCCGAGCCTTGCTCACCCGTCGTGGAGGCGTAGTACTTCCCTTCCTTCCACTCCACGACGGCGCGCAGGAAATGCCTGAAGCCGGCCTTTTTTTGAAGGCCCTCCTTCAGGACGGCCTTCACGACCGGGCGGAAGAGGTTCGTGCAGCCCGACATCCTGAGGATGGCCGGACGGACAAACTCCTCGAAGGAGACCATGACGGAAACGGGGTTTCCCGGAAGCCCGAAGACCGGCACACCCCCAATGGTCCCGAAGGCAAGGGGCCTTCCCGGCCGCATGGCGACCTTCCAGAACCGCATCGCGCCCAGCTCCCCCAAGACATCCTTGACGAGGTCATAGTCGCCCACTGAGACGCCACCGGAGGTGACGATGAGATCGGCGCCCCTGGCCGCCTCGAATTTAGATACGAGATCCTCGCGCGTGTCGCGGGCGATGCCGAGCCGAAGCGGCAGGGCACCGCACTCGGCCACCTGGGCGGCAAGCGAGTAGCTGTTTGAGTTCATGATCTTCCCGGGGGCAAGCTTTCCGCCGATGTCCACCAGCTCATCGCCCGTGGAGAGGATGGCCACCCTCGGCCGCCCGTAAACGGCCACGTCGGGGCGGTTGAGCGCGGCGAGCATGCCGATCTCTGCCGGACGGATGACCTTCCCTTTCGGGATGACGAGCTCGCCCTTCTTCACATCCTCGCCGGCCGGCCGGATGTCGAGCCCCTTCTTCGCAGGGACAAAAACCCGGACGCGGTCCCCGTCCTTGTCCGTGTCCTCCACGCGTGTGACGGCATCGGCCCCCGCAGGGATCGGGGCGCCCGTCATGATCCGTATGGCCTGTCCGGGGCCGATCGTCTTGGTCGAGACCCTTCCCGCCTGGATGTCGTCGATAACGGTGAGAACGACGGGTTTTACACGTGTGGCCCCCAGGGTATCGACGAACCTCAGGGCATAGCCGTCCATGGCCGAATTGAGAAGCGGCGGGATGTCCAAGTCAGAGTTGATATCCTCCCCCAGGACGCGATTGAGGGCCTCCAGGATTGTGACTTTTTCGAACGGCAGAGGATTGATGACTCCCAGGACCTGCTCCAGGGCCTTATCGACACTGATCATACGCCTTCATCCCTACAGATGGTGAGATTTTTGCCCGCGCGACCAACACGTCGGTGGAGTGGACCGCCGTTAAACTGCCCTCCGGCAGAAAGACAGACTTTTCAATGTATTCAACCATGCATGCCTCTTAATACCCGTTGCCTGGTGTTTCGCCTGTTACAACGCCATGACGGAATACACGGTAAACCCAGACCTGGTAGGCGATCACGAGGGGGACAAAAGTCAATGCCACGACGGTCATGATTCGCAGGGTGTAAATGCTGGAGGAAGAGTTGAAGGCCGTCAGGCTGAACGCCGGATCAAGGCTCGACGGGATCAAGTTCGGGTAGAGGCCGACAATCCCCGTCAACGTGACCATCACAATGGTGACGCAGGACGCAAGGAAAGCCTTGAAGGCATCCGTTTTCGCCAGAAAGACCCTTGTGGCGACAAGGCCGCAGACGGCGGCAGCAGGCACGACGAACCAGAGAGGGTTTCGCAGGAAGTTGTCATAGAGCCGTGTCGCAAAGGCGGTGTAAATCAAAAAAAGGACGGCGACAATCGCAAGGGCCCGCCACGCCTGTGCGGCCATTAACCCCGATCTTTTGCTCAAGTCGCCCCCGGTCCTAAAGGCAAGCCACAGTCCCCCGTGGACGGAGAAAAGAAGGACAAAAAGGGCACCCGTCAAAAGCCCGTAGGGGTTCAGGAGCGAAAGGAGGTTTCCGTGATAGCCCCGGGCATCCATGGGGAGACCCTGAAAGATGTTGCCGAAAGCGACCCCGAAGAGTAGCGCAGGGACAAAACTTCCGACGAAGATGGCCGCATCCCAGCCCTTTTTCCAGCCGGTGTTCTTAAGCTTTCCGCGAAACTCGAGCGAGACCCCCCGGATGATGAGCCCGAAGAGGATGATCAGGAGGGCTGAATAGAGGTAGCTGAACATGAGCGCGTAGGTGGTGGGAAAGGCCGCGAAGGTGGCGCCTCCCGCCGTGATCAGCCAGACCTCGTTGCCGTCCCAGACGGGACCGATGCTGTGGATGATTGTTCGTTTCTCATTGTCGTCCTTCCCCAGGAGATTGTAGAGCATCCCCACGCCGAGGTCGAAGCCGTCGGTCATGAAATAGGCAGTCCAGAGAATTCCCCACAGCACAAACCAGATGATCTGATATTCCATGTCAAGCCTCCTTAATATACCGTGCCCGTTTCCTCAGGCCCCTTCCGGGCGAACTTGGCCAGGAGGTAGATGTCCAGGATGCCGAGAAAGCTGTAGAAAATACCGAACCCGATGAGCGAGGTCATGACCTGCGAGGGCTCGAGGTTTTTTGACACCGCGTCGGATGTCCGAAGCACCCCGTAGACGATCCAGGGCTGGCGACCCATCTCCGCCACGATCCACCCCAGCTGTGCCGCGATGTAGGGAAGCGGGATGGAGTAGAGCATGATCCGGAGAAAGAGCGGGTATGACTCCAGACGGTCCTTCCTCGCGAGGTACCAGGCAGCGAGGGAGAGTCCGATAAAAAGGAATCCCAGCCCCACCATGGTCCTGAAACTGACGAAGACCTCCATGACGGGCGGCCGATCCTTCTTTGGAAATTCCTTGAGCCCCTTGACCTCGGCGTCCCAGTCCTTGTAGGCCAGGAAACTCACCATCTTGGGGATCCCGAGCGCCTCGACGGCGTTCCGCTCATTTTTCGTATCCGGGATCAGAATCATGTAGAAGGGAACGGCTTTCTGCGTGTCCCATAGGGCCTCCATGGCAGCCAGTTTCGCTGGCTGGACCCTCCCGGCCTCGGCGCCGTGGAAATCACCGATGACAACGACAAGGACAGCGCTCGCCAGGGCGAAGGTCGCGGCCATTTTGAAGGAGCGCTTGAAGAAGGCCACGTGCTGTTTGCGGAGGATATGGTAGGCAGAAATCCCCAGGACAAAAAAGGCCCCCACGACATACCCCGCGGTGATCGTGTGGCCGAATTTCAGCCACCCGTAACTGCTCGTCAGTACAGCCCAGAAATCAATCATCTCCGCGCGGCCGTTTCGGATCACGTAACCCACAGGATGCTGCATCCACCCGTTGGCGATCAGGATCCAGAGTGCCGAGAGGCTCCCCGCGATGGCCACGATCCAGATAGAGAGACAGTGGACCTTCTTGGAGACCCGGTCCCAGCCGAAAATCCAGACACCGATAAAGACGGATTCCAGGAAAAAGGCCACCGTGGCCTCGATGGCCAGGGGCACCCCGAAGATATCCCCCACGTATTTTGAGTATTCCGCCCAGTTCATCCCGAACTGGAACTCCAGGGTGATGCCGGTCACAACGCCGATGACGAAGTTGATCAGGAAAAGTTTCCCCCAGAACTTTGTCATCCGGAGATAGAGTTCATCGCCGGTCCTGACATAGAGCGTCTCCATCCAGGCGACAAGCAGGGAAAGACCGAGGGTGAGGGGGACAAAAATGAAGTGAAAACCTGCCGTCATAGCGAACTGAAGCCTGCTGAGGGTCACGGTATCCATCGGATTCTCCTGTGCAGAGGCTGCCGACAGGGGCGCAGCCAATTTTGAATTGTAAATATTGAATTACGAATGTTGAACTTCGAATTAAGTCTGACTATCGATAATCCAGTAATGCAACACCGTGCGCGATCGACCCCGGACCCGTAGCCTCAACAAGCGAAGCAGGAAAAAAACATGGCTTCGGATGTTTTCAGCAAACTTTCAGGGGTGCGGGATTGAGTACCCCCTCGGAACAGACACCGGTTTCCGAGGGGGCCGCGATTATATACGAGATTGCCCCCCATCACAACATAAATGAGGAATTTTTATCCCTGACATGGGCCCATAACCCCTTTTGCCCTTGAATAAATGGAACCTATGGCATATATTTAACAAATTAGGCATAAGGCGTTGGGCATTAGGCAAAAGGTACCGGCGTAAGGCTAAGGGCAAAGGATCGAAAATAGGCGTAAGGCATCGGGGTAAAGACTAAAAAAAGGCAAGGCGAAAGGCCTTCACCAATTTTGAGTTATGAGCTATGAATTAATTAATCTTTCACACCACTCAGGCCTGTGGCCCGCAGGACCAGATTTTGGGTATCGGGCTTAGGGTTCAGAGTCCGGGGCGCAAGGGAGCATGGCCCCGAAGCAAGAAGACAGGGTGCTCAAGAGATGTGCAATAGCACGCAGGTGACTCAGGAGGAAATCAAGCATCTTCTCCGGCAGAAGAACGCGATACTTCTCGCCCACTACTACCAGCGCGACGAGATTCAGGATATTGCTGACTTCCTGGGGGATTCGCTCGCCCTCAGCATGAGCGCGGCGAAGACGAGGGCGGATGTCATCGTCTTCGCGGGGGTGCACTTCATGGCGGAAAGCGCCGCCATTCTCTGCCCGGAAAAGACGGTGCTCCTGCCGCGGCTCGAGGCGGGGTGTCCCCTCGCGGATACGATTACCGCCGAAGAACTGGAGACGGCCCGCAAGCAATACCCGGATGCCGCCGTGGTTACCTACATCAACTCCTCGGCGGCCGTGAAGGCGAAAAGTGACATCATCTGCACCTCGGCGAATGCCGTCCGGGTGGTCAACTCTCTCAAGGATGCGAAGCGGGTTCTCATGGTCCCCGACGGGAACCTCGCCCGCTACACGGCCCGTTTCACCGACAAAGAAATCATCCCCTGGAGGGGTTTCTGCCCCGTTCACCACTACGTCACACCGGACGAGGTGAAGGCGGTGAAGGCACGACATCCCGGCGCGAAGTTCGCCGCCCACCCGGAGTGCACGGAGGAAGTGCTGGCGCTTGCCGACTTCATCGGCAGCACAACGGGGATCATCCGCTATGCCCGCGAGACGGACGCGAAGGCGGTCATCATCGGGACGGAAAGGGGTGTGATGTACCAGCTCCGGATGCAGAACCCGAATAAGACATTCATCCTCGCCTCGGAGAGACTTTTCTGTGAAACCATGCGATCCATCACCCTCGAGGATGTCTGCGACGCCCTCGAGGAGATGAAGCACATCATCACGGTGCCCGCGGGAATCGCCGCGCCCGCGAAGAAGGCCCTGGACCGCATGCTCGAGATTTCATGATTTTTGACAAGGAGATGTTTTCTACATCCGGTGAATAAAGAAAGAGAGCTCGAACATATCCTCACGGACCCGGCCTTCCGCGAGGTCCACGACCGGATTCGAAAGGGCGAGGACCACGTGAAGCTCGGCGGACTCCGAGGCTCTTCAAGATCCCTCCTCCTCTGCATTCTCTCGAAGGTCCTCGAAAGGACCCTGCTCATCGTCTCCCCGACCTCCGAGGAGGCAGTTGATCTCTATCGCGACATCGCCTTCTTCTGCGGAAACGGGACGACACTCTTCCCCGCCTGGGACTTTCTCGCCGCCGACGTCCTGGCACCACGAAGGGAGGTGGAGCTCCGCCGTGCGGAGGCCCTCTACAGGCTGTCGGCCGGGGAGCCCGCCATTATCGTGGCGCCCCTGGCCGCGCTACTCCAGAAGGTCGTCCCGAAGGACATCTTTTCATCCTATGTGGAGAAGATCTCCCTCGGCGACACGCTGGATCGAGACCACATCGCCGAAAAGCTCGTCTCCGGCGGCTACAGGCGCATCCCTCTCGTGGAGGCCGAGGGGGAGTTCAGCATCCGGGGCAACGTCATCGATGTATACCCGCCCGGCGCCTTAAGACCCTACAGAATGCTCTTCACCGGCGACGATATCGAGTCGATCCGCGAGTTCGATGCGGAATCCCAGCGATCGGGCCGGGAGATCGACGAATTCACACTTTACCCGGCGAGGGAACTCATCCTCACGGCCGATGCCCGGGCACGCGCATTGAGGAACCTGAGAAACCGGGCGAACGAACTCGACCTTCCCCGCGCGGTCCGGGATTACCTGACGGAGATGATCTCGGAGAACCTCGACTACCCGGTGAACCCCCAGCTTCTTCCTCTATACTATGCGGACGATGAGGGGTCGGGGGGCCTCGAGCCCGTATCCGGACACCTCGGGCCCTCGTGCATCGTCGTCTACGACGATACCCTTTCGCTCAGGCGTGCAGCGGAAAAGCTCGAAGAGGAGGCGGACCGCTTCATCGAGCGCGCGAAGAACGAGGAGAAGTATTACCTTGATAAAAAAATCTTCCATGTGGAGACGGACGGTCTCTTCACGAGCGGCGTTTGCCAGCGCATCAGCATCGAGGGGCTCGAGCTCGACACGGCCGCCTCCCAGGGGACGGCCGTTCGGTTCCGGACGGAGACGGATATCGGGATCCGGTTGGACAGGGCCGCACCGTTGAGCAAAGAGGAGAGTATCCTCGCACCGACGGCCGAAAAAATCCGCGGCTGGGTCGGCGAGGGAAATCTCGTCGCGTTCCTGTGCGCCGGCGAGGAGGACGTCCACCGGATGAGTCACCTTTTGGAGGCCTACGGGCTGCCCCTCGTGCCGGGAAGCGGCTCCTTCATCGATGACCTCTCGAGGCATGGCGGGCGAGGCGCGCTCGTCCTGAGGGAAGGCCGGGTCGGCCAGGGATTCTCCTTTCCGGGGTTGAAGCTCGTCATCTTCAGCGAGGAGGAGATCTTCGGGAAAAAGACGAAACAGCGAAGACCCAGGCCGGCGCGGGAGGGCTACTTTCTCCGATCCTTCGGCGAGCTTAAAGAGGGCGACTTCGTCGTCCACACGGATCACGGCATCGGCATGTACCAGGGGCTTAAGCGGCTGGCCGTCGGAAATATCGAAAATGACTTCCTCCTCCTCGAGTACCAGGAGGGCGACCGCCTCTACATCCCCGTGCACCGCCTCGACATGATCCAGCGCTACATCGGGCCCGACGGCCACGTCCCGAAGATCGACCGGTTGGGCGGGACGTCCTGGGAAACCGCGAAGAAACGTGTGAAGAAAGCTGTCAACGAAATCGCCGAGGAGCTTGTCTCCCTTTACGCCGCGCGCGGGGTTTTGGAAGGCCACGCCTACGGGCCGCTCGACCGTTACTACGAGGAATTCGCATCGGCCTTCGAGTACGAGGAAACCCCGGACCAGGCCAGGGCCATCGAGGACGTCCAATTCGACATGGGCTCCCCCAAACCCATGGACCGGCTCATCTGTGGAGATGCGGGATTCGGTAAGACGGAGGTGGCCATCCGGGCCGCCTTCCGAACCGCCATGGAAGGAAAGCAGGTGGCGATGCTTGTCCCCACAACGATCCTCGCGGAACAGCACTACCAGACCTTCTCCAAAAGACTGGCCCGGCACCCCGTGCGCGTGGAGGTCCTGAGCCGCTTCAGGACGCGGGAACAGCAGAAGCGGATTGTCGAGGACATCGCGATGGGAAGCGTGGACATCGTCATCGGCACGCACCGACTCCTTCAGAAGGATGTGATCTTCAAGGACCTTGGGCTCGTGATCATCGACGAGGAACAGCGCTTCGGCGTCTCCCACAAAGAGAAGCTCAAGAAGCTCCGCACGCTCGTGGACGTACTCACCCTAACGGCCACCCCCATCCCGAGGACGCTCCAGCTGTCGCTCGTGGGCATCCGGGACCTCTCCATCATCAACACGCCTCCCGAGGGAAGGCTGTCCATCAAGACCTATGTAGTTGAATTCGATGAAGGGGTCATCATCGACGCCGTCCGCGAGGAGGTCCGCCGGGGCGGCCAGGTTTTCTTCCTCCACGACCGTGTCCACTCCATCGACCGCGTGGCCAGCATGATCCGGAAACTCGTCCCCGAATGCAGGGTCGCCGTCGCCCACGGGCAGATGAAGGCCCGGGAACTCGAGGATGTGATGGTCAAATTCTTGCGGCGGGACTACGACGTTCTCGTGAGCACCACCATCATCGGCTCAGGCCTCGACATCCCCACGGCAAACACCATCCTCATGAACCGGGCGGACCGCTTCGGGCTTTCGCAGCTCTACCAGCTCAGGGGCCGGGTAGGACGATCAACGGAAGAGGCCCGGGCATTCCTGCTCATCCCGAAGGGGGCCCTGCTTCCAAAGGACGCCCAGAAGAGGCTCCAGATCATCAAGGAATTCACCGATCCCGGATCGGGCTTCCAGATCGCCTCCCACGACTTGGAGATCCGCGGCGCGGGAAACCTCGTGGGCATGTCCCAATCTGGACACATCTCAGCTGTGGGTTACGAAATGTACATCAGCCTCATGGAAAAGGCCGTCCGGGATCTGAAGGGAGAACCACTGAAAGAGGAGGAGATCCGCCCTGAGATCAACCTGGGCCTCCCGGCCTTCATCCCCGACGAGTACATCACCGACATGAACCGGAGGCTCGTCACGTACAAGCGGCTGTCCATGGCGGGATCCGACGAGGATGTGACCGGCATCCGCGAGGAGCTGACGGACTGCTTTGGTTTCGTGCCCCTGCAGGTGGAGAATCTCCTTGAGGTCATCGGCATCCGCAACCGGCTGAAGACAATCATGGGGGAAAGGATGGACTATGATGGAAAGTTCCTGAGCATTACCTTCCACCAGGATAGCCCGATCGATCCCGTGAGGATCATCAGGCTCTCAAAAACCCGGATGAAGGGGCTGAAGCTCACACCGGATCTCAAACTTTCCATTCCACTGCCGGGGATCAAGGATGAGGACATCCTCCGGCAGGCCAAAAACATCTTGCAGGAGCTCACCGCCTCATGATGAAAAACCCGGAGAAGCCCTCCGAAGAAAGGGCCTGGAAGGAAAACGTTATTATATTGACCGGGACGATCAAGGAGGCCATCCTAAAAAGACTGACCACTCCTCGCCCGAAGGGGCCTTTGCTCTACGCCGTCATCGTCTTTGTCGCCCTTGTAGGTCTTCTAACTTTATTCTACAGGGACGTGCTCACGGAACCCTTCCGAAAGAGCCTGGCGACGGTGAACGGACAGAAGATCACACAGCGTGAGTTCAAAAAGGTCTTCAGCCGTCACATGGAGATCATCGGCCAGAGCTCCGCCTTCGACGAGGACGAACTCGAGGGCCTGAAAAGGGAAATTCTCGATGACCTCATTGCACGGCGGATTATGCTTCAGCAGGCACGGAAACTCGACATCTCCGTCAGCGACCGTGAACTGGCCGGCCGGATCAAGGAGATCATGAAAGACTATGACTCCGGCGAGAGTTTCTACGAAGCGTTCCGGGACGGAAAAGTGGATTATGCCTCCTGGGCGGAGGAGTTGAAAAAAAGGCTGATCCTGGAGAAGTTGATCCAGACGGAAGTGAATGACCACGTGGAGGTCTCCGTCGATGAAGCCCGTCGATACTATGCGGCCAACAGACGAAGGTACGTCGCAGAGGAACGTGTCCACCTGGCGCAGATCATCCTGACGGAGGAGGAAGCGGGGGAGAAGACCGCGGCGCGATTGAAGGCCGGCGAGGATTTTGATAAGGTTGCCCGGGAAGTCTCCATCGGCCCCGAACGAGAGCACGGTGGCGACCTCGGGTTTTTCAGCCGGGGTATGCTGCCCGAGGCCATCGAAAAGGTTGTTTTTCCCCTGCCCGTCGGGCAGCCGAGCAAGCTCATCAAGAGTCCCTACGGCTATCACATCTTCAGGGTGTTGAAGAAGGACAGAAAGGGGACGGGCCGTTTCGAAGACCTGCAGGACCGCGTGGAGGCGGATCTGAAAAAGGAAAAGGAAGAGGACGCCTTTATGGACTGGCTCGACGCATTGAGGGCCGCGTCGGTCGTCGAGATTGATGAGGATACCCTCCGGCAGGTCAGTCTGGAGTAAAGCGGTCAGTGGCTGGTGATTAGTGATTAGTAAAAAAAGGGGACAGGCTACTTTTTTGTGGCCTGAGTAGTGAGAAAGGGCCAAAGGTCCTTTACCCTGAACCCGGGACCCTTTACCCGATACCCTGGCCCCCAGGGGCCATAGACCAAATAGACGAGATGGACAAAACAGACTGAATTGGGGAGACTTATGAAAGTGAAATTGGGATGGCTAATGATTTTCATGATGTTGCTGTCTTTTCCAGTGCACGCGGACGCAGAAGTGGCAGACCGGATTGTTGCCATTGTAAATGACGAAGTGATCACCCAGCACGAACTCAATCAAACAATCGACAGGATCGCCAAGAGAATCGAAGCAAGCAATCCCGGCGTCCCAAAGGGAAAAATCCGCGAAGAAGCCACCATGCCTGTTCTGAACAATATGATCGAGGAGATGCTCCTCAAGCAGGAGGCCAAGCGTCTCGGGATTACCGTGAAGGATGAGGAGGTTACGGCAAACATCAATGACTTGCTGGCGAAGCGAAATTGGAAACTGGAGGACGTCAAGGCAAATCTCGAAAAGGAGGGTATAAGTTTCGATGAATACCGCGAGGCGACCCGGAATAATATTATCAAGGGCCGCGTTATTCGCAGGGAGATCCAGTCGAAGATCGCCGTGGGCAGCGAAGAGATCGGCAATTACTACCGTGAGCACCGAAGTGAGTACGAGGGCAAAGAGGCGGCCAGGATCAGACAAATCCTGATTCCTGTCCCCCAGGACGCCGACGAGGACACCCGAAATAAAATGAAGACGGAAGCCGAGGACGTTCTTAAAAAATTGAAGGACGGGGCTTCGTTCGATCAGCTGGCGCTTCAGTACTCACATGGGGCTGCACAGGGTACAGGCGCCGACATGGGTTTTGTCGAGAAGGGTACCATGCTACCCGCCGTTGACGAAGCCGCTTTCAAGTTGAAGGTCGGGGAAACAAGCCAGGTAATCGAGTCACCCCTGGGCTTCCACATCATCCAGGTCCTGGACAAGAGAGGCGCGGGGGCGAAACCCCTGTCTGCCGTGCGTGACGAGATCGAGGATATCATCGGCCGGGAAAAGGCAGAAAAGAAATACGCCGACTGGATGGCGGAACTCCGGAAGCGGTCCTATATCGATATCCGGCTCAAATGAACAGGTTTCGGCCATGAGGCGTAAGGGCTGGGAAAAAAAAGATGAACACGATCAGGATTAAAGGGGCGTGCCAGCACAACCTCAAGAATATCAGCATTAACATCCCCCGGGACAGGCTTGTCGTGATCACCGGGGTCAGCGGATCAGGCAAGTCATCTCTCGCGTTCGACACCATATATGCCGAGGGTCAGCGGCGCTACGTGGAGTCCCTGTCCACTTACGCCAGGCAGTTCATCGGCCAGATGGACAAACCCGAGGTGGAATCGATCGAAGGTCTCTCCCCCGCCATCGCTATCGAGCAGAGAACGGCAAGCCACAACCCCCGCTCCACGGTCGGCACCGTCACGGAGATCTACGACTATTTGAGGCTTCTTTATGCCAGGATCGGCACCCCCCACTGCTGCAGCTGCGGACGGGAGATCCACTCCCAGACCATCGACATGATGCTGGACCGGATTATGGCGCTCCCGGAGAAAACAGGCATAACGATTCTTGCGCCCTTCATCCGGGGCAGAAAAGGCGAATTTCAGAAAGAACTCGGACGGCTCCGGAAGGACGGATATGCCCGGGTCCGGATCGACGGGGATGTTTATGACCTCGCCGAGGACATTGCCCTGGACAAGAACCGGCGGCACGACATCGACGTCGTCATCGACCGGCTCGTCATCAGGGTGGGCATCCGGAAGCGACTGAGGGATTCCCTGGAAATCGCATCCAGGCTCTCGGAGGGCCTCGTCAGAATCGATGTAAAGGGCGGGGAGGAGCTGCTCTTCAGTGAAAGATACGCCTGCCCCGTCTGCGGGATCAGCATCCCCGAACTCGCCCCGCGGATGTTCTCTTTCAACAGCCCTTACGGGGCGTGCCCCGAATGCGGCGGCCTGGGCTCCAAGATGTTCTTCGACGAGGACCTCGTTGTACCCGACGCCGGTCTTTCCGTCCGGGAGGGCGCCATCGTCCCGTGGGAAAAAAGAAACTCCATGTACTTTCACCAGATGCTGGAGGCCCTCTCCCGGCATTACGCCTTTGACATCAACACGCCCTTCAAGGATTTGCCTGAAAAAATCCGTAAAGTGCTTCTCTACGGATCGGGGGACGAGGAGATCCGGTTCTATTCAGACTTCGGGGGCAAGCGGCAGTTCTTCACCCGGCCCTTCGAGGGCGTCATCAACAACCTGAACCGCCGCTACCTGGAAACGGAATCGGGCGACGTGAGGGCGGAGCTGGAAAGATACATCAACCTGAGTGAATGCCCCGTATGCCATGGATCCCGCCTGAAGAGAGAAAGCCTGTCGGTGACCGTAGGCGGAAAAAACATCCACGCCTTCTGCCGGCTCCCTATCGCGGAGGCGTCCGCATTCCTGGACGCGGCCCCCCTGAACGATCAGGAAAGAACGATCTCCGAAAGGATTGTGAAGGAAGTCCGGGAGAGGTTGCGGTTCCTTCTGGACGTGGGGATGGATTACCTGAGCCTCGACCGCGCTTCCGGAACACTCTCCGGCGGGGAGTGGCAGAGGATCAGGCTCGCCACCCAGATCGGCTCGGGGTTGTCAGGCGTCCTCTACGTGCTTGATGAGCCGACCATCGGCCTCCACCCGAGAGACAACCGACGGCTCATCTTGACACTGAAACGCCTCAGGGACATGGGAAACACCGTTCTGGTTGTTGAGCACGACCCGGAAATGATGCTGGCCTCCGATGACATCATCGACATGGGACCCGGAGCCGGGCTCGACGGCGGAGAGATCGTCTTCCATGGAACCCCGGAGGAGATTTCAACGAGTGATACGTCGCTTACGGGAAAGTATTTATCGGGCCGGGTTTCGATCCCGGTTCCCGAAAGAAGAAGGCCCCTGCCCCAACGCTACATCGTTCTGGAAGGCGCATCGGCAAACAACCTGAAGAACATCGACATCCGCATCCCTACAGGACTTTTAACCTGTGTGACCGGCGTTTCGGGCGCGGGGAAAAGCACCCTGGTCATCGAGACCCTCTACAAGGTCCTCTCCCGGAGGCTCTACAAGTACCGCGGCAAGATCGGAAAGGTGAAAAACGTGACGGACCTCGGCGGAATAGAACGCGCGGTGATCATGAACCAGCAACCCATCGGCAGAACCCCGCGCTCAAACCCGGTAACCTACACGGGCGCCTTCTCCCACATACGCGACCTTTTCGCGCTGCTACCGGAATCAAGGACGATGGGACACAGGCCGGGACGGTTCAGCTTCAACGTCAAAGGGGGGCGCTGTGAGGCCTGCGAGGGAAACGGTCTCATCAAGATCGAGATGCATTTCCTGCCCGACGTGTACATCACCTGCGATATCTGCCAGGGGAAGCGGTTCAACCCGGAGACGCTGGAAATCCGCTACAAGGGGATGAGCATCGCCGATATCCTGGACATGACCGTCAGCCAAGCCCTTTCTTTCTTCGAGAACATCCCTTCCGTCCGCGCGCGGCTCCAGCTCCTTCACGACGTAGGTCTCGGCTACATCAAGCTCGGCCAGTCGGCCACCACGCTCTCCGGAGGGGAAGCGCAGAGGATCAAGCTCGCCCGGGAGCTGGGCAAACAGAGTGGCGGGAAAGCCCTCTACATTCTCGATGAGCCGACGATCGGGCTCCACTTCGCCGATGTTGAGAGATTGCTGGAGGTCCTGGGAAGGCTGGTCAACATGGGTCACACCGTCGTCGTCATCGAGCACAATCTCGATGTCATCAAGTGCGCCGATCACATCATCGATCTCGGGCCCGAGGGTGGACCGGGCGGCGGGCAAATCATCGCCGAAGGCACGCCCGAGGAAGTGGCCCGATCCGAGTGGTCCATGACGGGACAGTTCCTCAGGAAAGTCGTGAGTGGCACAAGGAGGTAGTGAGGAGAAAGCATCGGCGACCGGGAAAAAAAGAAAAGGCAGGGTCACTGCGACCCTGCCTTTCGTGTTTCTTTCCGATGAATCCGTGGATTATGGAACTTTATTTCTGATAACCCTACTTCGTCCGGAGCGAACCAGGACGAAAGCCCCTGCGAGGAACAGGGCCGAAAGGGTCACCGTTGCCATCAACCCCAGATTGAGCGCCATGTAACTGAGACCGACAACGGGCAAAAGGGTCCATCGCACGATCGTCCTCAGACCCTCGTGGCCGGCGATGAACCGGGCAAGCGACGGTGACAAATGATAATAGAGATTCACGAAAGCCCTGCCGACGGGGTTCGTCATGAGGAAGCGGTCCCGAAACTCACGAAGGAGCTTCACCTGCGGTTCCGTCGAGGAGCCGTAGGCGGCCGTGGCGATAAAGCAATCATCGTTATCCTCTGAATCCGCGTCTGTTTCTGTTACTGTTGTCTTGAAAACACCGTCATTGGTCCCGGCGTATAGTGTGTCGGGGTTATCAGGGTCGATGGCCAGCGCAAAGATGCTCAAAGCGGTCAGGCCGATATTGAATGTACCCCAGCCCGTCCCTCCCGAGGTGCTCCTGTATACACCGTTTACGGCCGTCCCTGCATAGAGGATCGACGTGAAGTCGGGATTAATGGCCATAGTATTAACCGTCAAGGTACCCAGACCCGCACTGAACCAGTTCGGATCTGCCGTGGTGCTCTTGAAAAGACCGCCGGTGGTCCCCGCGTAAAGGGTAGTGGTGGTGAGGGGATTGATGGCAATCATTACGACGGAAGTTGCGGTCAAGCCGCTGTTAGCTGTTGCCCAGGATCCCAATGTCCCGTAGTTTGTGCTCTTGAAGACTCCATCTCCCAATGTTCCCGCGTAAACGATGTTGGTGTTCAATGGGTCTATGGCAAGGACGTTCACAGTCCCGGATAAAAGCGTATTTTGCCAGTTGCTTGCACCGTTTAAACTCCTGAACACGCCGTTACCTGCAGTCCCCGCATAAAGGATATCTGGATTGTCCGGGTCGATCGCCAGGGAGAAAATAGTCAAGTTGATTATTTCCCCTAAGAGGGGGTCCCCGTTGAAAGCATCCCAGCTGGCCCCCCCGTCGATGGTCTTGAAGACACCGCCGCCGAAAGTCCCCGCATAAAGGATATCTGGATTGTCCGGGTCGACGACCAGACAACGAACATTGGTGTTGGTCAGTTCCCCGTTGACGGCGTACCAGTCGGCCCCCCCGTTTGTACTCTTGTAGACGCCCCCACTGGTTGCCGCGTAGAGGGTGTCCATCGTCACAGGGTCGATGACCAGGGCATAGACGATGAGTGAGTCGAGGCCAGAACTGCTCCAGGTATTGGTGGCGGCATCGGCGACGGTACGGCTGGATATCGTCAAAGCCAGAGCGCAACAAAGAACGGCCAGAGACCTGTAAAGATGGCCTCTCATTCTCCTTCCTCCTCTAACTTCTATTCACGATGCATCGGCCATTCATGCCCGGGGTGCATAATACTGTATCTTGAATCGGCTAAGGATAATATTAAACTTAAGAATGGGTGATTGCAATTGCGACTTTTCCCCTGATCGGCATGTGCACGCCGGATCCCTGGTCACTCGGCATATCGGAGCAGGTGAATGTTTCCGATGTTCACTCTCTCCAGATGCCGCCTGGCGGCCCGGTAGCACTCGTCGACCTGTTTTTTCGGGGTGACGGGCAGGTCATCCATGAAGAAATCGGGATGAAAGATGAGAAGTGAGTAAGGGATGGCGGGGTTGACATCGGCGATGAAGCGGGCTATGGCCGACACTTCTTCCACGTCCACGTAATAGGGAACGAGAAGGGTGGTGGCCGTCAGGGTATTCCCATCCGGTAACGTTTTCGCCACCCGGGAGAAATTTTCGAAGGACCTTGCGTTGTCCACCCCGCAGAGGGCCAGGGCCATATTGGGATTACGGGCCTTCAGGTCAAACTTGATGACACCTCCGCTTTTCCTGGAGAGATCCGCCGCCCTTTCCACCAGTTCGGGGTTTCCGCAGCCGTTCCACTCCCAGCAGATCCTCTTTGAATTGCCGCTCTTTTCGATGATGCGCTCGGAGGCGCGAAGAGCGTAGGCCATTTGCGGCTCCGGGGATCCGCCGAAGTAACAGACACATCGGACGTCCGGCTCGAGCGCCGCGTGGACCATGTCATCCTCACCGATGGCCGGCGCCCGAGCAATCTCCTTGTGCGAGGCGTTCTGGCAGAAGAGACAGTCAAAATTGCACCCGTAAAAAAAGACGGCGAGGTTGTATCCCCGTTCGTTCGAGCCGGCACAGAACCACGCCGCGCAGCAGTTCGTGGGAAGGGGGTCCCGGTACGTGTAGGCGAGGGCGCTCCCCTCCGGTGCGTGATGGGCAAGGCGGCCGTTCTCATTGCAGTGGAGGCCGCAGAACCCCCTCTCGCCGGGTGCCATTCGGCAGGCATTGGCGCAGAGGACACAGCTTTTCCCGTTTGGACTGGTCGGGGGTTTCAGGGGAAGCCCGCAGGCCTGCCGGTCGGGATTGTGGAGATGGGCGATTTCAGTCCGGTCTGTCAGCGATCGGAGGCAGTCGGCACAGAACCCGATGGCCCTAGCGGTGAAAGGGCTTTCACAGCGGCGGCATTTCGTCATAACCTTGGGCGTCCGAAGTTTATGATCCCCATGGTTTCTTACTTCACAGCGAAGGCTGAGACTTTCGGCTTTACGAGCCGTTCGAAGTCCCGGTAGGCAAGCTTCACGAGTTCCGCATGGGTGCCCGCGTTGAAGGCAATGTTCTCGTCCTCGGCAAGGACATCAGCCACATGGACGTCGAGACCGTAGAGATTTCCGAAGGGCGGCATAGCGCCTATTTCGCAGCCGGGGAAGGTATCCTTGAAGTCCGCCTCGGAGGCGAGCTCGACCTTCTTTGCGCCGGTGATTTTTCGGAGCTTGCCGAAATCAATCCTGTAGGACGCGGGCAGAACCGTCATGACGAGCCGACCGTCCAGCTTGACCATGACCGTCTTCGCGAGTTCCTTTCCCGGGATGTGCGCCGAGGCGGCGATTTCCTGAGCCGTGTAGACCGGTGAATGAACCACGGTGACGTACTTTACGCCGTGACTGTCCAGGAATTCTTTCAACTTTCTGAGCGGCATGGGACCTCCTTTCTCGAGTCATTCTCTCGACGCATGGCCAATCCTTCAATGGTCGCGAAGCGGGGCTGGGACCCCCGCTGCTTCGCGTGAAACCCGATGCGAAGATCCAGGAGAGCAAAAGAGGTTTCTCAAGATGTGGTGCGAGAGGCGTAAGAGTATTACCGGTGTCTCATGTTTCTTATTACGAAAAATGACACGGGTTTCTCACTTTTTCAAGAGAAATAAAAGACGCGGACCGAAGACGAGAAGACCAATGATGACGGACCCCAAGGCGGTGACAAGAACACCCCCTGCGGCGACATCCTTGGCTTTCTTGACCAGGGGATGATATTCTGGTGAGGCCGCATCGGCCAGGTACTCGAGGGCCGTGTTCAGGGCCTCAGCCGTCCAGACGGCTGCGACCGTGAGGATGATGACGCACCACTCCATCCTCGAGAGGCCGAGGAGAAAAGCTCCCGCCATGACGATGATCGTCGCCGCGGCGTGAACCCGGGCGTTCGGTTGAGACATGATGAGGGTCCGGATACCCGAAAATGCGTATCCGAAGCTTCTCAGTCTGTCCCCGGGAGATGAACCTGGTGTCTGTCCCATTCTTGTCAACAGCCCTCGCAGGATCCTGTGACTTTCCGCGGCGAGACCTACGATTTCGGCCAAAGGATCATCTGGGTGCACCGAAAAAGCGCAAGGGTTCGCCCGCTCTCCTCATCGGTCACGACGGCATCCCAGACCTGGACCGTTCGTCCCCCTTGGACCAGCGTGGCTTCGCAGGCCATCACCCCCTCGCGGAGGGTGTTCAGAAAGTTCGCCTTGAGTTCCAGGGTGGTAAAGTTTTCCGCCCCTTCAGGCAGATGGGCGAAGGCGCCATACCCGCAGGCCGTGTCAGCCAGCCCGATGATCGAGGCGGCGTGAAGATAACCGTTCGGTGCCAGGAGATCCTGGCGTATTTTCACCCGGCCCGTGACTCTCCCCGGCTCAATGGAGAGCCACTCGATGCCGATCAACCCGGGCAGGTATCCCTTATTTCGCCGATGCATCTTCTCCAGGTTGATCCCCGGCCTCAGTCTCATATATTTTCCGGCGGATTCCTTACTCATCGATTCATCCTTTCAGTGAGCTGCTGGACGGCGAAGAAGGGCCTGACCTGGTATGGATGGGCTCTCCTATCCCCCGATCCTTTCCATTTGACCAAGAAAAATTTCCATCAGGCGATGGAGATCATTGAATCGTTGATTGTCCTCAAGCATTACATCCGGCTTCTGGACGAATTTTCCTTCCGTCATATCGGCAGAGCAATTACGGAGGAGTTTCTCGACACCTTCGCGGGTCGTCTCGAGATGAAACTGCAGGCCCACCACCCGGTCCCCGTACACAAAAGCCTGATGGTCACATCCCTCGCTTCGCGCCGCGAGGATGGCTCCGGCGGGCAAATCGAAGGTATCGCCGTGCCAGTGAAAGGTGAGGAACGTCCCTGGCAAATATTCGAAAAGATTGCTCCTTGGCCCCGTTTCAATCTGTAGGACGGGAAACCAGCCGATCTCCTTGTCGCGATTCCGTTTGACCCTTGCACCGAGAACATCCGCTATCAACTGTGCCCCCAGGCAGATGCCGAGAACCCGCTTCTCCTGCCTGACAGCCTTTTCGATGAAACGCTTTTCATCGGCGAGCCAGGGATACCTGTCTTCCTCATAAACATTCATGGGTCCGCCCAGGATGATCAGCCAATCAAAAAGATCCATCCGCGGGAGACTTTCGTCACTATGAAGCCGGGTCACGCTTAGCCGGTGATTTCTACTTATCGCCCAGGGTTCGATCGCCGCCAGATCTTCGAAGTCCACATGCTGGAGGTAGTGAATCCTCATCAAAGCACTCTAAAAAAGGAATCAGGAAGCCGTGTAGAGGACGTGATCCCCTATATATTTCCTGACCTGATCGGGAACAAGATAGCGGATGGACATCCCTTCCCGGAGCCGCCGGCGGATATCGGTGGAGTGGATATCAAAGAGGGTCACCTGCCTGAAGAAAAGGGCGTAGCCCGACGGGCCGATGAATCCATCGACCGCCCTATTAAAGCGGAACTGGGCGGCGAAGACAGCCGGAAGGGCCGACTCCATGAGTTCTTCGGGTTCCGTCTCAGGCTCGGTCATGATCACGAAATGGCACAGGGTGAGAAGCTTCTTCCAGTCCTTCCACTTCTGGATCTCCAGAAAGGCGTCTTGCCCGAGGATGAAATGCAGCAGGAGCTCCTTTCCGTGGGTCTCCTGGAAAGAGCGGATGGTGTCGATTGTGTAGGACTTCCCTTCCCTCGCCTCTTCGACGTCAGAGCAGGAAAAGAGTGGGTTTCCGTCAATCGCAAGCCTGACCATGGCCAACCGGTGTTTGAAGGTGGTGATGTCATGCCATGTCTTGAGGGGTGGATTTGCGGAAGGAATGAAGATAACCTGGTCGAGCGAGAACAGCTCGAGGACTTCCTGGGCGCACCTCAGGTGACCGAAATGAATCGGATCAAAGGTCCCCCCCATCAATCCCCACTTCATTGTACGCGCGTCTATAAAAGTTTCTCCAAGTCTATTTAAGTCTGCATCCAGCGCCGCTCAATTTTGAATTATGAATTGTGAGTTTTGAATTGATGAAATTATCTAATTTTGTCCTTTCATTCATAACTCAACACTCACAACTCAAAACTGGCCCTCCGGGCCAAGGCTCACGTTCGAACCTGTCCGTTGCCGTACACGATGAACTTTGTCGTCGTGAGTTCCTCGAGCCCCATGGGCCCGAAGGCGTGGAGTTTCGTCGTGCTGATGCCGATTTCCGCACCGAGCCCGAGCTGAAACCCGTCGCTAAAACGGGTGGAGGCATTCACGAGGACCGTCGAGGAGTTGACCTCCGCGAGGAACCTCTGGGAATTGGTGTAGTCCCGGGTGATGATGGATTCCGTGTGGAGGGACCCGTATTTTTCGATGTGCGCGACGGCCTCGTCGAGATTTTCCACAACGCGGACGGCCAGGATCAGATCCAGGTACTCGGCGTACCAGTCCTCTTCCTTCGCCACCTCCACATCAGGAACGATCGCGCAGGTTTTCTCGCATCCCCGGAGGGTCACGCCGGCCTTGCGAAGCCTGACCGCCATTTCAGGCAGGAAGGAATCGGCGATGTTCCTGTGGATGAGCAGGGTCTCCATGGCGTTGCAGACGCCGGGCCGCTGCGTCTTCGCGTTCATGCAGATGGTGTAAGCCATTTCGAGATCGGCGCTCTCATCGACGAAAATGTGACAGACTCCCTTGTAGTGCTTGATGACGGGTATCCTGGACTGGCTGACGACGGCCCGGATCAGCTCCTCGCCTCCGCGGGGGATGATGAGGTCTATGTATTCCTCGAGCTCGAGCATGACGTTGACCGCTTCGCGCTCGACCGTGGGAATAAACTGGACGGCATCTTCGGGGAGCCCCTTGATTCGGAGCACGCCGCGAAAGAGAAGGCTCAAGGCCGTATTGGAGCGGATGGCTTCGGAGCCTCCCCGAAGGATAACGGCGTTACCCGATTTAAAGCACAGGGCGGCCGCGTCGGCTGTCACATTCGGGCGAGACTCGTAGATGACCCCGATGACCCCGAGGGGAATCCGCATCCGGCCCACGAGAAGCCCGTTGGGCCTCCGCCACATGGAGGTTATCTTCCCCACCGGGTCCGGAAGCGCAGCCACCTCCCTCAATCCCTTGGCCATCTCATCGATCTTGGCCTCGTCCAGCGTGAGCCGGTCAATCATGGCCTTTGACAGTCCCTGTCTGCGGGCGTATTCCACGTCTTTCTCATTTTCCTCGAGGATATAATCTGCGTGTGGCATCAGCTGGTCCGCCAGCTCAAGCAAAGCTCCGTCTTTATCCGCGCTCGACAGACCGGAGAGCTTGTAGGAAGCCGCCCGTGCGTTTTTCGCGATCTCCAAAACGGTTTCCCTGATGTCCATCACTTCCTCCCTGACGGCTTTTTGCTCTTTGAAGCGGACTCTATCGGAGGCACCGGCGGCTGTCAAGGGTAAAGGAAGGACGTTGCTTTTAGAGGCATTTTGGAATAGAATTGCGCGCCTTTTTTGAATGAGGCATGAAAGACGATTCCACAACTCAGGACCTTCGCCTCAACCATGAAGAGACTTAGCATCAGGGCAGGAAAGAGAGCCTACGAAATCATCAAGGACAGTGGTTTTTCCTTCGATTCCGTCACGACCTACGTTGGCCCCGCCGTGGGCCCGAGGTGGCTCGTCGCCAGCGGTTTCGATCTCGCCCTCATCAAGGGCAGAAAGCTCGGGAGCAAGGCAAAACCTGTGTTACTCACGGGTGCCTCCGCCGGGGCCTGGCGGTTTGCCGCCTGGGTGCAGCCGGAGCCGGAAAAAAGCTATACACAGCTCTTGAAGGCCTACATCCGGATCCCCTTCAAAAAGACTCACACGCCTGAGACGCTCCGTGACACGCTCGTGCGGCTGATCAACGCTTACGTGAAGGACGATGCCATCCCCTTCGCCCTGGCCAATGACCATTATCGCCTGGCCTTTACGACAGCGAGGGCCAGACATTTGGCTGCCTCGGAAATCGAGTGGATCCAGTGGCTAGGTCTTTCTGCCGCCTACCTCTTCAACAGGATGAGCAGCACGAATCTTCCACTCTTCTTCGAGCGCGTCGTCTTCTACAACGGTCCCCGTCCCCCGCAGTTCTGTTTCAAGGAGAATTTCAAGGGAAAAGCCGTCCCGCTCAACCCGATCAACTTCAAGCATGCACTTCTTGCCTCGGGGTCCATCCCCATAACCGTCGCCGGAATCCGGGACATCTACGGTGCGCCGACAGGCATTTACAGGGATGGCGGGCTCGTGGATTATCACCTGAGCCATGAATATACCACCCGGGAAGAGGATGTTACGCTCTTCTTCCACCACCAGGAGAGGGTGATACCGGGATGGCTCGACAGGAACCTCGAGAGGCGTCGTCCCCGGCCCGGTGTCCTGGACTCCGTCCTCATGATCCATCCCTCGGAGGAGCTCATCCAGACGTTCCCCGGCGGTAAGGTTCCGGACCGTGACGATTTCGCGATCTTCATGGACGACCCGAAAGAGAGGATCAAGAACTGGGAGAACGTTGTCGAGCTCTGCGCACCGCTGGGAGGGCTTTTCATAGAGGCAGTGGAGAGCGGGAAGATCCGTGAGATCATCGAAAAAATCGAGGAGCCGGCCGCAGGATGATCAGCGTTGACCGACTTCGAGACAGGGTTCACTCGCTTCGGGAGACCCTCCGGGCCTGTCGTCTTTGCCCGCGGGCATGCCGGGTCGACAGGACCGTTGGTGAGCGGGGGTTCTGCCGCCTCGGCGGCGAAGCGGTCCTTTCGCACGCCCTTCCCCACCACGGGGAAGAGCCGCCCATTTCAGGCCACCACGGGGCAGGGACGCTTTTTTTCTCCTCCTGCAACCTGAAATGCATCTACTGTCAGAACCACCAGATCAGCCATGGTGTCACAGGCAGGACCCTCGACGGGGAAGCCCTTGCCGGCGTCATGATCGAGCTCCAGGAAAAGAGGTGCCACAACATCGAGCTTGTCACCCCCACACCGCACCTTCCCGGGATCCTGGAGGGTCTGACGCTTGCGGTACAAAGGGGTCTTCACATCCCAATCGTTTACAACTGCGGGGGTTACGAGGATGCCGACGTGCTCAGGCAACTGGAGGGCATCTTCGATGTTTACCTGCCCGATTTCAAGTATGGAAATGACAAATGGGCTATGAGGTTCTCGGGTGTCGGGGATTACGTTCATCAGGCCCTCACGGCATTGCGAGAAATGCTCCGCCAGACGGGCGAAGTTCCGGTCCTCGAGGACGGCATCGCCCATCGGGGTCTGATTATCCGTCACCTGGTCCTGCCTGGAGCGGTCGAGAACAGTTTGGTTTCCCTGCGGCTTCTTCGAGAACAGCTTCCCGCGACAGTCCCTTTGAGTCTTATGTCCCAGTACACGCCGACGTCTCCGGTCGCAAAGCATTCTGACCTGGGTCGCAGGCTCTCGCGTGATGAATACGATGCCGTTGTCGATCTCGCCCTCGATCTCGGCTTCGAGACGCTCTACACCCAGAATGTGGACGACCGGCACATGGCCCCTGATTTCAGACTTGAAACGCCCTTTCAGTGGCAGTAGTGTAAATAACGGGTACAGGGTAGAGTCAGTTCTGAGTTTTGAGTGTTGAGTTATGAATTAAAAAGAAAAAAATGACTCCATTCATTCAAAACTCAAAATTTATAATTCAAAATTTTGGGAGCTCGATACAGACTTGGATAGACATTCGTTATGGAAGGTTTTTCTTCTTTTGGAAAGATACTGATCATCATTGGCGTGGTGATCGTCCTTGTGGGTGTGGTTCTTATGTTTGGTGCCAAGGTCCCCTGGCTCGGGCGCCTTCCGGGAGATTTTTCCTATAAAGGAAAAAATTTTACTTTCTACTTTCCCCTCGGCACGAGCATCATCATCAGCATCGTCCTCACCATGATCCTCTGGCTCATCAGCAAAAGATAGTGGTCAGGGCAACGGGTTCAGGGTCCAGGTCTCGGGTCTCGGGTTTCAGGCCTCAACTCACAACACACAACACACAACT
>CAZJPV010000042.1:0-22851 GCA_964547985.1 uncultured Syntrophaceae bacterium
TTACGAGATTGAGCGCACCGCCTGCCAGAAGGATGTCTCTCTGCCTTGGAGACAGGTTGCAGGTGACCTCGAAATCGAACCCCTTCGTCGTGTTGCGGACGGTAATCGTCCTTCCTTCTTCGAGGATCTTCCGGATGCCGGGAATCGCAAGCCCGTCGCCCTGATCGATCTTGTCGTAGGCTTTCTCATCCTTGAATGTCAACGGCAGTATACCGAAGTTAATGAGATTGGCCGCATGGATCCGCTCAAAGGATTTTGCTATCACCGCCTTGACGCCGAGATACATGGGACAGATGGCCGCATGCTCCCGGGAAGAGCCCTGCCCATAGGAAAGACCCGCGACGATGATGTTGTGTCTGCCGGCTTTCCGGGTTTTCATCGCCCGCCCGTAGAATTTTTTGTCCAGACCCTCGAAAACAAACTCCGCGTATTTGGTGATGTTGGAGCGGTATTTCATCCTCGCCCCGGCGGGCATGATGTGATCCGTCGTGATCTTGTCGCCCACCTTGATAGTCACCTCGCCCGAGATGTCAGCCGGCAGGGGATCGTTTTCCGGAGGCTTACCGATGTTCGGACCGCGGATGATCCGGACGGAAGCCCTGTCCGAAAGGTGGAGGGGCTTGATGATCATGTCGTCGTTGACATGGAAGCGTTCCGGCATCTTCGTTCCGGGGTAGGGCAGGGGCAAACCCCTCGGATCGACGAGTTTCCCCGTGACGGCGGCCGCCGCGGCCGTCTCGGGGCTTGTCAGATAAACCTCGGCGTCTTCCGTGCCGGACCGGCCGGGAAAGTTGCGGTTCGATGTCCGGACCGAGACACCGCCCGACTCCGGGCTGTGGCTGGCGCCGATGCAGAACCCGCAGGAACTCTCCGTCAGTCTCGCGCCGGCTCCCAGTAGATCGACCAGGTAGCCGTCTTTCGTCAGGTTTTCCAGGACCTGCCTGGAGCCGGGGGTGATCACGAGGCTCACACCCTCGTGGACGTGCCTTCCCTTGAGAATTTTCGCAACAGTGACCAGGTCCTTGTAGGAGGAATTCGTGCAGCTTCCGATGCAGACCTGGCTTACGGGAATTTCCCCGGCTTTTGCGACCGGGTCCACGTTGTCGGGGCTGTGAGGTTTGGCCGTCATGGGGACGAGCTCCGAGAGATTGATATCGACGGTTCTTTCGTAGACCGCATCGGCGTCCGGTTTGATCTCCGACCAGTCTTTCTCCCGGCCCTCGGCGCGGAGGAACCGTCTCGTTATCTCATCGCTCGGAAAGATGGAGGTCGTCACGCCGCACTCTGCGCCCATGTTGGCGATAGTCGCCCGCTCCGGGACGGAGAGGGTGGAAAGGCCGTCGCCGCCGTATTCGAAGACATACCCCACGTTGCCCTTCGTGGTGAAGATCTCCAGGATCCTGAGAATGACATCCTTGGCGGATACCCAGGGTTGGGGCTTCCCCGTCAGGTTGATCCGGACCACGCGGGGGCCTTCAAAGTGAAAGGGCTCCCCCGCCATGGCGAGCGCCACGTCGAGTCCGCCGGCACCCACGGCGAGCATGCCCAGGGCCCCTGCCGTGGAGGTGTGGCTGTCAGACCCGAGGAGGGTCTTGCCCGGCTTGCCGAAACGCTCGAGATGGACCTGGTGGCAGATGCCGTTTCCGGCCCGAGAGAAGTAGATCCCGTACTTTCGCGCAACGCTCCGGAGGTAGCGATGATCGTCGGCATTCTCAAAGCCGAGCTGCATCGTGTTGTGGTCAATGTAGCTGACGGACAGTTCCGTTTTCACCCGGTCGATTTTCATGGCCTCGAACTGCAGGTAGGCCATGGTTCCCGTGGCGTCCTGTGTGAGCGTCTGATCAATCCTTATAGCCACTTCCTCCCCGGGGGCGAAGCGGCCGGACACGAGATGATATTCGATGATTTTCTGCGTGATCGTCTTTCCCATAGCGGTCATCGATCAGGGCGAAAATTTAAACTGCTTTTAAACTCTACAGGAGTTCGGCGTTTATGTAAACGTTTCAAGGGTGCAATGGTAGGGAACTTTATTTCTTTAGGCCCGGTATTTCAATATATTTTTGCAATCGCGCGTCCGGAAAATTGCCCCTTGATCATTACGCGGCCCAAGGATTAGAATCCAAAATCCTCGGTACCTGCCGAAACACGCCCAGTCACTGTTCAGCCGGGTGCACTTTTTATTCATCAAGATGGAGGAGCATCATGATCGGTCTACTGATACGCTGGCTTGTCCTGACTGCGGCCATACTGGCTGCATCCTACATGCTGCAGGGCATCTCCGTCGCCAGTTTCTGGTCCGCCCTGGCGGCCGCTGCCATCCTGGGGGTCCTGAACGTCGTCCTGCGCCCCATTATCCTCATCCTGACCCTTCCTGTCAATATATTGACACTGGGGCTCTTCACCTTTGTCATCAATGCCCTGCTTCTCATGATGGTCTCGGGACTGATTCCCGGCTTCGACGTCCGGGGTTTCTGGCCGGCCCTGTGGGGTTCGATCATCATCAGTATCGTGAGCTGGCTGCTGACGGTTTTTATCAGTGACCGGGGCAAGGTCGTTTCCATCAAGGAGGAAAAGGCCATCGATCTCAAGAAGCGGGGAGACAGGTGGGAATGACGGGTCTCACGCCGGCCATGCGGCAGTACCTCGAGATCAAGGAGAAGCACAAGGACTGCATCCTCTTCTTCCGGATGGGTGATTTCTACGAGATGTTCTTTGAGGACGCCGTCGTGGCCTCGAAGGTCCTGGAGATCACCCTGACGTCCCGGAACAAGGGCAAGGAAGATAGCGTCCCCCTCTGCGGTGTCCCCTACCACGCGGCATCTTCCTACATTGCCAGGCTCATCGAAAAAGGATTCAAGGTGGCCATCTGCGAGCAGGTGGAGGACCCCCGGGAGGCAAAGGGTATCGTCAAACGGGAGGTCGTCCGCATCATCACGCCCGGGCTCGTTATCGACGCTGAAAACCTCGAGGCCAAGGAAAACAACTTTCTGGCCGGGATCGCCGTCCGGGATTCCCTCTACGGTCTTGCCTTCATCGATATCTCGACGGGCGATTTCTGGGTGACGGAATCGGAGGACCGTGATTTTTTTCTCGACGAGGTGCTCGGTCACGGGTTCAGGGAGATCATTCTCGAGGAGAACCTCAGAGGGGGAGCCTTCCAGAAGGCCCTCTGCCGGGACCTCGGCGCCTGCGTTATCAATTATTTTCCGTCGGAGTATTTCGACCCGTCTTCTTCGGAAGTGCTTCTCCAGAGCTATTTCCCCCCTGAGACACTCTCTAGGATCAGTATCGGCGGCCACCCGGCCATGGTGTCCGCGGCGGGCGCCGTTCTCCGCTATGTCAGGGAAACCCAGAAGGATGAGGTCGCACACATCACGGACATCCGCTGGCACCAGGCGGGGAATTTTCTTGTTCTTGATGAAAATGCGCGGAGCAATCTGGAACTCTTCGTCACGATCCAGGGCGGCCGCAAGGAGGGGTCTCTCTTTCATGTTCTCGACGAAACGGTGACCGCCATGGGCGGCAGGCGGCTCCGTTGGTGGCTCAACTATCCCCTTGTCGTCCCGGAAAGGATCCGCGAACGCCTGGCCGCTGTCTCGGAGGTCAAGGAAAAGCACCTGACCAGGTGCGATCTGCGGGAGACGCTCAAGGAAATCTATGACATTGAGCGACTGGCAGGGAGGATTTCAATCGGGGCGGCGAACGCGCGGGACCTGAACGCCCTAAAGACGTCCATCAAAGCCCTCCCTGCGGTAAGAAGGCTTCTTTATGAATTCGACTCCCCCCTCATGACGGGCATCCGGGAGGGGATCGATGAGATGCCCGACATCGCCAATCTCATCGAAGCGTCCATCGCTGAAGATCCGCCGATGACCATCCGGGAAGGGGGCATCATCCGGGAGGGTTACGACAAGGAACTCGACGGGCTTATCTCCGTCACCCGGGACGGCAGGCAATGGATCGCCGCGCTGGAGGAGAAAGAAAGGAAGCGAACAGGGATCCCCTCTCTCAAGGTAGGGTTCAATAATGTCTTTGGCTATTACATCGAGGTGACGAAAACCCACAGCCACGCCGTCCCAGTGGATTATGTCCGTAAACAGACATTGGTCAACGCGGAGCGCTACATCAACCAGGAACTCAAAGAGTACGAGGCCACTGTCCTCAATGCCGAGGAAAAGAAGAGGCAGCGGGAATACGACCTCTTCATCCGGGTCAGGGACGAGATCGCCCGTCACATCCGCCGGATCCAGTACACGGCCTCCAGGCTGGCCGACCTCGACGCCATTGTCTCTCTGGGCGAGGTTGCCGAGCGCTACAACTACCGGATGCCGAATGTCGATGACGGGGATGCGATCGAGATCCGCGAAGGGAGGCACCCCGTCGTTGAGAGGATGCCCCTTGCCGAGGGCTTTGTGCCGAATGACACCTTCCTCGATCTCGATAAGGATCGTTTCCTGATCATCACGGGCCCGAACATGGCCGGGAAGTCCACCTACATCAGGCAGGTGGCTCTCATTGTGATCCTCGCTCAGATGGGAAGTTTCGTCCCGGCGCAGGAGGCGAGGATCGGTATCGTGGATCGGATTTTCACGCGTGTCGGGGCCGCCGACAGTCTGGCCCGGGGTCAGAGCACCTTCATGGTTGAAATGACGGAGGTCGCAAGCATTCTCCGGAACGCCACTTCGCGGAGCCTGATCCTCCTCGACGAGGTCGGGAGGGGCACGAGCACCTTCGACGGCCTGAGCATCGCCTGGGCCGTGGCGGAGTTCATTCATGACTCCGAGCGACTGGGCGCCCGGACCCTTTTCGCAACACACTACCATCAGCTGACCGACATGGCCCTGACCCGCGACGGCGTGAAGAACTATTACGTGGCCGTCAAGGAGTGGGGGGACAAGATCATCTTCCTCCGGAAGATCATGAAGGGCTCGACGAATCGGAGCTACGGCATCGCCGTCGCCCGTCTCGCCGGCGTCCCGGATGATGTGATCCTGCGGGCAAAGGAGGTTCTGGAAAACCTCGAAAAGGGGGAATTCGACGAGATCGGCATGCCTACCATCGCCCGCCGAAAAAAGGAAATACGCGGGTCCAGAACCGGCCAGCTGAGCCTCTTCATGGACGAGGAACACGCCGTCCTGGGCGAGATCGCGGACCTCGATGTCTCCAACATGACCCCCGTGGAGGCCATGATCAAACTGGGGGAATGGCAGGACAAATTAAAGAAAAAGTGAAGAGTGTTGAGTGGTGAGTGGTGAGCAAAAATGAGATATAAAGTGAAGGAATCAAGAGTGCTGGTGTTTAGAGTACGTCTTACCGCGATCCGCCCAGCTTTGTGATCATGCCGTAAAGCATCCGCTGTATTTCATCAATCTGGCTGAGGAGCTTTTGGTAATTCTCTTCGTCCAGGTATCCCAGCTTATGAGAAAGCGTCAACTGAGTATCCAGTTCAGCGAGGCTGCCACGCGAGATATACAAGAACTGAACGAAGTCTTTCGTGGTGCGTCTGGCCTGACCCTCAGCAATGTTTGAACAAATAGAAACCCCGGCACGCCTTACTTGGTTGGTCAAACCAAAACGCTCATCTTCGGGAAATGAACGTGTTCTTGAGTAGAGATCTCTGGCTAGTTCGATACTCTTTTGCCAAACCTTGAGGTCCCGATAACTTTTTGCATTAAGATTTATTCGCTCACCACTCACCACTATTCACTCATCACTGTTACTTGATGCAGACGCGCCGTACCTGCTCGAAGTCCGTGTGGCCCTGGATGACTTTGAGGATGCCGTCCTGCAAAAGCGTGGTCATGCCGTCGGCGATGGCGGTTTCCCGGACGATATCGACGGTCTCGTGCTTCTGGATCATCCTCTTGATGTTGTCCGTGGCGACCAGAAGTTCGTGGATGGCGATCCTGCCCCGGTAACCCGTGTTGTCGCAATCCCCGCAGCCTTTCCCCCGGTAGAGCTTGAAATCATCACCGTAGGGGATGTTGAGTTTCGCGAAATGTACCGGCCCGTAGGCATCGACCAGTTCATCATATTGCTCTTTCGTGGGGTGGTAGGCCTCTTTACAGTTCTTGCAGACCGTCCTGGCCAACCTCTGGGCAAGGATCCCCAGGAGGGAGTCGGCGAAGTTCAGGGGGTCGATCCCCATGTCCAGGAGCCTCACGATGGTCTCGGGGGCACTGTTGGTGTGAAGGGTGGAAAAGACAAGGTGTCCCGTGAGCGAAGCCTCGATGCCGATCTTGGCCGTCTCGAAATCCCTCATCTCGCCGACCATGATGACGTCGGGGTCCGCGCGAAGGAAGGACCTCATGGCCCTTGCGAAATCGAGGCCAATTTTGGGATTGACCTGGACCTGGCGGATACCAGGCTGGGTGATTTCGACGGGGTCCTCGATGGTCCAGATCTTCAGTTCCGGCGTGTTGATACGGTGCACGGCCGCGTGGAGGGTGGTCGTCTTCCCGGATCCCGTGGGTCCCACGCAGAGAATGAGGCCGTAAGGTTTTGACAGGAGCTTGGTCAAATTGTTGAAGTTGTATTTGGAAAGCCCCATTTCCTCCAGGCGCATGATCTCGCCCTTGGCCAGGATTCGGAGCACCACGTCTTCTATGTTTCCCTGGGTCGGCAGTGTGGCCACGCGAAGCTCCATTTCCTGTCCGCCGGGGCGCTTGAATTTGATCTTGCCGTCCTGGGGTAGACGCCTTTCGGTGATGTCCAGGTTGGCCATGATCTTAATCCTCGAGACGATGGCCGCCCGGTAGCTGTAGGGAACGGTCTGGCAGATCGAGCAGTGACCGTCGACGCGGTACCGGATCTCGACGTTTTTCTTTCCGTAGTTGGGTTCGATGTGGATGTCCGAGGCGCGCCTCGACTGGGCTTCGTTGATGATCTTGTTGACCAGCTGCATGATGGCGCTGTCGGACTCGGAGACGGCCTCATCCTCCTCCTCCTGTCCATCGGGAAGCACTTCAAGGCCCTTGAGGATATCCCCGACCGAGGGGCCGTCATCCCCGGCCTGATAAAAGTGATTGATGAACTTGATGATGTCTTCCCGGAGGGCGACACAGTACTCGATGGACTTGGTCTTCAGGAGGTTCTGGATGATGTCGCGCTTGATGATGTTGTTGGGGTCATCGACAACGACGCGGATTTTGCCATCCGTCCTCTCGAGGGGCACCCAGAGTTCCCGGCGAAGATAATCCCTTTTCAGTTCCCTTAGGAGGTCGTCCGGGATGGGCTGTTTGGAGTTGTACTGGACGAACTTGCACCCGAAGAAATCCTCGAGGGCGCGGCCGATATCCTCCTTGGAGATTTTGTACTTGTTGATCAGGAGACTCTCGACGGTTTCGCTGGATTTTCTTGCCTCGGTCCAGAGGGTTTCCAGGTCCTGCGGCTTGATGAGATCGCGGATGACGAGATAGTCGAACCTTGTTCTCCGGCGGGGTGTGACGACCTTCTGCTGGTTGTAGAAGGCAATGCCCAGGACCTCGCCGATTTCCTCCAGGAAACTCTGATCCTCGGCATTGAACTTTTCCCCGCCCTTTTTGTTGACGAGCTGGACAACGCCCATCAGGTTGTTCTCGTGATAGACGGGCACGGCGAGAACCTGGGTCGTCCGGTACCCGGATTTCTTGTCCCAGCTTTCATCGAAGGTGAGGGATTTGTGGATGGCCTGCAGCTCCGCCTTGTCGTAGGCGTCCGCGATGTTCACGGGCTTGGCGTTGGCGGCCACAAAGCCTGCGATGCTCGAGTTGCTGATCGGCACTCGGATTTCTTTGAGCTGGGACCCCGCGAGGAAATAGGTGAAAAGCTCGTTTTTCGACCGGTCCACCACGTAGATGGAGATCATGTAGGCGTTGAAAAGGGAGAGGATCCCGTCCTTGAGATCGACGAGGATCTCCCTGATGTTCTGGGCGGCGTGGATGCGGTTGGTGATCTCGAGAAGGGCCTTGCGGAGCGCAAGCTTCTCCGAAAGCTGCGAGATCTCCCTGAAGTCAAAACCGCCTGCCGCTCTCTCGGTCTTTTCCGGGAACATTCTGTCCTTGTGCACCCCTGAAGCGGGAATTTTATGACCGCCCGTCCCCCGCTCCGGTGATCCGGGCGATGTCTTCCCAAAAAGATTCAGAGTGGATTTTTATTCATTAAATATGCCAGACCGGCGCCACAAAATTGATAACAAAGGGGATCCCCATCCCTATAGGAGTTATTATCGGCAGGCAACGCCCGGGCGTTAGGACTTTTCTCATGGTTTTCAAGAGGCATGGTCTTTGCACAAAAAAAACAGGCACTCCGGCCACCTATCGAAGGATCAGAAACTATGACCTCGGGTTCACAAGTACGAACATCCATCCACATCCTTTTCGTCTGCACGGCCAATATCTGCAGAAGCTTTCTCGCCGAGCGCATCCTGAAGAAAATACTCCAGGTCCATAAGATTCACTATGTAGAGGTCTATTCTGCGGGACTGATGGATCTGCAAGGCGCAGCGGCGGATTTCAAGGCCGCCCGTTTGCTTCACAACAGGGGCATGGACGGGATCAGGCACCGTTCGAGGCCCCTGACGGAGGACCTGGCTGACTGGGCGGATCTAATTCTCGTTATGGAAGAGATCCACAAGTGGGAGATCATCGCGAGATATCCCGAAACGCGGGACAAGATACACCTCCTGGGGGTTTTCTCCGGCGGCAGGAGCAACGGCGACAAAAACATTAAAGATCCTCACGGCCTTACCGATTACCACTACAGAACCTGTTTCGCGGAAATTTATCTCGCTCTGGATGGATTAATTAAATGTATCTGAATTATTGGGGTTTCCAGGTGTATCCATACGAGATCTCGCCGGACCCCAAGTTCATCTTTTACTCGCGGGATCACGAGGAAGCCATGACAAGGCTCCTCTACGCGGTGCACCGCAAGAGGGGGGCGGCCCTTCTCACGGGCGAGATCGGCTGCGGAAAAACGACCCTCAGCCGGGCCCTCATCCAGCAGCTTCCGAGGCACAAGTACAACATCGGATTGATCGCCAATCCCAACCTGAAACCCACGGACTTTCTGAAAGAAACCCTCCACCAGTTTGGGCTCACCCCCGGCACGGACTCCAAGGTAGATCTCCTGAACATGCTCGGGGAGATGATCCTGCAGGATTTCAGGAAGGGTGTCACCACCCTTTTAATCGTCGACGAGGCCCAACTCGTGCCCCCGGAAACCTTCGAGGAAGTCAGGCTCCTTTTGAATTATCAGCTCAATGACCAGTTCCTTCTCTCCCTGATCCTGATCGGTCAGCCGGAGTTGAGGGGAATCATCCGGAGAATCGAGCAACTCGACCAGAGAATCGCCGTCCGTTACCACCTGGGCGCGCTCAGCTTTGACCAGTCGGTCAAGTATATACTCTTCCGCCTCTCCAAGGCGGGGTTGAACAAAAACGTTTTCACCGACGATGCCCTGCGAACCATCTACGATCACTCCCGGGGCGTGCCGCGCAAGATCAACAACATATGCGATATGAGTCTCTTGATCGGGTTTGGAATGAAGATCAGGGAGATTGATGTGGACGTGATCCAGGAGGCTGTGAGGGATACGTCCTGTGAGGGGGAAAACGGGACCGAGGGAGGTTACATCCTCGAGTCCAAGTCCTTCATCCTACCAACGGTCGCAAGCTGAATTTCCTGCCCAGTACCTTCAGGCTCCAGCTGGAAGGTCCGTCTCCGACACGTTTCCGACAACCCACAGAAGTGAGTTTTCTTTCAGGTTGACGATCTGGTCCACCTTCATCTTGTTGCCCTGACCGTCAAAGAGGACGTTGACGACGGGCCGCAGGGGCTGCTGGTCGTTGGTGTCGATGACTTTGGCGATGGACTTGTTATTAAGCTTCACATAGCTCCCCATCGGGTAGAGAGAAACCTGTTCCAGGAAGACTTTGATGATCCTGGGAGCAAACTGCTGGTTTTTTGACTCGATGAGTTCCCGGACAGAGATGGCCCTCCGATGGGGGCGGTTATGAGTCATGGCCTCGTAGGTGTCCACGATGCCGATGACCTTTGCGTATTCATGAATGCGGTCCCCTCTCAGGCCGCAGGGATAGCCCTGGCCCTCCTGCCGCTCGTGATGCTGGTAGACCACCTCGGAAAGCCATGGATAGGACCCGCCGCGGATGGACAAAATGTCCCTGCTCATCTCAGGGTGTTTCCTGACGGCCTCGCTCTCCTCCGTGGTCAGACTGTCGGGTTTCCTGAGGATGTCATCGGGAACCAGGAACATCCCCAGGTCATGAAACAGGGCCGCAAGGCCCAGCTCGAAGAGTTTATCCTTCGAATAGCCCATGCCCTGGCCGACCTTGAGGGACAGGATCATCGTGTTGATGGAATGGGAGATCGTGAAATCCTCCTCGTGGCCGTATTCGCTTGTGAACTGATAGAGCTTTGTGATGAGATCCGGTGTGTCGATGATATTGTGCAGGAAATCTATGGCGGGTTCGAGATCGAAATCCATGTGCCGGGTGACTCTCCTTCGCACCCCCTCGAGGTAGTCCTGTACCGTCAGGTAAATTCTCCGGTATTCCTCCATATCTTCCTTGTCCAGCTTTCGAGTCTTCCGGGGTACTGCCTCTTTTTCTTTTAGTTCCTCCCGCTTGATGGGGGCGTCTTGAATGAGGTCTACATAGCGAACCATCGCGATCTCCTTTGTCTTCTACTCGGGCCAGATCCTGGTTAGTTTAATCATATTAATGGGTTGAAGGCGCGCAAAAAACAAGGGACATGAGATCAACCCGCGAATGAATTTACTTTCAATTTTCATACCAGCCGTTAATTTTAGATCATAAAGATTAAAGATTTAGCCGGTAAATACCGAAGCAAGGTTAGGAAAACTTTTCCGCACCCGAGACATGACGGCAGAAGTTTTCAAGCATTTCTATTCAAACAGACATTCGGCATTTCGTCAATGCAACGCTGAGGCCAGAAGCTGAAGACGGCCCGGGTATTGCTAAGGGGTTGTCACGTCAGCAGATTCTTTAAAAACTTGGCATATTCTTGGCATGATACGAAATGTGTGATTCCATACAGGAGAACCCGTATGCGCTATAAGCTCAGAATGATTGCTTTTTCGACCGTTCTTGTCCTGGCCTTCCTCCTGGGCGGGTGTGTCACCATGGAGAAAAAAGGTATCCCCGTGAAGGAATACGAGGCGAGCCAGGAGGTTGTCCCCCCCGAGGTAAAGGCAGCGCAGGCCGCTGAAATCAAGAAACTCAGCCAGATTGATCGGAACGACGTCTTCACCGAGGCCAGGGGAATGCCTGAGTACATCGTGGGGCCCGGCGATGTCCTGCAGATCACCTTCTGGGACGGCTCCAAGCCATTGGCATATACGACGGAGGTCAGGGCCGACGGGAAGATTTCATACTCCTTCGTGGATGACCTGTACGTGAGCGGGCTCACCGTCCAGCAGGTGGATGATGCCCTGACGGAGGCCATGCAGAAATACATCCGCAACCCCAGGCTGGAGTTGATCGTCAAGGAATATAGAAGCAAAACAGCCCTTCTCTTCGGGCAGATCAACAGATTCGATACGGGTATCTCCGGTGTAAGGTCCGGTCCCGGTCGTTATCCCCTCACCGGCAAGATGACGGTGCTTGACCTCATCGTAGGGGCCGGCGGGGCTATATCCGGCCAGACAGAGGGTAATGGGGACCTCACACGGGTCGAACTCGTCCGGAAGGGAAAAATATACACGCTTAATCTCTACAATTCAATGTTCAGAGGCGACATGAGTGAGAACATGATCCTGGAGGACCGGGACATGGTAACCGTTCCGGAACTTCCCATTTTCGGGGAGAGGGTCTATGTCCTGGGTGAGGTTGCTCAGCAGGGCATCTACCGGCTCAAGGACGCCTATGACCTGCTCGCGGCCCTTTCAAAGGCCGGAGGACCCACCCGTGTTGCCATCAAATCGGACGTGAAGGTCATCAGGGAGTTCCAGGAAAGACAGGGAAAGCCAATCATCCTCTCAGCCAACTATGACGAGATGACCAAGCGCGGCGATATCAGCCAGAACGTCAGGCTCAAAAACGGCGATGTCGTCTGGGTGCCCAGGACGGCGATCGGCGACATCAACGAATTCATCATCAACACCGTCCCGCTCCTGGAATACATGTTCTATCCGGGCAGATACAGAGACGCTTACGGCCAGCCCGATCAGATGCGCATAAAATAAATCAGGCCGGATCTGGGTAAATGACACTGCACTTGAGGTAAAGACGACTTTCAGAATGAAATTCGACCAAACAGAGGAGCGCCAAGGAAATGGCACAATATGACCTGAACCTGAGAGAATACTGGAGAGTCATCAAGAGGCGAAAATTCATCATCCTCCTGACCGTCATCCTGACAGGTCTCTTCAGCCTCGTTGCCGCGATCATCGATAAGCCCGTGCCCGTTTACCAGGCCAGTGTCAGCATCAAGGTCGAACGCAACACCGGCGGCGGCATTTTCATGGACACCAACTACACGATGGTCGATGACCTCCAGACCCAGGTCGCAACAATCAAGAGCTACTACATGATGGAGATGCTGGCCAAGGAGATGGGTCTCATCCCCGCCAGCCTTCCCTCGGAGGAGGTCCGGAACCGCAAGGAGTACCTGGGCATCATCCTGGACCTGAAAGACAAGGTCAAGACCCAGCTGGACGAGAACAAGAGCACGGTCATCGACATCTTTGTCAAGTCCGAGGACCCCAAGTTTGCCCAGCGGGCGGCCAACGGGCTCGCAAGCGTCTACCAGGAGGAGAGATACAAGGAGATCAACAAGAGGACCATCGAAGCCAAGAGGGCCGTCGAAGCCCAGTTGAAGCTTGCCACCGAGCGATTGAGGGATTCCGAGGAGGCCGTCCGGGAATTCAAGGAGAAAAACAAGATTGTCTCCGTGGACAGTCAGTCCGCAAGCCTGCTCGGCCAGATGAACACCCTGCAGGCGAATTATGACAAAGACGCCGTGAGCCACCAGAACATCACGAACATTCTGAAGCTCCTCGAAGGGGCTGAAGACAGGCCGCTCACCTCGAAAACGAGCTTTTATTACGAAAGCGCCCCCGCCCTTTACCACAATCTGAATGACCGCCTCGTCAAGCTGATGCTCGACAGGGACACCCTCCTGATTACTTACACGGAGCAGTATCCGGCCGTCGTGGAATTGAAGGCCCAGATCCGCGAGACGGTGAAGGCCATGCAGGCACAGCTCCAGGCCATGGACAGGGGTCTTGTGGCGGAGATGAGAACACTGCAGTCCAAAATGGACTTCGTCGGTGAGGGCATCAAAAGGATGCCGGAAAAGGGCATCGAAATGGCACGCCTTGACCGGGAGGTTCAGGTCACCCAGGAAGTCTACACCATGCTGAACAAGAAGCACCAGGAAGCCCTGATCAAGGAGGCCGAGAATATAGAGGAAGTGAAGGTCGTAAAGCCGGCCCTGGAGCCCGCGAACCCCATGAACCCGCCCAAGGTCAAGGAAAACTTTCTCCTGGGCTTGATCATCGGGCTTGCCATGGGTGTCGTCTTCGCGTTCCTGATTGAGACCTTCGACACCTCCATCGGTGCCATCGAAGAGGTGGAGGAATTCCTCAGGGTCCCCGTCCTCGGGCTGGTCCCCCATGTCACCCAGCAGGAGATCAAAGCTGTCATCCAGGAGAAGTACGGCGGGGACATGGATCCCGAAACGCTCCAGCGGGATGCGAGGCTTATCTCCCACTTTGCGCCTAAATCGTCACTGGCGGAAAGTTACAGGACGGTGCGAACAAACGTCAATTTCGCATCCCTCGAGAAAAATATCAAATCCATCGTCCTGACGAGTTCGTCCCCGCAGGAAGGCAAGACCTCCACCATCGTCAACCTGGCCATCACCATGGCACAAGCCGGCCGCAAGGTTCTCCTGCTCGAAGGCGATCTGAGGAAACCCGTCATCGCGAAGATGTTTGGACTGCCTTCGTCTGAGGGGCTGACGGACGCAATCCTCGCGAACTTTGAGTGGAAAAAATGCGTCCGGACCATCGCGGACATGATGGCCGGAAAGATGACCGTAGATGAAGTCCTGAAGACCCCGGGGATCGAGAACCTCAACGTGCTCCCCGCGGGCACGATCCCGCCTAACCCGGCGGAGCTTATCGGCTCGCAATACATCAGTGACCTGATCAACGAGGCCAAGCAGGAGTATGACTACGTCTTCATCGACGCGCCGCCTCTTCTCTCCGCCGCCGACGCGGCCGTCCTCAGTTCGAAAGCCGATGGCGTTGTCATGGTCTATCGCGTCGGTAAGATCCCGAGGGGCGCCCTCAAACGCGCCAAATCGCAGCTCGAGCAGGTCAAGGCAAATGTCATCGGTGTGGTGCTGAACGGCCTCAAGGCGGAGCTGAGCACGGATTACTCCGATTACCGCTACAGGAGCTATTATTATTACGGTGCCCAGAGGGTAGAACAGCAGTCTATTCTCGAAAAGATCGAGTCCCTGCCTACACAGGCCATGGAATTTTTCCGGAAGGCAGCGAAGAATCCCTTCCGGAAAAAAGTGGCGACTGCCGACACGAAGGAAACATCGGAAGCCTTTATCAAGGAGTTGCTGAACAAGACCTCTGCCGATGTGAAGGCCGCCTCGAGGAGCAAGGTTGTAAAGAAGATCATGCAGATCAAGAACCTGCTCTTCACCGTCGCGATCATGATCTTCACGACCGGCATCCTGCAGCAGAGCGGGTACCTGCGCTGCGACTTTACCCGGCTCATGACCGCTTTCAAGAGCGATCTGAAACAATCGGCGCAGGCCGGAAACTTCGAGATCGCCCTGGGTGTAAAGGCCCGTGAGGCGAGTCTCGAAGCGGTCCCACCGGCTCAAAGTGCCATGGTGGAAGCGGTATCCCCGGTGCAGAAAGTAGAGACCCCTGTTATCCCGGCAACATACGGAAGCTTCATCCGGCAGAAGATTGACCGTGACCAGCGATAGTGGAATTTAATTTAGAGCGATATCGGCATGGCTGAGCAGGCTCAAATCCTCCATCTGAAGAAAAAGAGGGACTGGAAAAAATTCCTGAAAAAGAAGGTCCCTGCCTCCTGGCTGTGGATCATTCTTCTCTTTTCGCTTGTCGCGGGTATTTTCGCCGTCAATCTTCAGAGCTGGATGACAGCCATCTATGCTTACGAGGATGCAAGCTACCGGCCGGTGGATGTCGACAGGCAATTGAATGAAATAAACGCCCTTCTGGAGAGGCTGAAAAAAATCTATAAGCCCGATTCGCCCTGACGTTACGTCACCGAATATGGTGCCAGCGGAATGGTGTCGTTGCATCAAAAGGTCTGCATCGAAAATATAATCAACCAGCGGACACCCCGCCCGTCAGTAATACTCATATTGCTCAGTCCATGAATTTTCCGGGATACGAGTAGCTACTTCGACGGGTATTTTAATATTCCGGAAATGAAATTTTGCGAGATATGTTTAGAGCGGATCAAATAGATTCAAACCAGAGACTCTTCTGGGTCGCCTCGATCGTTATCGTGACCTCTCTTGTAGGGGTGGCGTTGATTAAGGCTTCTTCATTTCTTGTCATCGCAATACTCGCTGCTTTTGTCATCGCGATCTTCAGCTTCCTGGCACCCGAATATTCCCTTTATCTACTCCTTATTTCCATGCTCTTAAGCCCGGAGTTCTCATTTTCAGTATTGGGGGGAGGTGCCGGCCTTCGCGGTCTTACTCTGCGTTATGAAGATCTTCTTTTGCTTATCATTGGAACTGCCTGGTTCATGAAGACAGCGATCAGAAAGGAATTAGGCCTCTTTCTGAGCACACCGCTTAATAAAGCGATAGCGGTCTACCTTTTCGTGTGCTTGCTATCTACGATGATAGGCTATCAGATGGGCAGGGTGAGGGGCGTTACGGGATTTCTTTTTGTTTTCAAGTATTTCGAGTATATCGTCATTTATTTCATGGCTGTGAATATCCTCAAGGAGAAAAAGCAGATTGAGCGCTTCTTGGCTGTCATGCTCATAGTTTGCTTCGTAACATGTGTTGTAGGCTTGATTGAAGTTCCTGCTGGCGGAAGAGTTTCAACGCCATTTGAAGGTAAGGAGGGTGAACCTAACACACTCGGCGGTTATCTCGTTCTGATGATTTCATTAACGTTAGGTTTATTGCTAAGTGATAATCGGCCAAAACAGAAACCTTTTCTTTTTGTTCTACTTATTGTTTGTTTAATTACATTAGAACTAACGTTATCGAGGGGTTCATGGGTTGCTTTGATACCGATGCTTTTCACGTTGATTTATTTCACTAAAAAAAGGTTTGCTATCATCATCCCCCTGGTATTTGCAATAGCCATCTCGCCGCTGTTGCTTCCACATAGTGTGAAGGATAGATTTTATTATACCTTTGCGCAGCCACACGATCGGGGAGATGTGGAAATAGGGAGCTTTAGACTAGATACCTCTACCTCGGCCAGGGTTCAGTCATGGAAACAGGTGTTGACAAAGGATTTTGCCAGGCACCCGATTCTGGGATATGGCGTAACAGGATATGCCTTTGTCGATGCCCAATATCCGAGAGTGCTGGTCGAAACGGGATTACTCGGACTTTTCTTCTTCGTCCTTTTACTTGGTGCAATTTATAGGAATGCTCTGAAAGCTTATCAAACTACCGCAGATCCTTTCTTTAAAGGTTTAATCATGGGTTTCCTGGGGGGGGTTGTCGGCCTCCTTTTCCATGCTATCAGCGCCAACACATTCATTATCGTCCGAATCATGGAACCCTTCTGGTTTCTCACAGCCATGGTGATTATGATCCCAAAGATCGAATTACTAGGAAGTGCTGCTCAGATTAACAAAGTCGAAAAATAGATTCTAACAATTAATCCTTCCAAGCTACGGCTTCTATATCCTCACCGCCACAAACTCCAAATGAGCAGATAAGTGTTTCCAGCACACTAAAAAGTGTTCTTCCTTTCTGGGGTATTGCCTTATCTTTCACATTTCCATGCTTTAAGATAATAACACTATTATCATAGATGTTCTTTGCAGGATGACATGTCGTTCCAATTCGAAACTTTTTAAAAGGACTTTTTTCCAACGCAGACTGAAGGCTCATCGGCGAAAAAAGATGGAGATGCCGTGGCGGATCTAGGTGAAGCCAGGATTCACGGAATATGCGATGTCCGAGGCTGTAAAGATTAGGGGTATAGATAACCAGTCTTCCCCCTTTCTTGAGAATACGGTGACACTCCTTTACATAAGCAATTGGATCAGAGAGGTGTTCTATTACATGTTGCATGGTAACCTGATCGGCGCTTTCTTCCTCTAATGCCGCTTTCTCAAGAGTTCCATTAAATATATTGATGCCATTACCTTCGGCCAGCTGAGCGGAGACAGGGTCCGGCTCTATGCCCAAAACATTCCATCCAAGATCTTTCATTCGTTTTAAATAATCCCCTCTACCACAACCCAGATCTACTATGAGCCGATTGTGACAGTTATTATATGGAAGAAAACGTTCCCTTAGGTCGAATGTAGCTCTCCTTTTCAGAACAGGGATGTTTGCAAGTGCGGGGCCTAACCAGCAAAATTGATGCACGGAGTGAAGGTGACGGTAGCCGTAATATCCGCACAATATGATGCTTCTTATAGAGTCCCTTAATAATGCGAGAGGTCTATGGTTAGAACAATGTTGGACGGCAACAGGTTCTTCGTGGGTATAGTAATTTTCGTAACATTTCGGTATGTCGGTTAGGGATGGCCTGGGGTCCATCCATAGCAGCCTACAAGGTTTGCATATTTTTATATTGAACTGACCTGTTACACCGAATAGCCGGTCTTTGAGATTTTGGTATATTAATTCCCCTGGCTTGCCGCACAGGTAACAATTGGGATTATCTTCCATCTGTAATGACTTCATATTTTCGTTCCATTTAGCACTGCTGCACATCTTGCCCTGGTGATATCGTCGAATGAAATCTTCCAGACGGCATAGCTATACAGTGCGCCAGTTATCAGAATTCCACCGATGTTTAGAGGATCTATTAGAGAAAAGTTATTAATTTTCAGGATAATGAAAGAAAAAGCGCTTATGGTTGTAGGCCAAATACTTCTGGATAAAAGACTTCGATACCACTCAAAAAGAGATTCTCCCAGAAACTTACATGAGGCATGGTGGAGTAACACGGTATCCAATAAAACCCTTAAAAACCAGGCCGCGGCAGCACCTAGCCCTCCATATTCCTTTATAAGCAGGTACACCGTAGGAATATAAATGATCGTTTCTACGAGATGAAAAAAGGCCGGTAATTGGGGCTTACCTATTCCCTGCAGGGCTGTTATCGAAGGATAGGCCGCTGCGTTAACCAGACCCGCCAGGCTGAGGATGATCAAAATATTTGTTGAATATTCTGCAAAGTCATCACCGACCCATAACGTAAGGAATGAACGACCGTAGAACAAAAAAAACAAGACCGGGAAAAAAAAGATTAAAAAAATGTATAGAGTGCTCCTGAAATGTAATTGCCGATTAACCTCCTTTTTCTCCGATTCCTGGTAATAACTGTAAGCTGGAAAGAGAACCGATGAAAAAGAGGATGGTATAACAGCCAATCTGCCAACAAGCGAAAAGGGTACGGAATAGTATGTGAGTGCCGATACTGAACGCAGGGATGTGAGAAGTATCTTCTCTATGTTGGTTAGAATAGGCCCAACGATACTCGATAGGGTAACAAAACCGCCGAACTTTAAAAGGTGAAAAATTGTACTTATATTCGACGAGAAATTTGAAAGGCAGGGAAGAAGCTTCCTCACCAGTATCCACTGCAAGCAGAGGCTACCGGATTGTATGACAACGTTGGCGGTTACGATTTCTTTAAGTGAATAACTGAAATAGAGAAGAATAACTGTCGATCCGACCTGTAGCGTGCCGATGATAATACCAATGCGATTAATAAGGTCGAATCGGTTTGTTGCCCTTATGACACTACTTACCATGCCGATTGACATTGATACTAAGAAGCCGATGGAGCCGACACGGAGAGCAAAAAGAGCTGTATCCTTGAACTGGGGGGACATTGTAAAAAATTTATCAATAAGTATATCTGCAAAAATGAATATGGTCAATGTTCCAATAAATCCCATTACGACGTGGGCAATAATCCCTGACCAAAAGGTTAACCTTATGTCCTCCTGCCGATCCTGTGCAAGGTATTGGGAAATGTATTTTACAGACGCAGCCCCCATCCCTAGCTGCAGAAAGGCAAAATAATCAACGACGATGCTGACTAGAACGTAGATGCCATAGAGTTCTACAGTGAGATGATGGATGATATAGGGCATGGTAAAGAAGGCTAAAATAAGAAGCCAGCCCTGGCCTGTAAAATTCCACAGGATGTTTTCTATGATTTTATTGGATGGACTCCGGTTCATATCTCAAGTGAACGTCTCATCTAGACAGAATAAGCATGTAATACTGCATATTTTACAAGAATTGTTCCAAAGCGGCCGTCATGTGACTTAACCCATCAAAAATAGTACCAATTCGCCACAAGACACCTCTTTAAAATATTCCTTCCCCGTGCAATATATCCAACATAAGTGGTTAGATTTTTGCAGTGATTTAATGATTGATTATAAGAAATAAGCAATGAAATTCATTGCTTAGAGGCAACTGACTCTTGTAAGCCTTTGAATTCAGTGGGCTTTTGGGGATGGTTTACATGAACGTACAGGTTTCTGTCATTTTGCCATACTACGAAGGCAAAGGTTGGCTGAATCGTTCAGTTGATAGCGTCTGTGTCCAGGGAGGAGTGTCATGGGAAATCATTGTTGTGGATGATGGATCAAAGGAACCTGCGGATCCGATTCTGGAAACCATTTCTGACCCGAAAATAACTCTCTTGAAAGAGACACACGGGGGCAAGGGCAGGGCGCTCAACAGAGGAATAGCCAAAGCCTCGGCTGACATAGTTTGTTTTTTAGATCAGGATGACATTATGTTGCCAGACCGACTGTTCAAACAATATGAAGTATTCAGACGCAATCCTGATGTTGATGTTGTCTATTCCGATTATGAGCGCATATACGATGATGGCCGACTCATTGATCGCTTCATCAGTCGCCAGGCTTCGAATCAGCAATGTCTCCATGAGATGGCCATAGGTTGTGGCCTTGTGTCAATGCAAACCCTTATGGTTCGGAAGCATATAGTCCAACGAATAGGAGGATTTTCTGAGGATCATCGTCTGACTGGGCTTGATGATGCAGAATTTATGTCGCGACTCTTCGCTTCTGACGCAAATATGAAATATGAGCCGGGCGTTGTTCAAAAGTGGGTGCAGCATGAGAACAATTATTCTCAATCTCCGCGATTCCAGGATGCCCGCCTGATTCTGCTAGACCATTTGAATGTGCTAACAGAAACATATCCGATGATAAAAAGAGAATCACCTTATTTTTCTAATCACAATTTTTACATGCGTGGACTATTTTTCCTTGAGAACGGAATGCCGGCTAAGGCATTAACCGAATTTCAAAAGATGATCCGTTCATATCCAATTCAATGGGCCGGATATTATTTATGGGTTAAGAGTATTTTTCAACATCTCTTTTCATGTTTCTGTAGCTCAGATAGTAAATCTACACGAATATAGGAATAATATTGTAAAGATGAAAATCCTTTTAAGTGGCTATCATAACCCGCACTTCTGGACGATCACCGAATACATGGAAAATGCCATTCGTTCTTTAGGCCATGACCTTTCAATATTCGATGACAGAAATCATATCATCCCAGGCCAGATCAGGAGGCATGTGCCTTGGCTTCATCGTTTAGATCTCGATATTTTAAACAGAAAATTCAATACCCTGGCGAGTCGATTTGCTCCTGAAATCGCCTTTATTACAGGGGGTTATCGTACCCTGCCTGATACTGTCAATTCTCTAAAAAAAAACAGAATCAGAACTATACTGTGGACAACTGATGCGCCTATAAATTTTCAACCAATCCTTCACGCAGCGCCTCATTATGATCACATATTTTGCGCAGGAACAGAAGCAATTGAGCTTCTTGATCAGGTGGGTATTGCCGGAGCAAGATGGCTTCCCTTTGGCTGTGATCCGGATCTTCATCACCCTTTGGAACTTTCGTCAGAAGATCAAAAACAATACGCGCACGATATCGTCTTCATGGGATCTTACTATCCCGGCAGAGCCGAGTTATTTTCCAGGCTGACCGAATTCGATCTCGCAATATGGGGGCCGGGATGGGATAGACTGGAATCGAGCTCGCCTTTGCTAAAGCATATTATGGGATCACATACCACGCCGGACCAGTGGCTTAAGATATACAGTGCCGCCAAGATTGTTCTTGCAGCGCATTATCAGGATCCAGAAGGTCGCTTTCCGGTTTACCAGGCAAGTCCCAGAATATTTGAAGCACTGGCCTGCGGTTCCTTTGTCATTTCAGACAGGCAGCGGGATGTGCTGGCGCTTTTCAAAGATGGAACGCACTTGGTTACTTTTAAAAGCCCGGATGATCTGTTTGACAAGATGAAATATTATCTGAATAACCCCAGTGAAAGGAAGCAAATTTCGAGGCTAGGAAGAGAAGCGGTGCTTCGTCATCACACGTACTTAATGAGGATCGTAGCAATGCTTTCATCCATAAATGATCAATGAGTTTAATAGGCGCAATTTTCGGAACCAAGACTGTGTTTATGAGTGAATCGAAAAATCGACATATAAAAGTATTACACATTACAGAAGATTTGAAAATAGGTGGGCTCGAGAAGGTCATCTTTAATCTTGTTACTAAGATTGATGCAAACCGTTTCAATTCTTTTGTCTGGTGTCTTAGTGGTGGTGGTCAGGTGGCCGAGCAAATAAAAGAAAATGGAATATCTTTAGAAATATTAAATATAAAAAATTATAAAAACCCTCAGGAATGGTTGAGATTATACACAAGACTAAAGGCCCTAAATGTGGATATCTTGCACGTTCATGGTTATTTTGCCTCGTTTCCGTCTCGCGTTGCTGCTCAGTTAATCCGTATACCTGTTGTTATCCATCACTTTCACACGATGTATAATTCCGAGGTTTTGACTATCAAGCATCGCATGGCAGACTGTATATTAAACCGCTATTTTACGGACCGATGCATAGCGGTTTCCGAGGCCGTGAAAAAATCGTTTGTTGAAAAAGAGGGGCTCAATCCGAAAATTATAGAAGTTATATATAACGGTATTGATGGTAAAAAATTTTGTTTTTCGGAACCTCAATATAATGGTGTGTTTGCTATCATTGCTTCCCTTACAAGACATAAGGGTCATGAGATACTTTTGCGTGCTTTCAAAAAAATTTCGCATGAAATACCTCATGCTAAATTATGGGTTATTGGCGATGGACCTTTGAGAGAAGAATTACAGCAGAAAAGCAATGATCTTGGTTTGAATAAACGAGTTATTTTTAAAGGATTAATAGACAAAGTCGAAAATTTGTTGAGGGATGTCGATTTCACAATCATAGCATCTACAAGAGAAGGACTACCACTGAGTGTTATAGAAGCTATGGCTTCTGGTCGACCCGTAATAGGTTCTAATACTGGCGGTATTCCAGAGGCAATTAACCATGGAGAAAATGGATTTTTATTTCCTCCAACAGATGTCGATGCTTTAGCACATTGCATCGCTCAATTATTAAACAATAGAAACCTTTTGGAAAAAATGGGAATGAATGGCCATAAAATATTTTTAGAAAAATTTACTCTAAATAAAATGATTAACGAGTTTGAGGATCTCTACCTAAGATGTGGGTTAAGCTAGCGTTGTTTACATTTTCGGGGTAATCAGACCGAGGTA
>CAZJPV010000043.1:0-20768 GCA_964547985.1 uncultured Syntrophaceae bacterium
GCAGTTCCCCACCCCCACCATGGCAACCCTGATCTTCTCCAAGACCAACCCCCCTTTTTCAAGCTGCATTCGTCCCCTGCGGGACATTCTTCAGGCGAGTAAATTTAATGATTTATGCGGAACTTTTTCTTCATGGGTGTGGATGAGACGGGCATCGAAGGGAAGCGTTTTTGCCCCTTCTTCGTTGATATATATATTATATACCAATTTTGTGATTAATTCAATTTGAAAGGATGCGCTCAGCGACCCGCTGGAACTAAGAATATATATCAAAAAAGAAAAAATTTACTTACCACTCACCACTGACCACTCGCCACTGTTTCTTACCGGTAGTGTTCCTCGATCCACTTGAGGTAGTCGCCGCTTCTGACCCGATCCACCCAGCCTTTGTTCTCGAGGTACCATGTGATGGTCTTTCGCAGTGCCGACTGGAAGGATTCTTTGGGGGACCAGTTCAGTGCCCGGTGGAGTTTCACGAAATCGATGGCGTATCGGCGGTCATGCCCCGGCCTGTCTTTGACGAAGGTGATGAGTCCTCTCCGTGATTTGCCATCAGCGGCGGGGGTCATTCCATCGAGGATGTCGCAGATCATCTCCACGACCCGGATGTTTTCCATTTCGGAGTCGCCGCCGATGTTGTAGGTCTCACCGGTGCGACCCGATTTCATGATCGCCCAGATGGCCTCGCAGTGGTCATCGACATAGAGCCAGTCCCGGACATTGCGACCGTCGCCGTAGACGGGGAGAGGCTTTCCCTCGAAGGCGTTCAGGATGATGAGGGGGATGAGCTTTTCAGGGAACTGATAGGGGCCGAAGTTGTTGGAGCAATTCGAGAGCGTGACGGGAAGGCCGTAGGTGTGGAAATAAGCCCGGACCAGATGATCGGAGGCCGCCTTGGACGCCGAGTAAGGGCTGTTCGGGCGGTAGGGTGTCTTTTCCCGGAAGACGCCCCGTTTCCCGAGACTCCCGTAAACCTCGTCGGTGCTCACGTGGTGAAAAAGGTTGAAAGACTCGCCGCGACTCCGGGCCGCCTCCAGGAGATTGAAGGTACCCACGATGTTTGTCGAGATGAAGTGGGCAGGACGCCGGATGGAGCGATCCACGTGAGACTCCGCGGCAAAATGGCAGACCGTGTCGATGTTGTGACGGGCAAATAGATCCAGGAGCCTCTCCTGTTCGCAGATGTCAGCCCTCTCGAAAGCATAACGATCGCCTAGTTTATCCTCGATGCCTTTGAGGTTCTCCGGGTTTCCCGCGTAGGTCAGTTTGTCTACGTTTATAATGTTTCCCTGGAAATCCGATTTTTCCAGGAGGTAGCGGATGAAGTTGCTGCCGATGAAGCCGCAGCCGCCGGTGACCATCAGGTTGACAATCCTTTTCCGTTTCTTCTTTGCCACGTTCCCGGATCCTTTCATCGATTCTTTAAGTGTGGTAAGAATATACAGCCACTAACACGAAAAGACCGAAAATCACAATGCAAAAACCGGTCCCGCGGCGCGGGGACCGTGGTTCTGAGGCCATGGGGAAGAAGACAACAGAAGATAAAGGCATCAACTGTCGCCGGTGCAGACATTTTTTCATCACCTACGACCCCAGGTTTCCCTATGGCTGCCGGATGATCGGTTTCAAATCCCGGGACCTCCCGTCGGTGGTGGTCAGCAGGGATTCCGGCGCCCAATGCCGGAGCTATTCTCCCAAAAAAAAGTAAAGTTTCAATGGCAACTGAAACGAGGAAAGCATCCTTGACCGGTTGCGCTCCGCCTATGACGATGGTCCGTATTCATCGACAATACCTGCTATCTCTCACAGCATCTCTCCCTGAATAAAACCGTTTTCTTCAGAACCATAAATTAGTAATCACGCCATAAAACGAGACTTGGTCTGGGCATACTAAACAATGATCAAAAATTACATTTTTGAACCTCGGTAAATATAAAAATACAAAAATGTAATTAATACAGATGTCACCATGACGGAAATTTTTAAATAATGAATGATAACGATAAGTTATAAATTTTAATTTCCTTTGTCCCGGAACACTTTTTGCGAATGTATAAGCAGCAAGGAGATCTATGCCTCCCGGTATATCAGAAGGGATGTGAATTATGATCATTAATCTGGCTGCCGTCAACTGGGGCCCTCAATTCTTTGTACCAACCCTTGCCATAAAAAAATATTGTGGCTGTGTCATACTGAGAGGGAACCTTGATGACGACCTATTAAGAAGAGAATTGGAAGCTCTTGCAGTAGAGGGCTATCCAAAAGGGTATAGCAATGTCTGGTACATCAGGAGAAAAGGAGCTCAGACATGGATCAGGATCGGCGAATCATTCAATAGGGACATTGATTTTGGGGTACGTCTTGATACAGACGGATTTGATAACGGGACATATCAGATTCTTGGTTTTTTGAGCGTTACGGTGAAAACGCAAGAAGGAGAAGTTGTTGTTTCCAGGCAGAGCATTGCAGATCTCGAAATCAGGAATTGACTTTTGATTTAAGAAGAAACCACCCGCTTCAACAAGGCCTCCGGTACCGCTACCGGGGGCCTTGTTTCATCAAGGGATGCATCCTGCCCTGCGGTGGACTATGAGCCAGCATAACAAATCAATTTCTGACTGACCACATCTGAAACAAGCCTCAATTCTTTATCCTTAACGTCATAGACCCGCACCACATCTACGAAGCGGCTGTCCTGCGGAAGTAGATCGGGGAGCCGGTTCGGAAGGATCTCGAGCCATTTGATGTTCAGAAAGACATCTTTTTTTTCGGGATAAATGGCCATGTAGAATATGTCCATCTCGGCGAGATCCTGGAAAAAATAAGTCCCGAAGGAAAGGTCCGGAATGAGGCTACCTTCTTGGTTGGCAATTTCTGCGACCACTGCAAACCTAGTGATATCCGAGAAAGTGGTGGGAACACCCCTGGCCGGTGTGGTGGCGTCCCATTGGCCGGGACCAAAGAGTGCAGTCGGCATGTCCTCACGGCGATCAATGAGTCTGTTCAAGCGTCCCACAAGGCGGGCAATGTCATACTTTTCCGACACGGAGAGCTTCATGTACCCCATAGGGTCCACATAGATAATCCGGGCCAGGGGCTGGGAGATGCTCCTTCCCATGAAGTTTCCTTCCTGCTGGAGCAATACTCGCTTGCGGGGTATTTTGTCCGGGATCTCAACATGAATGTTCTGGCCTCTTGTCTGGAAAGGGCGGCATTGAAGGAGATTGACCTGAAGGCGACCCTCGGCGTTGAAGTTTGCCGTGAACTCGATGTCGATGGGATACTGGTAGACCTCTTCAAGATCCTTGAGCATCCGCGACATGATCGTCGCAAATTCCGTTCTGGACAGGAGTTCATCGAAGGTGAGGATCCATATGTCCTGTGCGGAACGGCCCGTGGCCCGCATACGTTCCGATGCCTCTGTATCCCGCACGCCGATCAAATCCAGGCGGGCTTCCAGCCCTTCGTGGATGACCTGCTGGAGAGAGAGGGAATGAAAGCGGTTGTCCTCTAGATTCAGAACATCCACGTCGTGTTGTGAAAAGCGGCGGATGTCCAAGATCTCCTCGTAAGGTTTTTCCAAGGGTGCGTCGAGGGCCACGATGCGGGGATAGTCATTTTCCAACCGGTTGACAGCCCGCGTTCCCAGACCGAAGACAATGCGGAGCATTCCGGCGTTAGGGTTCATGCCCTGCTTCCATATGAAGGGGTTGTATGAAAGTCCTACGCCGGCCACTTCGGGGAAAAAATATTGTTTGCGGTTGGTGCCTGACACGCGCTGGACCAGCAGGGCCATTTGCTCGTCCTGCTGGTCGAGACCGCGCTGCAAACGGTACGTCAGGGCATCCTCGTTCATGGTGCTCGCGAAAATTCGCCGGATGGATTCCTCAAATATTTCATACCTCCTTTCCGACGTACCCTGGTTGACACAGAAAAAGCTTTCATACTTGCCTGCAAAGGCGTTCCCGAATGTATTCTCCAAGAGACTGCTCGAGCGCGCAATGATCGGGGACTGCCCGAAATAGTCAAGCATGAGCTGGAACTGCTCTTTCACCTCCTGAGGGAACATACCGGTCAGCATCCTGGCTTTCAACTCCCGGGCACTTTCGAAGTACCCCTCGCGGGTCTTGTGGGCCATGAATGCTTTCCACCAGCCGTTCTGAACGATGTAGGAGTAATAGACGTCGGAGCCGATGAAGAAGGAATCATGTATCTCCAGATGCCGAGCCCAATCGAAAGATTCATCACAGTGCAGAATTTTTCTCCCTAGAAGCATACCTACCGATTTGCCGCCGATGAATCCCGTCCCGATGAGTCTGTTTTTGATTTCCAGGAGATCATCCAGGGTGAAGTAGTCTTTTACGAGGGCCAGCATGCGCTTTTCCCGGCCGATGAGGACCCGGGACAGCTGTTCAACCATCTCACTTCTTTCCTCAGCGGAGGAATCAGCTTCGGCGAGTTCCCTCGCCCGGAGAAATAAACGGTCCCAGTAATCGAGGTGCCTTTTCGCGTCGACGGGACTCCTGCCGGCCAGGAGAGAGAAGAGCTGTGCAGCATCGACACTATTCATGATGGGGATGAGCTTTTCCCCCTCCATGATGTGGGGCAGAAACATGGTCGGTGAATATCTCTGCCAGGCCTTCAGCGGATGAACGATGGTCTTCCCCTCCAGGTTGTAGATGTCGAGGAGAACCTGGGTCGTTTCACGGATCCGGGCGACGGTCTTGAAGGAGTGACGTCCCCGGAGGATGGCGAAGTAGGCCACCGTGTTGAGTTCAAAGAGGTAGGGACATGTGATGACAAAGAAGTTGCCGATCATGAGGTCCGTGGCCCAGGCCAGGAGCAGGTCGGAGAGGGAATCGAAGACATAAAATACGTTTTTTCCCTCCTGACGGATAATGTTGTGCACCTGGGTGGAAAAAGATTCGAAGCCTGCCTCGGGATTGAGTTTGTAGACGGCGACCTTTCGTGTTGCATCGAGAAGGGGCGCGTGGCGTGCAAAACGCATGTACACGACCCTTTCGTTATTCTCCAGGGCCTTCTGCACAAAAGGGTTGATGAATTGCTTGTAGTCTTCGATGTGATCTACCTGGAGGACAACATTGTCCCCCGACTGCAGAGAATTGAGGATCTCGTCGAGCCCCTGGATGCCGGTGCTCACGCGGGATAAGGATTTCATGGACGACCTCTCCTTAATATAATGACTTTTTATATCATATCAGAATCAATCTCTTTGGCCTATTGATTTTTGTGATAAAAATGTATTAATTGACAAGTCGAAAAAAAAAGGTTACATTTTTGTGCCAAATGAGTGATCACACCTACGAAGAACTGGCAACCCTTCACGCCATCGCCAAGATATTGGCCCAGCCCTGGGATCTGAGGGACCAGCTCGAACGCGTCTTCAGCGAGATGAGCGCCCGCCTCGGCATGCAGAGGGGGATGATCTCGCTCCTCGACCGGGACACCGGTGAGGCCTGGCTGGAGGTGGCCCACGGCGTCAACCTCGAGGGGGTGGAGGTCACCTACCAGTCCGGTGAGGGGATCACCGGGAGGGTGGCCCAGACGGGCCGACCCATGGCCATTCCGAGTCTGGGTCAAGAAGCCCTCTTTCTTGACCGTACCGGTGCCCGGCGAAACCTGAACGGGGTGGAGGTCACCTACCAGTCCGGTGAGGGGATCACCGGGAGGGTGGCCCAGACGGGCCGACCCATGGCCATTCCGAGTCTGGGTCAAGAAGCCCTCTTTCTTGACCGTACCGGTGCCCGGCGAAACCTGAACAGGGACGAGCTTGCCTTCCTTTGTGTCCCTATTGTCTACGATGCCCGGGTCGTAGGCATCCTGTCAGCCGACAAGGTAGCCAGAGACGTCGAAAACCTGGATCAGGAGCTTGCCATGCTTTCGTCGGTGGCGGAGCTCATCGCCAAGGCCGTCCACATCCTTGCCCTGGAAGAGGAGAACCGGCGGCTGCGCAGAATGGTCAACGAGGGCAAGGCCCCATCCGCCGACATTATCGGTCACTCCAAGGGGATGCAGGATGTCTTCGGACTCATCCGCCATGTGGCAGATTCCACGACGACCGTCCTCATCCTCGGTGAAACGGGTACCGGCAAGGAACTGGTCGCCCAGGCCATCCACACAAACAGTGGCCGCAGTAAAGGGCCCCTCATCAAAGTTAACTGCGCGGCCATCCCCGACACCCTGATTGAGAGCGAGCTCTTCGGTCATGAAAGGGGTGCCTTCACCGGGGCCCTGCGACAGCGACGGGGCCGGTTCGAGGAGGCTATGAACGGCACGATATTCCTTGACGAAGTGTCGGAACTTACAGCCGCAGCGCAGGCCAAGCTCCTGAGGGTTCTCCAGGAAAAACAGTTCCAACCCCTCGGTTCTTCCCGTCTCGTCACGACCAACGCCCGAATCATCGCTGCCACCAACCGCCGTCTGGAAGACTGCATGGCGGCCGGTCAGTTCAGGACTGATCTCTATTACCGCATCAGTGTCTTCCCGATCCACCTGCCGCCCCTGAGAGAGCGGGGGAATGACATCATTTTACTGGCAGACCATTTCGTTCTCAAATACGCCCGGCGGTTGAAAAAGCCCGTCAGGCGGATCTCCAGCGCCGTTGTCGAGGTCTTCCTGTCTCACCCCTGGCCGGGGAATGTCCGGGAGCTGGAGAACTGCATCGAAAGGGCCGTCCTGCTGGCGAAGGGCGATTCCATCGAGATGATCCACCTTCCCCCTTCGCTGCAGACGACGAGTCGGGGTGAGGATGAAAAAGAGGGGGGAAGGTTCAGCACCGTCATCGGCGCCCAGGAACGGGCCATGATCATCGATGCCCTGAAAGAGACACACGGGAACCAGAGCCAGGCAGCCAGACTCCTCGGGATGACAAAACGGATCATTCAGTACAAGATTCACAAACTGGGTATCGACCCCTGGAAATTCCGTCCGCGGAAGCAAAGCAGATCAGCTCCTTCATCGGGCAGCGAGTAATCTTCGACCGCACCCTGAACGGCGGGGATGTAAAAGAGCCTGGCCGGACGGCACAGGCTCTTTCTTTACTCCAGCCACGTGTTTACCCCGGGAGACTAATGCTCTTAAACCAGACCGTAAGCCAGCATCGCGCGGGCAACCTTGGTGAAGCCTGCGATATTGGCCCCCGTCAAGTAGTCGCCCTTGCGGCCGTAATCTTCAGCGGTTTCGACGCAGGCCTTGTGGATGCTCTTCATGATGAGGAGGAGACGGTTGTCCACCTCTTCCCTCGTCCAGGTCAACTTCATGCTGTTCTGGCTCATCTCGAGTCCCGACGTTGCGACACCACCGGCGTTGGCGGCCTTGCCGGGGCCGAAGAGAATTTTCTTGTCCTGGAAGATTTTCACGGCTTCCGGTGTTGAGGGCATGTTGGCGCCCTCGGCAACACAGATGCAGCCATTCTTCACGAGGGCGGCGGCACTCTTGCCGTCGATTTCATTTTGGGTGGCGCAGGGCAGCGCGATGTCGACCTTGATACCCAGTTCCCGGATCGACTCCCAGACATTCTTTCCTTCCACGCAGGTCGTTTTGTATTTGTCGGCGTATTCCTTGATCCGGCCGCGCCGGATGTTCTTCAATTCGAGAACGAAGTCCAGTTTTTTGGCATCGATCCCTTTTTCATCGACGATCGTGGCGGACGAGTCGCAGAGCGTGATCACCTTCCCGCCCAGCTGATTGACCTTTTCCACGGTGTACTGGGCGACATTTCCGGAACCGCTCACGGCCACAAGCTTGTTTTTGAAGTCGAGGCGCCGCGTGGCCAGCATCTCTGCTGCAAAGTAAACGCAGCCGTAACCGGTGGCCTCGGGACGGACCAGGCTTCCCCCGTATTCCAGGCTCTTGCCCGTGAAGACGCCGGTGTGCTCGTTGCGGATTTTCTTGTCATAGCCGAATAGGTAGCCGATCTCGCGGGCGCCCACACCGATGTCGCCGGCCGGCACGTCCGTTTCCGCCCCGACGTAACGGAAGAGTTCGCGCATGAAGGACTGGCAGAACCGCATGACTTCACGGTCCGACTTTCCTTTGGGGTCGAAATCAGAGCCCCCCTTCGCGCCGCCCATGGGCAGGGTCGTCAGGGAGTTTTTGAAGATCTGCTCGAAACCGAGGAATTTGATGATACCGAGATTGACGGAGGGATGGAACCTCAGCCCTCCTTTATAGGGACCGATGGCGTTGTTGAACTGGACGCGGAACCCGCGGTTCACCTGGATGTTTCCCTTGTCGTCATCCCAGGGCACCCGGAAGATGATCGTCCGCTCCGGCTCCACGATGCGTTCATAGATTTTGGCCTTCACAAATTCCGGGTGGCGCTTCACCGTCGGTTCCAGTGTCTCCATGACCTCCTCTACGGCCTGGTGGAACGCCGGTTGGTCGGGATCCATCCTCTTGACCTTGTCAATGACTTCCTTGATAACAGACATGGCAATACCCCCTGTATTTTTATTTTTTTCATGAATGTTTTTTCATGGTCATAACGGATCTGAAGGGAATCAGTTCTTCGAAATTCATCACGGTGGACATGGCCTTGTTCTCCGACTCGATGCCGGCCTCGCGGGCACAGCAAACGGGGTTGAGCCCGCCAATGAGGATGAGTCCAACCTTGTTCGTGTCCACGGGAACCTCGCAGATCGGTTCGCTGGTCTCCCCCATCGACAGCATGCCGTTGATGTCCGCTTTGCGGAAGTCCGAGACGATGCTCTCCACAAGGCTTCGACTCGGTGCCGGAACCTCACGGAAATTTGCCAGGATTCTCCCATCGCCCCGCCGCGCCACCTCTTTCACGGATGTCATCCTGGCCCGGATGAAGGCCTCCGAGGGGTCCAGGGAGGAGCCGGAATAGTATATGAGCTCAACGAATCGGAGCGGCTTGCCCTTTGACATCTGAAGGATGCCCCCAAATTTCGAATCCATGGGGATCCCGTTTTTCAGAAGCACACCGTTGACCACGATGCTGCAGACCGTGGCAAGACCGATTCTGCCTTCCGGGACGGTGACCTCCCCGAGCTTTTCGCCCGCACCGGCAACAGCGACAAGGTCGCTCACGCACAAACCCGCGCGGAAGGCAGGTTTCATGGCTTCCAAAGCCTTTCGAAAAACCTCCTTCGAAAAGAACGAGATATTGACGGGCAGAAGCCCCTGCTTGCTCTTCGGGTCGAAGGTCGTCCTGAAGGCGAGGACCTCGATCCTCGAGATGGCAAGCCCCAGCTTGTCGCGGACCCGGGCATTGGTCAACTCATCGAGCCCCATTTTTGTGATCACCCTGCCGTCGCGCCGGCCGGCGAGCCTTGTGAGCCCGCGCTCGTCCATCAACCGCAAATGATAGCGAATAGTCCGCTCATTCATGCATATGCCCTGCTCGGCCATCCGCCTCGCGATCAGACGCGCCCCGAGGGTCTGCTGTGAGTCCCTGAGGATCCGGAGGATGAAGAGCGTCTTCTTCTCAATGTCGTCACGTGACGGGGGTTTCATAAGGCAATTGGCAAGTGTTTGCCGACAGTCTCTATCACCAGAAGGAAATCTTGTCAATTACATTTTCGAAACTGTTTTCGACCGGTTCTCCGGCAGATCTTTCAGCTCCTATAGGCCTTAAAAGTCGGAAAGACGGTAGCCTGTGCGTTCCTTGACTCCCCCGGGGTTTTCGGTTAAATTTATCACTACGTAAAAAAAACCTGCAAGAAGCGCCGTGTTGTCGGCCCCTTGTGCGCGAGGTTTTTATGGAGAAATCAACAGGCTGCCCGGCCCCGAGGCTTCGGGGCGGGGAGATCGTCCATGGCTTCAAAATCGCCCGGGTGGAGGCAATCCCGGAGATCCGTGTCACGGCCTATGAGGCCGAGCACGTGAAAACCGGCGCCAGGGTTCTCCATCTTCACTACGACGATCGGGAGAATCTCTTTTCCGTGGGTTTCCGGACGCCCTCGCTAGATTCCACCGGTGTGGCCCACATCCTCGAGCACACCGTCCTTGCGGGCTCCGAAAAATACCCGGTGAAGGACGCTTTCAATGAACTGTCCCGGGCATCCCTTCAGACATTCATCAACGCCTTCACCTATCCGGACAAGACGGTTTACCCCGTGGCAAGCCAGGTGCGGGCCGATTTCTTCAACCTTGCCCGGGTTTACACGGACCTGGTCCTGAAACCCCGTATGTTGAAGGAGACCTTCTTTCAGGAGGGTCATCACCTCACATTCGAGGACCCCGATGAAACTCAAAGCCCCCTCACCGTGTCGGGGATTGTCTTCAATGAGATGAAAGGAGCCTATTCCTCGCCCGATACCCTGATGTACAAAGCCCTTCAGGAGGGGCTTTATCCCGACACCGCCTACGCCTTCGATTCCGGAGGGGATCCCGACGTGATCCCGTCGCTCACCTATGAGCAGCTCCGTGACTTTCACAAACTCTACTACTCCCCCGCGAATGCCCGGTTTTTTCTCTACGGTGATATCCCCACGGAGGATCACCTCGTATTTCTGGAAGAGATGCTTGCGGGTTTCGAGCGGGTCAGGGTGGAGTCTTCGATCGGGAGCCAAAAGCGCTGGGCGGCCCCGCGGAGGTCCCGGCGTTTCTTTCCTATCGGCAAGGACGAGAAGTCGGAGGGAAAAGCAGCCCTGAACATGGGGTGGCTCATGATGGAAAACACGGACGAAGCGGAGGCGGTCCTTCTTCAAGTCGTGGCCCACGCCCTCATCGGGACCGCCGCGGGCCCCCTCAGAAAGGCCCTCATCGACTCGGGCCTTGGTGAGGACCTCTCACCGGTCAGCGGCCTCGAGCATGACCTCAAACAGATCGCCTTCGCCGTGGGGCTCCGGGGAACGGATCTCGACAAGGTCGACCGCTTCGAGGCCCTGGTCCTGGAGACGCTTCAGAAGCTCGTCGAAACGGGCTTTGACCGGGGTCTCATCGAGGCGGCCCTCCACCAGGTGGAATTCCACGGCAAGGAAATCGTGCGGGGAACTCTCCCCTACTCAATTTCCCTCATGTCGCAGATCTACCATACCTGGCTCTATGAAGGTGAGCCTCTCGCGGGGCTTCGCTTCAACCAGATCATCGAGGGTGTCCGCCGGCGGTGGGAGCGCGAGCCCGATCTCTTTCAGCGGTTCTTGCGTCGATGGCTGCTTGAAAACCCTCACAGGCTTCTTTCCATTATGGAACCGAGTCCCACCTTTCAGGAAAACCAGATAAAGACCTTTCGGGAAAAGATGGCCGCTCAAAAGGCGGGTCTTTCGAAGGAGACGCTCGAAACAATCCGGCAGGAGGCTGAAACCCTACAGCGCATTCAGATGGAGCCCGATAGCCCCGCGGCGCTGGCGACATTGCCGAGACTGAAAATATCGGACATCCCCAGGGATATCGATCGGATTCCGGTTGAGAAGGCCGCTATATCCGGCATCCCGGTCCTCCGCCATGAGATCTTCACCAACGGCATCGCCTACCTCGATCTCGCCTTCGATCTCACCGGTGTCCCTCCGGATCTGCAGCCCTATCTCCCCTTCAGCGGAAGGTTGACGACAGGGATGGGGGCCGCCGGCTTCACTTACGAGGAAATGGCAAAGCGGGTCGCCCTGAAGACAGGGGGTGTGGGCTACTCGTTCGCAGCGGGGCTGACCGCCGATGGCAGAGAGACCTGGCAGAAGATGATCTTCCGGGTGCGGACCCTTCACCGCAATGTCCCGGGGGCTCTTGAGATCCTCTTTGACCTGCTGTCGCAGGGAGATCTCTCCGATGCAAGCCGGATGCGGGACCTCCTTTTCGAGATGAGAAATCGCATGCACGCCGCCGTCATCCCCTCGGGGCATATCTTCGCGCAGAGAAGCGCGGCGGCCGCCCAGACACTGCCGGCCTACCTCGATGAACTATGGCACGGAAGGTCGCAGCTTCAAGTTCTTGCGACGGCCGCAGATTCCTTTGCCGACGGGCAGGCGGATCTCGTCGGGAAGGTCGCGACCCTTCGCGAATTACTCTTCCGGCAGGGCAGGGTAACGGTGAACATCACTGCTGACGCCGGGGGGCTTCAGATCTTCGAGGAAAACCTCGCCGGGATGCTTCAGCGGCTCCGGGGCGGAAGTCTTGTCAGCGCCTCAGCACTTGCCATCCCCGCACCCGTTTCAGTGGGGATTGTCGTCCCGGCCCAGGTCTGCTATGTGGCCAAGGTCCTCAAGGCACCGGCCTATTCGGATCCCCTTGCGCCCGTCCTTTACGTCCTGTCGCGGGAACTCTCCAAGGGAGACCTCTACAAGCGGATCAGGGTGCAGGGAGGCGCTTACGGGGGCATGTCGCAGTATGATCCCATGAACGGGTTTTTCTCTTTTCTCTCATACAGGGACCCCCATCTCGTGGAGACACTCAGGGTTTATAACGAAGCTATCGACAGCCGCTCCCGGCAAAAGATCGACAGGGAGGACCTCGAGAGGGCGATTATCGGAGGCATCGGCTCCATGGATAGACCGATGGACCCGTCGGGGAAGGGTTTCGTTTCCATGATCCGCGATTTCGCGGGTATCACCGACGAGGGACGCCTGAAATTCCGGAAGGGCGTTTTTGCCGTGACCGCCGACTCGATTCTCGAGGCCGTGAGGCGTTGCCTGCTACCCGCTCTTGAGGCGGCGTCGGTTGCCGTCTATGCATCCGATGACCGGTTGAGGAGAGCCAACGAAGTTCTTCGGCCCGAACTTTCGATCGAACCTCTGCTCGCATCTCGGGGACAATCAAGGGCCTGACCGCACGGGCACGGAAATTGCTGCCTATCGAAAGGGGAGAACCACTCCCATTTTCGGTTAAGAATTTGTTATTATAGGAAGTTCATCATCATGGGGATCGACTTGGACGAAAAAAAAATTCTCCTGGGTATCGGCAGTATTTGCATGCTCATCGCCGGTCTTGCCTGCCTCATCTTCTGGGAAAGGGGCGGGTTTGCGCGGGTGCTCCCGGGCGAGCAATCCGTCGCCATGGCCCAGTCGAATGAGAATCGGGGAAGCGCGCTTCCCGGCTTTCGGTCGGGTGTCTATCGGAAAAAGATGAGGTCTTACCGTCCGGAAAACGGGGACCGGAGTTTTGAGGCGGTCCAGCAGGATGTGATCCGGTTTTTCCACAGTCTCGACGAGCGTCAATACATACAGGCCCACAGTCTTCCCGAGGGAACGTACAAGTTTTTTCTTAAATTGCTGGCCGACCTTTCTGCAAGCCCCCCCATCGTGAATGGTGAGACGAAAGACGTCGCCAAGCTCCGCCTGAACATGACCCATTTCGAGCGCATCATCGGCAGTGGAAACATCAGCGTCATCAAAGAGATCCTGGACAACGAAAAGGAGATCCTCGAGCCTTCAGCAGAACTCCTGTACGAGTGGATCATCAAAGGAATCGAGTACCGAAATGCCGAGATAAAGACTTCCGACCGGGCCCTGTACGATTATGCCGCCTTTTTCCTGACGACCCTCTCCGGGAAATCCTACCTCTGGCGACGGGATGCCAAGACGCGAATCATTGTCACCTACTACGCCATCCTCATCATCGACCGGGCCAACCGGGAAAACCTCAACCGCTACAACATTGACATCCTCCCCCCCATCAGTCATCTCAAAGAGGACCTCCTGAATTACAGGGGACTGAGCCGCAGAAATGAATACGTCGACCGGTTGAAGATTCTCGAGGAGGAGTACAGCCGGTAGACCGCGCAGACCGGGCTGAGAGCGAAGATCCCTCAGGTCTCGAAGTAGGACGATATGCCCCGGTTCCGGCGGTACCACCAGTTCGGGAATATCCGATAGAGAAGTCTTGAGACGGGCCCGATGTATTCCTTGTTTCTGCGATCGAACTGAATCGACTCAATGATCTTTTCCTTAAACTCTTCCTTTTGGATCCTCTCGTTGAAGATGTGATAGGCGCAGGAGAAGAGGGGACTGTACATGTTCTTCTTGTCCAGGTACTTGTGCACGTTCCGGATGGTATTGGGCCCTTCAGGCGTGCCGTCGATTCTCTGGAGCACGTGCAGGTTTGTCTGGATGGGTCTCCCATCATAGAGTTCGTAGTAGAACTTGCCGTAACGGTAGTTCTTGCTCGCGATGGATGAGATGGTGACGTAGAGGTCCCCCACACCTGCCTGGCTGTAAAAAGCCTGGAAGCTCCCCCCGAGGATCGAGCACAGCGCGCGAATTTCCACACCCGAGCGGGCGAAGATCGTTCCCGGCATGGAACTGCCGAGGTTGAGAGAGTCCGTAACCCCCTTGATGTTCGCCGCGATGTTCTTGAGGGCTCCGCAGGCCTCGATGCCGACGACATCGAAGTTGTAGTAGGAGGTCAGTTCCTGGCGGTTCAACCGCAGGATTTCCTTCCGGACGACCTTGCTGAGCAGCCTCGGCCCCGCCACCGTCAGGCACACGGGCTTGCCCAGGGCGATGTCCACGTCGAAAAAAGGTCCCCCGATGACGACGACCTTGAACTTGTGCATGAGGTGAAAGAGGTCCCCCTTGATCATCTGTGAAGGGGTGATGAGCTCCTTCGTCTTTTCGTCCGAAACGAGACCCTTGATGGGAGATAGGAGGTAGGTCTTTCCCCGTTTCTTCCCGATAAGCGGTCTCAGGTAGTCGAGAAACTCGGCCAGCCGGTTCATGGTGATGGCGAGGAAGATGAAATCATTTTCGTAAACGACCTGCTCGAGGTCGTTGGTCGCTGTCACATCGGGTGTCAGTCTCGGGACGCTGTCCATGTCCCCGCAGAGTTTTACCAGATCCTCCGTCAGATGCTTCGGGTTCAGGTGCTCCTCATTGATCTGACGGCAGAGCTCGGCATCGTGGTAATAGATCGTCACCTTCTTGTTATCCCTGCCCAGCATGTAGGCCAGGGCTGTCCCCAGTCGTCCGGGGCCGATGATGGCAACCTTGCTCGTATCCAATGGATTCTCCGGTAAAAATCGGAATTTACCGAGGAAGTATAGGTAATAGCAGTGGGGGTGTCAAACAAAAAGAAGCCCCCGGCCGGCGGGCAAGAAGGCTTTTTGTCTCTCTAATGTATTGTTTTTCTTACGGCTCTTCGACGGCGTCCCCGGTCGAAGGGGGTTGAGGGGCTGTCGTGGTTATGACTCTTTTGCCCTCTGTAATCCCTCCGATGCCTGCTTCAGATATCGCGCTGCAACTTTGTCGGAGTCCAGTCGAAGGTACTCCGCGTAGGCCCGCAGAAAACTCTTTAGAAGAAGCGTGGAAGGGATCTCTTCGTGGCGGTCCTCTTCGATGGCATTCAATAGTCCCCGGCGGACCTTGATCATCTCGGAAATTTGTTCCAGGGAGATGCCGAGTTCCGTCCGTATGCGCCTCAGGTCCTGACCCGTGAGGGAGTCCTTCGACATGATTTCCCGTACAACGGGAAACTCCGCCGGCGGGACAATCGCCTTTTCCGTGTGGGGGAAGACCATGCGGGTGATATGACCGGTTTCCTCCAGATCGAAGAGGGGAATCGGTTTTTTGGGGGCACTTCGATACTGCTCGTTTTCCTGCATGAGACCTGCCGTGATGAGCGATCGGTCATACTCCATCCGACTCTGGTCGTTGATGAGGGTCAGAAAGGCCTTTTCCAGGTTGGCGAGGATCCCGGACCGTTCGTCCCCTGAAAAAAAGGAGTAGCTGACGTTTGCATCATCGCCGTAGATCTGGAGGGCTATTTTGTAGGCATGCCGGATATCGAAGGGAGACGCCGAGGTCGGCAGATCCAGCATTTCGTAATAGTTCTGTTCTCTGAGGGCTTTCATAAACTCAACGGTTCGCGCTCACGAAGGTTGTGGTCCCGGTCTTGTCGAGGGGGAAGCCCGCCGAGGGTTCCTCCCGCTCGGTCATAAAACGGTGACAGAATTCACGGAGATCCGTTGCCGTCTGGGTATAGGGATATTTTTCAAGAAAGTTCACCTTCCGGCAGACGGCATCGTGAACGCGGTCGTCATATTGTATATTGCCCAGGAATTGAACCCGGAGACCCAGATGCTTCTCGCAGATCCTGCAGATGAGTGTCCCGACCTGGCGATTGTCCTGTTTGCGCAACTGGTTGAGGACGAGCTTGAACCGGAAGGTCCTCAGCGATTCCTCAAGGAGCCCCCCCTGAACGGGATCACACTCTTTGAGGATGCGGAGCAGATCTTCGGGGTTTTTGACGGATGATCCATTGGAACGCATGACCGCTTCCTGAAGCAGTTCCCGGAAAGTTTGCTCCCGGAGCACCTGTCGGATCTTTCGCAAAAAGACCGACCGGATGAGGCGGTAAACATTCTCAATGGATGTTGGTTCGGGGGTGGTTATGAAGACTCCCGTGCTTGAGATCAGGAAAAAATCAAGGGTGTTGTAGGATGTGCCGGCCCCAAGGTCCAGAAGGATGTGCTCGTAGGGAAGCTTTGAAATGGCCCGCAGAAGCTTCATCTTTTGGGCATGGGTCAGGTTGGCCATATCGAGGTTGTCTCCCGCCCCGCTGATCAAGTAGAGGTTGGGCACGGGCGTCTTCATGGCCGCATCCTCCAGGGTCTCGACCTTCTTGTTGATGAAGTCGGAAAGCGTGCGTCCCGGATGGGCTACCCCGATGACCGTGTGAAGGTTGGCGGCACCGAGATCGGCGTCGATGATGAGGGTCCTGTATCCCTGATGGGCCAGGAGCAGTCCCAGGCTCCCCGTCAGAAAGGTTTTCCCCGATCCGCCTTTGCCGCCCCCGATGGGCCATATGTTGTTGATCACACTTTCTTCGCCGTTCATGGCCTTAAAAAGCGCTGTCAGAAATCTTTCGAGACACTGGTCCGCATTATATTTAAACAATTTTCATGCCAAGGTGTTCCACGGGTTTTGAAAGGGGGGTCCTGAAAACGGAGGGTGTTTATTCGGGGCCGGGATTACTTGATGAGACGCCTTTGCATCTTGACAAGGCTCCAGGGGAAAAAAACGAGCGTGAAAAAGATGAGGTAGAGAACATTCAGGGCAAGGGCCGGCTCGATCACGCCAAAGGAAAGGGCCCGGACGAGGCTCACGAGGTGTGTCAGGGGGAAGAGAAGGGAGAGCTGCTGTGCCCAGGCGGGAAGCGTCTCCAGGGGGAAGAAAGTCCCGCTGAAGAGGAACATCGGGGTGATGAAGAGGAATATGGGCAGGTTGAAGATGTCGATTTGGGCCACGATGGATGTGAAATACATGCCGATGGCCCCGAAGGCCATGCCGCCGAGAAAGCTCAAGGGGATGATGAGAAGGCCTGCGGGATAATCGATGAGTCCGAAGAGGCTGATGACGCCCTGCATGATCAGCGTTGCAATCACGGATTTTGTCGCACCCCAGAAGATCTCACCTGTGATGATCTCGTCCACGAAAAGGGGGGTGGCCATCATGGCGTCAAAGGTTTTCTGGTAGTACATGCGAACGAAGGACGAATAGGTCGTCTCGAAGAAGGCGTTGTACATGATGTTGATGGAAATGAGAGCCGGGGCGATGAAGGCGATGTAGGATATCTCGGTGCCCCGATATTGAATGCTTCCGACGAGGGCGCTCAACCCTACCCCGAAGGCCAGAAGGTAGAAAAGGGGCTCCAGAAGCGGCGGGAGAAAGCTGATCTTCCAGTTTTTCCTGTAAATCGTGAGGTTTCTTTTCCAGACGTGGAGAAAACGCCTCGAGATCCTGAAGGGCCCTTTTTTTGTCATTCCCGCAGTTCCCTTCCCGTGAGTTTCAGAAAGACGTCCTCCAGCGTCGCCATGCGCATGATGCAGCCCTCCGTGCAGTATTGGCTGCTGACCTCGCCGTAGATCTGGTCCCGGTTGTCACAGTAGATGATCAGGCGATGGCCCAGGTCGTCGTGGGGCAGCCCCTTCGATGAGATGAAAGATCTCAGGCGGTCGGTCGGCTCAGAGACCTCGATCACGTCACGCCCGGCATACTGCCGGACGAGGTCCACCGGCTTCCCTTCGACGAGAATACGGCCGTGATCCATGATGATAAGGCGATCGCAGAGTCGGGAGGCCTCTTCCATGTAGTGGGTCGTGAGCAGAATCGTGAGGCCTCCAGCGCGCAATTCCTCCAGGCGATTCCAGATCTGGTGCCGGGACTGGGGGTCGAGACCCGTCGTGGGCTCGTCGAGAATGAGAAGCTGAGGGTTGTTGATGAGGGCGCGGGCGATCATCAACCGCCGCATGAGGCCCCCGGAGAGCTCCACCACGGGGGCATCCCGGCGTTGCTCCAGGGCAATGAACTTGAGCAGGTCCTCCGCGCGCCGGCGGGCCGAAGACGGTTCAATGTCGAAATAGCTGGCAAAGACTTCCAGATTCTGAAGCACCGTCAATTCGGTGTCGAGACTGTTTTCCTGCTGGCAGACACCGATGCGGGACTTGATTTGCCGGAGCCCCTCGTCGATCCCGAGTCCGAAAATCTTCAGGCTTCCCGCCGTCCGGGGAGAGAACCCGTAGATCATCCGGATCGTCGATGTCTTGCCTGCGCCATTCGGGCCAAGAAGTCCGAAACACTCGCCGCGGGAAACACCAAAGGAGATGCCGCCAACAGCGACGAAGGGGCCAAAAGTTTTTTTCAGACCTTGCGCTTCAATGACAAAATCCAAGAGAAAGCTCCCCGGCTCTTCGTGTCCCGAGTTGCACCAGAAAAAGAAAAGATGTCATAAGACATCCCCCCCCTTGCGCTCCTCCTCCGAAGGGCCGCCTTATAACATCTCTCTCGAGATAAATTCTGAGATTGCGTTACTTCTTTTTTTCTTTCGATTGGGAATAGATCGTCGCCTTCGTTTCTTTCTTGGCCTTTTCGATGAACTCATTAATCTTTTTCTGCTCCGCGGCCTGAGTGGCCTTAAACCTCACTTGCTCCTTGATGCTGTCAAAAGCCGGCATTTCCGCCGCCTTTTTGTCCTCGACCTTGATGATATGATATCCGTATGGCGTTTCGATAACGTCACTGATATCACCCGGTTTCAAATTAAATGCCGCGTTCTCGAATTCCGGCACCATGTTTCCCCGGGGGAAGAAACCCAGCTCCCCCCCCTTCGTTTTGGAGCCTGGATCATCGGAGTATTCGGACGCGAGCTGGGCAAAATCGTCACCGCGCTTCGCCTTCTTGAGGACGTCCTCCGCCTTCATGCGAACTTCCTTTTTCTGGTCCTCGGTCATATCGCCTTTGAATCCGATGAGGATGTGTCTTGCCTTGACGGTTTCCGGTTTTTCGAATTCCTTGGGATGGTCCTTGTAATATTCCTCCACATCCTTGTCCGTGACCTTCACCTTCGCGATGACGTTTTTCTGGACGTAGCCTTTAGCGAGATGCTCGTCGGTGAGGACCTGGATCTGCTTCCTCATGTTTTTATCCTTGTCGAAGCCCTGGCGTCTGGCCGTTTCGGCGACCGCCATGATGGTGACGTAATTGTTCAACAGGGCCTCTTCATTCTTGGGGTCCATACGGATCATGGCCTGCTGGTTCGGCGGATAGAAACTGATGAGTGCTTCGATGTCGGCTTTGGTAATGTTTTTATTCCCCACCCTGGCCAGGATCTCCGGGTCGGCCGCGGTTGCCACACCGGTGATAAAAATCATAATGAGTGCGACCACCGCCAGGCTTGAGATGAGCTTTTTGATCATGTTGCCCTCCCTTGGAAAAAGTTATATGTTGACGTTATCACAAGGGGCTGAAAAGAAAAATGTTTTTTTCGTCCTGTCCCGGCAACGTCGATAAAGCGATGGTCCGGCCCTTTTGTCTGTGGTATATTATTTAAAGAGGAGATTCCCATGGCAAAGTTGAGGTGGCAGAGCCTCGCGCTTCTGGGTATCGTCGTTCTCACGACCCTACAGTTCAGTTACTTCGGTTTTCGCACTGCCGGAGGAGATGCGTATCTCGTGGCTCAAGTGGCGGCCCTTGTTTTCGGTGGTCTTCTTCTCACGTCGCTGGAGCACCGATACCGGAAGATCGGCTTTGCCGGGGCAGTAATCGCCTTCGCCCTCTACACCCTTATGGTTACCCTGTACTCCAAGTCCGTCGTTGAAGCCCTCCAGCAATTCTTCGAGCGATAATAGATAGTATGTTTTCCTCCCCTCCCTTTTTTCGAAATTTATCAATATAAAAACCAACAAATTCAATCCCATATCATTAAATATCCTCAAATAAGATTGAATATCCTTAAATGGGATTTCTGATTACTCAAAATGGCGTAGAGATTCCTCAAAAAGGCGCAAAAGTAGCCAAAAGGGAAATGCAATGAAAAAATCGATCCACAGTAATTTTTATAACCAGTTGTATTTATTGTGTATTTATCTTATGGGGCGATTGGCACAGATTATGTAGAAAAGGGGAAAAACCCGATGGAGGGAGGTGACAAAAGATGAAGAAGGTATTGGCAGTTATCGTATCCGTTCTTTTCGTTCTTTCCGTAACGGGTCTGTGCTTCGCCCAGGCTGCGGCCCCGGCGAAACCGGCAGATACGAAGGCGGCTCCTGCGGTTGAGAAGAAGGCTGACGTGAAGAAGGTTGACGACAAGGCGACGAAGAAGGCCGAGAAGAAGGCAAAGCCCGCGAAGAAGGCTGCTCCGAAGAAGGCCGAGAAGAAGGCTGAGCCGAAGGCGGCCCCGAAGGCTGAAGAGAAGAAGGCTGAGCCCGCAAAGAAGTAGCGAACAGATCTCATTTTTTCAGTATTAACCTGAGGGGGGCATTGCGGAAACAATGTCCCCCTTGGTTTTTTTGCTGCAATTCTTTTTGGTAATACCGGACTAAAGTTGCACTAAATTGGCTCTTTGACAACCCGCTG
>CAZJPV010000044.1:0-19004 GCA_964547985.1 uncultured Syntrophaceae bacterium
TCTGTTATTTGACGGCGGCTTTAGAAGGGGACAAGAAATGGTTTCATTTCTTAGACGATAAATAATTTTTCAAAGGAGAAGGGATGATGGGCAAGAAATTTAAAAAATTCTTAAGTGTGAGTCTCTTGTCGCTTACCGTTCTGCTCCTTGCGACGCCGCTTTTTGCAAGTGAAGCAGAACTGGTAATACCGTCTCTGAGCGATGCTCAGAACAATTTATTGATGATTGGATTTTTAGTCTGTTTCCTGGGCATGGTCTTCGGTTGGTACGAGTACACGAAGATAAAGGCTTTGCCCGCACACAAGTCCATGCTGGATGTGGCCGAGATTATTTTTCAGACCTGTAAGACCTACCTGATCCAGCAGGGTAAATTCCTCCTCATTCTTCTGGCTTTCATCACTGCCTGCATCGTTTACTACTTCGGGTTCCTGCAGCATCTGACGGCAAACAACGTCATTCTAATCCTGGGATGGACAGTGGTCGGTATCCTCGGTTCTTACGGCGTGGCCTGGGTCGGCATCCGGATGAACACCCTGGCCAATGCTCGCATGGCCTTCGCCTCCCTCGAGGGCAAGCCCATCAAGTTGCTGGATATTCCCCTGAGGGCAGGCATGAGCATCGGCGTGCTCCTGGTCTGCGTGGAGCTCATCATGATGCTGATCATCCTGGTCTTCATGCCCCGTGACGTGGCCGGCGCCTCATTCATCGGGTTTGCCATCGGTGAGTCGCTGGGCGCCTCCGCCCTTCGTATCTGCGGCGGTATTTTCACGAAGATCGCCGACATCGGCTCCGACCTCATGAAGATCGTCTTTACGATCAAGGAAGACGATCCCCGCAACCCCGGCGTCATCGCCGACTGCACCGGCGACAACGCCGGCGACAGCGTCGGCCCGACGGCGGATGGCTTTGAGACCTACGGTGTGACCGGTGTCGCCCTCATCAGCTTCATCGTGCTGGCCTGCCTGCCGCAGTATCAGGCGGAACTCCTCGTCTGGATCTTCGTCATGCGCGTTCTCATGATCGTCACCTCCATCGGCGCCTATTTCATCAACAAGGGTATCTCCGACTCGCTCTGGGGAACCAAGGAAAAGATCAACTTCGAGGCCTCCCTGACCTCGCTCGTGTGGATCACCTCGATCATCTCCATCATCGTGACCTTCATCGTCAGCAAGTGGCAGCTTGGGGCTTACCCGGACAACCTGTGGATCAAGCTCTCCGTCATCATCAGCTGCGGAACTCTTGCCGCGGCCCTGATCCCCGAGCTCGTCAAGGTCTTCACGAGCTTCAACTCCAGGCACTGCGCCGAGGTCGTGACCGCTGCGCGTGAAGGCGGTCCTTCCCTGGACATCCTCTCCGGTTTCGTGGCCGGCAATTTCGCCGCTTTCTGGATCGGCATGGCCATCTGGGCTTTGATGATGGTTGCTTACTACACAAGCACCCTGGGCCTCGATAAGTTCATGGAGTATTCTTCGGTCTTCGCGTTCGGTCTTGTGGCCTTCGGGTTCCTGGGTATGGGACCCGTCACCATCGCCGTGGACAGCTACGGCCCCGTGACCGACAACGCCCAGTCCATCTACGAGCTCTCCCTCATCGAGACGATCCCCAACATACAGGCGGAAATCGAAAAGGACTTCGGTTTCAAGCCGCGCATGGACATCGCGAAACATTACCTCGAAGAAAACGACAGTTGCGGCAACACCTTCAAGGCAACCGCAAAGCCGGTCCTGATAGGCACGGCCGTCGTCGGGGCCACGACGATGATCTTCTCGCTGATCCTCCTCCTGAGAAAGGCCCTGGGGATCCAGCCCGAGATGATCCTCAACCTCCTCAACCCTTACACACTGCTGGGGCTTCTCTGCGGCGGCGCCGTCATTTACTGGTTCACCGGCGCATCCACCCAGGCCGTCGTGACGGGTGCCTACAAGGCCGTCGAGTACATCAAGAAAAACATCAAGCTCGATGACGAGGCTTCGCTCGCCGCCTCCGCGGAAAGCTCCAAGGAAGTGGTCCGGATATGCACCGTCTACGCGCAGCTGGGCATGTTCAACATCTTCATCGCCATCTTCTGCTTCGCCCTGGCTTTTGCCTTCCTCTCCGCGCCTGTGCACGGACCGCTGCCTTCCGCGTTCTTCATCAGCTACCTGATCGCGATCGCCGTCTTCGGCCTTTTCCAGGCGCTCTTCATGGCCAATGCCGGTGGGTGCTGGGACAACGCCAAGAAAGTCGTCGAGGTGGATCTGAGGGAAAAGGGGACGCCCCTGCACGCGGCCGCCGTTATCGGTGACACCGTCGGCGACCCCTTCAAGGACACCTCCTCCGTGGCCCTGAACCCGATCATCAAGTTCACCACCCTTTTCGGCATCCTGGCCATGGAAATCGCGATTGCGCCTGATATGAAAGGCTCCGCCTATTATGTCGGGTCCATATTTCTTCTGATCGCCCTTTTCTTCGTGTACAGGTCCTTCTACTCCATGCGTATCCCTGTGGGGGAGAAGAAATAACGAAGAAGCTATTGGTTGAAAAAAAAGACCGGATCTGAAGAGATTCGGTCTTTTTTTATGGGTCCCCGGTAACAATTAAGGGCTTGACAGGATGGGGAAAACCCCATAGCCTCCTAACGCGTTTAAGCTGTGTCACCTCATGCGGCGCTGCAGTCAAAAGGTACATCCTCACCGGGCAGGAGATTCTGAAACATGGGATTCACCTGTGGCATCATCGGCCTCCCCAACGTGGGGAAATCCACCATCTTCAATGCCCTCACCGCCGCCGGGGCAGAGGTGGCGAATTACCCCTTCTGCACCATAGACCCCAACACCGGCTGTGTCCCCGTACCCGACGAGCGCCTCGAGAAGATCGCACGAATCATCGCCCCCCCCAAGATGACTTACACCACCATGGAGTTTCTGGACATCGCGGGACTTGTCCGGGGGGCCAGCAAGGGCGAGGGGCTGGGGAACAAGTTCCTGGGCCACATTCGCGAGGTGGATGCCATCGTCCACATTGTCCGCTGCTTCGACAATCCCGATATTGCCCATATCTACGGTCCCATCAATCCCGTTCGCGATATCGAGATCGTGAACACCGAACTGATCCTGGCAGACCTCGAAACACTGGAGCGCCGGATTGCCCGGGTTGAAAAGACGGCCCAATCGGGAGACAAAGAATCCCAGAAGGTGCTCGATTTCTGTACGAAGATGCGAAGCGCCCTGCGCAGGGGCACGATGGCGAGGAACATGCCCCGGGCGGAGCAGGATACCGAAATTGCCCGGGACCTTCATCTCCTCACGGACAAGAAAGTGCTTTACATCGCTAATGTGAGCGAGGCCGTTCTCAAGGAAGACGGACCGTATATCCAGCAGGTGGAGGAATACGCCCGGAAGGAGGGCGCACGGGCGGTTGCCATCTGCGGTGACATGGAGATGGAGATCGCCAAACTCGATAAGGAGGAGCGTATAGAGTTTCTCGCTGATCTCGGCCTCGAGGAATCGGGCCTTCAGAAACTGATCCGGGCGGGATATGAATTGCTTGATTTGATTACGTTTTACACGACCGTCGGCCCGGAGTTGCGCGCCTGGACCATCAAAAAAGGGACAAAGGCCCCCGAAGCGGCCGGGAGAATTCACACGGATATGGAACGGGGGTTCATCCGGGCCGATGTCGCCCACTATGATGATTTCATCAAGGCCAGCACACTATCGGCTGTCAGGGAAAAAGGGCTTCTCCACCTCGAGGGACGGGATTATGTCATTCAGGATGGGGACATCGTCTACTTCAGATTCAATGTATGATTATTCTTGACCATTTATCTCATTTTTTTCTATTGACAAGGGCATTACCATGTGTTAACTGCTTCCTCCGAATGACAGACTTACCCAAGAGAGAGGGTAATAATAAAAGGAGGTGACAATAATGAAGAAGGTATTTGCATTCATTCTCGCGCTGACTCTGATGTTCACGTTTTCCTTTATCGCCTGCCAGAAGGCGGAGGAGAAGAAGCCTGCTCCGGCTCCGGCACCTGCTGCAGCTCCGGCAGCACCTGAAAAGGCTCCGGCGGCTCCGGCTCCGGCTCCGGCTCCGGCACACAAGTAGTTGCAACGATAAGCGTATTCAAAGCATTATTGGAAAAGCCGAGCATCCCATGACTTGGGTGCTCGGTTTTTTCTTTTAAAGAGATGGCCATGATGCATAACAGACATTCCAGAAATCTAATCGTCCTTTCTACTGTTTTGATAGCCGCCCTGGTTTTTTTGTCCTGTGCCGCCCGGGAGGTCCCGCCGCCGCCGAAACCGGCAAAGGTGGCCCTCGTCCTTGGGGCAGGCGCCGCAAAGGGGTTTGCCCACATCGGCGTGATAAAAATTCTGGAGGCGAACCATGTCCCCATCCATATGATTGTCGGAACCAGTGCGGGCAGTTTCGTAGGAAGCCTTTACGCTCACGGATTCAACGCCTTTCAGCTCCAGGAAATGTCCTTTCGTCTCGAAAAGGCGGACGTGATTGATCTCACGGTTCCCGACAACGGTTTCGTCAAGGGCGAAAAGCTTGCCACCTATATCAACAGCACCCTGCGGAATACACCCATGGAAAAACTGAGAATCCCCTTCTACGCCGTGGCAACGGACCTGCAAAGGGGGGAGGAGGTCGCCTTCGCCCGGGGGGATACGGGCACCGCCGTCCGGGCAAGCTGTTCCATACCCGGTGTCTTCAAACCTGTCAGGATCGGCGAGAGATACTACGTTGACGGAGGTATTGTGAGCCCCGTGGCCGTCGATTGCGCAAGAAGAATGGGGGCAGACCTCATCATCGCCGTCGATATCTCGTCGAATATCGAGAGTGCTCCTCCCCAGGGCACGATTGACACCATCCTGCAGGCAGTGACGGTCATGTATGCGAGGATGTCTCAGGATCAGCTCGCCAGGGCAGACTTTGTCATCAAACCCAGGGTCGGTTACATCGGCTCGACGGACTTCACAAAGCGTCATGAAGCGGTTCTGGAAGGTGAAAAGGCGGCACTTGAGGCCCTTCCCGGTATCAAGACAGCCCTGGATAGACTTCGTCAGGAGGGGCGGTTGTAGAAGGAAAAAGTAAAATAGGAAAGTGGTTGATATGGGGGGTCGGTGGATGGAAAGGAGGGAACGGAAAACCATCCACCGATTTTTAGCCTCATATCTCCAATTCTATAAACAGTTTTAGCAATATTAATGCCAATATTAAAAAGCCTTATTTTTCAATCCTTTTCGGTAAAATGAATTAAGATTAAGGGTCTGAGGTCGTGCGATTAACGCACGACATTAGAGGGTATTTATAGGAGAGTGTTGTCAAACATATGCTCGCAGCAATGTGCTTATAACGAACATATCGTTCGCTTATCGCACATTATTGTGGAAGCCGTTATTCACTCGTATATCTAATTTCTTGAGCTCCCGCAGGAGGGCGTAGCGCGATATCTTAAGGAGTTTTGCCGCCCTGGATTTATTCCCTCCGCTGAGTTCGAGGGCCTTCGATAGGATCTTCTCCTTGACTTTTTTCGACAGTTGCTCCGTCGCCGCCTTATAATCCATCCCTTGTGCCGAAAGGATTGATATCCATTCCTCTCCCTGCTTTGCCGTAATGGGAGCAGATGTGATTTTGATCTCCGCCGGAATATTTTCCGCCGTGATGTAATCCCCGACATGCCGCAGGATCATGATGCGCTCAATAATATTCTTGAGCTCCCGGACATTGCCGGGCCATGGATACTGCTTCAGGTACTCCTCGGCCTCCTGGCTGAAGCCCTTCACCTTCTTGTTAAATTTCTTATTGAACTCGTCAATGTAAAACCGGGCCAGCAGGATGAGATCGTCGTGCCGTTCCCGCAGCGGCGGAAGCTGGATGGGAACAACGCTGACCCTGTAGAAAAGATCCTCACGGAAGGAATTATCCCCGATCATTTTTGACAGATCTTTATTGGTGGCGAATAGGAAGCGGACATCCACCGAGATATTCTCCGTGCCACCAAGCCTCCGGATATACCCGTCCTCGAGCATCCTCAGAAACTTGGCCTGGAGCGGGAGGCTCATCTCGCCAATCTCGTCGAGGAACATGGTCCCGCCACTGGCATACTCCAGAAGCCCGATTTTTTTCTTCTTGGCATCGGTAAAGGCACCGGCCTCATATCCGAAAAGCTCACTTTCCAGCAGCGTCCCCGGGATAGCGGCGCAATTCACGTCGACGAAGCGCTTGGCGTTCCGGTGGCTTCGCCTGTGGATGGCCCGGGCCACAAGTTCCTTTCCTGTGCCGCTTTCCCCCTGGATGAGGACGCTTGTATCGTGTTTAGCCACTTCCTCGACGACATGAAAAATCCCCACCATTTTTTTTGACGTCCCGAGCATGTTGTCGAATCCGAGCAGGACATCTTCCCGCTCTTTCAGTTTCTCCACTTCCGTCTTGAGCGATTTGGCCTCAATGGAGAGCAGCGAGCGCATAATGGCGTTATCGTAGGCCGTAGCGGCATTCTTGACGAGGATGTCGAGGATATTCACCTGGCCCTTGGTGTAGATCCCCTCTTTCTTGGCCAGGTACAACGCACCTCTGAACCGGTCCTTCAGTACGAGGGGAAAGGCGATGTCTACGGTAAAGCCTGAAAAAAGCCGGTGGGTATCCCCTGAAAGAGAGGTCTCTTCGTTCGACACTGCAACGGTATTCATGTCTAGGGCTCTTTTAACGATCGTGCGATCGATCTTTCCGCAGTACTCGTTTTTGTCGTCGATGAACACCCGTTCCCCATCGTTGATGAAACACCGTTTTTTTTCAATGTCGAGGAAATAGATCAGGGCCTTTTCGGCACCCCCGATTTTCAAGGCGTTCCGGATCAGGATCTCGTGTACCTGCTCAAGGGCCGAGCTCGCGTTGAGTTGGGAGACCGCCTCCTGCAGCTGCATGAGCTGCTGGATCTTTTCCCGGTCATTTTCGAAAAGTCTCATGATATGAATGATAATGCTGGCCTGGTTTGCGAAGGTGAGCAGGATGTCAAGCTCATCCGCGGAAAGTCTTGTCTTGTACTTTGTCCAGACGGCAATGATCCCGATGATGTCAGTTTCAATCTTGAGGGGGGCGTAGAAGGTCGACCCCCTTTTGTAAAATCTGGATATCTTGCGGTCCGCCTCGGTCATGCGCGGATCTGTTTCCGAATCTTCCAGCGCGACGTAATGCCCGGTTTTGGCCACCCGTGTTTCGAAACTGTCATGTTTTTTTAGGTTGAGGGGGACGCTGAACGCCCTCACGGCTTCCTCGGGATTGTAGTTCTTCACGACCTTCGTGATGAGGTTTTCCTTCTGCTCGTCCAAAAGCAGGATGATGCCCCGGTCGAATCCCATGGTATCGACGGCCTCGTCAAGGATTTTGCTCAGGATATCCTCGACGCTCGAGGGTGCGGTCAGGAACGTGCTGATGCGGAGGATGCTTTTGATCAAAAGATCCTTGTCGATGGAAAAGGCTGATGAGGTCCGCGTGAACTGGCTCTCGGTCTGCTTTTCCGTATCTCCGGGCATCGGTCAATCTCTCAATCGTTTGTCAGGAAGTGTTTATCGACCACGGAGCGGTCGACCCGTTCAATCCCTCTCGCGGTCAAGTCCGGTCATATTCAGAAAATTGCATGGTAAAGGTGGCCCGTCCCTGGGTCAGTGAGCGGACGTCCGTGGAATACCCAAAGAGGGCCCTGAGGGGGACCCGGGCCCTGAGTTCACTGATGGGTCCCTTCGGTTCGATGGACTGGATCTCGCCTTTCCTCGCATTGATATCCCCGATGACCTCCCCCATAAACTCGCTCGGCGTGATAATATCAACCTTCATGATTGGCTCGAGCAGCACAGGTCCGGCCTTCGCACAGCCTTCTTTCACGGCCGTGGATGCCGCGATCCTGTAACCCACGGGGCTGGCCTCCCCCTCCTTGAAGGATCCCCCGATGATGCGGACCCGAATATCCATCATGGGGTATCCGGCTATCACACCGCTCAAAAGTGCCTCGCTGATACCCTCCTCTATAGCGGTATGGAATTCAACCGGGACATCCTCTATCTTGAGTTCGTCGATGATCTCGGTGCCGCCGCCCCGCCTGTTTGGTTCCAGGAGGAGCTTCACGTGGCCGAAGTGCTTTCTTTCCCCGAGCTCCTTCTCGAAACGCCCTTCCACCTCGGCACTCTTCTCGATGGTCTCACGATAGACAACCCGTGGCTTGCCGACATTGACCCGTGTGTTGAATTCCCGGGTCAGGCGGTCGATCACGATTTCCAGGTGGAGCTCGCCCATGCCGGAGATGACCGTCTGGGCCGTCTCATCCTCATACTTCAGCCGGAGGGTCGGGTCTTCTTCCATGAGCTTCTCCAGCGCAGGTTGCAGCTTCTCCTGTTCGGCCGGCGTCTTGGCCTCGATCGCCTGGCTGATAACCGGGTTGTATACTTCGATGGGTTCCAGGACGATCGGGTGGGTCTCATCACATATGGTGTCCCCGGTCATCGTGTCTTTCAGGCCCACAACGGTAATGATATCACCGGCACCGGCGATATCGATCCTTTCCCTCTTGTTGGCATGCATCTTCAGGAGACGTGCGATCTTTTCCTTCTTCCCCCTCGTTGCGTTATAGACTTCCTCCCCGGTCTTCAAACGACCCGAATAGATCCTCACATAGGTATTCTTCCGGCCCTCCATCATGCTTACCTTGAAGGCCAGGCCGCAAAAAGGGGCGTCCTCTCTGCTCTGACGGGTTTCACTTTTCTTGGTCCTGGGATTGAACCCCTCGACCGCAGAGATATCCTGGGGGGACGGCAGGAAGTTCACCACGGCATCGAGGACGGGCTGGATGCCTCTGTTTCGCAAAGCCGAACCGCAGAGCACCGGGACCACCTTGAGTGAGATCGTAGAGCGCCTGATCGCCTTCAGGAGTTCGTCTTCCTTGAACTCTGCCCCGGTGAGGTATCTCTCCGCCACTTCATCATCTATCTCCGCAAGGGTTTCTATCATCTTCTCCCGGTGCGTTTCGAAGGCCTGCATGAAATCATCGGGGATATCGAGAAGGTCAAAGGCGGCCCCCAGGGTTGCCGTCTGCCAGACAATCAGCTTCCCCCGTACGAGATCAACGACGCCTCCAAAGTTCTCCCCCTCCCCGTAGGGAATCTGGACCGGCAATGGCACGGAGACAAACCGTTCCTTCATCATTCCGACGGCATGAAAAAAATCCGCCCCGACCCGGTCCATCTTATTGATGAAAGCGGTCTTGGGAACGCCGTACTTGTCCGCCTGGTGCCAGACCGTCTCAGACTGGGGCTCCACACCCTCCACGGCCGAAAAAACGACAACGGCGCCGTCGAGCACCCGGAGACTCCGTTCGACTTCGATCGTAAAGTCCACATGGCCCGGCGTGTCGATAAGGTGAATCTCGAACCCACGCCAGTCGCAGGTGGTCACGGCAGAGGTGATGGTAATCCCCCGCTCCTGCTCCTGAGGCATCCAGTCCATCACGGCTTCACCGTCGTGAACCTCCCCCATCTTGTAGGACCTGCCCGTGTAATAGAGAATTCTCTCCGTGATCGTCGTCTTCCCCGCGTCGATATGAGCGACGATCCCTATATTTCTGATTCGGGAGAGTTTTACCTTTGATGCCACGGATTCCGGTCCACTCTGGAAAGTGAGAATATTTTCGAAACCGACGGACAGACAGGGATGACGGCCCGACGGCATGCGAAGGCCCCCTGTTTCTGCCGGAAGAGGAAGGAGTGAGGTTAGCCCTCGGCCGACCCTTTCTTGATCAAATCCCTGTCAGGCAGGATGGGCTCTCTGGTGTCGACATGCCCCTTGATCGTTGTGAATTCCTTTCCGTCGACCAGGAGTTTCACCCGTTTGATTTCCTGTAGGTTAAGGGCCAGCGTATTCGCCATGGAATAAAGGGTCGCCATTTCGCTGGCCGTTCCGCCCGGATGGTCGTCTATGAGCTTACGGTTAAAACTCACATGGGCCGTTCCATTCTTGTCAACGGTGACGCTTTGAAGCTGCAAACCCTCAGGCAATGTCCTCACGAGGTTCAACTTGGATCCCTCCATGAGGGCCTTGACCAATTCCTCCGCCTGTCCGTTCAACGTCTTCGGTCTGGGAATGATTCTCTTCTCGGGAACAAGGAAGCGCTCGTTGGAATCGGAAAAATAAAGCTGCACACTCCATCGCTCGCGTTTCTCATCCGAAGAGGGCGGCAATATCGAGTCGGAGAGCGACTTGTAGAGAAAAGCGAGGAAGCCCCCACAGACCACGATCAACGCGAGGAACAGGAACAGCTTCAGTGTTTTTCTCTTCTTCTTCGCCTTGACTTCCGATGTCCTTCTTTGGCGCTTTGAAGCCATGAGGCCTCCACACCCGGCTTAAAAACTTTGCCTGTTTAGGGCATTTTTCAGACACTGTCAAGAAAAGTTAAAAAAAACCGTCCGGACACTGACATGCTCCAAAACGCGAAAAGACCTTGACGGACTTTGGACGTTTAGAGCCGATCGAGCTTTTGCCTGGCCATTCTGGCTAAATCCGAGTCCGGCGCCAGCCGGATGACCGTCTTGAACTCGCTGGCGGCATCCCTTCGATTCTTCATTGTCAGGTAAGCCTCACCGAGCCAGTAATGGGCTTCCGCGAGGTTCGGGAGAAGCTCAATGGATTTCTTCAGGTGGGTGATCGCCTTGCTGGTATAACCGGCCTTCAGGCTGGCCATGCCCCTGTCCTTCTCAATGAAAGGCATGATGGGGGTGTTGGGTTCCTTGGTGACGGCCTCGTCATATTTGGCCAGGGCCATCATATAATCCCCCTTCATGTAATAGGCGCGGCCTGTGTTGTAAAGGGGAAACGAAGGTGTTTCATACAGGGGGTTGGCGAGGGCCCTGCCGAATGATTCGATCGCACGGTCATACTGGCCCATATTAAAATAGAGTTTCCCCAGGTCGTTGTGGGCTTCCGAGTAATCCGGCTTCAGTTCGACGGCTTTCTTCGCCTCCCGGACCGCCTCGTCGTTCATCCCCTTCCCGGCATAGGCAAGGGCGAGGTAGTAGTGAACCTGCGGATCTTCGGGGGTCAGTTTCTCCGCCTCCAGCAACTCCTTGAGAGCTGCGGTGTAATTGCCGCTATGAAATTGAGCTGTTGCCATGTCGACATGGAGCTTCGCCTTTTCCTTGTTTTCATAGTCCGTCGCGCAGCCCGCAAAAAGGACAACAACCGCGAGCACCATCCCGATTCTTACCCATCTTTTTTCCATGATGACCTCATTCTGCGTGAAAGATTTATTTTCGGTTTCCGTTCACCCACCAGTCGCTTTTGCCCTTGAACCACCACTGCGTGGAGTCGGTCTTCAATATCGTATCGACCATCTTCCTCGCCATGGCCGTGTGAAGCCGCTTCCTGGCAAACCGGATCCACTCCTTGCTGTAACGGTTCCCAAGATCCCCGTATTCCTTGAGTTGCAGGATCAGGGCAAGCTGATCGGCATCGTGAACGATGAGCGACTCTCTGGTCTTCATCCCGTTGAATTCATCGATGAGGGCCTCGATCTCTCCGCCGAAAAAAAGTGTCTCCGTGAGTTCCCGAACGGCCTTTTCCTCATCCACGCTGACGTACTTTTTGCTCACATAGTTCATGTCGCCTGTTCTCGCCTCGGGCAGGTCGTGGACGAGACACATCCTCAATACCTTCAGCTCGTCTGCACCCTTTTCGAGCTTGCAGAGGGTGTAGCCAATGAAAATGGTCCTCAGGATATGCTCCGCGACGTTTTCCTGGCCGGAGCCAAGAAACTGAAACCCCGTGCGAGGGGTTTTATTCAGCATACCGACTTCGAAGAGAAAATTGACGATATCCTTCATCTTATTCCTTTGGGTTATACCTTCTTCAGAATCTTAACCCGATTGGCCATCATTTCAGAGACCTTTTTGATCTCCAGCTGGAGCGCGGCAATTCCCTCCGGCCTCATGGCGGCGATCCTGTCCAGTCGCTCTTTCCAGTACTCCAGGAAAGAAATCTCCTGTTCCTTGAGCTTTTTCTCAATCTGGTTTTGCAGGTTTTTGAGAAACTCCGGGTCGGGGGTTTTCATATCCATCCTGCAACCTTCTTCAATTTTCCTTCTCGACTGGCCTGAGAAATTTCGCGTATTATAACAGTAAAGCGCAATCTTGCAACCAAGAAAGTGGGTACCCATAAGCTGATTCAGATGCAATTTCAAATCATTATAAGATTTTGTAACTAGTTTAAGTCAAACAACTTTTTTCCAGAAACTTCTTGCCTTCAGCGACCTTTCTGTTATAGTTTACACAATTTTATAGAAAGGAGGAGGTTTTATGCTTAGAAGATTGGCTCACTTTTTCACCTATGTCATGCGTCATTATCTACCCGATGCTTACCTTTTTGCTATCCTTCTAACCCTTTTAGCGGCCGTTCTGGCCCTCATCTTTACCCCGTCGGATATTATGAAAGTGGTTACCACCTGGGGTAACGGGATATACGGGATCATCGCCTTCGCGATGCAAATGATCCTGATTCTCGTTACGGGCTACTGCCTCGCCCTCACGCGCCCGGTCAGCAAGGCACTGGACTGGGTTGCCGGGTTCGCGACGACACCCGTGAAGGGCGCTATGATCACCGTGTTTGTAGCCAGTTTTGCGGGCTGGATCAACTGGGGGTTCGGGCTCATCGTGGGAGGATTCCTCGCCCTGGAAATTGCGAACCGTCAGCGGAAATCAGACTTCCCGTTTCTCATCGCCGCCGCCTACGCCGGGCTGGGGATCTGGCACATGGGGTTTTCCGGTTCCATCCCTCTTCTCCTGGCAACGTCCAAATCGGCTCTTAACCTGATTGAAAAGATAACCGGCCAGATAGTACCGATCTCCGACACCATCCTTGCCCCGTGGAACCTGATTCCGGCCGCGGTCATGCTTTTCACGATCCCCATCGTCTTTTACCTGATTCACCCCAAGGAAGAAGATGTGATCTCGATCTCTCCGGAGCGTGCAAAGGAACTCCTCGGGGAGACGGTCGAGGTGGAAAAGCCGGCGAACCCCACGCTGGCGGATCGCATTGATCACAGCTACATCGTCAACTTCGTCTTTGCGGCCATGGGGGTCGCATACCTGGTCTGGCATTTCATGAACAAGGGTTTCGACCTGAACCTCAACATCGTCATCTTCCTCTTCTTCATCCTGGGTGTCATTCTCCACGGGAAACCCATCAACTACGTGAGAGCCATGAACATCGCCATCCGCTCCTGCGGAGGCATCGCCCTGCAGTTCCCCCTCTACGGCGGCATCATGGGGATCATGATCGGCACGGGCCTGGCGAAGGTCATCGCCAACTGGTTCGTGGCTATCTCCACCCCCGAGACCTTCTACATGTTCCAGTTCTGGTCGGCCGGCATCATCAACATGTTCGTCCCCTCCGGCGGCGGACAGTGGGCTGTCCAGGGGCCGATCACCATCGAGGCTGCCAGACTGCTGAACATCGACATGGTGAAATCCGCCATGATGGTGGCCTGGGGAGATCAGTGGACCAACATGATCCAGCCCTTCTGGGCCCTGCCGCTGCTCGGTCTGGCCGGTCTTTCCGCCAGGGACATCATGGGCTACACAACCATCACACTTCTCTGGTGGGGTGCCATCATGACCTTCTTCGCCCTGCTCATCGGTTTCGGTGTCATGTGATCCGGTATCAGGGCGACCGGGATATCTCATCACAAGACCCCCTGCAGATGAACAGGGGGTGGTGAATCGAGATATCCAGGATACAGATGCTTGAGAAAAAGCCGCCCGTCTTGCGGGGCGGCTTTTTCTTGGAAATCAGGAAAATGAACACCACCATTCAAATTCCTGCAAATCAAGGGTCTTTATCCGGATTTCGTCTTCTTCCGATCTTAATTGCGGCGTGCTCTTTGCTTTTTCCTGACACCCGGGGCATGGCGGAGACAGCAAAAAAAGGCTTTTTTCACCTTGACATACCCCGCTCAATTTTATATATGTTCATGGGTTTTCGGGTCGTTTGACAGAAAAAAAGGAGGATATCCATAGCCCTTCCCCGAAACCGGGTGATCCCCTCAAAACCTATTTCTTTTCAACAACATAGAGAACCCAATGCGAGTTGCTCCATGCGAGGGCTGAATGCATTCGATACAGCAGACAGAAGAATCATGTAATTCGCTTGTTGGGATATAAAAACAGAAAGGGAGGTAGATGAATTATGGCGTTGGATTTTACTTTTACCGAAGAACAAAGAATGCTTGAGGACAGCGTATATAAGTGGGCTGTCGCCTGGCTCGAACCCCAAATGGAGCATGCGTATGAGGTGGACGAGATGCCCAAGGACCTCTTCAAGGAACTGGGCAAACTCGGCGTTAACGGAATCGTGTTCGAGGAAAAGTACGGCGGAACCGCCATGGGCTACGTGGAAACGCTGCTGGTGTACGAGACGATCGCCAGGGTAAGTAACGCCCTTTCCATGACCGTCGGCGCGAGCCAGACGCTGGCCTTCGACAACCTCCGAAGGAACTCCAAAGAGGAAAAGCAGAAACTGGATATTCTTGCCAAGTCCTGCACCGGCGAATTTATCGGCTGCCTGGGCATCACCGAACCCAATGCCGGCTCCGACGCCATGAGCATGGCCACCCGCGCCGTCAAGAAGGGCGACCGTTACATCATCAACGGAAGCAAGATTTTCATCACCAATGGCCCCGTGGCCGACTTCATGCTCTTCTACGTGAAGACGGACCCCGAGAAGGGACCTCACGGTATGTCCGCCTTCTGGTTCTACCCCAAGAAGACCAAAGGCTTCTCCGTTAAGAAAATCAAGAAATGGGGTATGAGGACCTCTCCGACCGGTCTTATCACCTTCGAGGACATGGAGATCCCCGAGAATCAGCTCGTCGGCGGGCTGAACAAGGGTGTGGCTGTCCTCACCTCCGGTCTCTGCACCGAGAGAATCACCCTCTGCGGGTGCACACTCGGTTCCCAGAGATCCTGCCTCGAACTCTCCCTGAAGTACGCCAAGGAGAGAGTCCAGTTCGGCAAGCCGATTGCCTCCTTCCAGGCTATCCAGGGAAAACTGGCCGACATGTACTGCGGCTACAAGGCCGCCAAGTGGATGGCCTACAGCGCCGCCGCCTACTGTGACACCCTCGAAAACAAGAGTGGCGGAAAGGGAACCGACCTCGACCGCATGGCCGCGGCAGCCCTTCTGTACAACGGCGAGATAGGAACCAAGATCGGTCTCGACGCCATTCAGATCCACGGCGGTTACGGTTACTGCACCGAGTACGGTGTGACCAGGCACTTCCTGGATCAGAAACTGTGGGAAATCGGGGCGGGTACCTCCGAAATCCGCAGGATGATCATCGCCAGGGAGCTCATGAGAGACGACTTCCGAAGTGGTCTGTAAAATTATCGCGAACAGGGGAAGCCATGGCTGACGGAAGCCATGGCTTCCTTTTTTTCACCTTGACCATTCACCCCTGCTCTGGCAGAATTCCTGAAAACTTGAATCCTATTCGTCTGATGCATCGAGGGATCCCAGGTCCTTCACCTTCCCGTTTTTTTAATTTCAAAACAAATTGCATAAAGCCGGGGATCATACGCATGAAAATCCAAAAAGCCGAAATCGGTCTTCTGGCATTCGCTTTTCTCACGGCCGTCCTGATTTCTTCATCCATGGCAGCGGAGCGCGAGGACACCGCTCACCTCGTCCTGAGAAAAACGATCTCCGCCCGGGATAAAGGCCCCGTTTATGTCGTTAAAAAAGGCGACCACCTCATGGGGATTCTCCGTCACGAACTGGAGGCAGGTCCGGCAGAGCTGGGATGGATGCTCAAAGAGGTAAAGCGGCGAAACCCCGGACTCAAGGATGTCAATGTCATTGAGCCGGGACGGAAGATCATGCTGCCAGTGGTTGCACCGCCGGAGGGCTACCAGACCTACAGAGTCAAGAAGGGAGATTATCTCGCCAGAATTCTTCAGCAGAATCTTGGTTGGAGGGGTCAGGAACTGGCCCTGGCTTTGAAGGACATCAAAAAACAAAACCCTAACATCCGGGATATCAACCTCATTTTCCCGGGACAGAGAATATTCATCCCCAAGGGCCTGCTGCCCGAAAAGGAAAAGGCCGAAGAACCCGCACGAACGCCTGAGGCAGCGGCGGTCCTTCCCGAGTTGAAACCCGTCCTGCTGACCGAGAAGGAACGGGCTCTCGTCAGGCGGATTGTGGAGCGCACAGGCGGATCGGTCCTGACCGACGGAAATTACTACATCCCGCTTTCGGCCGAGGACCAGGTCACCGTTGATTGTGCGGCCGTTCCCGTCGTCGAATTGAACGACGGGAGTAGGATTCTCGTTGATTTCGGAGGCCAGGTCCCGCCGGACTTGAAGGAAAGAATACAGCGGACCTGGAAGAATTATACCGTTATCCAGGATAGCAGCGGTATGGGCGCTTTCCCCGCGCTGGAGCGAATCTTCAAGGCATCGAAGAACTACAGCTTCAAGAAGACGGCCGATTACGTCGATGCGGGCAGCGAACCGCAGCTTCGGCTCTTTCTGGACTGGGTTCTCTTCAAGAAAGAGAGCCTCTTCACCGGCATCGCCCTCAGGGAAAGCCCCACCGCGGTGATGCCCGCAACGCTGTCCCGCTATGCGGAGAAGAACGGGATTTCCGTCCTGGAGGTCACGGAAGGTCTCGAGATTGTCCGGGATGAAACCCCGCTGGCCGCGCCCGCTGAAGTACCCGCCCTGAAATCAGCGACCACGGCCGAGCTCATCGATTCTATCATCACAACCCTCGGCCTTACCGCCTCGAGAGATGCCTGGGTTAAGGTGACTGAAGCCGGGGCGCCCGCAAAGGTCGTCTCCGTAAAGGTGGATTTCCTGGTGGAAAGACCCGACAAAGGCGCCGTCATCAACCTAAGGGATCTGCCGGAGCCCTTCCAGGAAAGCCTGAAGCAGAAAGGTATGAATGTTGCGATTATCAAGGGGGACGAAGAAAAAAGAGTGGTCGTCGAAAAGACCCTGACAGCCCTCGGTTACCCCTTTACCAGTGATGCTTTTGATTTCAGTGGCCCCGGCAAGGACGGAAAACCCCGCTGGGTGATCCGTATCCCGGCGACACGGGCCAACCTCGCAGAGGGCGATCTCTTTTTAACTCCGTCGGCCATGGACGGCGGGATATACAGTTACCTGAAGGCGACATGGGGAACGAAGCTCATCCGATATTAAAAAAACCCATAAAGGCCCTGGCCCTTTTTTCGGGGGGGCTGGACAGTTCGATTGCCGTCAAGGTTATACAGGATCAGGGGATCGAAGTACTGGGGGTCACGTTCACGACCCCCTTTTTCGGTACAGAAAAGGCAGAAGAAGCGGCCCGGCGTGTCGGGATTCCCCTTCTGATCCTCGACATCACGGAAGAACACCTGGCCATGGTGAAGGCACCCCGCTACGGATACGGCCGGAACATGAATCCTTGCATTGACTGCCACACCCTGATGTTCAGAATCACCGGACGCCAGATGGAGGAAAGAGGTTTTGATTTCATCATTTCCGGCGAAGTGCTCGGCCAGAGGCCGATGTCCCAGAACAAGCAGATGCTCCACGTGGTGGCCAAGAACGCCGGATACGAACCGTACATTTTAAGGCCCCTGTCCGCGAAACTCCTGCCGGCCACCCTGCCTGAGAAAGAAGGCAAAGTGGACCGTGAACGGCTGCTGGACATCCACGGCCGGGGCCGAAAAAGACAGATGGAACTGGCCATCCACTATGGTATTATGGAATATGCCAACCCGGCCGGCGGCTGCCTCCTCACGGACCCCATGTTCTCCAAGCGCCTGCGCGACCTCTTCACCCACGAAAAGGAAACACCGGTCAGGGACATCGAACTTTTGAAAGTGGGGCGGCACATCCGGCTTGACGGAAAGACCAAGGTCATCGTGGGCAGAAAGAAGGCGGAGAATGATGTGCTTCTGGACCTGTCAAGACCGGGAGACGCGGTGATCAGCGTCCGGGATTTCCCCGGCCCGGTCTGTCTCGTTCCCCACGGGAGGGACGAAAAGACTCTGGAGGAAGCCGCCAGCATCTGTGCTTCCTACAGCGACGCGCCCCCGGAAGTCGAAATCGTGGTGCGTTGCCGAGTCGGTCCGGACACCCGGCTTGTGACGGTGAAGGCCGCCTCGAAAGAGGCTTTCCAGAACCGGGTGATCTGACATGAGGCAGGCAAATAAAATAAAGAAAGCGGCTGCCCTCCCGGTCGGCCGCTTTTTCATACACCTTTTCCAGAGTAGCTGATTTTGTCTCTTTCGAAGGATTTGGTCTTCGGTGTCGTGATCGCTGATTTCAGCGCCCGGGATGTCTCTCTGTACCCGCCGCCGGGGCCTTTGAATCCCCGGCAATGGTCCTTCCCGTGTTGGCCGCTGCCTTCACTGCAGCATCGGGATCCGTGTACGCTGTAATGCCGGGTTTTCCCCCTGCTGCCAGTGCCGTTTGCGCCGCTTTTTTTCTCGCCTCGTCCTGTATGCTGAAGTACTTGGGCATGGCCAAAGCAACCAGGATGGTCAGGATGACCAGAACGGCGATAATCTCGATGAGCGTAAATCCCCTCTGATTTCTTTGCTTCATCCCGTTCAACACTTCAACCTTCCCTGTCTCTCGATAAGGCTTACGCCCACACGGATCCGAAAAAACGTGGGCCGTCATGATTTAACAGTGGAATCTACTGGCGAGTCTAAGGATGCGAAAAGAATAAATCAATACGGCGCCTGTATGGTTTTTGGCTCCTGTTTTATACGAATATCGCCTGATCTATTCCTAATACTTTTTTCGTAGATAACTTGAGATTCAGGGATAAACAGGAAAAAAGCAGGGCCTTCTGTCGTACCGGCGGGACAATCGTATTTTGACGGGGAGCACAGCCTCTAAGGATTTCACGGCCCCGCTCACAACTCACAACTGACCACTCACAACTTTTCATAGTGGCAGGTGGAGAGGCCGGAGAAG
>CAZJPV010000045.1:0-18821 GCA_964547985.1 uncultured Syntrophaceae bacterium
CTCCGGAACCAAAGGCCCCGGGTTCAAGTCCCGGACCGCCCGCCATGAAAGACAGGCAGCCGGATTTTTCAGGCTGCCTTTTTTCTTTTCATTTTCCGCATTAAATCGTATCATGTCGAAAATTGCTTTCCGAAAAGGAGGGGATGGGTATGGCTATCGCGAAGAGAGCACAGCAGCTCAGCTTTACGATGCCCAACAAGATCGGTTTGCTCGCCGAGGTGACTATTTTCATCGCGGCGGCCAAAATCAACATCGAGGCCATCTGCGCCTACGAAATGGAAGACGAGGGCTGTTTCATGCTGATCACCAGCAATACGGCCAAGACGAAGAAGATCCTGTTGAACATGGGGGCCGAGGTGGAGACGGACGAGGTCATCATGGTTGAGATGCCCAACAAACCGGGACAGATCCACAGGGTCGCGAAGAAGATCTCCGATGCCGGTATCGATGTCCATTACATCTATGGAAGCCCGGCCAGGGGTAAGATGACGATCATTTTCAAGACCGCGGACGACAGAAAAGCAATAAGACTGCTCAACAAATGACGCTTATCCTACACCTTCCCGACCGCATCATATGAAGACTCAGGTTTAGAGCCGTTTCAAACTTTCTTCGTATTTCAAACTAATCTCAAACTCGACCAATTGACTTTTTAAGTAAATGGGTTTCAAAGATAATAAAAGAGTAATTAATTTCTCTTTTGATGGCATCATGCCATGTATCCGAAGGGGTTCAGGAGTGAATCACATGAAAAGATTAGCCATTATTATTCTTGTCATAACGCTTTTGTTTGCCTTTACATTGCCCGCCCTGGCCCAGCAGGGGCAAGGGAAGGGACTGGACAATGCTCCGGGTCAGAATAAGGATAAGGATGGGGCATTTCCTGTCCCGGAGCCAATGACGGCGGTACTTCTCTTGGCAGGATTGCTTGGCGGGGCAGGTCTTATGTGGAGGATTAGACAGAAGTAATAAATCATAAAATGTAATTAGCGAAAAGGCAGGGCCGTTTCAACCCTGCTTTTTTATTGTCCCACCGTAAACACTCTGCCCTTTCGAAACAACCTAATTTTCTTGATTTCTTTCCTTCCTTCCGCTATCCAATTAACCGCCACTTTCAGTTCTTCACGGAAAATCCATGAATTTCAGCCTCATCGTCAATGAGTATTGGCATGACATCTTCTCGCAGAATGTTCATTACAAAAGCCTCGGGTGTACCCGCCCTCGACGGCTTGAAGAGATATCACACCATTCCCCATTTCAAACTGGGAGGGACCTATTCCGTTGGCGATGAGTCGAGTTTTGAATATGGCGGTGCGGGAGGCGTGACACTAGAGTCCCTCGGGGCGGAATCCCTGCGCGTCGCCTACATCGCCGTCGGCAACGCGGAGCGGGACCGGGAGGGTAAAATCACGAACGCTGTCATTGTCAGCCCTTACTACTCCGGGGATGCGACCTTCATGTACTACTACTGGTACGACGGACAGGAGGGAAACGCCTTCGCAGGCGGCCCGGTTGTCGGGCCGGGGAAACTCATCGACACGGACAAATACTACATCATTTTTCTCGATGCCGTGGGACTCTGGGGGGCGAGCAAGCCGAGCGACGGGCTCGGTATGAAATTCCCGCATTATAATTATTTTGACTGCGTGCAGGCCAATTACCGTCTCCTGATGGATCAACTCAACATCGGCAGGATAAAGCTCGCCACCGGTGTTTCCATGGGCGCCATCCAGAGCTACGTCTGGGCGGTCCTGCATCCGGATTTTGTCGAAGCGATTCTGCCCATCGGCGGGTTGACGGAAATAAATTCACATACCCGCTGGCTCTTCGAGCTCATGACGGCAGCCATCGAGAGCGACCCCGCCTGGCGCGAAACGAATGGGGACTACTACCATCTGTCCAGGGAAAAACACCCGAACCGGGGCGTTATGTTCGGATGGTCGATATTACTCTACACCGGGTTGAGCTTCGATTTCCGCGCGGGCCAGCCCTGGGCGGAGGCCCGCAAAGAGGTATTCTGCTGGAAGCCTGACGGGAACCAGGGGGAACTGCTGCTAACGCTCGCCAATAACTACGACGCGAACGACCTGCTCCTGCGAAACCAGATTGGCGATGCTTATTTCCTCACAGAGCAGCTGCACCGGATTCGTGCCAGGACCCTCATCCTTCACGTGGCCAACGATCAGTGGCTGCTTCTGAGCACAGCCGAGAAAGCCCGCGACAGCATCAAGGGGGCCCGGTTGTTCTCCTTCGAACACGAACTCGCCCACTACGCCGTCTTTCGGGCACCCAACGTCCTTCAGGAGTGTATCCTTCCCTTTCTGCGGGAAATCGGGATGAAACCCTGAAACCCTGGCCGAGGTTGATATTTGATCGCTGAGCATCGAAAAAAGATTTCTGCTCCTGTGTACAGACGGGTTGACGGACGCCCTGAAAGATGATGAAATACAGCAAATATATCAGCGCGGAGCTCGTGAGGACGGCAAACGAAGAGGACGGCCGGGATCATGTAACGGTTTTACTGATGGCTTTCGACTGAAGACCCGAAGAGACATCGCCATGTTCACTTTGCCTAACTGCCTGAGCATTTTCAGAATGGTCGCCGCCCCTGTCCTGCTCTACCTCGCGTGGATCGGCCGGGCCGATATTTTCATTGTCCTTCTGGTGCTGGCCCTTCTATCGGATGCCATCGACGGGATGATCGCCCGGAAATACAAGCAGGAGACGGACCTCGGGGCGAAACTCGACAGCTGGGGGGACTTCTCCATCTACATGACCGTCCCCCTCTGCGCCTGGTGGCTCTGGCCCGATCTCATCAGGCAGGAGGCTCCCTTCGTCGCTGCCGTTGTCGCGAGTTTTGCCATCCCCATCTCTATCGGGTTCCTCAAATACCGCCGGCTGACAAGCTACCACACCTGGGCGGCGAAGTTCTCTGCCATTGTCCTCAGTGTTGCCACCCTCGTGATGCTTCTCTTTGACATCACCTGGCCTTTCGAGATTGCCGCGGTGGTCCTCGCCCTCTCTGCCCTCGAGGAGATTGCCATCACGATGACCCTCCCGGAGTGGCAGTCCAATGTCCCCTCGGTCTGGCACGCAAGGAAATTCGCAAGGGAACCTCAAATGCCTCAGTGACACTCCCGGCGGGGAAACCATTTACATCCATAACCTCTCGTTGTATAGTCAAAAAAAGCCTATTCCTTTGAAAGATCATCCTATCCTCCCCAGGAGGTCGCCCCATGAAAGATGACTGGAAAGATAAACTCTCCTGCGCCACGAAATGCTCCAAGTGCCGCAAGGACCTTTCTCCCCGGAACCTGAGAATTCTCTCCGTCTACAGCCACAATCCCATCTGCATGAGTTGCAAAAAAAAGGAGGAAAAGCGTCCCGACTACGAGGAGACATCCACGAAAACCATCACCCAGTGCATGGCCGACACGGAAATCATGTACAGCGATCCGGGCGGATACTGTTACAGCCACTTTTATCCGTTCAAGTGCAAGTAGGAACGTTCACCGGACGCGAGTTTCACAGGCGCGTCCCAATGCCGGGAAGATATCCATGAAACCCCCCAAATCCGATCTGGGTTTTCAACCCTTTGAAAACCTCGACAAACTGCTCCGGAAAAAATCAGTCGATGTCGCGTCTCTCCCCGGGAAACCGGGCCGTGGAGAAAGGAATCATCAAACCGGACCGGTGCCTGCCGTCGATGAAGAGAGAATCTTCCGGGAGGCCATGGAAGGCGTCAAAACCCTCAGGGAGGGCAAATACGTCGAGCCGGTGCCGCCGTCGATCGGCGAGGTTCCCCGCAAAAATGGTAAAGACGAAGACCTCGAATTACTCACAAATCTCGTGAAGTACGGCGAGGGGTTTGTGATCTCGGACACACCGGAATACATCGAGGGCACAGGTTACCGGGTGCGACCGGAGATCGCAAGGCGGCTCCACCGGGGGGAGTTCTCTATTCAGGCCCACATCGATCTTCACGGCATGAACGTGGGAGAGGCCGAGGCGGCCTTCGAGGCTTTTCTGAGGGACTCCATCGACAGGGGAAGGAAAGGGATTCTGGTCATCCACGGGCGGGGGCTCTCCTCGCCGGCGGAGCCGGTTCTGAAAACAAAAGTCGTCCAGTGGTTGACCACGGGACCCTGGCGAAAGTGGGTCACCGCCTATTCAAGTGCGCGGTCCTGCGACGGCGGAACCGGGGCAACCTACGTTATGCTGAGGCACCGGCCTGTGATGAAGCGGCAGAAAAAAACATAAATCAAGTCAGATCCGGCCATTCAGATTCCTTACCCCTGTCAAAAAAAAGAGCGCTCTCTGCCTGAATCGTTCATCTAATCCTTCGGCACGAGGACGATTTCAATCCTACGGTTCTTTGCCCGCCCCTCCTTCGTTTCATTGTCCGCTACGGGTTTGAATTCCCCGTAAGCAGCAGTTGAAAGATTGGCCGGGTCAATCCCCTGGGCCTGGAGAAACCGGGTGACGTTGATCGCCCGGGCGGCAGAGAGCTCCCAGTTGGTCGGGTAAACCCGGGCGAGCCCCCCCGCGATCGGCACGTTGTCCGTGTGACCCTCGACGCGGATCACCTTGTCCTTCGCCTCCTTCAGGACATCGACAACCTTCTGGAGTACCGCCAGACCCTCTTTCTTAACCTCCGCCTTCCCGGAGTCAAAAAGGACGGCCTCCACCATGTTCACCGTGAGTTGTCCCTTCAGTTCCGTGATCGTGACTTGCCCCTGGGCAATCTCGGCTTTCATCTTATCGATCATCGAGTTGTATTCGCTGCTCACCTCCTGGACCTTCTGCTCCTTTATCATCTCGAGGTCCGCCACCCTCTGCTTTTGCTCGGCCACCTCTTTTGTCAGATCGTCCACCTTCTCTTTGAGGCCCTGGTTTTCCCCTTTCAATTCTTTGTTCACCTGTTCGAGGGCCCCGATCTGCCTGTTCAAACTCTCCGTTTCTTCCACCTTTTTCGTGTAGGTGCTCTCCGCCACCATGCAACCCTGAGCGGCCAAAACAAGGATAATAGCAGCGCACAGCCAAAAAGATTTCCTGGACATCCCGGACCTCCTTTCACGATGAAAATGGATCGATGTTTTCCATAGACCCTCACAGATAGGGCTTCATGGCCTCATAGAAATACTGGGCCATGACTGCATAGCCTGCATCGTTCGGGTGGATGGCATCATGCATAAGCTTTGGATTTCCCATGACCCCCTTCAGAACGTCGGGGATCAGCACGGCGCCTGTCTCTTTCGATACCTGCCGGTATCCTTCCTCAAATCCCCTGCCCCAGATGGGGGCATCAACCCCGCCGATGATGACCAGAGCCCCCTGAGCCTGAATCGATGTGACAATCGTCTTCAGGTTTTTGAAGGCCTGCGGGCGGTCCATGCCCCTCATGAGATCATTCCCGCCCAGTGTGATGAGAACGATCCGGGGTGACCGGGAAAGGACGTCACGATCCAGTCTCGCGAGGGCCGAAACCGTCGTGTCACCCGGACGTCCCGCATTGATCAACGGCCTCCCGATCAGTCTCGAGAGATGGGAGGGGTAGTCCATACCCGGGGCGGCCCCGAAGCCGGACGTGAGGCTGTCCCCGAAGCAGATGATATTCTCTCCCGTCAGCCGAACATCCTGGACTGCGGGTGCATGAACAAAGAACCGGTACCCCAGGAAAACGATAAGAACAGCAACTGAAAAAATCGCTATTTTTCTGAAGGAAGAAGACAAAAAACAGACTCCCCGGAAGACGCTCCCGTATGAGGCGCTGCGTCACATTATTCAAAACGATTTCAAGATTACCGAAATGAATAGAAGAAGACGTAACTCAGGTCAACAAGAAATTTGCATGGGTAAGGCCGGATGCCGACAGGGACCATGGTCGCTCAGCGATAGCCCCGTAAAATTGATTGATTTCTCTTGAAAGTTGTTATAAAAGACGCTTCTTAAAATTCAAGAAAGGACTCCTTGCCCGGGCTTCGGGCCCGGGCTACTGAGCCGGAAGGAGGTATGGCATTGAAAAGGTACGATCTTGTATTCATTACCCTTGCGGATCTGCCCAACGAGGAGATCGACGCCATCGTGGATCGATACACCTCGATCATCACGAACATGAAGGGTCTGATGGTCCGCGTCAACCGGTGGGGCAAGAGAAAACTCGCCTACCTGATCGGGAAACAGTCCCGCGGTTATTATGTCATGATGGATTTCGCCGGTACGGGCAGCATCGTCAGCGAGCTGGAAAGAAACCTCAAGTTTGATGAAAAAATACTCAAGTACATGACGGTGAAGCAGGCCGACAGCATCACCCCGGAGGAAATAGAGAAAGAAATATCCGGCGTGTCCAAGGAAGCGGAAGAAAAGCCCGCGGAGGCTGCCGAGACGGAGGCAAAACCGAGATCCGCGGAAAGAAGGGAGTTCACACGATCGATCGTGCGGAGGCCCAGTAAGCCCCGTGAAGAGCCGAAGGAGACCGAAAAGGGAGGGAAAGAATCCAAATGACGGCGTACACAAACCCCAGAGAGTCCAGGCCGAGATATGAACGGCGGGTTTACCATAAAAGGAAGGTGTGCCGGTTCTGCACCAATTCCGATCTGAAACTTTCCTACAAGGATCCGGATATCCTCAAGTATTTCCTGACGGAGCGGGGCAAGATCATCCCCAGAAGGATCTCGGGAAACTGCGCCCTGCATCAACGCAAGATGACGGTCGAAATCAAGAGGGCGCGGAGCATAGCACTTCTGCCCTTTATGGTCAGCGATACCTAAACCCATAAGCCGCTGCCACAGATTTCCCCGTTACCCATCCGGCCGCGCCGATACTCCTGCTTCCATGAATAAATGCCGGTGTTACTCGGCACGCGTGATGACGGGCGTGACGCTGCGGCCGGCACTTTACAGAGGATCTTCAAGCCGCCGATGGAAGAGAGGAGGCCTATCCTGGTCAGGGAATTCGCGCTCGGTGTGGGTATCACGGCTCTTTTTTTCATCCTGCTCGCCCTGAGCCCCGCACTTGAGCTTGCGACCGGTTTCGTCACCCCTCTTCCTATTGCCTATTTCTATACCAGACTGGGAAGGCCTCAGGGCCTCCTTTACTTTGCCTCTTCCGTTTTTGTTGCCTGGTTCAGCCTCCAGTACGCCGGTGTCGAGGGAAACATTTCTTTCTTCGTTGTCATCGGGGCGCTGGGGATTCTCCTGCCGGAGTTCATGAGGCGAAACTGGGGCATCGAGAAAACCGTCATGGCATCCGTGGCATCCGTGCTGACGCTGGCCTTCGCCCTCCTCCTTTATTACAGCTGGAGACTGGCCACGCCCGCCATGCAACTCATCGAAACCCACATTCATGAAAGTCTCCAGTACAGTATCAAGTTTTACGCCGAATTCGGCATGTCCTCGGAACAGATCGAATCCATCAAGGAGAACGTCCCGGAAATCACAAAGACGATACTGGGTCTCCTCCCTTCCATGGTCGTTGTCAGCGCCTCTTTTTTAGCCTGGATCAACGTTTTGATGATGAGGTTCCTCTTCCAGAAGACCCAGACCCCCTGCCCTGATTACGGTGATCTGGCCCGCTGGAAAATTCCCGACTGGCTCGTGTGGTTTGTCATCGCTTCGGGGGGCATGACGCTCTTGCCCCTGCCGGAGATCAAACTGGTCGGATTCAATGGATTGATCATTTTTTTATTCGTCTATTTACTTCAGGGATTTTCCATAGTACACTTCTTCTTCAAAAAAAAGAGCGTGCCGAGATTTCTGCGTACGATTTTCTATCTATTTCTTTTCGTCTATCAGACACTGCTCCTCGTCGTGGCCACCGTCGGCCTCTTCGATATCTGGATTGACTTTAGAAAAATGAACAGACCACTCAAGGATTCCACTGTCTAAGGTAACCTTTAGACCCGCTCAATCTCATCTCAAGGAGGCTTTTCATGAAAGTGATTCTCAAAGAGGATGTCGCATCCCTCGGAAAAAGAGGTGACACGATCAAAGTTTCCGACGGCTACGCGCGCAATTACCTCATTCCGAAGGGATTGGCACTGGAGGCAACAGGCAAGAATATCAACGTCCTCGAACACACAAAGAAGGTCATCGCCCAGCAGTCAGAAAAGGAACGGAAGAAAGCCGAGTCTTTGGTCCAGCAATTCTCCGGTGTCACCGTGACGATTCCCTGCAAGGTGGGTGAAATGGACAAACTCTTCGGTTCCGTGACCGGAAAGGATATCGAAAAAGCGCTGGTGGAAAAAGGTTTCGAAGTCGACAAGCGACAGATCGTCATCGAAGACCCCATCAAGAACCTGGGGGAGCACCGGGTAAAGGTCAAGCTCTACCCGGGTATTTTCGCCGATATTGCGGTAACCGTCACCCGGCAGGAGTAACCGGAAACGGTGGGTTAGCAAATCGAGCAGGAACATCGCATGAGAGATATCGATTCGTCTCTTTACAAAGTGCCGCCGCAAAATACCGAGGCGGAGCAATCGATCCTCGGGGGGATCCTCCTGGACAACCACGCCCTGAATGCGGTCCTCGAGATTCTCGAGGTCAATGACTTTTACAATGAAGCCCACCGGAGGATTTTTGCCGCTATCCTGGAGCTGTCGGATCGGAACGAGCCGAGCGACCTCATCACGCTGAGCAACATCCTCAAGGAAAAAAAACACCTCGACACCGTGGGTGGGGCGTCCTACCTGGCCACACTGGTCGACAGCGTCCCGTCGGCTGCCAACGTGGCTCACTACGCAAAGATCGTCAAGGAAAAATCCATCCTTCGACGGCTCATCGGGACGGCCACGGAAATCCTCAACAAGAGTTACCATGCCGGCTCCGAGGTGGACCGCATCCTCGACGAGGCCGAGCACGCCATCTTCGAAATATCGGAAAACAAGATCCGGCCCGCCTTTTTCCCCCTGAAAGAGATCCTCAAGGACAGTTTCAGGACGATTGAGCGTCTCTACGAAAAGAAGGAACTCGTCACCGGCGTCCCCACGGGTTTCGACAAGCTCGACGAGCTGACCTCGGGCCTCCAGAACTCAGAACTGATCATCGTCGCGGGCCGGCCCAGTATGGGAAAAACGGCCCTCGCTCTCAATATCGCCCAGCACGCCTCCATCGATGCCGGGATCCCGGTGGCCATATTCTCCCTGGAAATGGCGAAAGAACAGCTCGCCCTCCGGATGCTGGCCTCGGAAGCCCGGGTGGACTCGCAGAGGATCCGCAAAGGGTTCCTGGGTGAGTCAGACTGGCCGAGGCTCACCACCGCTGCGGGCAGACTCTCCGACGCACCCATCTTCATCGACGACACACCGGCCATCTCGGTCCTCGAAATGAAGGCCAAGTCCAGACGCCTCAAAGCGGAGATGGGCCTGGGCCTTGTGATCCTGGATTACCTGCAGCTCATGAAGGGTGGAGGATACGCGGACACCAGGGAGCAGGAAATTTCCGAGATCAGCCGGTCCCTGAAGGCCCTTTCCAAGGAGCTGAGCGTCCCCGTCATGGCCCTCTCCCAGCTCAACCGGAAGGTTGAAGACCGGACCAACAAGCGGCCCCAGATGGCGGACCTCCGGGAGTCCGGCGCCATCGAACAGGACGCCGACGTCATTTTCTTCCTGTACAGGGACGAGGTCTATAACCGCTCCGAGGACAACCCGGAAAAAGGAACCGCCGAGGTCATCATCGGCAAGCAGAGAAACGGGCCCGTGGGGACAGTGAAACTCACCTTCCAGGAAAAATACACCCGCTTCGACAAGATGGCCTTCCATGCCGAAGAGGCCTTCTGAAGGCCGAGCGGGCAAAAAAAAGCCCCGGGGGAGCTTGTCCGGGGCTTTTCATTTTCTCAGGGTTGCATCAGGCGTTCACGGCCCTCTGGTCGCCTTCCCAGGTCAGGATGGCATGCCGCATTTTCTTGAGGGCCTCTTTTTCCACCTGCCGGGCACGCTCGCGCGTTATCTTGAAGCGCTCTCCGATTTCCTGGAGCGTTTCCGGTGTCTCCGACATGATCCGGTTCCGGATGATGTAACGTTCCCTCTCGCTCAGTTTGGCCAGAACCCCGGCGATGTTGCGCTTGACCAGGGCCGTTTCCTGCTTTTTGATCAGGCTCTCCTCCTGGCTCTCGCCCTCATAGGCGAGCACGTCCCGATGGCTCAAATCCCCGTCCTCACTGATGGAGGCATCGAGCGACAGGTCCCTTTGGTTCAGGCGCAGATCCATCTCCTCGATCTCCGCCTCCTTCACGTTCAGGGTTTCTGCAATCTCGCCGAACTCGGGGTTTTTTGACGAAAGGTTCTGCAGCTTTTTCTTGGCCTGATTGAGCTTGAAAAAAAGCTTCCGCTGAGCCTGGGTCGTGCCGATCTTGACAAGGCTCCAGGTCTTGATAATGAAATTCTGCATGTACGCCCTGATCCACCACACGGCGTAGGAGATCAGGCGGTAACCTTTATAGGGGTTGAACTTCTTCACGGCGTGCATGAGACCCATATTCCCCTCCTGGATGAGGTCGATGAGCTTCACCCCGTAGTTCCGATACTCATGGGCAATCTTGACCACAAACCGGAGGTTGGATGTGACCAGTTTCTCAGCAGCCTCCTTATCATCATATTTCCTGAATCGAACCGCCAACTTGAACTCCTCATCGGACGTCAGTATCTTGAAGCGGTTTATCTCGGAAATATAAATATCCAGCGAATTAATATTGACTGGCACGGACATGCCTTTATTCCTCCTTCGTGCTTCATGTTTTCTAAATTGCTTATTTTACTCTGCAAATTTAAACTGTCAAGCTTTTTTTAACCTTCATCAAGGAAAGCTCTGAAGCGAAACCGCTTGTTTTTCCGTACTTTTTTTATATTTGACGGTTATACGTTTTCTTGACATCCCCCTTTGTTGTGTTTAATTTAGGAATGTAAACCGATCGACACCGGATCGGGAAGTTACCGATATATAACGATTTTACCGTAAATTCCCATGAAATCAGCGACCCCGTTCCCGGCCGGCGGGGCGGAATAACCGCATTGCGTTTTTCTCTTTTTTTCCGCATATTTGGATAGCGACAAGGAGACACCATGAGAATTGACAAGCTGACATTGAAGGCCCAGGAAGCCCTTCAGGAAGCCCAGCGCATCGCCACCCGGTTCGAGCACCAGGCCGTGGATGTGGAGCACCTTCTCCTGGCGCTGCTGGGGAAGCCCGAGGGGGTCGCCACCTCGATTTTGAAGAAGCTCGGGGCCAACCCGTCCGTCATCAGCGGGGACCTCGAAAAAATCCTGACCCGGCTCCCGAAAGTCACAGGGGCCGTTACCGGACAGGCCTACATGTCCACGAGACTGAACAGGGTTCTGGACGCGGCATTCGCCGAGGCGTCGCGCATGAAAGACGAGTACGTCAGCATCGAACACATCTTGGTGGGCATGACAGACGAGAAGGAAGGGGTTGCCGGCCAGATCCTCAATAGAGCCGGTGTTACGAGGGATGCCATCCTCAAAGTCCTTGTGGACATCCGGGGGAGCCAGCGGATCACCGATCAGAATCCCGAAGAGAAATACCAGGCCCTGGAGCGCTATGCCAGGGATTTCAATGAACTGGCCCGCAAGGGGTCCTTCGATCCCGTCATCGGCCGCGATGATGAGATCCGCAGGATCATGCAGGTCCTTTCAAGGAGAACGAAGAACAACCCCGTCCTCATCGGTGATCCCGGCGTGGGGAAAACGGCCATCGTCGAGGGCCTGGCCCAGCGCATCGTCAACGGCGACGTGCCCGAAAGCCTCAAGAACAAGAGAGTCATCGGCCTGGACATGGGCGCTCTCGTCGCCGGGTCCAAATACCGGGGGGAGTTCGAAGACCGCCTGAAGGCCGTCCTCAAAGAAATCCAGGATGCCCAGGGGGAAATCATCCTCTTTATCGATGAAATTCACACCGTCGTCGGTGCGGGCGCTGCCGAGGGTGCCATCGATGCCTCCAACATGCTGAAGCCCGCCCTCGCCCGCGGGGAGCTTCGGTGTATCGGTGCAACGACCCTGGACGAGTACCGGAAGAACATCGAGAAAGACGCGGCCCTCGAGCGAAGGTTCCAGCCCATCCTGATCAAGGAGCCGACCGTTGAGGATACCATCGCCATCCTGCGCGGCCTCAAGGAGAGGTACGAAGTCTATCACGGGGTGAGGATCAAGGACTCGGCGATTGTGGCCGCGGCGACCCTGTCCGACCGCTATATCTCCGATCGCTTCCTGCCGGACAAGGCCGTTGATCTCATCGACGAGTCGGCATCGAGACTTCGCATTGAACTCGACAGCCTGCCGGCCGAGATCGACGCGCTGGAAAGACGGATCATGCAGCTCGAGATCGAGCGCCAGTCCCTCAAGGACGAAACGGATCCGACGGCAAAGGATAGGCTGGAGAGGCTCGACACCGAACTCGGAAAACTCAAGGAAAGCCGGGATGCCATGAAGTCCCGCTGGTCTGCAGAGAAGGACCAAATCAAGAAGATCCAGACCATCCGGGGACGGATCGAGGACCTCAAGAACGAGGAGATGACCGCCCAGAGGGAGGGAAACCTGTCCCGGGCGGCGGAAATTCGCTACGGGAAACTCGTGGAGCTCAACAGGGAATTGGAAAAAGAACAGGCGAAATTCGGGGAGATCCAGAAAGAACAGAAGATGCTCAAGGAAGAGGTGGACGCCGAGGATGTGGCCGAGGTCGTGGCCAAATGGACCGGCATCCCCGTCTCGAGGATGATGGAGACGGAGGTCCAGAAGCTCATTGAGATGGAGGAGCGTCTCCAGCAGCGCGTCATCGGACAGGAAGAGGCCATCCAGGCCGTCTCCAGCGCCCTTCGCAGGGCCCGTTCGGGTCTTGCGGATCCGAACCGCCCCATCGGATCCTTCATCTTCCTGGGACCCACGGGCGTGGGAAAGACAGAGCTCGCCCGGGCACTGGCGGAATTCATGTTCGACGACGAGCAGAACATGATTCGGATCGACATGACGGAGTTCATGGAAAAACACTCCGTGGCGAGACTCATCGGCGCCCCCCCGGGATATGTGGGATACGAGGAGGGGGGCTACCTGACGGAATCCATCCGGAGAAAACCCTATTCGGTGATCCTCTTCGACGAGATCGAGAAGGCCCACCCCGATGTCTTCAACGTCCTGCTGCAGATCCTCGACGACGGGCGGCTGACGGACGGCCAGGGGCGCACGGTGGACTTCAAGAACACCATCGTCATCATGACTTCGAACCTGGGCGGGCAGTGGATCACCGATCCTTCCATGAGCGAGGGGGACCGGAAGATCCGCATCCTCGACACCCTGAGAACGACCTTCAAGCCGGAATTCCTCAACCGGATCGACGACATCATCGTCTTCAGATCGCTCACCATCAGCGACATCAACCGGATCATCGATATTCAGATCCGACTTCTGAACAGGCGGCTGGCGGAGAAGAAGCTCTCCGTCGAACTCACTGACGAGGCCAAGAAGCAGCTCTCGAAAGCGGGCTACAGCGCCACCTATGGCGCGAGGCCCTTGAAGAGATCGATCCAAAAGATTATACTGGATCCCCTTGCCATGAAACTCCTGGAAGGGGGCTTCATCGAGGGGGAGCACATCGTGGTGGACATTACACCCGCAGGCGAGGTATTCTTCAACCCGAAGACTGAACCGGTCTCCAGACGAAAAGCTTCGCGGAAATAGGCAAGATATCAAAATGGAGGGAGGACACAAATGAACGCTTTGAAAACGGCATTGCTACTGGGAGCTCTGACAGGGCTTCTGATTCTGATCGGGGGCTACTTTGGCGGACAACAGGGCATGGTCATCGCCTTTGTCTTCGCCATGGTCATGAACCTGGGAAGCTACTGGTTCTCCGACAAGATCGTGCTAAGGATGTACCGGGCCCAGGAGGTGACGGAGCAGGAGGCGCCGGAGCTCTACCGGATCGTCCAGGACCTGTCCCTTAAAGCAGGCCTGCCCATGCCGAAGGTCTGCATCGTCCCGAGCGAGACGCCGAATGCTTTTGCCACGGGACGGAACGAAAAGCACGCGGTCGTGGCCGTCACGCAAGGAATCCTGAAGATTCTGAACAGGGATGAGCTCGAAGGGGTGCTATCCCATGAGCTCTCCCACATCAAGAACAAGGACATCCTGATCGGCGCTATCGCGGCCACCATTGCAGGGGCCATCACCATGCTCGCCCACATGGCCCAGTGGGCGGCCATATTCGGCGGCAGCAGGGGAAGCGACGAGGAAGGCGGTGGCGGCGGCGGGATCGGGCTCATCTTCATGGCCATCCTGGCGCCGATTGCGGCCATGATCATCCAGATGGCCATATCACGCTCACGGGAATACCTGGCAGACGATGGTGGTGCCATGGTTTCCGGTAAACCCTATGGCCTGGCCAGCGCCCTGGAGAAGCTGGCCCGCGGTTCCGTGGCGATTCCCATGGATGCCAACCCGTCAACGGCCCACATCTTCACGGTCAGCCCGCTGTCGGGAAGGTCCTTCATGACGCTCTTCAGTACCCATCCGCCCATCGAGGAGCGCATCGCGCGGCTGCGACAGATGAAGGTCAAATGATCGCCCGGTGAGTTTGACGAATGTCCATGAGGAAGCAGGGGGCTGACGAGCATCAAAATCGGTCTCCTGCTTCTTTGTTATAGCGCAAGAAGGGGGTCGCCATGAAGGAAGAAAAAAAAGACAAGGGGTTTACCGTCAGGGACAGAAGGCGCTTTGACGAAGCCGGTGAAACAAAAAAGGATCTCGCCGGGGAACGGACGGAGGCGGCCGGGCAGGCCGACCCCGCAGAGCACGCCGGGGAGAAAAGCACGGCAGTGCCTCGTGATATACCGGAGATTGATTTTTCCACGTTCGTCTTTTCCCTCGGCACGAGCGCCCTCTTCCACTTCGGGGATTTCCCCGACCCGGCCACCCAGAACGTGGAAAAAAATCTCCCGGCAGCGAAACAGACGATCGACATCCTGGGCATGCTGAAGGAAAAAACACACGGAAACCTAGCGTCGGAGGAGGAACAACTCCTCGACAACCTCCTGTTCGAACTGCGGATGCGCTACGTCAAAGAGATGGAAAAGAAATGATCCGGAAGGACTCACCGGCCAAGGTCAATCTGATCCTGAGGGTCCTGGGCAGGCGGCCCGACGGTTATCATGAGATCGAATCCCTCATGCAGAAGATCAGCCTTCACGATGAACTGCGCTTTACACTCAGAGAAAAGGGCATCCGGATCCGCTGCCCCGGCACATCGCTTCCCGAGGATGAAAACAATATCGTACACCGGGCGGCGGCGGCCCTGCTTTCACGGCTCTCCCGGAGCGCCGGTGTGGAGATCACCATCAGGAAAAAGATCCCCGTCGCCGCGGGGCTCGGCGGCGGAAGCTCCAATGCCGCCGCGACCCTCTGCGCCCTGAACGAGCTTTTCAGCCTTCACCTCACAAAGGAAGAACTCATAGACATCGGAAGGACCCTCGGGGCCGATGTCCCTTTCTTCATCTTCGCAGACGCCGCCTGGGCCTTCGGCATCGGCGAGCGCCTCTACCCCGCGGAGCGCCTCCCGAAGATGTGGTTTGTCCTCGCCAACCCCGGATTCGAAGTGTCGACAAAAACAGTGTATGAGACGCTGAATTTGGCATTGACAAAGGAAAAAAGAAAAGATAGCATTCACCGCTTTTATACGGTATCGGAACTTGCCGGGGCCCTTCGGAATGATCTCGAAGGGGTCACATTGAATCTCCACCCGGAATTGCGGGAAGTGAAGGACCTCTTTGTGAAACTGGGGGCCTTGGGCTCCTTGATGTCGGGAAGCGGGCCGACCCTCTTTGGTCTTTTCGACTCGGAACGAAAAGCCTCCAGGGCTGAAGAGGCCCTGAGAAATGCAACCAACTATTCCATCTTCAGGGCCCATTCCATCTGAACGTCCTTATTGACCGCTTGCCCGGGAGCGGTTAAAGTGATGTTGTTGGGGCGTCGTCAAGCGGTAAGACACAAGATTTTGGTTCTTGCATTCGGAGGTTCGAATCCTCCCGCCCCAGCCAACTTTGAAAGCAACGCGGCGAATAGTCGCAAGTTTTCCTGATGAAACCAAGATGAGGAAGGTCATGGGTAATTCGCTCGAAAGGATCAGGATATTTTCGGGAAATTCAAACCCGAAACTGGCGATGAACATCTGCGCGAGCCTGTCCGTGCCCCTCGGCAGTGCCGACGTGACCACGTTCAGTGATGGGGAAACGAGGGTGGAAATCGACGAGAACGTCCGCGGAACCGACGTTTTCATTATCCAGTCGACATGCCCGCCGGTGAACACCCATATCATGGAACTCCTCATCATGATCGACGCCATGAAACGGGCCTCGGCGGATCGCATTACAGCCGTCATCCCTTACTACGGTTACGCCCGGCAGGACCGGAAGGTCGCACCCAGGGCTCCCATCACGGCCAAACTGGTGGCCGATCTGATCACGACGGCGGGTGCCCGGAGAGTTCTCTCCATGGACCTCCATGCCGGCCAGATACAGGGATTCTTCAACATTCCCGTGGACAACCTCTTTGCCACCCCGATCCTGCTCGATTACATGAAAAAGAACTACCAGGGGGACGGGACGGTTATCGTGTCACCCGACACGGGCGGTGTGGAGCGCGCGAGAGCTTTCGGGAAGCGCCTGGGGGCAAACCTCGCCATCATCGACAAGCGTCGCGAGGGGCCCAATGAATCCCAGGTCATGAATATCATCGGAAATGTCAAGGACCGCCGGGTGATCATCCTGGATGATTTGATCGACACGGCAGGCACCATCGTTCAGGCTGCCGAGGCCCTCAAGAGTGAGGGAGCCAGAGAGATCTCCGCTTGCTGCACGCACCCGGTCCTTTCCGGACCGGCGATCGAGAGAATCCAGGGCTCCGTCCTCAAGGAGCTCATCGTGACGGATACGATTCCCCTCCACGAAAAGGCCAAGACCTGCAACAAAATCAAGGTGCTTTCCGTGGCGGGCATCTTGAGCGAGGCGGTCAGACGAATCTACTATAACGACTCGGTCAGTTCGTTATTCATATAAACAAGGCAAAAGGCGCAAGGCTGAAGGCAAAAGGGTTTAGAATTTTTTTATTCCATTCACCCTTCGCCTCAAGCCATTAGCCCTTTGCCATAATATTGGAGGCATCATGGAAGTTGCAGAACTAAAAGCCCAGGTTCGAAAAGGAAGCGGCAAGGGTGTGACCCGGAAACTGCGAGCATCGGGCTCCATCCCGGCCGTCCTGTACGGATCCGGTTCCGATTCAACCCCCCTGTCGATTCAATCAAGCGACCTCGTTGACCTCCTCCGCACGGAAAAGGGGGAAGCGGGCTTCATCAAGCTCATCATCCAGGGAGAGGGGAAGAGCCTTGAGAAACTCTCAATGATCAAGGAACTCCAGACGAACCCGGTCACACACACCCTGATCCATGCCGATTTCTATGAAATCCGGATGGACCACAAGCTCACCGTGGATGTCCCCATACATCTGATCGGGCAGCCGATCGGTGTGGAAATGGGCGGCGAAATACACCAGTTCAAGCGGGATTTGAAGGTCTCATGTTTGCCGTCTGCGATGCCTAAATTCGTCGAGCTTGACATCTCCGGATTGGACATCGGCAACACGCTGCGGGTCACTGACGTGAAACTGGCAGAAGGCGTCGAGATTCTTGATTCCGATGACGCTCAGATCATCTCCGTGGTGGCCAAACGAGCCATCGAAGAGGAGAAACCTGCCGAAGAAGCGGAAGCCGCCCCGGCAGAGCCCGAGGTCATCACCGAGAAGAAAGATAAAGCGGCCAAAGAAAAAGAAGAAGAGTAAGAACAGGACCCTCTTCAAGGAGAGTCACTATGAACCGTTTGAAACCCCATTTTCCCATATCGGGAGATGGGGTTTTTCATCAACACAGGCATAAGGCCAAGGGCAACCGGCAAAGTCGTGCTTGTATTTTTTCGCTCCCCACCACAAGCCATAGGCCCTGTGCCTTCGCGGAGTCACCATGAAAATCATCGCCGGTCTCGGAAACCCGGGAGATCGATATCTCTTTACCCGCCACAATCTCGGATTCATGGTCGCCGACAGGCTTGCACTGACTCACAACCTCCACTTCAGACGAAAAAAGTTCGATGCCCTCTTCGCCGAGGGGACCGTCTCGGGTGTTCCTCTTATCCTGATAAAGCCTCAGACCTTCATGAACCTGAGCGGGACAGCCATCGGCCCGCTGGTGCGCTTCTTGAAGACGGACCCAGGAAACCTTATCGTTGCCCATGACGACCTGGACCTGCCCTTTGGATCGATTCGCATCAAGGACGGCGGCGGTGACGGGGGGCACAAGGGACTCCAGTCCATTATCGAAGAACTGGGGACGGACGCCTTTCTCCGCCTGAGGCTCGGCATCGGGAAGCCGGCCACAAAAGATCTCGTGGAAGCCTATGTTCTGGAGTCCTTCGGGAAGGAGGAGATCGAACAACTTTGGACTCTTCTCGAGAGGGCTTGCAGTGCCGTTATGGAGATCCTGACTGCGGGACCCCGCTCCGCCATGAACAAGTTCAACGTCCGGGGGGAGGACCAAAAGCCCTCCGAACCGATATCCTGAGTCCCTCGGGAGGTGTACCGGGCCTGGTCTTTCCGCCACGACTTTCCCCACCCTGAAAAAAAATTCTAACCTGATGAAATCAAATAGCATTTTCATGTTTCTTACAACCCGGAGCCCCCTGCCCTTCCCGGCGATAAAAATCTTTGACAAAAGAAGCAATATCTGTTATTTGACGGCGGCTTTAGAAGGGGACAAGAAATGGTTTCATTTCTTAGA
>CAZJPV010000046.1:0-18380 GCA_964547985.1 uncultured Syntrophaceae bacterium
CGCTGCGGCACCCTGTTTCTGATGCCGCAGCGCTCTCAAGGGGTTAATGAGTCGGTTAACCTGGGAACGCTTTCCACGGTCTGCCGCGTGCGCCTTCACAACTTGAAGGCTTTCCTCATCGCAAACTCTTCCTGCTTGCCCTTGTTCCACTGCTTCGTCGGCCGCAGGTATCCGACGATCCGGGAGTAAATCTCGCATTCATCGCCGCACTGCGGGCAGGCGGCGATTTCACCCTTCAGGTAGCCGTGGTTCGGGCAGACGCTGAAGGTGGGCGAGAAGGTGAAATAGGGCAGGTGGTAGTTGTCGCAGATCTTTTTCACCAGGACCTTGGCGGCCTGGGCTTCCTGTATCCGCTCGCCGATGAAGGTGTGGAAGACGGTGCCGCCCGTGTAGCGCCTCTGGATGTCGTCCTGCAGGTCGAGGGCCTCGAAGACGTCATCGGTGTAATTCACCGGCAGCTGCGTCGAATTCGTGTAGAACGCGGCCTTTCCGTTCGAGCGGCCGGTGGCCGTGTAAATGTCAGAGTACTTCTTCACGTCGATCTGGGCCAGCCTGAAGGAGGTGCCTTCGGCGGGTGTCGCTTCGAGGTTGTAGTTGTTTCCCGTCTCGCGCCGGAATTCGTTGAGCTTCGCCCTCATGAAGTCGAGGATGCGCTTTGTGAATTCCTGGCCTTCCTTCGAGCCGATGTTCTTACCCATGAAATTCACGCAGGCCTCGTTCATACCCACAAGCCCGACCGTCGAAAAGTGGTTCTTCCAGTAAGCGTTGTGGCATGCCTTGACGTTGCGCAGGTAGTATTTCGTGTAGGGGTAGAGATTGCCGTCGGTGAATTTTTCCAGGACCTTGCGCTTCGTCTCCAGACTCTCCCTGGCCATGACCATGAGACGCTCGAGGCGCTTTTTAAAATCCTCTTCACTCTTGCTCAGGTAACCGATCCTCGGCATGTTGATGGTAACCACCCCGATGGAACCCGTGAGGGGATTCGACCCGAAGAGGCCGCCGCCTCGTTTTTCCAGATCACTCGTGAGCTCCCGGTTGTCGATGCGGAGCCTGCAGCACATGCTCCTCGCGTCCTCGGGGTTCATGTCGGAATTGACGAAGTTCGAGAAGTAGGGCACCCCGTATTTCGCGCTCATGTCCCACAACCCCTTGAGGATGGGGTTGTCCCAGTCGAAATCCTTCGTGATGTTGTAGGTGGGGATGGGGAATGTGAAAACTCTCCCTTTCGCATCCCCCTCCGCCATCACCTCTAAGAACGCCTTGTTGAACAGGTTCATCTCGTGCTGAAACTCACCGTACTTTTCTTTCTGCGCTTTGCCGCCGATGATGACGTTCATATCCCGGTAGAAACTCGGCACCATGACGTCCAGCGTCACGTTTGTGAAGGGTGTCTGGAAACCGACCCTCGTGGGGACGTTGATGTTGAAGATGAATTCCTGCAGGGCCTGCTTGATTTCCCGGTACTGGAGGCCGTCGTAACGGATGAAGGGGGCCATGAGGGTATCGAAGTTGGAGAAGGCCTGTGCCCCCGCTGCCTCGCCCTGGAGGGTGTAAAAGAAATTGATCACTTGTCCGAGGGCGCTTCGCAGATGCTTAGCCGGGCGGCTTTCCACCTTGCCGGAGACCCCCCTGAAGCCCTCGTTGAGGAGATCGTAGAGATCCCAGCCCACACAGTAGACGGAAAGGAGGCTTAAATCATGGATATGGAAATCGCCATCTGTGTGGGCTCTTCGGATCTCGGGGGAGTATATTTCATTGAGCCAGTATACCTTGCTCACCTCCGAGGAGATATAGTTGTTGAGCCCCTGGAGGGAGTAGTCCATATTGCTGTTCTCGTTGATTTTCCAGTCCGATTTATTTAAATATTGATCCACCAGGTCCACTTCCATCTTGTTGGCGATGTCACGAAGCCTGGCATGTTGCTCACGATATATGATATAGGCCTTGGCTGTCTTGCGGTAAGGCGAGGAGAGAAGGATTTCTTCTACGATGTCCTGTATTTCTTCAACGCTCGGTATGTCCGTTTCGAAGAGCCTGTCGGCGCAGGTCAGGACTTTGATGGTAAGTTTCCTTGCGGTTTCGTCGTCAAATTCACCGGAAGCAGAGCCGGCCTTGGAGATTGCATTCGTGATTTTCAGAGCGTCAAATTTTACTAAACGCCCGTCACGCTTCCGTATTTCAGTGTACATTCACCCCTCCTTTTTTAGAATGTAAGAAATAAAAGCTTGTGACCCCAATATGTTGTGGTCGGATTGTAACTTTAATACTATATATAGGCAAGAAAAATTTTTCATTTTTTAAAAAAAATTCGCCTTTTTTTAGTTCGTGATTCGGCCAGGCTTTATAACATGGGGAGAAAAGCGGGACAACAGACACTTTTTTAATTACATAAGTATATGTTATTATTCAGATAAATCGATTAACGCCGGCTTAAATCGGAAGCACTGGAGGTTTTTTAAGTGGAAAAAAGCTTGAAGGACAAAGACCCGAAGGCCCTGCCTGGGATGTTTGACAGGGTTGCACCATCCTATGACCTTCTGAATCACCTGCTCTCCCTCGGGGTTGATTTCAGGTGGCGACGCAGTGCTGTCGAATCCCTTGGTATGAGAGACGGAGACCTCATTCTTGATATCGCGACAGGCACGGGGGATCTTGCTTTTGCGGCGCTGAAGATGGAACGGTGCTCCGTGGTGGGGATTGACCTCTCGCCGGTGATGCTTTCCCTTGCGGATGGCAAAAGGAAAAGGAAAAATCAAGAGGGGCGCTACACCCTCGTACGCGCAGATGCCTACGCCATGCCCTTCCGGGACCAGGTCTTCCATCACGCCATGATATCCTATGGTGTGCGAAATATCCCTGATTGGGAGCGGCTCTTCGGCGAGACACGAAGACTCCTCGAGCGGGGGGGAAAAATAGCCATACTCGAATTTTCCATTCCGGAATCGGCCGTCTTTCGCCTTCCCTATCTCTTTTATTTCGAGAGGCTGCTTCCTTTTATCGGCGGAGTCGTCTCGGGAAACCGGGAGCCTTACGCCTACCTGCGTGATACGGTGAAGGCCTTTCCGCCGCCGCGGGAGGTCGTCCGGCGCGTGGAGGGACAGGGCTTCACCGTGTTGGAAGTCCGGCGGCTAACGTTCGGCATCTGTTATCTCTATGTCGCTGAGAGCCGGGGTGGGATAAATTAAAAAATGACGTTCACACCGTGAATGAACTCTGCTAAGGTAATGGTCGTTATAAGGTGTCCTGCTCATGTAATTTCGGACAACCATCATACAGGGGGGTAAAGACATGGCGCTTAAAACCAGGGATCCATATCTCAAATCATTGAGGGCGATGCGGCCGAATATCTACAAGTTCGGGGAACTCATAAAAGACGTGACGACTCACCCGGCCACGCGCCGGACCGTCGAGAGCCACGCCAGGGGGTTCGATGCGGCCCATGATGAAAAATACGCCGACATCTTCACCACGGTTTCGAGCTTCACGGGTGAGAAAATCCACCGTTACAACTCGCTGATGCTGAGCATGGAGGATGTCATCTACAACTCGAAGCTCAAACGGATGATGTACCGCCTCACGGGCACATGCAGCGGCGGGCTCTGCGTCGGGTGGAACGCCATGAACGTGATGTGGAACGTAACCTATGACATGGACAGGGAATTCGGCACGACCTACCACGAGCGGCTGAAAAACTGGATTCTCGACACCCAGAAACGGGGGATTGTCGTGGCAGGTGGCCTCACCGACGCCAAGGGCGACCGGAGCCTCAGCCCTTCCAAACAGCCTGACATCGACTCAAACGTCCACATCAAGGAAGTGAAGAAAGACGGAATCGTCATCAGCGGGGCCAAGACGATGATCTGCGGTGTTGCCGCGTCAAACGAAATCTTTGTCCTCCCGGGGAGCGGCTACCGTGATGAAGAAAAGGATTTCGCCCTGGCCTGTGTCGTCCCCCGTGACATTGAAGGGCTCACCATCGTTGAAGCGAGAAGGCCCAGCGACTCCAGGGAATACGAGGAGGGATTCGATATCCCCGAAACGGGCATCACCCAGGCCTATCTCCTCTTTAAAGACGTTTTGGTTCCCAATGAAAGGGTCTTCATGTGCAAGGAGGCAAAATACACGGGCAGGGTCATCGAGTATTTCACGGCCAATTACCGGGCCTGTATCGGGGCCTGTGTCGCCGGTCAGGGGGACGTGATGATCGGTGCGGCCGCTCTCATCGCGAGGGCCAATGGCCTTTCGGCGGCCACCTTCATGAACAAATTCGTCGACATGGCCGTGAACAACGAGACGACCTTCGGTATGGGCATCGGCGCCATGGCGCTGGGAAAGAAGCATCCCGCGGGCGCGTGGGTGGCCGACTCTCTTCTTGCCCACGCGAACAAAGTCCATGTGGCGACACTGCCCTATGAAACGAAGCGCATCTGCCAGGACATCGGGGGTGGGATCGTGGAGACGGGGTGCTTCCCTTCCTTCAAGGATTTCATCGACCCCAACTACGGACCGATGGTGCAGAAGGCCGTGAAGGCGGGTGTGAACGCGAGCGCCGAGACCCGGGCACGGGCCGCACGGCTCATCGAGTGGCTGACCCTCGGGGCGGGTGTCCCCGGCTGCATGCACGGCGGCGGTTCGCCCGATGGGGCAAGACTCGTCGTAAGGTTTCGCACCCCCCTTGAGGAGTTCGTGGAGTACGCAAGGAACATTGCCGGCATCAAGGAATCCCTGCCGGAGCCGGAGAAGAAAAAAAAGTAATAGAAGATGCGCACGGGGGCCTTTTGAACTTGAATTGAAGGGCCCTCTCTGTGATTTTTAATTTATGTTTTCTATACTTCCATTGTACACCGCACACGCCGTTCCCCAGCCGTTTTTTCTCTATCGGATCTTCCACGAAAGCCCGCAAAACACGACAGGAATTTCTTCCCGGTGCTCTTATGATCCTGTGTATCCGTCTGCATGAACTACCACAACTGCGTTCGGCACAGCTTTTGTGCATCCGATGCTGACCGGAGAGATCCTCCTGACCGCAGTCGCCGCCATGAAGGAAGTCCCGGATTATTTCTGCGGCGTCATTGCCCTTGGCCCCTTCGGGTGCATGCCGAATCGAATCGCGGAAGCCATCCTCTCGAAAGCGATGAGAGGCGAGCTCAAGGGGAGGCATGCAGGTAGTCACGGGTGGATAGATCCGCTCCTGGACAGGATCGAATCATTACCGTTTCTGGCGATCGAAAGTGACGGGAACCTCTTCCCGCAGATCATCATGGCGAAGCTCGAGACGTTTCTTCTTCATTCAGCCAGGGTTCACGAAGAGATCATGGGCCTGCGCGTGTTTGCGGACGACCGGATGCCGCAGCGGCGTCCCGATGGAACAATGCTGTTGATAAATGATAAGCCTTCGATTGTATTCTCCGCCTCTTTTGGATCTTTCCACTGAGGAGGTGGCACGATGAAGAGGAGAAGTTCTTACGCCCGGACTTCGGCGGCCCTGATGATGGTCATGATGATCACGCTGATCCCCGCATCGCCCGGTTTTACGGCAAAAAGGGCGGCATCCGAAATCGTCGGGACAAACCCGGGTTTCGTGGACCTCGTGGATCGTGTGAAACCAACCGTGGTCAATATCAGCACATCCAGGACGGTCAGGACCCCGGGCAACCCCTTTCAGCATTTCTCCGGACCCTTCCGGGGATCTCCCTTCGGCGACGTTCCCGACCGGGAGAGAAAACAGCGAAGTCTCGGCTCCGGGTTCGTCATCGATTCGGGAGGCCACATCATCACGAACAACCATGTCGTTGCCGGTGCCGAGGAGATCCGCGTGAAACTTGCCGACGGCAGGGAACTGCCGGTTCAGGTTGTCGGACGCGATCCGAAAACGGACATAGCGCTCTTGAAGGTGGTCAGCCCCGTGAAAGATCTCCAGACGCTTCCCCTGGGTGATTCAGACAATGTGAAAGTGGGGGAGTGGGTCATTGCGATTGGAAACCCCTTCGGACTGGCACTGACGGTTACCCAGAAGATCGTCAGTGCCACGGGACGAGTGATCGGTGCCGGGCCTTACGATGATTTCATCCAGACCGATGCCGCCATCAACCCGGGAAACAGCGGGGGGCCTCTCATTAATCGCAAGGGGGAGGTGATCGGGATCAACACGGCCATTGTCGCAGCCGGGCAGGGCATCGGTTTCGCCGTGCCGAGCAATATCGCGAGAACGGTCGTTGCTCAGCTCAAGGAGAAGGGAAAGGTCTTGCGAGGCTGGATCGGTGTGTCCACTCAGACCGTCACGCCGGACCTGGCACCCGTCTTCGGGCTGAAAGAGCCGAAGGGGGCCCTCGTGAGCGAAGTCGCGGCGGGCGGTCCCGCGGCGGCAGCCGGTATGAAGCGCGGTGACATCATCGTGGCCTTCAACGGGAAGGAAATCAAAAATGTCCTCGATTTACCGAAGTGAGTCGCCGATGCTCCCACCGGGAAGGTCACGCCTGTGACAATAATACGCGACAAGAAAGAAATAACGCTTTGTGTCAAGGTTGCGGAGCTCAAGGATCAGCCGGCACAGCAGCCATCCCGCAAACGCCCCCGATCATGATCCCCACTCCATACCCTGCGGGATGAGGGGAGGGTTCCGCGATGAAATGGCGGAACCCTCCCCTCATTCGGTAACGACCCCCCCCGACAGCCAGACGCCCATCAAAGTTCGACATCTCCCGGAAAGGGCGAGAAAAATCTGTTGACTCTGGCATGTCCATGTATTAGGTTTCCATCAGGGAAGTATTCATATTTTTTGGATGTTTTGAGATCTTGAGTGCCAGGAAAATTTACGTTCAGACCTTTGGCTGCCAGATGAACACCCATGACTCCGAGCAGATGATCGAGTTGCTCAAGGGTCATGGATATCAACCCACGAGAGAGCCGAAGCGTGCTGATCTCATCATCGTCAATACGTGCAGCATCAGGGAAAAAGCTGACCAGAAGGCATACAGTCAGCTGGGTCGATACCGGGAGTTGAAAAGGAAAAAGCCCGGGCTCATCCTGGGGGTGAGCGGCTGTCTGGCCCAGCAGTTGGGCGGCGAGTTCTTTAAAAAGATCCCTGGCTTGGACTTTGTCCTGGGGACCCATAACATTCACAGGCTCCCGTCCGTGCTCGAGACCGTCGAGAGGACCGGATCGCCCCTCGTGGAGACGGCCTTCCATGAAACGGTACCTTCCACCGGAATCGTCACGATTCCCGAGAAGGGAACCGTCACGGCATTCGTGACCATCATGCAGGGCTGTAACAACTTCTGCGCCTTTTGCGTGGTGCCTTATCTGCGGGGCGTGGAAGAGAGTCGGAAGTTCGGGGACATCGTAGCGGAGGTCCGAATGCTGGCCTCATCCGGCGCCAAGGAGGTGACCCTCCTCGGTCAGAATGTGAATTCCTACGGCAAGACCCTCGGGGACGGCCAGAACTTCGCATTGCTTTTAAAAGCCATCGGGGAGGTGGACGGCATCGAGAGAATCCGGTTCACGACTTCTCATCCCAGGGATCTCACCGAGGATATCATCCGTTGTTTCGCAGAGGTCGAGAGCGTCTGCGAGCACATCCATCTGCCGGTGCAGTCCGGATCGGACCGGATCCTGCAAAGGATGAACCGTTATTACACGAGGGAGGACTACCTCGCGAAGGTGGAAAAGCTCCGGGAGGTCTGTCCGGATATCAGCATCACCTCCGACATGATTGTTGGCTTCCCCGGTGAGACGGAGGCGGATTTCCGGGCGACCCTGGACCTGATGGAGAAGATCAGGTTCGACGGTCTCTTTTCTTTCAGATATTCGGAGCGGCCCGGAACGGCGGCGTCGCGTCTCGACGGGAAAGTGCCCGCGGAGGAAAAGGGTCTCAGGCTGCGGGAGCTTCAGGCCCTTCAGGACAAACACACGCTGCAGAAAAACCTGGCCTGTGTGGGGCGGAAGGAGGAAATCCTCGTCGAGGGTTACAGCAAGCAGAACAGACGGGAGTTCATGGGGCGGACGCGAAACAACCGGATCGTGAACTTCGGCTCACGGGAAAACTGCATGGGCAGGACCGTCTCCGTTCATATTTCGGCGGCTTATCAGCATTCACTTCGCGGCGAGCTGGAGCCTCTTTGATCAATCGTTTAGGAGGTTATTGATGTTTGTTGAAATGAAGGTCTCGGGTCTGACGATAGACCCCCTGACGAACACACCCATTGTCATTTTGAAGGACCTGGAAGGGAAGAGGGCGGTTCCCATATGGATCGGGCTCTTCGAGGCAAGCGCGATTGCGACGGAGCTCGAAAAGATCAGCTTCTCCCGCCCCATGACCCATGACCTTCTGAGGGAGATGGTGAAGATTCTGGATGGAAAGGTGATCAAGATCGAAATCATCGATCTGAAAAACAACACCTTCTTTGCCCTGATCCATCTCATGAAGGACGGAAATGTCGTGACCATAGACTCCCGTCCGAGCGATGCCATCGCGCTGGCCCTCCGGGTCAACGCCCCCATTTATATCGCCGAACAGGTCATCGAGAAATCGAGAAGCATCGATTTCGTCAAGAAAGGGGAAGAACTGGACAAACTCAAGAAGGAGGAACTGAAGGATTTTTTGGAAAACCTTTCCGACGAGGATTTCGGGAAGTACAAGATGTAGCTTGTCGGGGCCCGTATCTGGCGGACCGAAGGTTTCGTTCTCCTGAGGGTGTCGGTCATGGAAGAGATCCGGAAAATTTATTTGAAGATGGGAGACAAGGTGGTCCATAGGCGTTTCCCCCAGTGGGGTATGGGAGTCGTTGTCGAGGAGTGGAATTCTGTGGTCCTCGGCGGAATCTCTTACGTGAAGATCTCCTTCCGTGACGGACGGACCAGGGTTTTCGACAATAACTTTTCGAATGCCTGTTGCTGTTACTACGCCGGGATCAGGCGGTGATCGTGATATAAATATCTGCCACAAGAACACACGGAATAACGACCAGTCCTGAATCCGATGTGAGGGCCTCCTTTGTGTGTTTTCGTGGCTATTCTTTTTATGAAATGACAAGAGACGGCACAACACTGGAAAGGTTGATCAGAGAGTTCGGCGCCTATCTGGAAAATGAGCGGAACCTCAGCCCTCACACGAAAAGAAATTATCTGGTCGACCTGAATCAGTTCAGGGGATTTCTCGAGGCGCAGGACATCCTGCCGGGGGGAAGGCTGGACCAGATTGACCATATGGTGATCCGGTCTTTTTTGAGTTCTCTTTATCGAAAAAAAGCGAAGCGGAGCACCGTATCCAGGAAGGTGGCGGCGCTTCGATCTTTTTTTAGTTTTCTCGTGCGGCGGGGGAGGATTAAACAAAGTCCCGCCGAGATGGTGCAGTCGCCCAGAACCGACAAGTACCTGCCTGTCAGTCTCTCGGTGGATGAGGTGTTCTCGCTTTTGAAGGTGACCTTTGAGGACGATCCTGCGGGTCGCCGGGACAGGGCTATTCTGGAGCTCATCTACTCTTCCGGTGTTCGGGTTGGAGAATTGACAGGTCTCAATCTCGGAGATATCGATCTGGGCCAGGGGGTTATGAAGGTCAAGGGAAAGGGAAAGAAAGAGAGGATCGTTCCCGTGGGGAGACCGGCCATCTCGGCCCTTTCGGCCTATCTTGTAAAACGGAAGGAATTGATCCGGGCCAGCGTGGAAAATTACCTCGAGGCCCCGATTTTTGTGAACAGGCGGGGCACGAGGCTGACGGAAAGAAGCGTCGCCCGGATCGTCGAAAAATACATCCGTATGAGCGGGGTGAACAAGCGGGTCGGGCCGCACACCCTGCGGCACTCTTTCGCAACGCACCTTCTCGACGCCGGCGCCGACCTCCGTGTCATCCAGGAATTACTCGGTCACGAGAGCCTTTCGACGACGCAAAAATACACGGCGGTCAGCGTAAGCCGTCTGATGGAGGTGTACGACAAGTCGCACCCGCGGGCGAAGTAGCGGCGGGAAATAGTTGTGAGTTGTGTGTTGTGAGTTGTGAGTTTAAAAATTTGTGAATGGTGATTGGTGGCTGGTGGTTAGCAGGACCAAAAAGACCAGATGGGCAGTTATGAATGTTGAGTTATGAATTTTGAGTGAGGCAGTATTTTTCAATTTTTGAATTCAACATTCAAACCTCAAAACTCAAAATGGATCGATGGAATCGATTATGATGAAAGGGACGACCATTATTGCCGTGAGGCACAAGGGAAAGGTCACGGTTGCCGGAGACGGCCAGGTGACCCTGGACAACACCGTGCTCAAGCACAGCGCCAGAAAGGTCCGGCGGCTTTATCACAACCAGGTAATCGTCGGATTTGCCGGCGCGACAGCCGATGCGTTCACCCTTTTTGACCGCTTTGACCAGAAGCTCGAACAATACAATGGCAACCTGCTTCGAGCCGCCGTGGAGCTGACCAAGGACTGGAGGACGGATCGGGTGTTGAGGCACCTGGAGGCGCTGTTGGTGGCCGTCAGCAAGGAGCACTTTCTCATCATCTCGGGCAATGGTGATGTCATCGAGTCCGATGACAACGTGGCCGCCATCGGATCTGGCGGTCCTTACGCGCTTGCGGCAGCGCGAGCGCTCATCAAGCATTCGGACCTTAACGCCACGGAAATCTCGAAGGAGGCGATGCGTATCGCCGCTGATCTATGTATCTATACCAACGACCGCGTCACCATCGAGGAACTGGATACGACGGAACCGCGAGAACCCGTGGCTCAGAAGACGAAGAAGAAACCATAACGAGTTGCGCATCGGGCGATTTGGGATGATCGGGCCTGTGGCCCGTGGAACATACAAAACGAGACCTGCGGGACAAAAGACGATGTCATCGGAAGAACTGACACCCCAAAAGATTGTGGCTGAACTCGACAAGTATATTGTCGGTCAAAATAACGCGAAGCGGGCTGTGGCGATCGCCCTCCGGAACCGCTGGCGTCGACAAAACGTTTCCGAGGAGCTCCGGGAGGAGATCGCGCCGAAAAACATCATCATGATCGGACCCACCGGCGTGGGAAAGACGGAGATCGCCCGCCGGCTTGCCAAGCTCGACAACTCGCCCTTTGTTAAAATCGAGGCGTCCAAGTTCACCGAGGTGGGATATGTCGGACGTAACGTGGACTCCATGATCAGGGACCTCGTCGAGATCGCCGTCAACATGGTGAAGTCGGAAGAAATGGAAAGGGTCCGGTTCAAGGCCGAAGAACTGGCCGAGGAGAGGATTCTGGATATCCTCTTCCCTTCCCGCAAACCGGAAAGGAGAAAGATGGAACTTCTTGAGGACGAGCAGGAACACGCCGAACCAGAGGGGGCTGTCGCAGCACAGGATACCCGCGAGAAATTGAGACAGCTTCTTCGCAGAGGAGAGCTCGACAACCGGCTCGTTGATCTGGATGTGGCCGACACCCGGATGGGCCCTTTTATCGAGGTCTTTTCCTCTTCCGGTGTCGAGGACCTGGGTCTGAATATCAAAGAGATGTTCGGCAACATGTTCCCGAAAAAGATGAAGCGCAGAAGGGTCAAGGTTCCGGAAGCGATGGAGATCCTCACCGAGGAAGAGGTCCAGAGGCTCATCGATATGGACAAGGTGATCCGAACGTCCCTCACCCGTGTGGAGCAGTCGGGGATTATCTTTCTCGATGAGATCGATAAAATTGTCGGGAGCAATACAACGCATGGACCCGATGTGTCCCGCGAGGGTGTCCAGAGGGACCTCCTGCCCATTGTCGAGGGATCCACGGTCAGCACAAAATACGGTATGGTGAAAACAGACCATGTCCTCTTCATCGCGGCGGGGGCATTCAGCTCCTCCAAGCCCTCGGACCTCATACCGGAGCTGCAGGGACGCTTTCCCATTCGCGTGGAGCTCGATTCGCTCACGAAGGAAGACTTCATCCGGATCCTGACGGAACCTTCGAATGCGCTGGTGAAGCAGTATGTTGAAATGCTTGCAACGGAAGACATTGATATCACCTTCACCGACGACTCCATCGCGCAGATTGCGGAGGTGGCCAGCATCGTGAATGAGCGGACGGAGAACATCGGGGCCCGGAGGCTCTACACGGTTATGGAAGCCCTCCTGGACGAGATTTCTTTCAGCGCCCCGGAGATGAAAAAGAAAGACGTGATGATCAACGCGGAGTATGTCAAGGAAAAGCTGGAGGACATTATCGAAGACGAAGATTTGAGCCGGTACATATTATAGTGATGAATGGTTAGTGGTGAGTGGTGAGAAAGACGAATTAATTCAAAACTCAAACTTCATCATTGAACGGAGTTCGAGATGGACAGTTTACAGAAATCGGTGGAGCGGGCGGATATCCTGCTGGAGGCTCTGCCTTACATCCAGCGATTCTATAATAAGACCGTCGTGATCAAGTATGGCGGCCATGCCATGGTGGACGAAGAGCTGAAGAAAATGTTTGCCATGGACGTGGTCATGATGAAATACATCGGCATCAACCCTGTTGTCGTCCACGGCGGAGGGCCGCAGATCGGGACCACCCTGAAAAAGTTCGGCAAGGAGTCCAGGTTCGTTCAGGGGTTGCGTGTAACGGACGAGGAGACCATGAGCATTGTGGAGATGGTCCTCGTCGGGCAGGTGAACAAGGAAATCGTCGGCCTCATCAATCATCACGGTGGGAAAGCCGTGGGGCTCTCCGGCAAGGACGGGAACCTCATCCGGGCGGAGAAATATTACCTGAGCGAGGAAAAAGCGAAAGACACGCCGCCGGAGATCATCGATATCGGCCTGGTGGGAAAGGTCAGGGAGATCAACGCCAAACTGATCTCTTCCCTTGCCACCGAGGGATTCATCCCGGTCATTGCGCCGACGGGTGCGGGAGAGAAAGGGGAGACTTACAACATCAACGCGGACATCGTCGCGGGCGAAGTCGCCGCGGCCCTCCGGGCGGAAAAGCTGGTGCTCCTCACCGATGTGCCCGGCGTGCTGGATAGAAAAGGCTCCCTGCTCAACACCATGACCGACCGTGAAGCCATGGCCTTCATCGATGACGGAACCATATCGGGCGGCATGTACTCCAAGGTGAAATGCTGCCTAAAGGCCCTGAAGGGCGGCGTCCAGAAGACCCACATCGTGGACGGCCGGCTTAAGCATGCCGTCCTTCTGGAGATGTTTACCGATAAAGGAATCGGCACGGAGATCGTGATATAGGAGACCAGAGAGGATCTTTGACGTGAAAACAGAAGAACTCATGGCCCAATCGGACAAGAACATCATCGGCACATACCGGCGGCAGCCCGTCGTCCTGGTGAAGGGTTCCGGTGCCCGGGTCTGGGACAGCGACGGGAAAGAGTATCTCGACTTCGTGGCCGGGATTGCCGTCTGCAGCCTGGGACATTCGAACCCGAAGGTTGTCGCAGCGCTCCAGAGGCAGGCGGAACTTCTCACGCACGTCTCGAACCTCTACTATACGGAGCCGCAGATCCGCCTGGCAGGGATGCTCGTGGGGAACTCCTTTGCCGATAAGGTCTTTTTCTGCAACAGCGGCGCCGAGGCCAATGAGGCGGCCATCAAGCTTGCGCGGAAATACGCTCATGACAACCCGAAAGGGGACCGGTACGAAATCATCACGATGCGGGGCTCCTTCCACGGGCGGACGCTGGCCGCCATCACGGCCACGGCGCAGGAAAAATTCCATGTGGGTTTTGCCCCCCTGCCGGAGGGGTTCCGGTATATTCCCTTCAACGACGTCAAGGCCCTGGAGAAGGCCATCCGGAAGAAGACCTGCGCAGTCATGGTGGAACCCATTCAGGGTGAAAGCGGTGTCCAGATGCCGTCGCCCGGTTACCTGAAGGGGGTGAGGCAAATCTGTGACGACAAGGGGATTCTCCTCATCCTCGACGAGGTCCAGACGGGTATGGGGAGGACCGGAAAGCTATTTGCCCACGAGCACTTCGGGGTCCAGCCCGACATCATGACCCTCGCCAAAGCCCTGGGGAACGGCTACCCTCTCGGGGCGCTTTTGACAACGGATCAGGTAGCTTCGGCCTTCGGGCCCGGGACGCACGCCTCGACCTTCGGTGGAAATCCCCTGGGCATGGCCGCCGGCATTGCCGTTCTGCGGGCGCTCCTGGAGGACGGCATCATGGACAACTGCCGGGCGGTGGGTGCTTATCTGCGGGAGAGGCTCGGGGAGCTCAAGAAGAAACATTTCATGATCCAGGAAGTCCGGGGCTTGGGTCTCATGGTGGGGATGGACCTCACGATCGACGGCGCGGCAATTGTCAAGCGGTGCCTGGAAAGGGGTCTTTTGATCAACTGCGCCGGCGAGCACATCCTGCGGTTTGTTCCGCCCCTGACGATATCAAAGGAAGACGTGGACCGGGCCGTGGAAATCCTGGACAAGGCGTTGGAGGGCTGATGAAGAAAGATCTTTTATGTCTATACGATCTTGATTCCCGGGATTTTCAGGAGATCTTCGAAAAATCGGCGAAGCTCAAAAAGATGCTCAGGGAAGGAATCCCTCACACGCACCTGGCAGGGAAGACCCTCGGGATGATCTTCGACAAGTCTTCGACCAGGACGAGGCTTTCTTTCGAGGTAGGGATCTTCCAACTCGGCGGAATGGCGGTGTACCTGAACAGTCGGGACATCCAGCTGGCCCGGGGAGAATCCGTCGAGGACACGGCCAGAGTGGTCTCGAGATACCTTGACGGTCTCATGATCAGGACGTTCTCTCAGGCCGTCGTCGAGGAGTTTGCCCGGTACGCGACGATCCCCATTATCAATGGGCTCACCGATCTCCTGCATCCCTGTCAGATCCTGGGTGACCTCTTTACGATATGCGAAAAGAAGGGACGCCTCGAGGGGCTGCGAATTGCCTACGTAGGTGACGGCAACAACATCGCCAACACCTGGGTGGAGGCGGCTGTGAGGCTGCCGATCATTCTTGTCCTGGCCTGCCCTGCCGGATATGATCCGGACGCGGGGATTCTGGGTCGGGCGATGAAGGATGCCCCCGGGCGGATTCAACTTTATAGAGAGCCGCGGGAGGCGGTGAGCGGGGCCGACGTTGTCTACACCGACGTATGGGCCAGCATGGGCCAGGAGGCAGAAAAGGAAGTCCGGGCGAAGGCCTTCAAGGCCTATCAGGTCAACAGTGCCCTGATGGGTCACGCAAAGGCCGACGCGATTGTCATGCACTGCCTGCCGGCTCACCGGGGCGAGGAAATCACCGCCGAGGTCATGGATGGTCCCCGGTCCGTGATTGTGGACCAGGCGGAAAATCGCTTGCATGTCCAAAAAGCGATTATGGAGATTCTCATGGGAGGAGGCAAGAGGGATTGAAGCGTGACGTGAAAAAAGTGGTCGTTGCCTACTCAGGCGGGCTGGACACCTCCGTGATCATCCGCTGGCTCATCGAGGCTTACGGGTGTGAAGTCATTGCCTACTGTGCGGACCTCGGGCAGAAAGAGGAGATCGAGGGGCTCGAAGAGAAGGCGAGGAAAACGGGTGCGAGCAAGGTTTACATAGAGGATTTGAGAGAGGAGTTTGCCCGGGATTTCGTGTTCACGGCGCTCCGGGCCAATGCCATCTACGAGGGAACCTATCTGATGGGGACCTCCCTGGCAAGGCCGATCATCGCCAAGAGGCAAATCGAGATCGCGGAAAAGGAAAAAGCCGATGCCGTCTGCCACGGCGCGACGGGAAAGGGAAATGACCAGGTAAGGTTTGAACTCACCTACATGGCCCTGAAACCGGACATCCGGATCATCGCGGCCTGGCGGGACAGCAAGTGGCCCTTCCAGTCCAGGGAACAGATGATCGATTACGCGGCGAAGTACGGCATTCCCCTTCCGGTGTCGAAGGCGAAGCCTTACAGCAGCGACCGGAACCTTCTCCATATCTCGCATGAGGGCGGTATCCTGGAAGATCCCTGGTCGGAGCCGCCGGAGGACATGTTTGTCCTAACCGTCTCACCGGAGAAGGCCCCCGACAAACCGACCTACATCGAGATGGACTTTAAGAAGGGTAATCCCGTGGCGGTGAACGGAAAGAAGATGAGCCCGGCGAAGCTGGTCGAACACCTGAACAGGATCGCCGGTGCGAACGGCATCGGGCGCGTGGACATGGTGGAGAACCGCTTCGTGGGCATGAAATCGCGCGGCGTCTATGAGACGCCGGGAGGGACGGTTCTCTGGGCGGCTCACCGAGCCGTGGAATCCGTCACCATGGACCGCGAGGTGATGCTGCTGAGGGATTCGTTGATTCCTAAATTCGCACAGCTCATCTACAACGGTTTCTGGTACTCGCCCGAGATGGAATCCCTGCGGGCGATGATCGACAAGACGCAGGAGAATGTCACGGGCACCGCGCGGCTCAAGCTCTATAAGGGAAACGTCACCGTTGTCGGGAGGAAGTCTCCGCATTCCCTTTACCGGGAGGATTTTGCCACATTTGAAAAGAGCGAAGTGTATGATCAGAAGGATGCCACGGGATTCATCCGGCTCAACGCCCTGCGACTTCGTATCCGCGCCATGCTGAACAAATAAGGGCTGCATCGCAGACCCTGTCAGATTATTTATGACCGGAGAGAATGGAAAAAGATGAACAAACTGTGGGGTGGAAGGTTCAAGGAAAAGACGGACAGGATGGCGGAGGAATTCACCTCATCGCTTCCCTTTGACAGGCGGCTTTACCGGTACGACATCGAAGGGAGCATGGCGCACTGCCGGATGCTGAGGAAGCAGGGTTTCCTATCGGCCCGGGAAGAGAAAAAGATCCTCTCGGCCCTCGGGGACATCCGGCGGAGGGTCGAATCGGGGAAATTCGCTTTTGACCCTGCGGACGAGGATATCCACCTGGCCGTGGAGAAAGCCCTGATCAGGAAGGCCGGTGCGGCGGGTGAAAAGATCCACACGGGAAGGAGCCGAAACGATCAGGTGGCTCTCGACATCAGGCTCTTCCTGAGGGATGAGGTGAAGGAGGTCCTTCGGCTCACCGGCGAGCTCAAGTCGGCCATCCTCCGGAAGGCCAAGGCGGAGATCGACACCCTCATGCCGGGCTACACGCACCTGCAGAAGGCCCAGCCGGTGCTTTTGTCTCACTACCTGCTGGCCTACCGGGAAATGTTTGATCGGGACGAGGAGAGGTTGAAGGAGTGTCTGGAGAGGATCAACGTCATGCCTCTGGGCTCCGCGGCCCTGGCGGGTGCGGGTCTTCCACTGGACCGGAACTATGTTGCGAAGCTTCTCAAGTTCCCGAGGCTTTCGGAAAACAGCATGGACGCTGTCTCAGACCGGGACTTTGTCGCCGAGTTCATTTTCGATGCAGGGCTTCTCATGATGCACATGAGCCGCTTCTGCGAGGACCTCGTCCTCTGGGCGAGCGGCGAATTCGGGTTCGTCGAGATATCGGACGCCTTCACGACGGGAAGCAGCATCATGCCTCAGAAGAAAAACCCCGACGTGGCGGAGCTCATCCGGGGTAAGACCGGCAGGGTATATGGAAATCTCGTGAGTGTCCTCACGGTACTCAAGGGGCTCCCCATGACCTACAACCGGGATCTGCAGGAGGACAAGGAACCCCTCTTCGACACGGTGGACACCGTCAAGGCCTCCCTGGCGGTTCTGACGGCCATGATCGGGAACCTGACCTTCAGGCGGGAGAAGATGAAAGACGCCGCTTCCGGCGGGTATTCCACGGCGACGGACATCGCCGATTATCTGGTCCGGAAGGGAGTTCCCTTCCGGCGGGCACACGCCGTGACCGGCAAAATCGTCGGTGTCTGCTTGAAAAAAGGCAGGAATTTTTCAGACTTGAGCCTTGCGGAGTTCAGGAAGTTTCATCCCGCATTCGAGAAGGATATCTTCCGGGTGATCACCGTGGAGAGCTCCGTGAGCGCCAGGCAGGGTCTAGGCGGAACGTCGAAGAAACAGGTTGCGAAAAGGATCAGGGACATTGAATCACAGGGGAAAAAGTAGAAAGGCCTGTTTGTGGCTTGCGGCCGTCTGCGTCCTCTTTCTGATATGTGGAAGCTGCGGCAAAAAGGGGGATCCCATTCCCCCGGAAAAACCGAAATCGCAAAGCCTCGTAAGATTTCAGGCTCTCGTCCGTCTGTGACGGGATGGAAAAGAGCAGGGGAAAATATTTAATTCGTCACGTTATTCCGGGAAGGAAGGATGGATTATTTTAATTTCAGGGAGCAGACGCTCTGGTGTGAAGACGTTTCGGTCGAGGAGATCGCGTCGAAAGTCGGCACGCCCTTTTATCTGTACAGCCATAAAACCCTGACCCATCATTTCCGGGTCTTTGACCTGGCCTTCGGGGAGGTGCCGCACATCATCTGCTTTTCCGTGAAGGCCAACTCCAACCTGTCGATTCTCAGGATCTTCGCCGGGGAAGGGGGCGGGGTGGATA
>CAZJPV010000047.1:0-18295 GCA_964547985.1 uncultured Syntrophaceae bacterium
GAGCACATCCTTGGTAAGGATGAGGTCACCAGTTCAATCCTGGTCGTGGGCTCCAGTCCTGTGAGAGTAGGTTGATCATGAGAAATATTATTACCCTGGCCTGTACGGAATGCAAACGACGGAACTATAACACGACGAAAAACAAGCGAACCATGCAGGATCGTCTCGAAATGAAAAAATACTGTAAATTCTGCAAGGCTCACACCCTGCACAAGGAGACGAAGTAATCTGAAGAGGCATAGCAGGTGATGGAGACAGGCCAGTAGCTCTAATGGCTAGAGCGCCGGACTCCAAATCCGGATGTTGGGGGTTCGAGTCCCTCCTGGCCTGCCATCTTATTTTTTTTGTGGGGATACCCCCGAAACGGTTGACATGGATAAGATCAAAACAATCTTTTTGACATCGAGACTGTTTTTGAAGGAGGCCAGAACGGAGCTTTCCAAGGTGACCTGGCCCACAACCAGGCAGGCGATAGCCTCCACGTCCGTCGTGCTGGTCGTGGTCCTCGTCGTTTCGCTCATTCTGGGGATCTTCGATTTCGGGCTGGTAAAGATGATGAAGTTGATTCTGGGTTGATGCGATATGGCCTTCAGGTGGTACGTCATCCACACATATTCTGGCTTTGAGAACAAGGTCAAGGTTTCCCTTCAGGAGAGAATCGAGGCGGCCGGCATGCAGGAACACTTCGGGGAAATCCTCGTGCCGGAGGAGGACATCGTCGAACTCATCGGGGGAGAAAAAAAGACCTCCAAAAGGAAATTTTTCCCCGGTTACGTTCTGATCCAGATGGAGCTCAACGATGATACCTGGCACACCGTCAAGAGCACGCCCAAGGTGACCGGCTTCATCGGGAGCAAGGACAAGCCGGCCCCCATTGCCGATGAAGATGTTGCGGTTCTCAGGACGAAGATCGAAGAGGGGACGCTGAAGCCCAAGCCGAAATTCAAGTTTGATGTAGGCGACCATGTCAAGATCATCGACGGGCCCTTCACGAACTTCGACGGCATCGTGGATGAGGTGAAACCCGAGAAAGGCAAGCTTCGGGTGATCGTCAGTATCTTTGGACGGTCCACCCCCGTTGAGCTCGATTTCATTCAGGTGGTCGAGCAATAGAAAGTGGCGGTCCGGCACGGACGCTAACGATAGCATCGGAAGGTAGGGGATTTTTATGGCAAAGAAGGTCATCGCGAATATCAAGCTTCAGATCCAGGCCGGAAAGGCGACACCGTCGCCGCCGATCGGTCCGGCTTTGGGTCAGCACGGCGTGAACATCATGGAGTTCTGCAAGGCCTATAACGCCATGACGGCCAATCAGGAAGGCATGATCATCCCGGTGGTCATCACGGTCTATGCGGACCGTTCCTTTACCTTCGTGACCAAGACACCGCCGGTGTCGGTTCTGCTGAAGCAGGCCGCCAAGATCGCCAAGGGTGCGAGCGACCCCAAGCGGGAGAAAGTAGGTACGGTGACGGCCAAGCAGGTTCGTGACATTGCGGAACTCAAGATGAACGACCTGAACGCCATCAGTGTAGAAGGAGCCATTAAGACGATTGAGGGAACGGCCCGGTCCATGGGGATCGAGGTCGTTCCGTAAGCCATAGGTATGAGGTCTGATCATGTCCGGTAATAGAGGAAAGAAATATCAGGAATCCAGGAATCAGGTCGTGTCGGCAAAGCGATACGCCCTGCGTGAAGCCATTGACATTCTTTTGAGCATGGGCAAGGCGAAGTTCGACGAAACCGTCGATGCAGCCATCCGTCTTGGTGTGGACCCGAAGCATGCGGACCAGATGGTCCGGGGCAGTGTGGCCCTCCCGCACGGGCTTGGGAAGGCAGTTCGAGTGCTGGTCTTTGCGAAGGGCGAAAAGGAAAAAGAGGCCCGGGATGCGGGGGCTGATTTTGTCGGCTCCGATGATCTCATGGAAAAGATCAAGGGCGGATGGCTGGATTTCGACCGGGTCGTGGCAACACCGGACATGATGGGAAGCGTCGGAAAACTGGGCAAGGTCCTGGGTCCCCGGGGACTCATGCCGAATCCCAAGGTTGGGACGGTTACTTTTGACGTGGGCAAGGTCGTCAAGGAGCTGAAAGCGGGAAAGGTGGAATTCCGGGTGGAAAAGGCGGGTATCGTCCACTCGCCCTGCGGAAAGGTGTCTTTCGGTGCGGACAAGCTCTATGATAATTGCATGGCCCTGATCGAAACGATCATCAAGCTGAAACCGGCTTCAAGTAAAGGAACTTATCTCAAAACCATTTCACTCTCCACCACGATGGGGCCAGGTGTAAAGGTGGATCCCCTGGATATCCGAAACATTTTGAAGTAGAGCCTCTTACGTTAGATGTCTCATTAGGAGAATTTGCTTACAGAAGTCAGAGACAGCAGGTACGGGAAGTTTAAACGATCTCATCGGCCTGCCGAGACCTGGAGGGCAATCTTGACGGTCCTTTCCCGAAAGCGGAGGAAGGGGCTTTCCGGAGAGAAAGCTTTTCATGTTGAGAAGCCCGGCAGAGGGCTCACGGGCTTCGCACCATGGCGGTCATCCATTCTTCCTGTATGGCGCTCTGACTTTTCAAATCGTTCCCGATCCTCTGGTGAGGGCAGGGACCGTGAAAATTCAGAGTGAAAGGAGGTTAAGGGTTGGACAAACAGACCAAAGAAAAGACCATTGCCGAGCTTCAGGACAAGCTCAAGAAGGCACAGCTTGCCGTCCTCGCAGGCTACAGCGGCATGAATGTCGAGAAAATCAACGCCCTTCGCAATGAACTCCGCAAGGCCGGCACCGAGTTCCGGGTCATCAAGAACACGCTCTTCGGGATTGCCTCGGAAAAAACGGACTATGCCGGGTTGAAGGGTCATCTGCGAGGGCCGCTGGCCGTTGTGCTGACCTACGACGATGTTGTGGCACCGACCAAGGTTCTGAGCGAGTTTGCCAAGAAGAATGCCGAGCTGGACGTCAAGGTCGGCATGATGGGCGGGAAACTCCTGGACCGGAAACAGCTCGAGGCACTGGCGAATCTCCCCTCGAAGGAAGTGCTCCTTGCGAAGCTCCTGTCCGTTTTCGTGAGCGCGCAGGCATCCATGGTCCATGTGCTTGCCGCAGTCCCGAGAAGCTTCTTGCAGGTCCTGAACGCGTATCGCCAAAAGAAAGAAAAAGAAAACTAACATACAGGAAGGAAAGGAACCATGGCAGCAAAGATGACAAAAGAAGATGTGATCAAGTTCATTGAAGGAATGACGGTTCTCGAGCTCTCCGAGCTCGTGAAAGAACTGGAAGAGAAATTCGGTGTCTCAGCAGCCGCCCCGGTGGCGGTGGCTGCGGCGGCCCACGGCGGCGCTGCCCCGGCTGCCGCAGCAGCGGAGGAAAAGACGGAGTTCACCGTGGTGCTCACCGGCTTTGGGGAACAGAAGATCCAGGTGATCAAGGAGATCAGGGCGATCACGGGCCTGGGTCTAAAGGAAGCCAAGGATCTCGTGGACGGTGTGCCGAAGCCCGCGAAGGAAGGCGTCTCCAAAGCAGAAGCCGAGGAGATCAAGAAAAAGCTTGAAGCAGCCGGCGGTACCGTGGAGATCAAATAATCGGCCTGCGGAACACTTCGGCCAGGCGGCCGTCAAAGAAATCTTAAGACGTCCCCGGCCCTCATGACGGGGGCCGGGGACCCGGGCTACACGACCCCCGAGGGGGTCGAGACCAAACCCATTCGAGGTTAAAGAACCTATGTTGGAATTTAGAAAGAATTTCAGCCGCATTCAGAAAATCATCGATATCCCCAATCTGATCGACATTCAGAAAAAGTCCTACGAGAAATTCCTTCAGCAGGAAACCCCGTTTGAAAAGAGAGGGAATTTCGGCCTTCAGGGGGCTTTTAAGAGTATCTTTCCGATTTCCGATTTCAGCGGCAAGTGTTCGCTCGAATTTGTGAGCTACAAAATCGGGGATGTTCGCTACGACGTCAAGGAGTGCCTTGCCAAGGGGCTCACCTATGCCGCACCGTTGAAAATCGTCGTGCGGCTCGTCGTTTTCGATTCCGACAGGACGAGCGAGCAGAAGATCATCCGGGACATCAAGGAACAGGAAATCTATTTCGGTGAAATTCCGCTGATGACGGAAAACGGGACGTTCATCATCAATGGGACCGAGCGCGTGATCGTCAGCCAGCTTCATCGCTCGCCCGGTATCTTCTACGATCACGACAAGGGAAAGACCCACGCCAGCGGTAAGCTCCTTTACTCCGCCCGGATCATACCGATCCGGGGCTCCTGGCTGGATCTCGAATTTGACACAAAGGATCTTCTCTACGTCCGGATCGACCGCCGGCGGAAGATGCCTGTCACGATCCTCCTGAAAGCCATGGGGAACACCATGGAGGACACCCTGAACTACTTCTACAGCATCGAGAGGGTTTTTGTGGATGACCGCAAAATCCACATTCAGATCGGCAACTTCCTCCTCAACGAGAAGGCCCCCGAGGATATCGGCAAGGGCAGCGAGATCATAGTCAAGAAGGGACGGAAGATCACGAAAGCCGCCCTGAAGCGCATAGAAGAATTGAAACTGGACCGGATACCCGTCAACGATGATTATCTCATCGGGAAGGTCCTGGCCTCTCCCGTCAAGGACCCCGAATCCGGAGAGGTTCTCTTCCAGTGTAACCAGGAAATGACAGAGGAGCGGCTCGCCCTTCTGAGGGAGAAGAAGATCAAGGAGGTCCGATTCATTCATCTGGACGAAGACCGGATGAACGCCTCCATCATGGAAACCCTCCTCATCGACAAGGTGGAGTCGGGGGAGGAGGCCATCATCGAGATCTACAGGAGGCTCCGCCCGAGCAACCCCCCCACGCCTGAAACGGCCCGCCGCTTCTTCAGAAGCCTCTTCTTCGATCCCGATACGTACGACATCTCCGATGTGGGCCGCGTGAAGATGAATTACAAGCTTCACCTCGATGTTTCCGCCGACGTGACGATTCTTCGCAACGAGGACATCCTGGCGGCGGTTAAGTATCTTCTGAATCTCAAGAGCGGTGTCGGAGATTGCAGCGTTGACGATATCGACCACCTGGGCAACCGCAGGATTCGCTCCGTGGGAGAACTCATCGAAAATCAATACCGCATCGGGCTCATCCGGATGGAGAGAGCCATCAAGGAAAAGATGAGCCTTCAGGACGTGGAGACCATGATGCCCCATGACCTGGTGAACGCCAAACCGGTTTCAGCCGTGGTCAACGAATTTTTCGGCTCAAGCCAGCTCTCCCAGTTCATGGATCAGACGAACCCCCTTTCCGAAATCACTCACAAGCGAAGGCTCTCGGCCCTGGGTCCCGGCGGGCTCACGCGAGAGCGGGCAGGGTTCGAAGTCCGGGACGTGCACAACACGCATTACGGAAGGATCTGCCCCGTGGAGACACCGGAAGGTCCGAACATCGGGCTGATCGTCTCGCTCAGCACCTACGCCCGGGTCAATGAATTCGGGTTCATCGAAACACCGTATCGGGTTGTGGAAAAAGGGCGGGTCCTCGGCGAGATCAAATATCTGACCGCCATCGAAGAGGGAAAATTCACCATTGCGCAGGCCGACGCCGTGCTGGACAGCCGAGGCCGGTTCAAGGATCCCATCATCTACGCCAGAAAGGGCGGTGAATTTGTAACGGTGGTGCCCGAGGAGGTCCAGTTGATGGACGTCTCGCCCAATCAGCTCGTCAGCGTCGCCGCCGGCCTCATCCCCTTCCTGGAGCACGATGACGCCAACCGCGCGCTCATGGGATCCAACATGCAGCGCCAGGCCGTTCCCCTCATGAAACCGGAGATGCCCCTCATCGGGACGGGGATGGAATCCGTCGTGGCCAGGGATTCCGGCGCCGTGATCACGGCGAAGCGCTCCGGCGTCATCGAAAGTGTCGACGCCGCGAGGATCGTCATCAAGTCCGACGACGGTGAGAAAACCACCTTCGATACCGGTGTGGATATCTACAACATGACCAAATATCAGCGAACCAATCAGGACACCTGCTTCAACCATAAACCCATTGTGAACAAGGGGGAGCGGGTCAAGCGGGGCGACATCATTGCCGACGGTCCGGCCACGGATAACGGGGAGCTCGCCCTCGGCCGGAATGTCATGGTCGCCTTCATGTCCTGGGGCGGATACAACTACGAAGACTCCATCCTGGTGAGCGAGCGCATCGTCAAGGAGGACATCTACACCTCCATCCACATTGAGGAGTTCGAGACGATGGCCCGGGACACGAAGCTCGGGAAAGAGGAAATCACGCGGGACATCCCCAACGTGGGAGAGGACGCGCTCAGGAATCTCGACGAGAGCGGCATTGTCCTTATGGGCGTCTCCGTCAAGCCCGGCGATATCCTCGTCGGGAAGATCACGCCCAAGGGCGAAACCACTCTGTCGCCCGAGGAGAAGCTGCTACGGGCCATCTTCGGCGAGAAGGCGGGCGACGTCCGCGACACTTCTCTGCGCGTTCCCCCCGGTGTGGAGGGGACGGTCATCGACGCGAAGATCTTTACCCGGAAGGGGGCGGAGAAGGATCGGCGGTCCCAGACGATTGAGGAAGACGAAACCCAGAATATCTACAAGGATCGTGATGACGAGATCCGGATCATCAACGACAGCGTCAAGAGCAAGATCGTGAAACTCCTCAAGGGCAAGGTGTCGGCCTCGAGGCTGATGGATGCGAAGAAAAAGAAGATCCTTCTTAAGAAGAGCGAGGTCATCACGGAAGAGGTCCTCTCTAGGATCCCTTTCAAGTACTGGAAGGAAATCTCCCTCCTCAAGGAAGAAACCCTGGAGCAGAATCTCCGCATGATGTTTGAAAACCTCGAGCGGAAGATCGAACTGGTCGAGGCCTTCTTTAATGAGAAGGTCGACAAACTCCGCATGGGCGATGAACTGCCCCCGGGCGTCATCAAGCTCGTCAAGGTCTATGTGGCCATCAAGCGGAAGCTCTCCGTGGGTGACAAGATGGCCGGTCGCCACGGCAACAAGGGCGTTCTCTCCAGGATTCTACCCGAGGAGGATATGCCCTTCTTTGCCGACGGGAGCCCCGTGGATATCATTCTCAACCCCCTGGGCGTTCCTTCCCGAATGAACGTAGGACAAATTCTCGAGACCCACCTCGGATGGGCCGCCCGCGGCCTGGGCGAAAGGATCAACGCCATCATAGAGAAAAAGTTCAGTCTTGAGGGCATCCGACGGGAGCTCAAGAGCATCTATACATCTCAGGAGTTTAATAAGTACGTTGATGGCGCCAGCGAACGGGAGATCCGCAGGTTCATCGGCCGGCTGAAAAAAGGCATCGCCATCGCTACGCCCGTTTTCGACGGTGCGCACGAGGAGCAGATCCGGGACATGCTCAAAGCCGCGGAGCTTCCCCTGTCGGGGCAGACGATCCTCTTCGACGGCCGATCGGGTGAACCCTTCGACCAGAACGTGACCGTCGGAATGATATACATGCTGAAGCTGCATCATCTCGTGGACAACAAGATTCACGCGCGCTCCATCGGACCTTACTCCCTGGTGACGCAACAGCCCCTGGGCGGCAAAGCCCAGTTCGGCGGTCAGCGACTGGGTGAGATGGAGGTCTGGGCGATGGAAGCCTATGGAGCCGCCCACACGCTGCAGGAGTTTTTGACCGTGAAGTCCGATGACGTTGCCGGCCGGACCCGGATCTACGAGGCCATTGTCAAAGGGGAGCATACCCTGGAGCCCGGATTGCCGGAATCCTTCAGCGTCCTCGTTAAGGAGCTGCAGAGCCTCTGCTTGGACGTGGAACTGGTCGAGAGAGAATAAGTCATCGGGAGGGCCCCCCTCTTGCGGGAGCGGGGTTTTGAAGAAGGTTGCAACACCGAGCCGCCTGAGGCGGCCAACTTCAGCACCATAAGGAGAAACACTCAGTGGAAGACATCTACAGCTTTTTTGAAAAACCGAAGGACCCGATTCGCTTCAATGCGATGCGGATGTCCATTGCCTCCCCGGAAAGGATACTTTCCTGGTCGCACGGCGAGGTCAAGAAGCCGGAAACGATCAATTACAGGACCTTCAAGCCGGAGAGAGACGGTCTTTTCTGTGCCAAGATCTTCGGGCCGGTCAAGGATTACGAGTGTCTGTGCGGGCGTTACAAGCGGATGAAGCACCGCGGAGTGGTCTGCGAGAAGTGCGGTGTCGAGGTCATCCAGTCCAAGGTTCGACGGGAAAGGATGGGCCACATCGCCCTGGCGGCGCCGGTGGCGCACATCTGGTTTCTCAAGAGCCTGCCCAGTCGCATCGGCAATGTGCTGGACCTTTCGCTGAAAGAACTGGAGAAAGTCCTCTACTTCGAATCGTGGATCGTGATGGATCCCAAGAACACGCCGCTTCGAAAGAAGGAGCTCCTGACCGAGGAGCGATTCATCGAAGCCCGGGAAAAGTACGGCGCGGACGGTTTTGTAGCGGGCATTGGCGCCGAGTCGGTCCGCAAGCTCCTCGAGGAAATGAACCTCGAGTCGCTCAACACCGAGCTCCGGGCGGAACTGGCGGACGCCTCATCGGACACCAAGCGCAAGAAACTCATCAAGCGGCTCCGTGTCATCGAGGCGCTCCAGAGATCGAAAAACAAGCCCGAGTGGATGATCCTCACCGTTCTGCCCGTCATTCCCCCGGACCTGCGGCCGCTGGTCCCCCTGGAGGGCGGCCGGTTTGCCACCTCCGACCTCAATGACCTCTACCGGCGCGTGATCAACCGCAACAACAGGCTCAAGCGCCTCATGGAGCTCAACGCCCCGGAGATCATCATCCGCAACGAGAAGCGCATGCTCCAGGAGGCCGTGGATGTCCTCTTTGACAACGGCAGGCGGGGCCGCGCTATCACGGGTTCCAACAAGCGACCCCTGCGATCGCTTTCCGACATGCTCAAGGGGAAGCAGGGCCGGTTCCGTCAGAACCTGCTCGGCAAACGTGTGGATTACTCGGGACGGTCCGTTATCACCGTTGGTCCAGACCTTCGCCTCCACCAGTGCGGTCTTCCAAAGAAGATGGCCCTGGAGCTCTTCAAACCCTTCATCTACAACCGTCTCGAGCAGAAAGGCTACGTTACCACGGTGAAGAGCGCCAAGAAAATGGTCGAGCGGGAAACGCCGGAGGTCTGGGATGCCCTGGACGAGGTGGTGCGCGAGTATCCCGTGCTCCTCAACCGTGCACCGACCCTCCACCGGCTCGGGATGCAGGCCTTTGAACCTGTGCTCATCGAGGGCAAGGCCATCCAGCTCCACCCCCTGGTCTGCACGGCCTTCAACGCCGACTTCGACGGGGACCAGATGGCTGTCCACGTCCCGCTTTCTATCGAGTCCCAGGTGGAATCCCGGGTGCTCATGATGTCGACCAACAACATCCTCTCACCGGCTCACGGCAAGCCCATCATCGTGCCCAGCCAGGACATCGTTCTGGGGATTTACTATATGACGAGGTTCCGGACCGGCGCCAGGGGAGAGGGCATGGTCTTTTCCGATCCGGAAGAAGTCCGGCGTGCCTTCGATGCCGGCGAGGCGTCGCTCCATGCGAGGGTCAAGGTACGCATGAACGGCACCCTCAAGGAAACAACGGTGGGCCGGGTGATCCTGTACGAGATTATGCCTCCCGACATCCCCTTCGATGTCATCAACAAGGTGATGAACAAGAAGGAACTGGCCAACCTCGTCGACTTCTGCTACCGCAGTTGCGGAGACAAAGCGACCGTCATCCTGACGGACCGCCTGAAGGACCTGGGTTTCAGGTATGCCACCACCTCCGGCGCCTCCATTTCCATTCAGAACATGGTGATCCCGGAGATCAAGAAAGACATTATCACGAAGGCGGACAAGGACGTCCTGGAGGTTCAGAAGCAATACATGGACGGGCTCATCACCGACGGTGAGCGTTACAACAAGGTCATCGACATCTGGGCACAGGCCACCGAAAAGGTTGCCGATGCCATGCTCACCAGTATCGGCACCCAGGAGCTTTCATCGGCGGAGGGTAAAAAGAAAGTCGAGAGCTTCAACCCCATTTACATGATGGCCGACTCCGGTGCGAGGGGCAGCGCCGCCCAGATCCGGCAGTTGGCCGGCATGAGGGGTCTCATGGCGAAACCCTCCGGAGAAATCATCGAGACACCCATCACGGCCAACTTCAGGGAGGGCCTCACCGTTCTGCAATACTTCATCTCCACCCACGGTGCCCGCAAGGGTCTTGCCGACACGGCCCTCAAGACGGCCAATTCCGGCTACCTGACCCGTCGGCTGGTCGACGTGGCCCAGGACTGCATCGTAACGGAAGAGGATTGCAAGACGATGGACGGCCTTTATGTCCAGGCCCTCATGGAGGGCGGGGAAATCATCGAAACCGCCGGAGAGCGAGTCCTCGGCCGGGTGGCCCTTGAGGACATCAAAGACCCCTTCACCGGGGAGGTCCTGGTCAAGGCCAACGAAGAGATTGACGAATCCCTGGCGGATAAGATCGACCACGCCGGTATTGAAAGGGTCCAGATCCGCTCGGGGCTCACCTGTAAATCCAGGTATGGTGTCTGTGCCAGATGCTACGGCCGCGATCTGTCCCATGGTCATCTCGTGAACATCGGCGAGGCCGTCGGGATCATCGCAGCGCAGTCCATTGGAGAGCCGGGGACACAGCTGACCATGAGAACCTTCCACATTGGTGGGACGGCGAAGTTCGAGGAGCACTCCACGCTGGAAGCCCGGCATGACGGGACCATCAAGTTCGTCAACCTCAACACCGTAAAGGGCCGGGAGGGGGCGCTCGTCGTCATGAGCAGGAACGGCGAAGTCTACGTCCTCGATGATCAGGAAAGGAGTCGCGGCAAATACCCCGTACCCTACGGTGCGCACCTGAAGGTCCGGGAGGGAAAACAGGTCAAGCGCGGCGACCGGATTGCGGAATGGGATCCCTTCTCGATCCCGATCCTCTCCGAAGTGGACGGGACCGTCAAGTTCGGGGATATCGTCGAGGGCCGGACGGTTCAGGAACAGGTGGACGAAGTGACAGGGCTTTCGAGAAAAGTGGTCATGGACTTTTCCGATCCTGATATGCGTCCGAGAATCTCCATCAAGGACAAGGAGGGCAAGACGGCCCGGATCGCCGTCACGCACAGTTACGCCCGGTACCTCCTGTCCGTCGGCGTCAACATTGTCGTCTCCGAGGGGGACAAGGTCATTGCCGGTGACATCATCGCCAAGATCCCGAGGGAGACGACGAAGACGAAGGATATCACCGGTGGTCTTCCCAGGGTGGCAGAACTTTTCGAGGCCAGGAAGCCCAAGGAATTCGCCGTTATATCCGAGATCGATGGGGCCGTTGCCTTCGGGAAGGACGTCAAAGGGCGACGGCGGCTCATCGTGACGCCCGAAGTGGGCGAGAAAAAGGAATACCTCATCTCCAAGGGCAAGCACATCACCGTGCAGGAGGGCGACCGGGTTCAGGCCGGTGACCCGCTCATGGACGGGGCGAGCAATCCCCACGACCTCCTGACGATCAAGGGCGAGAAAGAGCTTGCCCGCTACCTGGTTGACGAAGTGCAGGAGGTCTACCGGCTGCAGGGTGTCAAGATTAACGACAAGCACATCGAAATTATCGTGCGTCAGATGCTCCGGCGGGTCAAGGTCGCCGACCCGGGGGATACCATCTTCCTGTCTGATGAGCAGGTCGAAAAAGTCCGATTTCAGGAGGAAAATGAGCGGGTTCTTGCCAAAGGGGGGCGGCCCGCCGTGGGAGAGCCGATCCTCCTGGGGATCACCAAGGCCTCGCTCAGCACGCAGAGCTTCATCTCGGCAGCCTCCTTCCAGGAGACGACCCGGGTGCTCACCGAAGCGGCCCTGGCCGGCAAGACCGACTACCTGCGGGGGAACAAGGAGAACGTCATCATGGGACGGCTCATCCCGGCAGGCACCGGGCTGCCCATTTATAAGAAGCTGGGCATCCAGGTCGAGGGCGAGGAGGATGAACGAAAACTTCTTCAGAAAAACCTTGACACGGAAGCCACAAATTGATAGAAAACAGAGCTTTCGTCGCCACCCTTTGCGTGGTGAATTTATGACGTTGGAGGCGAAATGCCGACGATCAATCAGCTGATCCGTAAGGGCAGGAAAAAGGTGTTGAAAAAGACAACCGCCCCGACCCTGGTGTCCTCTCCGCAGAGGCGCGGGGTTTGTGTGAGGGTTTACACCACGACACCCAAGAAGCCCAACTCCGCCCTTCGTAAAGTGGCGAGGGTTCGTCTGACGAGCGGATACGAGGTGACATCTTATATCCCGGGTATCGGCCATAACCTGCAGGAGCACTCTGTTGTCCTGGTTCGGGGCGGCCGCGTGAAGGACCTCCCCGGTGTGCGGTATCACATCGTCCGGGGAACTCTGGATGCCGTCGGGGTTCAGGATCGGAAACAGAGCCGGTCGAAGTACGGGACGAAAAAGTCCAGTTAATCGGGGATCTTAGAATGCCGAGAAGAAGAGTTATCGCCAAGCGCAAGATAACGCCGGATGCCAAATATGGAAGCGAGCTGGTGGCCAAGTTCGTCAACTGCCTGATGAAGAAGGGCAAGAGAAGCACCGCGGAGGGTATCTTGTACGGCGCCTTTAGCGTGATCGAGAAGCGGGCCAAGGAAGCCCCTCTGGCGGTTTTCGAGAAGGCGGTGGAAAACGTGAAACCCCTGATCGAGGTCCGTTCGAGAAGGGTGGGCGGGGCCACCTACCAGGTCCCGACAGAAGTGGCCCCCTCTAGGAAGCTTGCCCTGGCCATGCGCTGGATCATTCTTCACTCGAGGGCCCGGTCCGAGAAGATGTTGAAAGATAAACTCGCCGGCGAGTTTATCGATGCGGCCAACAACCGCGGCGCCTCGGTCAAGAAGAAAGAGGACGTCCATAAAATGGCGGAGGCCAACAAGGCCTTTGCCCATTATCGATTCTAGCGCTCTTTTAAAAGTTGCAGGAACTTGAAACGTGTCCCGGGAGATTCCCCTATCGCATATCCGCAATATCGGCATCATGGCTCATATCGATGCCGGCAAGACGACGCTCACCGAGCGGATCCTGTACTACACGAAGGTGTCTTACAAGATGGGCGAAGTTCATGACGGCACCGCCGTCATGGACTATATGGAACAGGAACAGGAACGGGGCATCACGATTACCTCCGCGGCCACCACGTGCTCGTGGAAGGATCACCGGATCAACATCATCGACACGCCGGGCCATGTGGACTTTACGATTGAGGTTGAACGATCGCTGAGGGTTCTCGACAGTGCCGTGGCCCTCTTCAGCGCCGTGGAAGGTGTGGAACCCCAATCCGAAGCGGTCTGGCGGCAGGCGGACAAATACCGCGTACCGCGGCTTGCCTTCATCAACAAGATGGACCGCGTGGGTGCGGACTTCATGCGGGTCGTGGCGGCGATCCGGGATCGTCTGGGAGCGAATCCAATCCCGGTCCAGATCCCGCTCGGCTCGGAGGAGAAGTTCAGGGGGGTTGTGGACCTCATTGGCATGGAGGCCATCACCTACGACAAGGATGTCAAGGGGACCGAGTATTCGGCGGGTCCCATTCCACCGGAGTTTCTGGAAGAGGCAAAGAGCCAGCGTGAGAAGATGATCGAGTCCCTTTCCGATCTGGACGAGGACTTGATGAAAAAATATTTAAGTGAAGAAGCTCTTTCACAGGAAGAAATCCGCGGGGCGATCCGCAACCTGACCCGGTCCATGAAGGTCATCCCGGTTCTCTGCGGCTCGGCCTTCAAGAACAAGGGCATTCAGCTCCTGCTGGACGCGGTGGTGCAGTTGATGCCTTCGCCGCTGGACATGCCACCGGTGGTGGGAAGAGATATCCGGACCGCCGACCGCGACATCGTGAGGGAAGCCAGCGATGATGTGCCCTTTGCTGCCCTGGCCTTCAAGATTTTGACTGATCCCTTTGTGGGACAGCTCACGTTTTTTCGGATGTACTCCGGGGTGCTGAAGGCGGGCTCTTACATTTACAATGCTTCCAAGGACAAACGGGAAAGAGTCGGACGCCTTCTCAAGATGCACGCCAACAAGCGTGAGGACATCAAGGAAGCCCGGACCGGAGACATTGTCGCCGCCGTGGGATTGAATTATACCGCCACGGGGGACACACTCTGCGACCAGGCTCACCCGTTGAAACTCGAGACCCTCGAGTTTCCGGAGCCCGTCATCGCGATTGCCATCGAGCCCAAGACGAAGACGGACGAGGAGAAGATGGACATCGCGCTCCAGAAGATTGCCCGGGAGGACCCCTCTTTCAAGGTCCGGGTTGACCGGGAAACGGGCCAGACGCTCATTTCAGGCATGGGGGAGCTTCACCTGGAGATCATCGTGGACAGGCTCTCCAGGGAGTTCGGTCTCGGGGCCAACATTGGAAACCCCCAGGTGGCCTACAAGGAGACCATCCGCAAGCCGGTACGGGCGGAAGGAAAGTACGTCAAGCAGTCCGGCGGACGCGGGCAGTACGGCCATGTGTGGATCGAAATCGAGCCCAACGAGCCGGGCCGGGGCCTCACCTTCGAGAACAAGATCATCGGCGGTGTCATCCCGAAGGAATTTATCCCGGCCGTGGGAAAGGGCATCCAGGAAGCCATGGAAGAGGGGGTGCTGGCCGGGTATCCGATGGTGGATCTGAAGGTCCGGCTGACGGACGGGTCCTATCATGAGGTGGACTCTTCGGAACTGGCTTTCAAGATCGCCGCCTCCATGGCACTCAAAAGCGGTGCCAAGCGCGGCCACCCGGTGCTGCTGGAACCGATCATGTCCGTGGAAGTCGTTGTTCCCAAGGACTATCTGGGCGATGTGATCGGACACCTGACCTCCCGGCGGGGTAAGATCGTGAGTATCGACTCCCGACCGGGGTCGGAGGCGGTCAACGCGGAGGTGCCGCTCGCCGAGATGTTCGGGTATGCGACCGACTTGAGGTCCAAGACTCAGGGGCGGGCCACTTACTCCATGCAGTTTCTTTGCTACAACGCCGTATCGGGGGAGCTGGCGAAGGAGATCATTCATACGAGAACAACCGACACAGGGGGCAAGAAGAAATAACAACTGATTCATCTTTTTGATTGCAAGGAGGTAGATGGAGATGGCTAAGAAAAAATTTGAGAGGACAAAGCCGCACGTAAACATCGGGACGATCGGGCATGTCGATCACGGGAAGACCACGTTGACCGCTGCCATCACGAAGCACCTCTCCAAAAAAGGTCTCGCGCAGTACTATTCCTTCGATATGATTGACAACGCGCCCGAAGAAAAGGAACGGGGCGTGACGATCAATGTCGCTCACGTGGAGTATGAGACCGACAAAAGACACTATGCCCACGTGGATTGCCCCGGGCACGCGGATTATATCAAGAACATGATCTCCGGAGCAGCGCACATGGACGGCGCCATCCTGGTCGTGGCCGCATCGGAAGGTCCCATGCCGCAGACAAGAGAGCACATCCTCCTTGCAAGACAGGTTCAGGTCCCCGCCATGGTTGTTTTCCTCAACAAGGTTGACCTTGTCGATGATCCCGAGCTGCTCGATCTCGTCGAGCTCGAGCTCCGGGAACTTCTGAGCAAGTACGAGTTTCCCGGCGACAAGACCCCGATCATCCGGGGGTCGGCTCTGAAGGCCCTCGAGACGGACGATATCAAATCGGCAGACGCGAAGTGCGTTTTTGAACTGATGGACGCCGTGGACGCCTTTATTCCCGAGCCCACCCGTGATCTGGACAAGCCCTTCCTCATGCCCATCGGCGACGTTTTCAGCATCTCCGGCCGCGGAACCGTTGTGACGGGCAGGGTGGATCGCGGCATTATCAAGACCGGTGAGGAAGTGGAAGTCGTCGGCATCCGGCCGACCTTCAAGACGGTATGCACGGGCGTGGAAATGTTCCGCAAGACGCTGGACGAAGGCCGTGCGGGTGACGATATCGGCGTTCTCCTCCGGGGGACCAAGCGGGAAGAAGTGGAAAGAGGCCAGGTGGTGGCCAAACCCGGCTCCATCACGCCTCACACGAAGTTTAAGGCCTCGGTTTACGTCCTGACGAAAGAAGAGGGCGGGCGTCACACCCCCTTCTTCAGCGGCTACCGGCCCCAGTTCTATTTCAGAACGACGGACGTGACGGGTGTGGTGACCCTCCCCGAGGGTATCGAGATGGTGATGCCCGGTGACAACGTGGCCATGGAAATCCATCTCATCACGCCCATCGCCATGGAGCAGGGACTTCGATTCGCCATCCGGGAAGGTGGGAAAACCGTCGGTGCCGGTGTGGTGGGTACGATTATTGAGTAAATTCATCTTCGAGTAAGCGGGATATGGCTGAGCAAAAGATAAGAATTCGACTGAAGGCGTATGACTACAAGTTGCTCGATCGGTCTGCGGAAGACATCGTGGACACGGCGAAGAGAACAGGGGCGCGCGTTGCGGGCCCCATTCCGCTTCCGACGGTCATCAACAAGTACTGCGTGAACCGGTCTCCCCACGTGGACAAGAAATCCCGGGAGCAGTTCGAGGTTCGAACCCACAAGAGGATCATTGACATTATCGAACCGACGCAGGCCACCGTTGACGCCCTGATGAAACTGGATCTCTCCGCCGGCGTGGATGTCGAGATCAAGCTGTAAGGAAACCGCAAACATGGAGATGGATTTGAGCGTTGAATCCGTCTCCTGTTTTTTTGATTTTCTGTGAGATTGCAGGGCTTATGGGAACAGGATTGATTGGCAAGAAACTGGGCATGACACAGATCTTCGGTGACGATGGCGTGGCCATACCTGTCACGGTCATCGAGGCCGGGCCCTGTGTGGTGATGCAAAAGAAGAAGCAGGGGACCGACGGATACGACGCCGTTCAGCTCGCCTTCGGGCGGAAAGGGCAGAAGAACGTGACCAAACCCCTGCAGGGGCATCAGAACAAGGTCAACAAGGGCTTCTTTCGCGTGCTTCGTGAATTCAGGATATCGGCCCCCGACGCTTTCGAACTAGGCCAGGAATTGACGGCCGGGATGTTTAAAGTCGGCGACTTTGTTGATGTGACGGGGACCACGAAAGGCCGTGGATTTGCCGGCGGTGTCAAGCGGCATGGATTCCAGGGCGGCAAGGCCTCTCACGGCTCCATGTTCCACCGGGCACCCGGTTCCATCGGAGCGAGCGCCTATCCCTCCAGGGTCTTCAAGGGAAAGCGCCTGCCGGGTCATATGGGCGATGAGCGGAAAACGGTCCAGAATCTCCGGGTGATCGGGGTGAGGTCGGAGAGCAACGTTATTCTGGTCAAAGGAGCCATCCCGGGCAGCAAGAACGGGATCGTCCTGATCCAGAAAGCGGTCAAAAAATCCTAACGGATATCAACCTGGAGCGTATCGGACATGCCGGTTTTAGCAGTATACGATATCGAAAAGAACAAGGTTTCCGAAGTGGAGCTCCGCAAGGACATCTTCGGGGCGGAAGTCAAAAAGGACCTTATTTACGAGGTGGTGAGGCGGCAGCTCGCCTGCCGCAGGGCCGGGACCCACTCGACGAAGCGGCGCGGAGAGGTCAAAGGCGGCGGCCGCAAGCCCTGGCGACAGAAGGGCACGGGCCGGGCCCGCGCGGGTACGATCCGGTCCCCCTTGTGGCGCGGCGGCGGCATTGTTTTCGGTCCCCATCCCCGGGATTATGCCTATTCGGTCCCCAAAAAGATGCGAAAAGCGGCGCTCATCTCGGCGCTCAGCATGAAGGTCATTGAAGAGAAGATCGTGGTTCTTCGGGATTTTCCGATGGCAGGGATCAAGACCAAGACATTCAAGGAGGTTCTCGAGCGTTTCGGACTTAAAAAGACCCTCTTTGTGCTGGACAAAGCGGACCCGGTGCTTGAGAAATCCTCAAGGAACCTGAGGGACGTGAAGATGATGCGATCGGAGGGGATCAACGTCTACGATCTTCTGAAGTATGACCATCTGGTCCTCATGGAACCCTCCATCAAAGTGATAGAAGGGGCGTTGTCAGCATAATGGAAATCTATCAGATCATCAAAAGACCGCTCGTGACGGAAAAAACTACTCTCGCCAAGGAAACGAACAAGTACTACTTCGAAGTCGACCGGCGGGCCAACAAAATTGAGATCGGGCAAGCGGTGGAGAAACTCTTCAAGGTCAAGGTGATCAACGTCAGGACCATGAATATGACCGGCAAGAAAAAGCGAGTGGGACGGGTCCTGGGCCGAAAGCGCGACTGGAAAAAGGCCATGGTCACCCTGGCCCCCGGGAGCAGCATCGAGATCTTCCAGAAAGTGTAAGG
>CAZJPV010000048.1:0-17134 GCA_964547985.1 uncultured Syntrophaceae bacterium
GGCATACCCGCCTTTTCCGCATTTTCCGGGGACAAGCGTAAAAAAACTACTATATTAACGGTTCACCTCCTCAACGGCGCTGGATTTTACTGGCATAGAAGAGAAACGCAACGGCCCCGCCGGCACAGATTACGGCAATGGCATATTCGAACGGGCTACGCGCCATGCCGGTTAATATCCAGATTGCCGGGATCAAAAGCACCACGGCGGCGATTCTAAAAAGCCATACTTCAAAACCCGCCTTCACTCTCGTCCATTTTGGTCTATACTCGTATCGTGTTCTTTCTTCAGTCATGGCATACCCCCCCCTGAAATAATTAAAGCCCGAAGATCTCTTCGCGGTCAGGGTGCCGCCCCGGTCCTCGCGGTCCCGGGAATCTTCAGGCTCAAATTGGCTTATGCTGTTTTTTGTCGCCCTGCCTTCGGAGAGGAGGTCTTTATATATTATATATACTCGACAGCCGGGATATTGTCAAGGAGTCCGCGAAAACATATTTGCAAATATCTCCGTCTTGTTTTATTATTAGTCAATGGAAAACGAGATCCCCGGCAATGAAAAGAAAAAACTTCTCATCAGCCTGTCTCGGGCCCTGATCGAACGGATAGAGGATTTCCGTTTTGAAAACCGTATGCCGTCCAGGTCGGAGGCCATCCGCCATCTCGTAACAGAGGCCCTGAAGAAATACGAAAACCCCCCGGCCTCTAACCCCAAGAAGAAAAAATAACCGCTCCTGGGCGATCCTGCGAAGCCCCATACGCCGCCAGCCAGCGGTTGACGACCTGGCGCGAACGGCCAATGTCCTGACAATAGTCCGACCAGGTTTTGCGCGGGACTTTTGTCCCGTGCATGATTTCTGCGGCCTCTTTTGGCGATACAGACAGCCTTTTTCTCGCGATCCGTAGCTCCGTTTAAATGCCCCAGGGCAGACGGGGCAAGCCCTCTCGGGTATCTTATCGTCCATCAAGAAAAGTCCTCTCAGAAATGCGTTAAACGCATGGTGCAGCCATTTCTAAGGCTGCCCCTGGCCCGTTTATTCCTCCTCCCCGCCCCCGTGCAGTAAAGTATTCAAACGCAGGACCGTATCGATTGCTTCCTGGTGCCTCGGGTGACGCTTGTCGAAATAGGCCTCGTGCAATGGGTGATTCTTGTCTGTGAGGATCTGCTTCTTCAGGCTGATCGCAGAGTCCTTGCCGTCATAGCGCTCCGCCTTCTCGCCTTTGACGAGAGAATCTTCCCGGGTTGTCATGCCGACGCGGGCCAAAAGCGCGATCAGCTTCGGATCGTTGCCGTAATTTTGTGCGATGTAATCAATTTCCTCGGGCGTGCCGCCGAAGGTGTGCAGCATCCGGTTTGCCATCTTCAACGCGAGATCGGTTTCGTTGCCGAATTTTTCATGAATCTCGTCGTGACCGCGCCCGTAGGCCGTGTCGCGCTCGGCCATAGAAACCTTGAGCTCCTCCACGACATGGCTATTGTAAAAATTGAAAAGCGCCTGGGCTTGCCGGGGCAGGATCCCCGCCTCGTGGCAGACCTTTGCAAAGGCTCTTTCGAGGCCGGGATCGTATTGGAGTCCGCCCGGGAGCGGCGGCTTCTGGAATTGATAGCCGTCAGCGTCCTTCGGCCGGCCCAGGGCGTCATATACTTTTCCCCACACCTCAGGTCGATCGTTTTTCCCGACCGGCAGCGTGAGCCTGTCGGCCGTGAGTTTGTGTGCGTGGTCGTAGGATTTGAAAACCTCCTGCACAGGCCGCCCTTTGAATTGCTCAAAAACCGGATGGTCCTTGAATTCCCCCAGGAGATCGTCGGTGACGATGAAATCCTGTCCGCTGTTTTTTTCTTCGCCCATGGCCTAAAACCTCCTTCTGTTTTGATTTTCCTTGTCATCATTAAAAACGTCATAGTCCGTGATCGCCCTTTGCGGCGCCTGGTCCTGGCCCTCCCGGGCCGGCCAACAGGTGAGGGCCGTCACGGCATAACCCAGGGCGGCGACCGCCGGGTAGTCCCCGGGATCCGCCTTCCCCACGTCTTGTGGCTGGAGCTCGAGCAGATAGGACGGCAGCCGGCTGTGCTCCCCCAGAAAAAGGACCTTCTTCCCGGCCCGAAGCAGCTTGAGGATCGTCTGCACGCCATACTCGAAACATTGTCTTTCGCCGATCATCGGCGGCCTCGAGATGTAGATCCCCTGCCGTCCCCGCCTGGAGAGCTTGTCGTTGAATGAGTAGAGAAAATCCCGCCCCACCTTATCGTCGGGATCCCCGTAGAGATCCGTCACGCAGTAGAGCCCGGCGACCTCGTGGAGCTTCTCGACGAATACGTCCATGCCGTGCTGCTCGAATTCCGTCACGACGTTGATCGAGTAATTGTCACTCCGGGCGTCCCTATACCGATCCTCTGAAAGCACGATGATATAACCCGGTTTCTTCCCCGGCCAGGAAAAGCCCATCACCACCTTGCGATACTCTATGCCCGTTTTAGGGTTCTGCCAATAAGTAGACCCGCTGCAAGCTGTTTTCCTCTCTAAAAGCATATCAAACCTCCGTTATCTGAAATCGCAATCCGCGAAAAAGCCGCCGGTCATGAAGGTCAGGCAAAGGGCGTCCGCCCGGTCCGGCGAGCGCTTGATCAATTCCCGGATCGTTGATTTCTTCATGACCCGAATTTTGCCGCCCTCCACTTCGTATGACGGCGCCAGGAGCTCCTCGATCAGCTCCTCGTCGGGCGGAAGCATGGCGCCCGGATCCGTCCGCAGCCATTCCCGGCAGCTCCACCATAATTGATCCCGCAATAACTGAAATTCCCCGAGATCCGTTTTCTGTGTCGGCGAGCTCGCCACCTTTACCGGAACCGCCGAGCACCCCTGGCGCTGCATATAAGGTGCGACCCCTGCCCCTACGCCCGTTGCGTCGATGTTCGCCCTGGTGACGTTCCGCTTGCGGTATTCGGCGATCGCCCGGTCGGCCGTCGTCACCGTGTCCACGCCGCCCCACGTGGCGAGCCGCTCGACAAAGCCGCCGTGACGGAAACAAGCCGCGTTTGCGTCGGATCCGAATTCCCCAACGTCCAGGCCCATGACGGGCAGGGTATGACCCGGAGGCTTCTCGCCGTATTCGAGGACCCAGGCGTCCCAACGTTGCCGGGCCTGCATGACCCACTCCCTCGAGACGAGCTGCGAGCTCGACCGGGGCGGATACTTGCCCAGGACCATGTAGCTGAAGGCGGGCTCCATGATCTTATACCAGCCGGGGACCAGGGGATCGTAATAGCGGCCGTCTTGTGTTGCGGCCGTTGCCCCCTCGAGGAAATCAGGAAGCTCGAAGCACTCCAGATCGGGGACCTCGCCCCCGGCCAGGGGACGGGCCCACTCGTTGATCCTTCTCACAACCGTTTCGCGGGTCACGGCCCCGGGGATCACGTCCCGGCCCTCAATGACATTCGGATGGTTGAAAGCGGATAGATGGATGACCTTCGCCCGGCGGTCCCTGGACATACGATAGACCTCGCCGGCCTCCTGGCGGGGATTGAGCATGATGAGAAGCCGGGCATGGCCGCCGGACATACAGCTCTCGATGCCCCTGAAGACCTCGTCCGGGATGGCGTCGCCCTCGTCACAGATAAAAAGCAGATTCGGGGAATGTTTGCCGGAGAATTTCGATTCCCGCTGCGCCTCAGATCCGGAAGTCGGGATCGTGACGCCGGTTAAAAACGATTGCGGTCCCCTGGCCACGTGGAGATTTTTGATCGTGTCCCGCTTAAAAAGATCCGGGTGCCTCTCGATGACAGATCCTATTTCGCCCCAGAGAAGATTGCGAAGGTTGCTCTCGGGAGGAGCGGCCGCCGTATAAACCTGGCAGTTGCCGAAGCACTTGTAAAACCAAATAGCGACCCGGGCGGACCCATGCGTTTTTCCGGTTGCGTTGGCCGATTGCGCGATCGTGACGATGTTGTCCCGGACCGATTCCATCATGGTTTTCACTTCATCCGTGAAGGTTTCTCCCAAGACACGCTCGCCGAAGCCCACGGGATCTCCCTGGTAGTGCTTAAACTCGATGGCCCCGACGCGCCGGTCAATCGACGCCAACAGGGAATCGAATATGCCGGCGCCGCTCAAGTCGCCCACGAATTCTTTGCTGGCACTCCAACGATTCAAGAGCTATTTCCTCCTCGATGATCCGTAAGGCCTCCGAGACCTCATTCGCCTGGAATAATTTATATCCGATGTCGGCGATGGCCGAGATCAGTTTCCGCATCTCGGCGGCAAACTTGATCTTCTGATCCTGCCAAAGCCTATACTCCGCAGACGTCGCCACGGGGACCTCCGCCTCGATCCAATCGAGCTCTTTCCTGGCAGTACCTATGAGATACATCAGGTGCTTCGCGGCCGCGTCCTGCTTCTCGACCCAGGCCGGAGCGACCGGACAGGCGGCACTCGCAATATCCACTCCCAGGCGCTTGAGCTGCTTATATACACCGGCCGGGGTGCAGCCTAAATCCTTTGCAATTTCAGACACCTTCAGGCCCTGCTCGTGCAGCTCTTTTATCCTGGCTCTATCGAGCCTTGGATAGGCCATAAACAACCTCGTTGAAACTACTGTTGAAAAACATTGAGTTACGTTGAATTTTCACTATCAGCCGCCCAGGGCCCGGTGGCGAATCTCGCGGCGATCGATGAAGGCCATTTCCTGACCCGACGGGAGAGCGAAGGACTCCAGGTCGTCCATTAAGGGCTGAAGACCGCCGAAGCGACCCAGGGTGAGCTCTTTGTCCCGCCTGAGATCAATACCCTGGTCCTTAAAGAGCCGCAAACCGGCGTCTTCATAGGTGGCCAACAGCAAAAGGGCTTCGTCGAGCAGGGCCCTGGCGCGGGCCTCAATAACCTCATGACAGGCGCCACAGGCTTTCCAGGCAGCCCCGGACAGCGCTTCGAGGGCTTGCTTTTCATGGATCGCAAGGGCGGCGTCCCGATCCTTCAGTAGCGAGATCTGGCCGGTGCATGCCTTGACCTCTTTACTCTTGACCTCGGCCTCCCGGAGCAGTTTGGCCGGCAGCTTGTTGTCAAGGATATCGCGGTCAATTTGGTCCGACATGACCACCAGGGCGTCCCCGGCAGCCTGGGCCCGGACCTCCAGGACCCGGATCCGCTCGGCGAGTTCCGCCCTTTCCTTACGCACAGCCGACACAGCCTTCAACTCGTCGGAAACGGCCTTCCGGACCTTGCCGGCAAACAGATCGTTTATTTCTTTTTGGATCTTCTCTTTCACTTTGGCACCTCCTAAAATTTGTCATGTGGGACGGAAACCTTTAGCTTGCCCGTTTGTTTGTCGGCCGCCGTTGCGGTTTCCAGGTCCCTGCTGTATGGCCAGTGGGCCGTGAGGATCCTCCAGGCGCTTTCCAGAGCCTCGAGCTCTGCCGGCGTGGTAGCTGGATCCGCTTTCGCTCGTTCGTAGGCGACGGACGCCGCCCAAAGTGCGTCATGTTGACTTGCCATGTTTTCACCTCCTCAATCCGGGCAATTCCGGGCAAACGCCTTTAAAATTCTTATTTATCCTTAATTATTTCAATATGTTACTAAAGCCTTTTGTCTAAACATCAAATGGTCCTATGCTTCTCTATGAATTCCTGGAGATCCTCCGGGGCAAACCGGACGATCGACTTGCCGCGGCGTCCCGGAGTCCTGGGACAGGGGATCCGGATGGCCCGGATTTGATTTCTCTCAACCAGCGCATACACGGTGCTCAAGCTCACCTTCAGGATTCGTCTCACGTCTTGCGGTTTGAGTAGTTCCGTCATACCCATCCTTCAGAGGGGACCAGGGGCCCCGGCGAAGCCCCGGATCCTGTCAATGCTTCCTAATCGTGTCATCGAAGGCCAGTTCCAGGCCCATCTCTACGCCCTTGGCGTTGAGGGTGAAGTGCAGCTTGCCATCGACGAAGGAGAGATCCAGGGCGTCTTCCAGCACCATTTGAGCAAGGACGCCCTTCCACAGGCCGTCGAGCACGATCCTCGTGGCCTTTTCGAGGTCCGCCCCATCGAGGATGGGCGATGCTTCCAGGTCGAAACGCCGCCGTCCCCTGGCGAGCGCCCGGTAAACCGCTTGCGTGAGTTCTTCCCATTCTCGCTGGAACTTGGTCATGGTCTGGTCTCCTCGTATTTCCAAAAACCCATCGGCTCTATCTTCCAGCCCCCAAAAATCTTGTATTGCAGAGTCATGCTCCTGGGGTTCACGCCCCGGAAGCTCTTACACGACACGATTGTCGCTTTGTTGGGCTTCCCGGTATCCAGGCCGACATATAGCCGTGCTTTGTCCAGGGAAAATTGGCCTCCGCGCCCAAGGAGGGCCTGGTATTGCTTCTGTATGAAGCAGACCGCGACGCCGTCTTTTAATTTTTCATGAATCGACCGAAAGATGGTCCCGACCTTGTAGAGCTGTTCCTCCGGCGGCTCGATGTAGTCGATGATGAACAGCTTGCGCTCCGGCGTAATAAGATCCTGGACGTTCTCGATCCGATAGGCGGCCTTCATGGCCGCGTTCCATTTCTCCAGGGTCATGTCCTTGTGAGCCTCGAGGCGCTTCCGGAGCTCGGTTTGACCCATCTCGGAAGTGACATAGAGGATCGGGAACCGGCCGGCGTTTCTCTTGATCAGCTCCAAGGCGAGCGCCGTCTTTCCGGCGTCCTTTGACCCGGCAAAGGTCAAAATGCCCTTGGAGTTAATAACGGCGTAGTCCGAAAGACCCAGGGGAAGGTCGATCGGGAACTCATCGGTGGGGGCGCTCAGGAAATCCAGGTATTCGACATTGGTATTAACCAGGCGATAACACCCGTTTTTGTTCCCGTGCCGCTCAATCACACCCGCCTTGTGGAGCCGGAGCATCTCGAGGATCACGGCCTTCTTTTCCTCTCTTGAAGTCACTTGAAGTCCGTTGAAGCAATCTGAAGTCAAATAGAAGCCACTTGAAGTCAGCACCCACTCCCGGACCTCGGCGGAGATGTTCCGCTCCCGACGCTCGGCTCGTTTCAGAGCTGATTCAATTTTTGCGGGAATTTCTTTTAGGTCGAAAGGAGGTGTGCAGCCAAGTGTGAGTAATTCAAGGGTATTTTGGATGAAGGAGGGCTCGGCTCCGCCCTTCACCAGGCAATTAGCGGCGCGGAAAAGGTCCTCATCCCGCCTCCCTTCAGTAAAGAAATGGAAGTCACTTGAAGTCAAGGAAGTCGTTGGAAGTCGTCGGGGATCTGAACTGACTTCCCTGCTTATATATATATATCTAATTATATACGCCAGCGCCGCCGGCGGCAGCTCGGGCGGCTCGAGGTCCCTGGGGCCCATTCCCTCAGCCCAAGCATACTTGCCGACGCCGTTGCTCGAGGGCGGTAGGGTGGCCAAGCCGCCGCCCGCTTTCACGTCCATGCCGGGGAGAAGATCCGTCACGGACTGGATCCCCTCGGCCGGGCACTTGAAAAGAAGCTGGCGACCGCCCCTGGGCGTGGTGAAGGTGGGAGCCGGCGGTAGCTCGCCGAGGGCCTCCCGGACCTTCTCGGGGTCATAGTCCGGCTTGTATTCGTCCAGGTCCAAGCTGACCACGCCGCTGACCTTCCCGCAGATGAGTGAGATCCCCTGTGCCCGATCGTCGTCAAACAGCTTGCCGGTTTCCTCCACGGTCGGCTTCTTCTCCTGGTAAGTCTTCCACTGGACCAGGGGTTTCTTCCGGAGCTTACCGTTGTCCTCGGGCTCGAAGATGATCGGGATCACGGGCCAGCCGAAAAGCCTACGGTAAGTCAGGGCAGCTTTTTTTAGTTTATTGTCTGCCATACGCAACGCCCGTTTCCCTCCTTGTTGTCCAGCCCGTCCAGCGCCAGGCTCATCCCCTCGTCGAAATATGCCTCCAAGCAATCCTCAAGGATCTCGTGCAGGGCGACGTAGCCGCCGGCCGCAGCGATAAAGTCGATCAGTTTGAAAGGGTCTTGGCACATCCTACTCCTCCCGATCAGATGTTTTGTGTTTCGCCAGCCACCGCTCCACGTCGGAAGCTCGGTAAATCACCCGGCCCCCGAGCTTGGTGAATGGAGGCCCCTCACCCTTCCGCCGCAGCTCGGCAAGGGCGATCTCAGAAAGACCAGTGACGATCCCGACCTCCCGTGCGCTCAGGCCGATTTTTTCGATCGTCCATTTCATTTCGAAAACCTCCTGCGTTTTGGTTTCATGGTAATGACAAAAGGGAAAAAGGCTATCTTTTTGTTTTTATTACTGAAATAATTTTCGGAAGGCGGCCATAATTGCCCGAATTTCCTCAAGCATCTCTTTGCAGAGAAATGGTGTGAACAGATTCCTTTTTCGGAAAAATGAAGAAAATTTTACGCCTGGGGGTGTTTGCGCTGGTAATCGAGGAAGGCTTTAACGTCGTCGTTGGTGAGCTTGATGCGGTAGTAGTTCGAGAGGATCTCGGCGACGAGAGAATGGACCCCGTGCGCCGGGTAATTCTCTGGAAAGTGGTCCTTATATAGCTCTCGGAATAGTGTGGTGAGTGCGTCCGCCTGTGCGGCGAGCATCTTACGGTTTGTTTCCCGGATGAGCTCGGACTCTTTCATCCTGGAGAGCTCAACTTTTCTCCGACGCAGCCGGGAAATGTCTTTTTCAATTTCTTTCTGTCTTAGATTGACGCTCCCATATCCTCCACGCTGGAGCTCCCTGATGGCGGCATCATAGATGGCCTCTATCCCGGCCAGTATGACGTTTCCTTGCGACGCCTCCCAGGCATACTCCTGGGCAACCGTCGCCGCCCTGTGTCCTTCTATCAGGACCCTCCGGATCATCCGGTCCGCCAGGATACGGGTTTTTTCGGTGCTGAACAGCGAGAGGATTTTCTTTCCCCGCTTGCTCTTGATGAGGGACCAAACATTTTCGGGTACGGGTGGCGGCTCGATGGGAAGCCGGATTCTTTTATTGAAAGTCGATTTTTTTGTTCTCATGATGCCGCCTCCTGCCGCGGCCTGGTATTGATCCGGGGAAGGCGGCCCAGGAAAGCCGCCGTATCGGCCTGCAGTGCCTATCCCCGGTATTGCCCAAAATTGCCCACTTTTATTTTTTTTGCTGTTTAGTATTTCCGTTATTTCTAAGCCGCCGTCAAGTCTTTGAAATCAAAGGACTGTTTTTGCTCTGTTTTTCACGGGTCCCCGGATCGGACATATAATCAAGCGTACCCTCTCCGGGGGTGGGAAATGGCGATCCAAAGCAGGTCCGTGTCACTTGTAAACCTTTAGAATCAAACGGAGTTTCCGGCCATGTTCATTTTGCAGCGTGCATGGAGAAGGCCCCCTTTTTCTTGTTGAGGTCCGATTTATGTGTTATAGGGACGACGTTTGCCGAGGGTATTGTGCCCGGCTCCCCGAGCGGCTGATGCCGCAAGGCAGGCGCTCCAGAACAGCCCCTACGTTTAAACAGGAGAATCCATTTGAGCAAGAAGGAAAAGATCCACACGCGGGTGATCACCGTGAATTCCTATGAGATGGGTGATGGTACCATTCAGGTCGAGGGCGTCCTCACCGACGAGCGGTTTTTCCCTTCTCTTTACTATTCGCGCAATCAATATATCGATCCGGGAATCGTGCATAAAATGACGGTGCGCCTGGACATTGCCCTCCCGGATCTGGAAATCAGAAAGGCGCAGGCCGTGATGAACGAGGTACCGATCGAAAGCTGCCGCGAGATCGAAGCGTTCATTCAAAAGCTGGTGGGGCTCAAGATCAAGCCGGGATTTACTAAGAAGGTGAGGGCTCTCCTCGGCGGTGTTGAGGGATGCCTCCACCTGACGAACCTGATCCTGACGATGGGATCGGCAGCCGTGCAGGGTTTCTGGGCTTATTACAGCCGGAGGCGTGAAGGTGAGAAAGGTGTCCGGGCGCCCGAATTCGACCCGGACCTGCTGAAGGACAGCTGTTGGATGTGGAGGGAGGAAGGTCCTCTATTTGCCAGGATTATAAAGCTGCAGGAGGACAAGGCGGGCGAAACGGTCAAGTGATCGTCAGGCACCTCACGGCCATGAAAAGGCTCCCCACCAAGCGATTTCTTCTCTACAGTTTACCTGCACTCCTTACATGCAGGGTTCGTCTTCATCCTCTCCTCCCTCTCCGGGGTCCCGGAACTTTATCCCGATATCTTCGGGCTCGACTGGATTCTTCATTTTCTCGAATAGTATGTTCTGGGTGATCTCCTCATGCGGCTCTTTGTGACATTCCCCCGGAGGCTCTTTCTCGCACACCTTGCTCTTTCTGCGGTTCTCTTCGGAGTGGCTTACGGTGTTTCCGATGAGTTTCAACAGGTCTTCGTACCGGGGAGGAGCCCGAGTGCCGCAGATGTTTTTTCCGATGTCCCGGGGGTCATTCTGGCTTCAATGACCTGCCGTCGCGCGAGATTCAGCATGACGCCTTTCAGGAAACTGGAAGACATCATGGCAAGGGTATGGACGTATTGAAAAGACCTTACGTGATCACCGTTGACGGGCCGGCCGGCTCGGGCAAAAGCACGGTGAGCCGGATGCTGGCGGAGAGGCTGTCCTATGCCTATCTGGACACGGGGGCTCTCTACCGGGCCGTGGCCTACAGGGCTTCAAAAAGCGGGATCCGGCCCGACGACGAAAAAGGGCTGAGAAAACTGTGTGACCGGATCCGCATCGATGTCCGAAACCAGAAAGGTATCCTGAAAGTTTTTGTGGAGGACGAAGATGTCTCCAGCGTGATTCGAACGCCGGGGGTGAGCATGATGGCCTCGCGCGTTTCGGCGGTTCCCACCGTTCGGCAGGCCCTTCTTGTGCTTCAGAGAAAAACCGGCGAGAAGGGCGGCATCGTGGCCGAGGGGAGGGACATGGGAACCGTGGTCTTCCCCGGCGCGGAGTTCAAATTTTTTCTCACGGCCAGTGTCGAGGAGCGCAGCCGCCGGCGATATCTGGAGCTTGTTGAAAAAGGTGAGCGCGTATCCCTCCAGGAGGTCCGGAAAGACGTCATCCGGAGAGACCGTCAGGACACGGATCGGCCGGTTGCACCCTTGCGGCCTTCCGAAGGGGCGATTTTAATAGATTCGTCAAACCGGACGGTATCGGAAGTGGTTGATCAAATGGCGGAAATCATCGAGCGGGGGAAATGAAGGCCGGGAATCTGCGGCAAAAATCCGGATTCCCTGTATCGGTTAAATCGCTTGATATTTTGTCATCAGTATGTTAGTTGCTCTCAGTTTAATACATGTGCAAAATATTCGAGGGGGTATTGTTTCATGGTTAACGATGTCAACAAAAAACTTAATCAAGACTCAGCGCAGAAGGAGCCAGGGGCGGCAGAAAAAGAAGAGGAAATGGTATTTAAAGAGCTCTATGAGCAGAGCCTGCAGGATATACGGAGAGGGGAGATTGTTACAGGCCGGGTCGTTCAGATCAACAACGATGTAGTGATGGTGGATGTGGGGTCCAAGATGGAGGGGCAGATCCCGGCGGCGGAGTTCAAGGACGATCAAGGGGGTGTCAGCGTCGAAGTCGGGGACGAGATAGCGGTCCTCGTGGAGCGGCGAAACGAAGAAGGGGAACTCATTCTTTCGAGAAACAAGGCGGCACGCATAAAAGTCTGGGACAATATCATCAATGCCCACCAGCACAACCTACCCGTCCAAGGCACCGTCGTTGAGCGGGTCAAGGGCGGCCTTTCCGTAGACATTGGTATTCCTGCTTTCCTGCCCGGTTCCCAGGTCGACGTTCGCCCCATCAAAGATCTCGACCGCTTTGTCGGTCAATCCTGCTTGTTCAACATCATCAAGTACGACCGGGAACGAAATAATGTCGTCCTCTCCAGAAGAGCCATCCTGGAGACCGAGAGGGGAGAAGAGCGCAAGAAGCTCCTGGAGACCATTGAGGAAGGCAAGGTGATGGAGGGTGTCATCAAGAACATCACCGATTACGGTATATTCATCGATCTGGGCGGTATCGATGGACTCCTTCACATCACGGACATATCATGGGGCAAGGTCACCCGCCCGTCCGATGCCTTCAACCGCGGAGAGAAGATTAACGTCAAGGTGCTCTCCTTTGACCGGGAAAAGGAAAGAGTGTCCCTGGGACTCAAACAGTTGTCAGCGAATCCGTGGGATACGATTCGGGAGCGTTATCCCGTGGGGGCGATGATCGAGGGGAAAGTGGTCAGCATCGTTGATTACGGCGCCTTCATTGAACTTGAGCCGGGTGTCGAGGGGCTCGTTCATGTGTCTGAGATGTTCTGGACCCGGGAGATCAAACACCCTTCGAAGATTCTCTCCGTGGGAGACCAGGTGACGGTCATGGTTCTGGACGTCAGTCCCGAAAACAAACGGATTTCACTCGGCCTGAAGCAGACCACGCCGAATCCCTGGATCATGCTGAAGCAGAAATATCCTCCTGGAACGGTGATCAGGGGAAAGATCAGAAACATCACTGATTTCGGCATCTTCATCGGGGTTGAAGAGGGGATCGACGGACTGGTTCACGTATCCGACATATCCTGGAAACAGCGGATCAAGCATCCCTCAGAAGTGTACAGGAAGGGTCAGGAGGTGGAGGCGGTTGTCCTCAACGTGGATGCGGAGAATGAGAAGTTTTCTCTCGGGATCAAGCAGCTCGAAACCAACCCCTGGGAACTATTCGCCGCCCGGCATGGGGTCGGTTCCGTTGTTTCGGGTAAGATCACAAACATCACCGATTTTGGCGTGTTCGTGGAAGTTGAAGATGGCATCGAAGGCCTGGTTCACATTTCGGAGTTGAGCACGCGGAGGGTCAAGTCGGCATCGGAACTCTTTGCCGTGGGCGACACGATCACGGCCGTCGTCAAGAATGTCGATCCGAAGTCCAGAAAGATCCGGCTGAGTATCCGGGATTACGAGTCGAACACGGATCAATCCTCATCGACCAAGGTGTATATCAACAACAAAGAAAGCGTCACTTCCAACCTGGGCAAGGCCCTGGCGGACGTCAAAATCACCGACGTGTAGCCCCCCTGCCGCAGCGTTCAGGTTTCAAATATGAGAAAACATCCAGTGCTGCTTGGGATTTTCCTGCTGTGCCTGGTGGGGGTCCTGTTCTTCCTGCTGGTCTACGGTGTGGCTTCCCTGACGGGTGACAAATCGACCTTCTCCATGAAAGATAAGATCGGCGTTGTTGTCCTGAAGGGGATCATCCTTGATTCCAAGGCGGCTCTCGCCCAGCTTGAGAAGTACGGTAAGGATGAAGGGATTAAGGCCATCGTTCTCAGGATCGAATCCCCCGGGGGCGGTGTGACGCCGGCACAGGAGATCTACGAAAAAGTTCAGTCGGTGAAGAAAAAGAAGAAGGTCGTCGTATCCATGGGTTCCATGGCGGCCTCCGGCGGCTATTATGTCGCGTGCGCGGCCGACAAGATCGTGGCCAACCCGGGGACGGTCACGGGAAGCATCGGCGTGATCATGCATTTAACGAACGTCCAGGACCTCTTTAAGAAGATCGGGCTTAAATCGTCCGTTATCAAGAGCGGCCGATACAAGGATACCGGTTCTCCTTTCCGGGATATGTCTCCCGAGGAAAAGGTACTGCTCCAGGGGGTTTTGGATGATATCCACGACCAGTTCCTGGACGTGGTATCGACCAGCCGGGGCCTCCCGAAGGAGAAGCTGAAGGAAATCGCCGATGGCCGGATCATGACAGGCCGGCAGGCCCTGCAGATGGGGCTGGTGGATTATCTCGGTGACATTGAATTTGCAGCCGACGTTGCTGCCAAGCTCTCCGGCATCGAGGGAAAAACCGAGCTTGTCTATCCCAAGGAAGAGCGCTTTTCGATCTGGCGGTACATGCTGGAGGAAATGGTGTCCATCCTGAAAAGAGAGCTGGCAGAAGAAGGTGTCGGCTTCAGTTATTTATATCAAACGACAGGGGATTGAGTGCAAAATGACAAAAAAAGATTTAACGGAAAAAATTTACGACAGGCTTCGGGATTATTCCAAGAAGGATCTGGCTTATGCCGTAGATATTATGTTCAACGCGATGACGGACGCTCTAAAGCGCAGTGAGCGCATCGAGATCCGGGGTTTCGGCAATTTCACCGTGAGGACAAGGCGGCCGCGCAGGGGCAGAAACCCCAAGACGGGCTCCGGCGTGGATGTCCCCTTGAAGAAGTTCCCCTTCTTCAAGGTGGGTAAGGAACTCAAGAAGACCGTGGATTACCCGAAATGAGGGGCTGAGAACTCCGATGACCTACAAGACGATCCTCGTGTCCAGACAGGAGGGTTATGCCGTTGTAACCCTCAATCGCCCGAAAGAGATGAACGCCCTGACGAGGGAAATGAAAAAGGAGCTTGAGGCCTGCTTCATCGAGCTCGAGAGTGACGAGTCCGTGCGGGCGGTGGTGTTGACGGGCGGGGAGTACGTCTTTTCAGCCGGTATGGACTTGAACGAGATGGCAGCCCTGACGGAGGACGGGATCGACGATTACTTTAAAGCCATCATCCGTTATCTTCAAAAAATATATACCTTTCAGAAGCCCGTCATCGCCGCGGTGGGCGGTATCGCCCTGGGTGGCGGTTTCAATCTTGCGAGCGTCTGCGATATGATCATCGCCTCGGAAAGTGCCATATTCGGTCACCCGGAACTCAAGTTCGGGCTGAATCCCCTTTTCGGGCCCCTGAGTCGCATCGTCGGTATGGCCAAGGCGAAGGAAATTACGATGCTGGGTGAACCGATCGGGGCCAAAGAGGCCCTGAGAATCGGCCTGGTCAACAAGGTGGCTTCCCCTGAATCCTTTATGGAAGAGGCAAAGATCATCGCAAAGGAGCTGGCCAGGAGGCTTCCGAGGGCCATCGAAGCGGTGAAGAAAATTTCGGATGTCGTGCCCAGGCTGGATAGAAAATCCGCCCTGGAACATGAATTTGAGATTTCGGCTCTTCTTTTCTCCCGTTCAGAAAGCAGGGAGAACATGAAGAAAATGCTGGAAGATATGAAGAGAAAAAAGAAAAAATAAGCCTCCCGTACCGTGGTACAGGAGGCTTATCGTTCCCCGCGCCGGGTAATATCAGAGCAATTCCTTTTCGTAGTCCGGCGAAGCAAAATCCCTCAGTTGGTCCCGTCTCTTTTTGTGCTGAAGCTTCCTCAACGCCTTCGCTTCAATCTGCCTGATTCTTTCGCGGGTGACCCCCATCATCTCGCCGACCTCTTCCAGGGTAAATGGACCGTAATTGCAGGCCACCCAGGTGCAGTTGCAGAACATCTCGTTTTTAAGCCACCACTCACAGGTGGTGTCGAGGCATGGCTCCGTGATGTAAATCACTTTTTTCTTGCACTTGTACATAGATAGGCTAACCCGTTCGTTAAAGTTTTGCCCTTATAGTAATCGCCATTTTGATTTTGTCAACTCCCAATAGCCCGAAATTCCCAAATAAATAGCCAAAATAAGTCCAGTCGCCCTCCGGGCGCATCGTCCACGCCGGAGGGCCATCCACGGCCTTTAATGGGTGTCTGCCGGCGCCTGTTGAGTTATGAACAGGCTCTTTTTTCAGGGTTGATCATCTCGAAGAATCAATGATTGCGCTACAATATTGACGTGAGGGTTTAAAGACGGTTGCGGGACAATGGTTTTCAATCCCTTCAGTCGGAGAAGCAAGGCTTCCGTGGCGTTTCAGGAGCCTCAAGCGGGGAAACCAAGAGCTGTTCACGTCTTAGTTCTCCCGGTTTTTTTGACAAAAACTTTATTTATAACATATCGGTTTTATTGTGCTATTTTGCGCGTCTATCCTATTCACAATGCCTGTGGAACTTCTGTGGAAAGCCCTGTGGAGTAAGCCTCTCCCCATAGTCAAGACAGAAGATGGGCTTGTTTAAGGTGCACGGTCGGATGCGCCTGCACGTGGTTAAAGTTAAGCGGTTTGCCGGAATAAACCTCGTAGGGCGTCCGGTATCCTAAAGCTTCATGAATCCGCTCTGTGTTGTAAAATTGGAAATAAGCGGCCAGGCGAAAGCGGGCGTCTGAAACGCTGCGATAATCATGGAGATAAACTTCTTCGTATTTGACCGTTCTCCAGAGCCTCTCGACGAAGATGTTGTCGTAGACTCGGCCCCGACCGTCCATGCTGATCTGAATGCTGTTTTCTTCAAGAGGACTGATGAAATCCGTTGCCGTAAACTGCGCCCCCTGATCCATGTTGAACATTTCTGGTTTGGATCCCTGAAGGGCTTTTTCCAGGGCTTGTACACAGGACGCCGTATCCAGGGTGATTGACAACTCCCAGGCCAGAACATAACGGCTGAACCAGTCCATGACGGCCACAAGGTAAATAAAGCCATGATACATCCGGAGGTACGTGATATCCGCACACCAGACCTGGTCCGGATGGTCGATTTTCAGGCCCCTCAACAAATAAGGATACTTCCTGTGCTCGGGACAGGATTTGCTCAACCTCTTTTTGGGATAGATGGCCTCCAGGCCCATGAGCCGCATGAGCCTGCGAACCCGTTTGGGGTTTACCGGGTGTCCCTGGCGTCTCAACCAAAATGTCATTTTCGGGACGCCATAAAACGGGGTTCGTGTAAATTGCTCGTCGATCAGGTTCAGCAGAACATGATTATAGCTCTCATCCTTCTCAGGCTGATAGTAATATGACGATCGGGCAAGATCCAATAGCGCACACTGTCGGGATAGGGAGATCATCTTGTGGCCCGGTTCGATCAGTTGCCTTTTTTCTTCAACAGAAGCATCTGGGACTTTTTTTTAAGCCAGTCCAGCTCCACCTTGAGCTGTCCGATCTGGCGATAGAGTTCCGCCTGCAGCTCTTCGCTGTCTTTCTCGGCACTCTTGCGCCGGTCCGAAAAAAGCTGCGGCAGCTCGTCAAGAAGCTTCTGTCGCCATTGGCGGATCTGGTTGGGGTGAACGCCGTACTCTGTGGCGATCTGGGCAATGGTCTTCTCTCCCCGAATCGCCTCCAAGGACACTCTCGCCTTAAAGGCGGCGTCGTGACTCCTGCGCATGTTGTGTGCCATGCCATACCTCCTTCTGATATCGGCAGGCTAACATGCACCTTATTGCCCTGTCCAGTTTCTGGGGAGAGTTATAGAGAAAGCTCATAAGTGCGGATCGGAAAAGGCATTTCACCGAATTGCCTATGGAG
>CAZJPV010000049.1:0-15776 GCA_964547985.1 uncultured Syntrophaceae bacterium
CTCACAACTGACCACTCACAACTTTTCATAGTGGCAGGTGGAGAGGCCGGAGAAGGTCTTCTACGGTCTTGACGGGGTTGAAGGTTTCGAGAGGAACCTCGACGAAAATGGTGTTCCAGTGGGCCATGGAACCGTTCCAGAGCCCCGGTCGCTCGAGCGCTTTCAGCATGCCCCCTTCGTAAGATTTTTCAGAGATGGACACGGCGTTCCAGTCCACAAAACGGTCAAGAACAAATTTTTCCCCGCGGTAATCTCTCACCCCACAGACAAGATCGACGGGATTGAAATGAGTTGAGGAATACCAGATGTTCCGCTGCGTCTCGGATTTCGGGTCCACCTGCATTTCTTCGATGATTTGAAGGGTTGCGGTCCTATCGTCTCCTTCAACCCAGAAGGGTCCGCCGCCGGGTTCTCCCTCATTCTTTACCATGCCGCAGACCCGCAAGGGGCGGTTCAGCTTCTCAAAAAAGAATGCCTTCCGCTCTGCCGGCGTGGAGCTATCGAAGCTGCCCGGGAGAGAGAGGAAAAGCCTTTCCCTGGCAAACCGGGCAAGGTCTGATAGACCCACTTCGCTGATATGCCCGGAGACAAGCGTATGCAGATGACGGTAGATTTCTTCCTGCAATTTGACCAGATACCCGCCGAGGATTTTCTTGTGGAGGACCGTCGGCTCCTTGAGGCGGTCGGGAACGATGTTGTCGACGTTCTTGAGAAAGATGATATCCCCGTCGATGGCATTGAGGTTCCGGAGAAGGGCGCCGTGACCGCCCGGTCTGAACAGGACCCTTCCTTCCCGGTCATGGAAAGGCCGGTTTTCCGGATTGACGGCGATGGTGTCGGTCGAAGGGTGCTGGATGGAAACGGCGATCTCGTAGCGGACGCCTAAGTGTTTCTCGTAAAGACCTCTTACCCGTTCGATCTCCTTCCGGAATCGCGTTTCATGTTCTTCCGATATGGTAAAGTGAATGCGACAGATTTTTTCCCTGTCCTGCACATAGAGGGCCGCTTCAACGAGGTGCTCCTCCATGGCTGTGCGATTCCCACCAGGATAGGAATGGAATTTCAAAAGGGCCTTGGGCAGCCAGGCGTAGTGGAGACCCTTCGGCATGAGGATGTATTCGAGGATGTCGTCGCATCGCTTCTCGCGGACAAGGGTCTCGAGATCCCGGCCGTCACGGGCCATCGCTTTCTTGAGATCCCCGTAGAAGGCGAACCTCGGGATGTCCCTGAGAAAGGAGGCCTTTTGGCCTTCCGAGTCAAAACGCCCGAGCAGGTAGCAGCCATGCCAGTCTTTGAACATCCGGGAGGCCGCACCGGAAGCAGGCACAAATTTCAACATCCGGCCATCGCCTGCCGCCCTGTCATGCAAGGATAGGAGCTCACCGCGTTCATCCTGTGCAATGCGGACGATGCCGTCGCCCACCCTTGCGGGCCGGTTCAACCGGACCGGGCTAACACCCTTTTCAAAAATCTCGAGCTGCCTGCGGACCTCCGCTTTCTCAATTCCCTTCTCACGAATCGCCTGGAGGTCTTCCTTGGACAGAGAAACTGCGGTCATGTCACCCTCTTTTATCGATCGACTTTTCTTATATAACAGGATGAGCCGTCGGGCAAGGACGCGCTGCATCGCGGCGCCGGTTAACGGGATGCCCCATCGTGTTGGATTTCATAGAGCGTTACTTCCGGTAGCGCGAGAAAACGAATGGGGGGACCCCAGGTCCCCGTGCCTCTGCTCACGTAGAGGAAGGAATGCCCGAGCCGGGTGAGTCCGCTTTGTTCCGGATAGACCATCCATATGAACAGGGTGAAAGGGAAAATCTGCCCGCTGTGGGTATGACCGGAAGCCTGGAGATCGAAGAAGCCCAGGGAGTCTCTATCCAAAAGGGGTCTGTGTTTCAAAAAAAGCGTGAACTTATCCGGAGGGAGACTCGAGAGGAGTTCCTTCTCGGGTTCGCCTCGAAGACGGCCGAAACCGAGACCGGCCGGATCATCCACACCGGCAATATTGATCACGTCCCCGGCCGTGCAGCCCTCCCCCCGGAGGATCGTAAACCCCGCTTTCTCCGTAAAGGCCAGGGCCTGCTCGAAACCTGCGTAATACTCATGGTTTCCCGTAACGGCATATTTTCCGAATCTAGGTTGTATCTCTTTGAGCATCTCCGCCAGCCCCTCGAGATGATTGATCTGTCCATCCACGAGATCACCTGTTGAGACGAGCACATCCGGGTTTGATTCCCTGACTTTCTCGAGGATCCTGGACAGACGCCCCTGGCGGATGATGAGGCCCAGGTGAACATCGGAAATCTGGGCGACGGTCACCTTCCCCAGGCTCTCGGGGATCTTGGGCGACTTCAGGTCCACGCGCTCGACACGAACATTCAGGGCTTCAAAGTAACCGTAGAGAGAAACGACGATCGAAAAGATTAACGGAATATAGAACGAAAGCCGATAGGAAGGCGCGAGGTACGCGAGGTCTTTCCGCGTGACCCATCCGCCCATCCACAGGAGGAAACGGTAAAGGTCAAACAGGATCGCCGCGGAGAAAAACAAAAAGAGGACGCCCATCCAGATATAACCGGTCCAGGAAAGAACGTGGGCGGCGAGGTCAAAGCCGTGCCTCTCCGCGATGCGCACGAAGATGGGCGCCAGCACCATGAAAAACATGAAGAGGATGATCAGCAGGCTGACAAGCGGCCCGGTTGCCGTGGCCGTCCTGATTTTCAGATAGGTATATAGATGAATACCGCCGTAGATCAGAAAAAAGGAGATCAGAAAGAGCGACATAGGGTGATTCGAGGTTCCTTTCGAAGATGCCCGCTGCGGGTTACCGCAAGACAGGGCTTAGATAAAGACGTTGTAGATGGGACATTGCGCTTTCATCTGCCGAACATACTCGAGACAGGTTATCCCTTCGACGGAATTTTGTCCCCGGCAGGCAAACCCCGCCTCTTCGAAAACCTTCCGGGAAATCTCATCACCCCATCGGATACAGGCCGTCAATTCATAGAGGGGGTATTCGTGGAGATACCCGATAGCCGCACGAATCGCAGGAACCGAAAGTCCTCTCCCTCTGAAGGAGGGGTCCAGAACAAGATACAGCTCACCGTTTTTGTTTGAAATCACCATCCCCACGGCAACCCACTTCCCTGACTCATACTTTTCCAGAATAAGAAGATGGAAGATCCTTTCTTTCAGCGCCATCTCAAAGGCTTCACGGCTGCTGTCCGACGCGAAGAGCCCCCCCGTCATCCGGATCGAGCGGCTTGTGTCCTTCCCGACCCAGCGGCGTAGGGTCTCGAAATCCGATCCCCGGGTCTGCCTGACCCTCAGGTGACCCGTAAACCTCGCCTCTTTGCTATCAGGGGAAATGGCTCTTCTCATGCGATCATACCCTCTCTTTTCATTCGGATATATATAATGCTGCGGGCAAAATCTGCACGCTGATCGAATCTATGAGTAAATTAATCTTCCTTTTCTGCCTGTCAATCCCCCGGCTCAGACCATTGAGATTTCCTGCATTAAAAGCCGCGTAGAACGGTTGCCTCACCGGAAGGGTTCGATGACCACCTTGATGGATTTGTCGGCACCCGCCACGAGTTGAAAGCCAAGACCCGTCTCCGCGAGGCCGAGACGATGGGTTATGAGTGGCTCCACGACAATACGTTTTCTCCTCAAAAGATCAATGGTTTCCATGGCATCCAGAGGGCTGTTTCCGTAGGACGGCATGAGCTTGATTTCGTTTCGCCAGAATTCGTTGATCGGCACAGGAAGATCAACACCCGGCTCCGTTGTCGCAAAGCAAAGCACCGTCCCGCCCCGGTCCACGGACTGGAGGGCCTGTTTGAAGGCCGGAAGGGCCCCGGTGCAGACAATGACCAGTTCTGCCAGTTGCCCGCCATTGCGTTCGCGAAGCCTCGCCGGGATATCGTCACCGGCATGAAAGGCGTCATCAGCACCCATCCGACGCGCGGCATCGAGACGATACTCGCTGATGTCCGTTGCGAAGATCTTGCCCGCACCCAGCGCCCTGGCAAGGAGCAGATGAAGAAGACCGGATATGCCGCTTCCCATGATGAGGACACTCTGGCCCGGGTGAAGTTTGGCAATCCTCTGCCCGCGAACCACACAGGCCAGGGGCTCGATGAACACCCCCTGTTCGAAGGTTACCTCTTCGGGCAACACGAAGACACCGCGGTCCACGTTGAGCCGGGGGACGCGGATGTACTCGGCAAAGCCGCCCGGATCATAGTTCGTCGTATGAAGGGTCTCACAGGCCGTGTGATACCCCCTCAGGCAGTAATGACAGGTGTTGCATGGAATATGGTGGGAGACGAAGACGCGATCACCGGTCCGATACCTCTCGACGCCCTCCCCCGTTTCCGCTATGACCCCCGCAATCTCGTGACCAAGCACCAGGGGCGCCTTCCTGATGCGGTACCATTCCATGACATCGCTGCCGCATATCCCGCTCGCCATGACTTTCACGAGGATTTCACCGGGCCCGATCTTCGGGACAGGCATCTCCTCGAGCCTGACATCGCGGTTATGATAATACATCGCAACGCGCATTTTGGTTTGTCTGGTCTCTTTAGTCTCTCTGGTCTTTTTAGTCTTGCTAATCACTATCCACTTTCAACTAATCCCTCAGGCCAAAGGCCTGTTGGGCTGAAGGCCCGCTTCAATTTTGAGTTTTGAGTTATGCATGATGAGTTTTCGGTCTTACTTTAATTCAAAATTCACAATTCAGCTGTTTAAGCCTGCCTCAGTCTATCTGAGTCAATCAACATTCCCTAACTTCTGAACTTCCTATCTTCCCTTCTTAACTTCTCTTTTTTCCTTGAGACTGTTGTAGAGTTTCCAGGCGCCCTTCGGCGTCTCACCCTCGTGGATGACGGCGCGTAACGCCCTGGCCATCGCAACGGGATAGGAATTCTGCCAAACATTCCTCCCCAGGTTGACACCGATAGCCCCGCGCCGGAGGCCGTCATGGACAAACTCGTAAACCTCGAGCTCCGTCTCACACTTGGGACCGCCGGCCATCACGACGGGGACGGGACAGCCGTCGACGACCCTGTCGAAGTTCTTACACCAGTATGTCTTGACGACCCTGGCACCTAGTTCCGCCGCGATGCGGCAACTGAGCGCAAGGTAACGGGCCTCCTGCTTCTCCAGCTCCCTCCCCACGGCCGTGACAGCCATGACGGGGATGCCGACATCCTCGCAGAGATTGACCATGTCCGCCAGGTTCATCAGTGACTCGTGCTCGTAATCACTCCCTACAAAAATGGACACACCGACGGCGGCTGCATTCAGACGGATGATCTCCTCAATCGAAGTGGTCAGAGCCTCCTGGGCGAGGTCCCGACCCACAATGCTGGTGCCACCGGAAACTCTCAGGATGATGGGCTTCGCGTTTTCCGGTTTCACGGCCGAGCGGAGTACCCCCCGCGTCACAAAAAGGGCGTCACAATAAGGCAGGAGCGGCTCAATCGTCTTGCCGGGCCTTTCCAGGCACGTTGTCGGACCCTGGAAGTACCCGTGATCGATGGGCAGAAAAAAACAGCGCCCGTTCGGCTGGATCAGTTGCGACATACGGTTCTTCATTCCCCATTCCATTTTGACTTTCCTCCAGAAACATTAAATGTTTTATACTATCACAATATTTTCGTTGAGCAGCCTTCTCGCTATCAGCCTGTCAAGGGGACTTTGATTCCCCTAATCAGTCAGACGCCCCGCTTCGATACGCTCGAGTTCACCACCCTCGAAGATAAAGACACGGTAAAAACCGCCGATCTTATAAGTCCACCGCTCGACCCTTTTTGTACGCCGCACTCTCGGGAAAGATTCAAAGCGTTCCACCACCTCATCGGATGACATGGAAAGGGGTTCCCCGCATTTAGCCAAGACCTCTACTTTGATGTCCCCCACGGAGACGACCTTGTTATTACACAGAATGCTCTGATAGGTGGAGGCTGCCCCGGCGTCTCCCGTCATTCCCGCATTCAAAGAAAGAAGGACGGCCAATAAAAAAAGTCGATGGATCAAACTTCTGAACATAACCCTCTCTATTTTTGCTTGAGGACCTGCCAGTTGCGGGTGTCCCCGATGTTGGGGGTATTTTAAGCACCCTTTTTTTCACCCTCTTTCGGAACGAAAATCCAGAGCAGGATGTAGGGAATAAGCCCCACACCGTAACACAGGAAGAGCAGGGCGAAAATCAATCTCCACGTCCAGGATGGAAAGGCTGTGATTTCCCCCAGCCCGCCGCAGACACCACCGATCCATTTATCGTTCCGTGATCGCCGAAATCGATTGAGCCAGTTTCCTTCATCCATGATATGACCCCTCGGTGCATAAAAATATCCGTGTTTGGCCGGTCGCTTACTTCCGCTGATAGCCGAGCGGCATGATATACAGTGGAACCAGATTCCCCGTCAGTTTGAATGCCTGCCGGATGTTCTCCTCATTGAGCCCGGCAACAAGGCAGGTGCCGACCCCTCTTGGAGTGGCCATCAGGTAGACATTCTGAGCAATCGTCCCGGCCGTTGAGTTTGCCCAGTAGAGTTTTTCCTCCCTGTTTCTCAGCGGACCGGGAACCCTGTCTAAGTCCGCCACGAGAACCAGTATATGGGAGGCCTTCGCCACGTAATTTTGCCAGGCCATGTTGCCGCGCAAATCACCGTCGGAAACCCACTTGAGTCTGTGGTCCGGCGAATCATAAAGGTAGCATCCCGTATCGGCGACGACGTAGACTTCGATGTACTGATTACCATACGCGGAAGGCACCGTCCTTTTACCTCCGGGTCTGTTGACCCCATTGGCCGCCCAGAGAATCGCGGAGAGATCTTCCGGTGAGATTTTGGCGGGGCTATACTCCCTTGTAGATTTTCGCTGCTCGAGGGCCGTCACAAGATCCATACCGGCGCTTGCCGGCCGGCCAGGGAGTAAAAGATCCTTTTTTTCGGCAAACAAAGGGCTCGCCAGGCCAAGGATCACAGCCATAAGGACACAAAGGCCGGCCGGAATTTTATTCCCCATATGATGCTCCCCCCTCTTATTCTTTACTGAATTTTACCGAAAAAATAGATAAAAGCCAAACGCTAAAGAAGGGCCACAGGGAGGGTAAAAATTTCAGGGTTAAGGGCAACGGGTATCGGGTTAAGGGGTTAGGGTCGAGGGTGATACATCTTTGGCTCTATCTCACAACTGAGACTGTAAGCCTCTAGGGCCTTCGGCCATTGCTCACCACTAACCACTCGCCACTCATCACTGCCTCTAGTATCGTCTCCGCCAGCGCTCAAGCTTTTCAAAAGCATCCCCGGTGGCTTTGAGCAGCAGTTCGAGGTTCACCGGCTTCGTAAAGAAATCATCGAAACCCGCCTCCCGGCACTCTTCGATCTCGTAGAGGGCCGCCCATCCTGTAACGGCATGGATAATCGCCAGGGGCTTCATTTTCCTGATCTTCCTGCACAGCTCGATCCCGCTAACGCCGAAAAGTTTCAGGTCGAGGAAGATGACGTTGATATCCTCGCGAGCCAGAATATCCAGGGCCTCCTCGGCCCCCGAGGCCGTTCTCACATCGTATCCGGAAGAGCCAAGCATCGCTTCAAGAACCTGGCGGGCTGTGGCTTCATCATCGACAACGAGAATTTGTTTGGCCATAGGTCACCCTGATCATCGATCGACAGGTCAAGACTTTCCACTGATATTCGGCAGAAGAGCGGCAATCTCATCGAGGATTCGCCCGCCCTCGCCCGCAGAGACATCGGAGAACCAAATCCCTTCCGGGTACAGGATGACATTGGGCCCTCTCGCGCAGAGTCCCATGCATCCGCAGTTTGAGACGCGGACGCGGGTCTTCCACCCCCGCTTCTCTATCTTCTCCTTCAGAAAATCCTTGAGGGCTTCATTTCCACCATCGGCACAGGATTTTCGCTCGCCATGGCGATTGTTCGTGCAGACGAAGACATGACAGGTATAGGGGCCAATCTCTTTTTTCATCTGACCACCGTGGGTGTTTTCTTCTGACCGGAGTAGAGACGGATCAGCGGTCCCCTATGCCGGGGACAGAAGTTCCTTGAGTTCACCGAATATTGCACGGTCATCCTTCCAGTCAAAGGGGAGAAGGTTGACCCTCAATTTCGCCAGTTTGTCCTCGAGCACGGCATCGACCCCGGCCGGAACTGCCATGACCAATCTCGGTTGATGAGGAAGGCTGAGCCCGTTGAGTAAAAGCCGTACCGCACCGGCACAAAGATTCGGCAGGTGCAGGTCCGTCCTGACTTCAAAGATGGTTGTAATACGGCCGCTTGCGTCCACCGTGTAGAGGTCTCTGTTCCCGTCGTTTCCGATCCTGACACCGGAGCCCCTGAGTGCTGCAGCCAGGTCCTGGGTCACGAGACCCTGATCACATTCCGCGGCGAGATCCCTTTCTTCCTTCAGGTATTTCCTGCCGAGCCATTCTTCGCTGAACCGGTGATCGTCGAATTCCATCTCCGTTTGAATCCGTTGCGGAGATCCGAAGTCTTTGATCCGGTCCACCTTACGAACAAACTGGCTGACCTGCCGGGCAAATCTCGACGACCCCAGGTGGCCGATCAGAACAACATTTGTCTCAATACTGCCATCCTGCACCGGGGCCCAGACACCGTGGTACTGGTCCTCAAAGAGGGATTTACCGATTCCTTTTTTTCCGCCGCCGATTTTCCCCCGGTGGACGACAAAAATTCTCCCGGCCTCATCCCGGGCGAAAGCCCCCCCGATTCTCCGGTCGAGTCCCTGGAGCGGAAAGTTGATCTCGCAGGTACTGAAAACGTGGGCATCCTTGGAGGGCCTGCCCACTCCGAAGGCATTCCAGTATCGATTTCCGTCCTGTTTTCTGGGGATAAACCAGACCCCCAGGTTCCTGGCACAGAAGACCTTACCCTCGAAGCTCTCACCCAGGTGGCCGATCCTGACCCGGATCCTGTCGTCGGCGTATGCCTTCAGCCGCCTCATAAACTGCTGCTGACAACGCCGGATCGTTGATTCGTCTTCCAGGATCCTGAGCATATCCTCTTCCTTCTTAAGGCCGGGGATCGGACCCACCGCAGCGCATTTAACAACAGGTTGTGCGCCGCGATGAGCACAGGCAATGGACAGGATATCATTTTCGGGGCGGGTGGATCTCTTTCAGGGATGAGTGCGGGTGCGAAGCGCCTCAGGCTTTCCTGTTCCCTCCGCCTTCCGTGATATTCCTGAATGTGCGGGACACTTTACTACAGGCCCCTAAAAAATCAACTCTTTCTTGCCTGGGCCTCCACGCATGCTACTTGAAAGGCTCACCCAGGCTCTTCTTGAACTCTGCCAGGACATCGAAAACGGGAACAGCATAACTCAAACCTTCGCCCGCCGGCCCGACAAGCTTCTGGGTATTGACCCCCACGACCCGCCCGAACTGGGTGACAAGGGGGCCCCCGCTGTTGATGTAAGTGATCGGGGCCGAGGTCTGGATGTAGGTTACGTCATCGATGGAGCGGGTGCCGGAGTTAATACCCGGCGCGACGGTATGCGTAAGACCCATGGGCATCCCAATCGCATAGAGATTGGCCCTGGCGGGGAGCCGGCGTGCGTCGAAAGGTTCGATGTAAGGGCACTTATAACCGTCCAGCTTGAGCAGGGCGATGTCGTATTTCTCGCTGATTTCTTTCACCCCCTGAACCTCCAGCTGTGTGCCATCAATGAGAACGATCTTATGGGTCCCGGAGGGATTGACAATGTGCTTGTTCGTCAGGATGAACCCGTCTTTCGTGATGAAGAAGCCCGAACCGACCCCTTTGGAGGATTGCACCAGGATGGTGGCATTTCTGGCTTTTTCGACGGCATTCTGGGGAGGAAAATTCAGGGTAAGCTGTTCCTGAAGATCCCTGGATCTTTTGGGCTGCACCGAGGGGGGGTTATCTTCGATATGGACGATGCCGTCATCATCGATCCACGTCGCGACCTTCGCCTCAGCGGGCATAAGGCCCACGAAGAGAAAGGACACGCAGATCAGCACCCTGAGAGGAATCATGACGTCCACCTGTTCGAGAGACGACTTATAATCTTGATCGGCTGTTTTTCGGGCGGGCTGATGTTTTCGATGAACCCGAAGAAGCGGTCGCTTTTTCTAACTTCATTCCGGCTGCCGGTTTCTGAATGGCCGGCGTTGGGACCTGGGCCATCCTGAATCCTTCTTCGATCAGCCGTCTCGCCTCCCGGTCCCTCACACTGGACGACTTTGCCCCCATGACGACGGCCATGAGACGCATCCCATCTCTCTGCGCGGTCACCACGATGTGATAACCGCTTTTCCGCGTGAATCCTGTCTTCAGGCCATCCACGTCAGGACACATCTCGAGAAGATGATTCGAATTTTGCTGTGTGACATCCTGAAAGGTGTAGGACGTCATGGAATGGATTTCCAGGGATTGGGGGAAACGCTCCAGGTAGGACTCACAGAGCCTGAGGACATCCCGGGCCGTGGTCACCTGTCCTCTGGCGGGAAGACCATTGGGATTTCTGAAATGGCTGTGGGTCATGCCCAGTACCCTGGCCTTGGCGTTCATTCGCCTTACAAAAGCGTCCACATCTCCGTCGACATGCTCCGCAATGGCTATTGCGGCGTCATTGCCGGAGACGATGGCCGTTCCCTTGATCAAATCATCCAGTTGTACTTCCTCCCCCTCGCCGACGTACATCCGTGATCCCTTCGTCCGGCTCGCCTTCCGGCTGATCACGACGCGGTCATCAGGGCCCGCTTTTCCTTCCTCAATCGCCTCGAAGGCGAGATAGAGGGTCAGAACCTTGGTGATGGATGCCGGCGGGATCCCCCGGTCGGTATTTTTTGACAGCAGAATTTCCCCTGTATTGAGATTCTTAAGGACTGCGGATTGGGCTCTGATCTTCAGGGAATCAGCAAAGAGCTCTCGGGGAGAAAAAACGAAAAACAGCGCGATGCAACAAAGAACAATGGACAAGGTCTTTCTATTCATTCAATAAGATCCCTTCACACCATCTCTTCGACCGGGACTCTGAAAAAGGACCGTGCGTGCCGGTGAAAACATACCGGCAAAAGGCCCCTCCGGTCAAGTGCAATTCACATCATGGTAATCCAACTTGCATCTCGAACAGACTTAGCCAAAGCTGATTGCAACTTCTGTTCCGATTTTACCGCAAAATTTTGAGGATCTTCGGGGCTTCGCGATCCCTTGGGTCGGGAATCGAAACAGGATACCCGAGGATGACGGGCGCAATGATCCGGCAGTCCCCGGGGATGCCGATGGCTTCGAGCGTCTCCCGATCCGAAATATTTGAGCCCAGGCCGACCCAGCAGGTCCCCAGACCCCGGGCGGCTGCCGCAAACATGAAATAACAGGCCGCCAGGGTACAATCCACGGCCAGGGATTGGACATCCCGCGAGCCGACGATAAAGACCAGACAGGGCGCATTGTAAAAAACACTGAAAGTGTCGTCCCTGAACCTGTCTTCATAACGTCGCAGAGGGGAGGATGGATTTTTTTCAAGATCGCGCAGATGGTTTCTCTTGCTTTCGTCTGAGATCCGTTTGATCCAGCGGCGATTGCTCACCACGACAAAGCGCCAGGGCTGTCCGTTCATGGCACTTGGCGCCAGACAGGTGTCACCGATGATGTCCATCACCACATCCAACGGCACATCCCGGTCCTCAAATTCCCGGATGGAGCGTCTCTGTTTCAGAAGCGTTTCGTAATTCATATCTCACATCCTCCCCGAGGCTGTCATATCAAACCCTCTTTTTTCAGGAAACCGCCATGCCACTCAATTTTCTGAGGACAAGCATAAGCGCCTGCGTGCCGGAAGCGCCTTTTCCCTGAGCCTGGAGGTCAACATAGAGCTGATGAACGAGAACGAGTCCCGGAAGCGCGAGACCTGCCGATGCCGCTTCCCGTAGTGCGATTTCCATGTCTTTGACAAAGTGGTCCACCATGAAACCGGGACTGAAGTCCCCCTGCACAATGCGGGGGCCGAGGTGGTTGATGGCCCAGGAAGCGGCCGCGCCTTTCCCGATGATGTCGATGACGGCCTTTTCATCCAGTCCGATCCTCGAGGCATAGAGAAGCGACTCACAGGCGCCGATCATGTTGCCCGCGACAAGAATTTGATTGCACATCTTCGTGTGCTGTCCCGCTCCGGCTTCACCCATGTACGCGATGCTTTTGCCCATGACCTGGAACAAGGGCATGACCGCATCGCAGGTCTTTCTTTCGCCGCCGACCATGATGGCGAGCGTCGCGTTTCTGGCCCCGATATCACCGCCGGAAACGGGCGCATCGAGACTCGAAATGCCGCGTCCTGCCGCCGCCGTAAAAATTTTCTTCGCAAGGCTCGGCTGGCTCGTTGTCATGTCAACAACGATCCGGCAGATCCCTGGAACAGAGAGGATCCCCTTCTCACCGAGATAAACCTCCTCCACATCAGCTGGCGTGCCGACCATGGTAAAGATAATTTCTGCCTTCCCCATGATGTCGGCCGGGGATTCGCACCACCTCCCGCCCCTCTTCAGGATGGACTCGGCCTTCTGCCGGGTGCGATTGAAAACATGCAGATCGTGCCCGCTTTGCTGAAGATGTCCGGCCATGGAAGACCCCATAATCCCCGTGCCGATCCAGCCGACTCTCATACCGTGATCCTCCTTTCATACCCGGCGCGGCCGGGCTGCAAAAAAAGGTTGAAGGTTTGTCCCGTAGCTGCCCGCAGCGGAGAAGGAGTAGCCACGGGGGATGACCTTGCAAAAATGAAGGCTTTTCCGATGTTTGTGTGGAGAAAACTTAAAGAAACTTCATGGATCTGTCAAGAATGAAAGACTGGGAAATGGATTTTGACTGGATGTTTTCTACTTGGCGTGACGGGAAAAGACGATCGTCCGAAAGGGCGTCCGTTACCGGATGGTCACAACCCCGCCCTCCGAAAGGGTCTTCAGCCTGTTCTTGTTGTTGGGCTTTTCCCCGCCCCGGTCCCTGGAAAGAAGATCGGGGAGGTTCTTGTTAAACTGCTCCGCCCGTCCTTTCGGGATGCTCAAAGAGTAATGGCCCCTGGGAAGCGTTTCATTCTTGATCTCGGGATTCATCTCGCGAATCGTTTTGTAGGTAGTCCCGGCCGCCCGGGCAATGAGTGTGACGTGGACCTCCTTTGAAAGACCGAATTCGACGCGATCGACATCCAGAGGCGGATACGTCCTCTCCCGGGAAAGGTAATAACCGTATTTTTCGGGTTGGGCAAGGATCAACTTCACCGCCAGGATCCGGAAAATATACCGCTCCGTTTCAAGAGGTAAATCGACGTCATAAAAACTCTGGGCACCCTGAATGCCGATATTATTGGAAACCCTTTCCTCGCCGCAGTTGTAGGATGCCACGGCCAGCGTCCAGTTCCCGAACATCTTGTAGAGATCTGTAAGATAATCGAGTGCGGCCTCCGTGGACTTTTCGAAATTGAGGCGCTCATCGATCTGCTTGTTCACCTTGAGACCGTACCGCTTCGCCGTTTTTTCCATGAATTGCCAGGGACCCACGGCCTTCGCTGAAGACACGGCATAGGTCCTGAAAGAACTCTCCACGACAGCCACATATTTAATATCGTCGGGCATCCTCCGCTCTTTCAACCTTTTCTCGAGATAGGGAAAGTAACGGCTGGACCGCTTGAGCCAGAGAATGACCTGGTCCGTGTTGTACACGGAAAGCACAAAGGACTGATCGAGCATTTCCCAGACATCCCGCCTGTTCAAAGGGACCGGCTCCCCGCAGAGTTGCAGCTCCGCAGGAAGGTCATAGAGCGGTACATTTGTTCCCCAGAGAGTCAGGGGCATGATCACGGTCAATATCAGGACCAGACAGAGAGCCAATCGGCTTCTTCGGACCACAAACCCGAATAAATCTTTCATGCATTCACATCGATTCTGGTTTCGCGTTTCACTCCCCGCAAACCTGCACCGTTTGCTGCGAGGTGGAACTCACCCCGAAAAAACCCTTCGGTCAGCAACCAGCCAGGGACAGGATACAGATCAACAGGAGTGCGATTACGGTCAAAATTCTTTTCATCACTCATCCTAACGGGATCATGTCTTCTTACCAAATGGTGAATAAATTAGCAAAAAGTATTCCTGATTTCGTTATCCCGGCCCGTTCAGCCCTTAAACCGATGGCCTTATCAACGATCAGCAACACCTGCCCGCAGACGCCTTCACAAAGCGTCTCCCTACCTTTCTGGCCTTGCCCAGTTTCACAAGCCGGTCGAGATGCTTCTCGATCTCAATCTGCTCAAACCACATAATGATGCTCAGGGGTTCATAGTAAAACGGGAAAAAAAGATTCCGGCCGACAAGGTCATCGATCTGACAAGGCCCTTCGAGGGCGTCGAGAAGAGTCCTATCCTTTGTGAAAATAACCTCCTCATAGGCCACAAATCGCTCCGGGATATTGTCGCAAAGAGATCCGACGTGGCTTGTGATAACCTGGCGGGCCTTCAAGGAACTGAGGCGACGGATGGTGGCAATAAAATCTTCGATGTCACTGAAATCGTTCCCATAAAAGGGACCAAAGGGTGTGAGAGCCACATCTGAAGTGAAAAGTACCGCACCACGATCCACATTAAAAGCAAGGTGTCCTGGCGTGTGGCCTGGAGCGTGAATAACTTCCAGAGTCAAGCCGCCCATTTCGAGAACCTCGCCATCCTGTAATACTTTCTGAATCTGTATGTTCGGAAAGGGTCGTCCTCTCTGGAGTTCGTTTATGTCTATTCCGCTCCTCGCAAGCCCCATGCCCGCAAAATAATGCTCCCGGCTCTCGATATAAGGCACCTCTTTTTCATGGCACCAGACGGGGAGGCCAGGGATCAACTTGATTGTTGATCGGTGATCGTAATGGCAGTGGCTGAGGATTAGAAGATCTATCCCTTTCTCCACGCAGGCACTCATTTGCCTTTTTCCCATTCCCGCATCAATGAGTACGCGCATTTCCTTTCCTTTAAGATAGAGACCATTACAGTAGGGGAATCGCGCCTTATCCTCTCCGGGCACGAAAAAAATGTTTTTCTTTAGCTCCTGAATCGTTGATGTATCCATGTTATTATTTTGTAGTTTTTTCCACGATGGCAATTGCATCGATCTCGATGAGGGCGTCGGGGTTCACGAGGGACTTCACCATGATACCCGTCGCGGCGGGAAAGCCGTTTTTGAAATATTTTCTCCGAACAGCGGCGGTCCCCTGATAGCCTTCCAGCGTCGTTACGTAATCCGTCGTCTTGACCACATCGTCATATGAACCTCCCGCGGCCCTCAGGATGTCACCCATCCTCTGGAAAATAAAATCCGACTGGGCAGTGATATCCCCCTTCCCCATGATTCTCCCTGTTGCGGGATCGCGCGCGATCATCCCGGAGATGAAGAGCATGTTGTCTCTCTTCACGGCGGGTGAAAAGGTATACCGTTCACCGAGGTTCCAGGGATCCACAATTTCATATTGAGGCATGGCATCCTCCTAGTTATTCGAATTTGCAGGGAAAAATGATCTCTCCGGACACACCGGCGCAACTTTTCGCACCAAAGCCTGCGGCTGTCAAGAATATAAATGGTGGAATTCTATCGCTTTTGATTTCACAACTCCTTGCAATCGTTATCTTTTTCTTTGACAAAATTTACACAATTCAGTAGTAAAATTACAAATTCATATGTGGGTTAAGCTAGCGTTGTTTACATTTTCGGGGTAATCAGACCGAGGTAG
>CAZJPV010000050.1:0-15666 GCA_964547985.1 uncultured Syntrophaceae bacterium
TCTTATGCCCCTATACTAACATAAAGACTGGACCGGTTTTTGGGGGGCAGGTCATGGGTGAAGTGTCATTAACAAATATCTTCGCCAATTTGATCTTGAGATATCCCCACGAGATGTTCAGGCCTTACATCGGAGCGGGTATTGGTTGGTCATGGATTGATGTAAGTTTAAATGACATTGGACGAGCTGTATTTGAAAATGATCAGGACGATAATGCTTGGGCATGGCAGTTCCTCGTCGGCGTCAATTTCGCCTTCGCGAAAGACTGGTCAGCCGATGTTGGCTACCGTTATTTCGCCGCGGAAAACTTTGATTTCGAAGGCGTCGATGCCAAATACAAAACTTCGATTATCACAGTCGGTGTCAATTACCACTTCTAAAAACAACTGTTAAGAAATGCCAGATTCATAAAGAGGCAAAGCCCGGAAGGACTTTGCCTCTTTTTTTGACCGAAGCCTCTTCTCTTTTTCGTTCCATCCCGGCGTCAAAGTATTGACCTGGAAGCCCGCATGACGGGGCCCAACCACGAAGGGCTGGCTCAAAACAGGAGCCGGCCGGAAGGCTTTGAAAATACGGGATTTATGCCCGCCTTTTTTATTGATTCTACCCGTGCCTCCCTGCCCGTGATCCCAATCTTAAAATGAGCAGGGAAATACTTCCCTGAAGGGGACCCCGATGGCACAACCCTTGCTGGTTTAACCTGTTGAATGGATTATAAAAAGGTCGCGGAGGGGATTTCGCAAAAGCCCGTATAACCCGGGTGAGTAACCGGCCATAAAGGGGGAGCCCAAATCACTTAAGTTCGGTGCCGGGGATTCCGATTTTCAAAGTGTTAGCACCGAATTCGGGAGCACCCCCAGACGTGGCATACAAAAAGAAGCCCACTGCCCTGACCCTCGGGCAAACGGGGCAACGGAGATCCCTCGCTACGGCTAAATCGCTGCTCGTTGCGGCGCTCTTCGTTCTGCTGTTGCATCCTGCACCGGCATTTGCCGACGAAGATTTGACGTCCCTTGCTGTGTTTAAGTTCTTCGCCGGTATGGCCTCCGCCGCCGTGATCCACGAAGGGGCCCACGCGGTGGCCGCTGAAGTAACGGACACATCGATCAGCTGGGAGGCGGGAAACTACAACCAGCCCATTGCCTTCACGACCGGTGAGATGAGCACCTCACAGGGCTTTGCCGTCTATTCGGCGGGGCTTCTTGCCCAGGCGGCGACAGCTGAAATTATCCTCGACGTGGACCGGATCGATAAAAATGACGCCTTTGTCCGCGGCATGATGGCCTGGAATATCGTAAACCCCATCCTCTATGCCCTGGATTACTGGGTCTTCCGCCGGTCGAACCAGGAAAACGGCAGGACTTTTCAGGGGGATATCGAGGGCATCGAGCACTACTCCGGGGAAGCAGCGGCAAATACCTTCGCGGCGTCGATGGCGGCTCTTGCCGTGTTCCAGGGATACCGGTTTTTAAAAACCCAGGACTGGGCCCCTGACTGGGTCAAGTCGGAAAAACACACCGTGACAATGGCACCCTGCCCATCGGGCGGTTTTGTCCTGGCGTACGAGTTCAGGTTTTAGAGGAATCACAGGCGGAATGAGAGAATACTCATCCAAGTTAGTTGATATGGCGGAGAACCACGCGAGGGAAATCGCTGTCCGGTGGTATTTCGACGTGATCAAGAACCCCCGAACACCGTCGTACCACGACATTTCCGAGCAGGACGCGCTCCCCCAGGCGGAGGAATTCTACCATCACTTCCGGACCATTTTCCTGAGTGAAAAACCCTACGAGACGGCCCATCAATTTTTTTCAAAATACGCAGAGGCGCGATACCGCGAGGGCATCCCCTCCAGTGAAGCGATTTACGTTCTCATCCTGATGAGGAGGCATATCTGGCTCTACAGCGATTTTCACATCACTTTTGTCACGGCCGATGATCGCAAGCAGGCGGTCGAAAGCCTGAACCGGATGATGCTCGTCTTTGACTACGCCGTCCACGTCATCACGGCGAAATACGAAGAACTGGTCCGGCAGGACCTGGACAAAAAGTTCGGCATGCTGAACTTCATCCGGATGACCGGCGCCCTGGAAAAGTTTAAAAGTTCTATCATGGCGTTCCTGCTCTTTGCCGCGGGCGCGATGGTTTTTTATTATCACGCACTTCTGAAAACAACCGTTTCGTACTCTTACACCTTCTATGTCCCCATCGTTCTGGCGGCCATCTGGTGGGGGCGGAAAGGCGTATCCATCGCCGTGGCGCTCGGGGTCTATCTCATGTTCAGCAGCTACCTTTTCATGAACAGCCCGCCGGTGATGGGAGATCTTGCCCGCACCGTCATTTTTGTGGCCGTCGCCGCCGTCATCTCCCTTTTATCGGAGGGGCTTCAGCGTGTGGAAGCGGCATATACCAACAGCAAGCAGAAGCGTTTCTTCCCGGCGTTATGAGGGGGTCGGTATGATTCTTAAGGCAGGATCCATCGACGATTGGTCTTTCAGGGATGACCCTGAGATTCTGCGGCTGATTTGATTCTCTGCATGTTTTCATGGGCCCTGACATAATAGCTGGGCTTGAGTTCCACGGCTCTCTCAAAGGACTTCACGGCCTCCTCAAGCTTCCCCTCGGACATCTGCAGGTAACCCATGTTGTTGTAGGCACTGGCCTCGTCCGTTCCCTTCTTGAAGGCCTCTAACGCCTGATTATATTTCCCCAGCTTGTAATAAGCGACACCCAGGTTGTTCTGAACCCTCTGGTTTGCGGGGTCATACTTCAAGGCCTTTTTGAAGGCCTCCGCGGACTTTCCAAATTCCCCTTTGAAAAAGTATGACATCCCGAGATTATTGAAGACCGCGGTAGATCTCGGATGAATGGCAATGGCCTTCTGGTACATTTTGATCGCCTCATCGTGGCGTCTTTGCCTGTCATCCATGACACCGATGAAAACATAGGCCTGCCAGAGGTTCGGGTCCATTCTCAGGGCTTCCTCGAAGGCTTTCCTCGCCTCACCCAGTTCCCCCTGCGCCAGGTAGGCCCGTCCCTTTCCCTCGTAGGCCACGGGATTGTCCGGATCGATCTCCCTCATCTTCTCGAACTCGGAGAGTGCCTCCGCGTTCAACCCGCGCTTGAGCAGCAGAAGGCCCCTCTTGTATCGCACACTGGCCCGGCCTGGATCCATCCGGACGGATTTTTCATACTGGAGAAAGGCCATACCGAGGTTTTCCTGCCGGATGTACTGATCCCCCAGTTTTTCATAGCCCGCAGCATCCAGTTCGGGAATTTTTTTCTCGACTTTCTCATCGGCGTCCACGGCGGCCTTTTGCTTCTGGCGCTCGAGCTGTTTCCGATATTCAACGTCCTTTGTGTAGGCATCCTTGGCGCCGAAGAGGGAACACCCCGTCATCGAGAGGACGAACAAGGCGACAACCATAATCCGGTACACTCTGGTTTTCATCATTTGCATTCTCAACTCCGACTCGCCGTGAGCAGGCTCCTGTATCTTGACTGGTTTTTCCCGATGAGAATTTTAATCTTGACGCGCTCGCGGTCAAGTCTCTCTGTTTCCCGGACGTCCTGGACGCCTGGCAGCCACATGGCGATTTCGTACGCCCTGTCACAATACCCCTTTCGACAGAAGATGCTCCCATCGGCATAGTTGAAGTGGTCCGCGTTTGTCAGCCGGACAACGTTAAAGCCCCGATCCTTGAGATAATCCCCGATTTCCCTTGCCATGCGGTTCACGCCGCTGCCGTTTGAAACCTCGATGCCCGCACCCTGAAGGGACAAGGCCTCCGGTGTTTTCTTTTCTTGATTTCCTTCCGCGATCACTGTCTTATCGGTTTCATCCCCAACGGTACGGGCCCCCGCAGCCTGCGTGATCTTCGCCATGGCCTCCGATGCCTCGAGCCCTCTTCTCGCCCCCGCGAAGTGGGGATTGAGGTTCAGCGCCTCGGCGTATTCCACCTTCGCTCTTTCAAAGAGGCCCCGGTCATAAAAGAGACGGGCCATGAGGTAGTGGGCCGCAAGCCGGTCGCCGGCCTGTTCAAACTCCCGCAGCGCGAGATGGAACTCGCCCTTCATCGCGTAGGCCATGCCGAGATTGTTCCGCATCCGGCTGTTTTTGCCGTTTAATTGGACGGCTTTGTTGAAGGCCACGACGGCGGCATCGTAGTTTTTCTGAAGCAGGCAGGAGTACCCGAGATTGTTATACACGTAGTCCAGCCCGGGATCGATTTTCAGGGCCGCCTCGTAAGCTTCCGCGGCCTTCTGAAACTGCCCGAGCCTGTCGTATGAGACCCCCTTTCCGTTGTGCGCCTTGACATGCCGGGGGTCAATGAAGATGGTCTTATTGAATTCCTCGATCGCCTCGGCGTGTCGCCCTCTCTGCTGGTAGTAACAGGCCAGAAGGTAATGCGAATCCGGGTTGCCCCTGTGGAGCCGTATCTTTGACGCGAATTGGTGAATGTCTTTTTCCGAGACGCGCTGGGCCGATTCTTTCTCTCCCCAGAAATTGAAAAAATCGACCGTTCGGTGAAAGGACGTGCATCCTGCCAGGAGAAGACAGGCGGCGGATAAGATCGAGACCAAAAAAAGCGTTCTTTTAAAATGCGTGCAGCCGATCATTGAATCCCCCTTACACCCGAATGAAATGCATATAAAATCAGTGGAGACACCTCCCTAATGTGCGGACCACCCGCTCCAGAGTCTGAACACCTGGATCAGCGTCGGCCCCAGAATCGCGACAAAAAGCGACGGGAAGATAAACATGATGAGGGGGAACAGAAGCTTCACCGGAAGCTTGGCCGCCATTTCCTCGGCCCGCTGATGCCGCCTGGTACGCATCCCGTCTGAATGGACCCGCAGAGCCTGGGCGATGCTCGTCCCGAACCGATCGGTCTGGATGAGGAGCGTGACCAGACTGTTCACATCCTCCAGATCCATTCTCTGCGCGAGGCTCCTCAAAGCATCGCGGCGCGATTTCCCCGCCCGCAACTCGAGAATGAGTTGCCGAAACTCCTCATAGAGGGGCTTGTTGGTCATCTTCATTTCTTCGGTTACCCGGTTGAGGGCCTGATCCAGACCCATACCGGCTTCCACGCAGACCACCATCAGGTCCAGCGCATCGGGAAAAGCTTCCAGAATCCTCCTCTTCCGCCGGCGCACCCTGAACCTCACATAGAGATCCGGCAGATAGAACCCAATGAAGAAGGAAATGACTATAATAGGAATAATGAGGACAGCGACTTTGATCCGGTAGGTATAGGCCTGCGAAACAAGAACAAGCGAAGGAAGAAGAATGGCCAGAAAAACTTTGACACCAAAGTAGAAGATTGTCGCGTTTTTCGCCCGGAAACCCGCATGCGAGAGATCCCGCTCGATCCGTGAAGCTTCATTTTCACCTTTCGGCCTCACGAGATCCCCCAGGCGTGTGATGCCGCCGATGAAATGTAGCCCCAGTCGTTCCATGATGGAGAGACCCGTATCGTCCGGATTCGTCCTCGTGAGGATGCCGAATTTGAGCTTCCGGATCACATGGCGATGTTCTTCCGACGTCTTGACAAGAGAATAGGTCGCCGTGATGAAAAGAATAACACCCATGAACACCAGAGCCGAAATCATAAAGGGCATGTCAAACATCTGTCCCTCCTCACACTTTGATAGCAATCATCCGCTTGATGATGATGATCCCCAGGATCATCATGGTGATGCTCACAGCCATGAGTACGTGACCGAAGGGGTCCTTGAGTAATGTCGGCAGATACCGGGGGTTGATGATGGCCATGGCCGTTACAATCACAAAAGGCAGGACTACGAGAATCACGGCGGAGAGTCTCGCCTCGGCTGACAGGACGTGGACCCTCCCCTTGAGTTTCAGCCTTTCCCGGATCAGGCGGCCGATACTCTCCAGGATCTCTGCGAGATTGCCGCCGCTTTGCTTCTGAATGATGACGGACATGCTGAAAAACTTCACGTCCGCCGAATCGATCCGGTTCGCAAGGTTTCTCAGGGCATCTTCGTAGCTGACACCGAAATTGATCTCATCGATCAGCTTGTGAAATTCTGTGTTGATCGGATCCTGAAACTCCTGGGCAACCATCTGGAACCCGCCCGAGAGGGCGTGACCCGCCTTCAGTGCCCTCGCGACCATATCCAACGCGTCGGGGAGTTGCTCCTGCAGCTTGTTCAACCTCTGCGCCTTTCTGAAACGGAGGTAATAATATGGTACGCACCCCAGGATCAGACCCACCAGAGCGGGGAGGATGAAGTTCCGCGTCAGGACGGTCACAAAAAGAAAACCGCCCATCGCAAGAACGCAGGACAGGAGGATGAAAAACCCCAGGGGATATTTTGACCCTGATTGCAGGACCAGGCGATCCAGCGTGTGAACATGGGGGCTCTCAATGCCGAGCAGGAAACGGTTCAAAAAGGGAACGCCGCTCAGTCGCCTCTGGCGCGTGATATCAACCATCTCCAGGGGGCTCTTCTCGACGGCGAGCTGCTTGAGCTGTTTGTGAACTCTTCTCTTCTCCGGGTTCCACCGGACCCCGGCCAGTGCGCAGATCGCAACTCCGATGATAGCCAGCGAAACCATGAATATCAGAAGAAATAAACCCATATCTGTTATCCACCCCCCCTAGACTTCGAACACTTTACTGGTATTAAAAATATCGTAGGGAACCGGTATCCCCATGGCCTTGAAACGCTCCGTGAATCTCGGGAGAATCCCGCTCATTTTGAATTGACCCTTCACCCGGCCTCTTTTGTCGATGCCTTTCTGATCGAAAGTGAAAATCTCCTGGGTGGTAATGATATTGCCTTCCATACCGGTCAGTTCCTGAAAATTGACGATCTTCCGGCTGCCGTCGACGAGGCGTTCCACATGGATAATGATGTTGATGGCCGAGCTGATATACCGACGCACGGCATCGTTGGGAATATTGAGACCTGTCATGGCCACGAGTGTTTCGAGCCGGATCAGGGCATCGCGAGGAGCGTTGGCATGGATCGTGGTCAGAGAACCGTCATGACCGGTGTTCATGGCTTGGAGCATATCCAGAACTTCCGGACCCCGGACCTCTCCCACGATGATCCGGTCCGGGCGCATTCTCAAGCTGTTCCGGACGAGCTCCCGCTGGGTGATTTCCCCTTTACCCTCGATGTTCGGCGGTCTCGTCTCGAGCCGAACGACATGGTCCTGCTTCAACTGAAGCTCCGCTGCATCCTCGATCGTGACGATACGCTCATCCTCGGGAATGAACCGGGAGAGAACATTGAGAAGTGTCGTCTTGCCGCTGCCCGTCCCGCCTGAAACGATCACGTTGAGCCTCGATGCGACGATCCCCTTCAGGAGTTCGCCAATCTCCGGGACCAGCGTGCTCAGGTGGATCAGGTCCTCCAGTTCGAGAGGATCCACGGAAAACCGTCGAATGGACAATGAAGGGCCGTCAATGGCCACGGGTGGCACGATGGCATTCACGCGGGAGCCGTCAGCGAGGCGGGCGTCGACCATCGGGGAGGACTCATCGATCCTGCGCCCCACGGCGGATACGATCCGGTCGATGATCTTCCGCAGGTGTGCATCATCCTTGAAACGCGCCTCGGTCAGCTCCAGTTTCCCGTATCGTTCTACATAGACCTGGTTATAGGTATTGACGAGAATATCCGAAATCGACGGGTCATGCATGAAGGGTTCGATGGGCCCCAGTCCGAGCACCTCATCCTGGATTTCCCGGTAGAAACGCTCCCGCTCCTCGGAATTGAGGGGAATGTTAATGCTGTCCTCGGACAGGATCCGCTCCGTGAGCTTCCGAATTTCCTGCCGCAGTATTTTCGCCTCCAGGGAGTCGATCAGTGAAAGGTCCAGGACTTCCACGAGGCGGTCGTGGACTTTCTTTTTCAGTTCGTTGAACTCATCGGTAATCGTAAAATTGTTTTTCCGGCTGCTGACCAGTTCCATCTGTCTCTCCTTGCTTTTCCGTAACACTCGGCGTCCCTCGATTCGGTCTTAACGGTTCAACTTTTGTCCTTCAGGTATTTGAACCAGGACAAACCGTTTCGTTTCGCCTGTGTTTTACCCGAGAGGGCTGATGCGAAGTCCAGAAAATTTTTTGTAATCTGGGATTCCGTCTTGAGCGCTGTGAGAGGTTTCCCCTGGTTAATCGCGCTCATCGTCGTCTGGTAATCATTGGGGATCGTCCACAGAAATTTCTTGTCCAGGTTCTTCTCTGCCTCTGTCATGGAAACAATAGAGTTCTTGTGGAACCGGTTCACGATGATCTCGATATTGGCGTCATGCGGATAGCCCAGGCCTCTGAAGGTGCTCTGGAGCCTCTTGACATTGATAAGACAGGGAAGGCTCAGGAGCGTCACGAGGAGGACCTTGTCGGACATCTTCATGATGACCTTGGAGACATCGTCGAAGGACTGGCCGCTGTCGATGACGACATAATCAAAGAGGGTGTGCATGAGTTTGAGAAGACTCTCAATGACCTGTGGTGTGATCTTGTATTCATCCATGAGTTTACTCGGAGAGGGCAGCACGTAGATTCCGGAGTGATGCTTGCACAGGGTGCTCATGAGGTAAGTCGCATCGAGCCGCGAGATGTTTTTGGCCACTTCCATCCAGTCAAAAACCGGTTCAATGCCCAGGAAAAGGGGGATGTCCCCGAAAAGGAGATTCATGTCCATCAACGCGACAGACTGGACGCCCTCCATGCTGGCAAGACTGGTGGCCAGGTTGACGGCAACCGTCGTTGTCCCGACACCGCCTTTGCTCCCCAGGACATCGATGATCTTTCCCCTCTTGGCCGGCGCCGCGATGACCTTCGCCCGGTCTTTCTGCGCCCTGATCTTGAATTTGATCAGGGCGTTTTTGACCTCCTCCGCGTTAAGGGGCTGCGGGAAGAATTCCTTGGCGCCGATCCGCAGGGCTTCGATCAGGATTTCCTGGTTTGTCTTCGGCGAGGTCAGGAAGACCTCCCCGGCGACTCCCGCAGACAGGATATTGGCGACAAACTGGAGATCCTTCCCGTGCTCCTCGCCAATATCGACGATGAAGAGGTCGTATCCGCCCGGATCGCTCATGTCCTTGATCTGCATGCCGCCGACGGAGGTGATGACCTCTTCCAGATCCTTCCGCACTTTCTGCGAGCGTGTCTCTATTCGAACGGAGAGTACCCTCTCAGACATGGTCATATCCTTTTCTTCATTCACTTTCTGTTGTTCTGCCGGAGTCTTTAATATCTTTTCGCTCTTCATGTTTCTGATGACCTCGGAATCCTTACTGAACCAGACCGGGGATGGCGCCCATCGTGCCGAAATTGCCACCGCCCCCGCGACCCGGTTCGATGTTGTCGCAGATAACGGTGCCCACAACGGTGTGCTGCGGGCCACTTCGGGGATCATTGACGATCACGTCCTCCATAACGACCGTCGCAAATCCCACCACGGTGTATTCCTGACCCGGGTTTCTGCCGCAGGGGAAGTCGAAGACGACGACCTCTGTGGTCCAGGTACCGGGGTTTCCATCCTCGTCTCTCGTTCTCATGTACTCGAAAAGATCGAAAAGGTCGCTGATGGCCGGGACAATGGTTCCCCCCGTCGCGTTGAAGACCGTCGAGTTGGCAGTGGTCTCGGGACTTGTGTAGGTCCCGTTTCGAAGCCCCTGGATAATTCTTCTCAGCCTGTTGGCGCTCGACGGTGATTCATCATAAGTGTGCCACCCGGCACAGCTGTCCGTCGGATGAAACTGAATTCTCTGCCCGCAGAAATATCCTCTGTCAAACCAGTCAGCCGAAATACCAATGGGAATAGAGAGACCACCGGGACCGGCGGTGCTCTGGCCCGTCAGGGCCGCTGTTGCCACCGCGTTCACGGGGGCGCTCTGGATACCGAACACGCGGGCGAAAAATAGCGAGACGGGATTGTTGATCTGCTGATCACGCCGGGCGATCACCCGGACCGCGTCGGGTTGATCGCGCGTCTGGCTGAAGGGATCGGGGCTGCGTCTCGTGTCCCACGTGCCGATCAGAATCTCCTCCGGGTCGATGGCGATGTTGACGCCGCCGGCCTGGTTGCTGAAGGCCACACCCGTTGCCGCGCCTTTGATGAGTAATTCGTCGGTACCCCCGGCAACGTAGGATTGCTGCTGGGCAACGGTCATTCCTTCATAGAGGACACCCAATTGCCTGGTTGAGGCCAGCGCGGCGGCATCCGCCGCATTCTGCAGTTCATTCCGATTCACCATGAGATAACCCACATCCACGGCGAGGGCGCCCATGCCGACAAAAATAACCAGGAGCAAAGCCACCAGGATGGCCACGGCACCGCGGCTGTCGCCCACAAGATCGGCTTGACGGCGGTGAAATATTTTTATGTTTTTCCACTCCATGGTCTTACTCGTATCTCATCACGGTCTCGGCCGTGAGCGTGATCTGCCTCTCCGGGGAGTTACGGAAAAAGGCAATCACGATGTCCGGGAAGATGAGAAATTGATAATTATAGGCAACCCTTACCCTCAGGTTCTCCCCGAAGAGGGCAGTGGCGTTGAAACCATCCGGGAAAGAGGTAACCGGCGGCGGCTGCGCGTAATCAAAGGTGATGAGATTCTGGGCGCAATAAAGCTGGACGACCTGATCAATGGAGGGGCTGCCGAAATCGGGCAGCCTCGTCGGTGTCCTCGCCACAATGCCGGCCCTCGCACCCTCCCGGCTCGCATTGGTGATCACCTGCTTGTTGTAGAGGAGAAAGCCGAACTCGATCGTGCCGAAAATGATGAGCAGGAGAAGCGGCAGAATGATCGCGAACTCAATGGCCGACGCTCCTCTGGATTTCGACAATCTCTTCATCATTCGAAAGCCCCGCAAGCTCATTTTCCCATCGTTCCGACGCTGAACGTGTAGGTTGGCGCGGGGGGCGTTTTTTCGAAACCTTTCTCGTACTTGTCAACAGTCGCCTGCGCCGCCTTCCCGTCCATACCCTCGACGGGGGCAAGATTTTTTTCCGCCTCGGGGTTCAGGGTCTGGTTGTGGATGGCAAGCTTATGAGACGTTCCATAGTCCATCTCGAGCCGGCTTTGTGCGCAACCGGCCAGGGCAACGATTAATACCGTTATACTCAAGAGCAAAAATAGTTTTCTCATGTCTCACTCTCCTCACTCGGGTACAATGTGTCCAAAGTCGCCTTCCAGGCCTCCACCGCTTTTCACCGTCTGGTGCTGCGGCGCCGGGTTGGCGGTTTCCCCCTTCCCCGATCCCTCCAGCCAGCCCATGAGGTAGAACTCAAAATCATTCGGCTCAATGAACTGATCTGTTGGCAACGTCTGCTTTGCCATATCAACAGGTTTGACGAGGTGCGGTGTCACGACGATGATCAACTCGGTCTCGTTCTTCTGGTAAGAGGTGCTGCGGAAGAGCGCACCCAGAACCGGGATATCGCCCAAGACGGGGAACTTCCTCACACTTTCCCGGACGTCGTCGCGGAGAAGCCCGGCAACAGCAAAGCTCTGGCCGTCGGCAAGCTCAATGACGGTGGAGACGCGACGAGTGGTGACGCTCGGAATGATGAAGCCTTGAAAGGACACGGCATTGGTAAAGTCAAGATCGGAGACCTCTGGATTTACCTCCATGCTGATCTTCTTGTTGCTGAGGACCGTCGGCGTGAAATTGAGCCCCACACCGAAGGTCTTGTATTCGATCGTGATGGTGGTCCCGATCCCGCCGGATTGAGGCACGGGGATGGGATACTCCCCGCCGGCCAGGAAGTTTGCCCTTTTACCGCTCAGCGTAATGAGGGTCGGCTCAGCCAGAACCTTCGTGAGCCCCTCATCTTTCAGGGCATCGATGAACATCGTCCAGGTGGCGCCGCCGCCGAGGAATCGCACAATGGCATTCACACTGGTTGACACCGTGGGAAGACCGGCCCCGGGAACGGCAGCCGTTGCCAGGCTGTCCAGGACGGACACACCGAAGGTTTTTCCGCCATCGCTCAAGTAACTGAAATTGACCCCCAGTTTTTTCATGAGGCTGCGGGACATCTCGGCAACCCGCACTTCGAGCATCACCTGGTGGACACCACCGACCTCCAGAAGGTTGATGACTCTCTGCTTCCCTTCCTTGTCGGCAGGGGCGTAGGACCGGGCCAGGGCCATGACCTGGGCCAGATTCGCGCTGCTCGAGACCGTTCCGGACAGGGTGATGGCGTCATGGGTACCGATCACTTTGACGTCTTTTTCCTGGGGCATCAGCTCGTAAATCTTCGCTTTGAGCTGACTCACGTCCGGCACGACCTCGATGTCGAGAACTGCCGATATGGCACGGCTCTCATTCCATAGGGTGATGTTCGTTGCGCCCGGCGCTTTCCCGGTGAGGTATATCTGTCTCGGTGTGAGCACAATAGCATCCGTAACCTCCGGCGCGGCGACGGAGACCCGTTTGATCCGGTCCGGGCTTTCAATAATGATGGATTTTCCGGCCATCAGGGTCAACTTCTGCGGCGCCGTCGAATTCACCGACACCCGGGCGGGACTCGCCCAGCTGTTGAAAGAAAAAGCGAGTGAGAAAAACAGCACCAGCAGCAACAGAACAATATAGATGATTCCCAAATATCTGCTCATATTCCGCTTCATCGAACCTTCTCCTTTTAAAACGTCTGCTGACTAATCTTATTTCCTTTGATCAACTCGACGGTGAAGGGCCCCTCCGATGTGGTAGTGGACACGGCCTTGGGTTTCGACTTCTGCGCCCCCGATGAAACATAGGATGAAAGCAGTGCCGGTATCGTCGTTCCCTTCGTGACCACATCTTCCCTGTCACCGGCATTCCGCAGGGCGAGTTGCAGCTTGCCTTCCGTCGCGGCGAGTGCCAGCTTTTCGCCTTCCCCCGGTGTTACCTCCAGGGTGATGACATCAACCTGCGTGGGCTTCTCCTGCTTTCCCGTCTTTTCGATCTCCGTCCCCGTGGCAAGGACAAGGATATTCTCGAGAACAATCTTGGTAATGGGTGTGGACTGCTTGGCCGTCTGGGCCAGGGTCACAAGGATATCCACCCGGTGACCGGGATGGATGAAACCCGCGACGCCGACCACCTTGTCCACCTTCACGGCCATGGCCCGCTTGCCGGGACTGATCACCGCCGCGACGCCGCCGCCCTTCATCGTCGCCGGGGCAAGCCTGGATTCAAGGATCGGCTCACCGGCCTTTAACGGATACAGGATGACACGCCCGTTCAGCGCGGCCGGGTCGGTGGCGTACCCCGGGGGAAGGCTCTCTTTCAGGAAATTCGATACCTTCATATATTCCCTGCTGAGTGAAGTCCCCCAGGCCAAATCCGCTGCGGCCACGACGACCTGCTGGGTCTCCATGGTTTTATTTTTTGCGGCGTAACTCTTCTGCAGGTAGCTATACGAGAGCATGGCCACAAAAAGGGCGATGAGTACGGCAATGGAAAAAAGTATGATGGCCTTGCTCTTATCCGACAAATCGCTCCAGAGATTCTTCATTTCCTCAAGCCTCCTTAACCCTTCAGTGCAGACGGGTTCATTGAAATTCGACCCCCGTTTTTCATGACAACCTCTAAATCATCTCCCTGAGAACATACAGGGTTGTCCCGAGCGCGATGACAACGCCGTAATAAAGGATCGGTATGTTCTTATTCTCCGCCACGGGGATATAAATGAACTGGTGGGTGAGCATCAGGGTCCTCAAGATCCTGCCGTATCTCCGGAGGGTTTCCCTACCCCCCGCCTTCCACAGAAGAAGGGCCACGGCCAGAATTCCGCCGATGATGGCGGTGTAAATAAACGCCCAGAAAACCCCTTTCGGACCCAGCAATCCCCCGACGGCACCCATCAGCTTGACATCACCGGCCCCCATGCCCGCCGCAAGGTAGAATGAAATCAGGAGTCCGAGCCCCAGAAGCACTCCCTGCAGGCTGAAAAAGAATCCTGCGATGCCGTTCATCCAGCTATGGCAGGCAAGGCCGGCGGCGACGGTGGAAAAAGTCAGCCAGTTCGGTATTTTTTGAATGCGGACATCACTGATGGCGGCAACGAGCAATACAAGGAGTAAAAAGAGCGGTATGAATTGTACTGCCATGCAATGACCCATCTAAAGCTCCAGAGGAACGAAGTCTGCCGGACTTAAAGCCCGAATCAGAGATGTCCGCCTTGATGATGTTGCCACGGGAAATTTCCCTTCCTGGTGCACCGGAAAACAACCTTCATTTAGCGAAACCTGAAGGCCTCCGGCCGCCTTCGACCCCGTCAGGGAATCCCCCTTATCACGCGTCGTCAACTGTTAAGCCGGGCGGTCGGGGCCCACCACCGAGCGGATCCTTTCAAACACCGCGTATAACTGATCACCGACGAGCCATACGACTATCGCAATGGCCATGGCGATGCCGGCCGCGATCAGGGCGTACTCGATTGCCGTGACACCTTTTTCGTCCTTCAGAAATTGTTTGATTCTTTTCATCCGTGAAATCCTCCTCAAACGATTATTTTTTTAATTGAACAGCCCCTTGGTTCATAATAAAGGCTCTGACTCTTCTATTATATTCTGCGACCTCCTGACCTCCTTTTCATCACCTCCCTCTGCATATATAATATCATCCGTTGTGGTTGTTATTTTCGTTGCACTCACAAAAAAATCAATCGGTAGCAGGTATGATTTTATGTAAGAATAAAGTATTATTTTGCAGTCTAATACACCGGTTGATAACTTGACAGGAAATTTTATAAGCTTCTATAATAATTTTATTTTAACTTTATAATACCTAAAAGTCATGAAAAACGCACCTCGATAAAAGGCTGAATTTTTCTGAGGCTGAGTCTGTCATATACAACGGCATGCGGACCTGTTGATAAACGATGTATTTACGCTGAAATAATTTTCATCCTGTTGATAATTTTATTTCTTTAATGAAGCAATCGGGCAGACCGTTCAATGGAATACCATCAGGCCTTCTAAAATCAGAATCTTCGTAATTCATACAATTGCTTAAAATCATTGCAAAATTCAGTTTTAAAACCGTGGGGCCTGGACATCCGTCCTACCCAAAGAAATACTATCAAGAATGATGCCGATATGGCTGTAGGACATGTAACACATAATATATGATTAGAATGAATATGTTAGGTATGAAAAGGCAGGATTTATCAACAGGCCTGGTCGGGATCTTATCATCCCCAAATAACTTCCGTCACCCATGATGTTATCTTTAGGTAAATAATAGAAATTTTTGTAATCGCCAGGAAAGTTTCGCCTTCTGACCGGCCGATCCGTCTCTGAATGTCGATTACGTCAATCGAGACTAGGGGGGAAACTATGACTACCGGGCGTTGCCCCTCCGCAGACCTTCTCAAGTTTTAAAAAGAATTCCGCCGAAATGTTGAAAAGCCGGCTGTATTGGGTTAATATGACTTAAAAAGCACCAAAGGAGGTTTGAATGACTTCAATCGCTCAAGCCCGATTGAAAAGTGTTGGAAAATTCTGTCTTCTCCTTTTGTTTTTCCTTGGTTTGACAGCGGAAGCACAGGGACAGACGATCTATGAATACAAGGATGAAAGCGGTGCCGTGGTCATCACGGACAAGCCCCCCGACAAGAAGGCCAAGTCCATCAAAAAATACGAATACAAGCCGGCAGAATCCCCGCCACCCTCCCCCCGCAGCG
>CAZJPV010000051.1:0-15576 GCA_964547985.1 uncultured Syntrophaceae bacterium
GAGAAAGCTCATAAGTGCGGATCGGAAAAGGCATTTCACCGAATTGCCTATGGAGGGGGCAAATTTGAATCATAAATAGTTTCAATAGCTTAATTTTAATTTTCGATTTCGAACCACTTTTTTATCCCCGTCAGGTAGATTCCTGCCTTGATGTTCTCTTCACGAACACCCTCGGCTTTCCCCAGCATGGCTCGATAGGCCTCGAGTTGGGGCCGGTAGAGATCCATCTGGCCCGCCGCGTAGGCTTCGAGGTTCCCGTCGGGCGGTCGCGATGTCTTGAAATCGATGATCCACCAGGATGTCCCGTCGAAGGCGACAAGATCGAGGATGCCGGAACGAACCCGCCTCTCACCCGCACGATCCTCGACGGCCCATTCACTCCGCAGAACGGGTGTTTCCTTAACAAGGAGGCGGCTCAAGAAGGGATCCTGCAAAACGCCTGAAACCTCCCCCAGGATATCCTGTGCCAGACTGGATGCGGATTCGCTGGACATCCCTTCACGGGTGAGGGCTTTTTCAATGGAAATCCGGGAGGGCATAGGTCCCCCGCCGATGATCCGGTTCAGGATCCCGTGCGTGACGATTCCGCGGGCTGCCAGAGCGGGGCTTTCCAAAGAACGCTGCTCCCCTTCCCCCGGCGGGAGGGCTTTTTCGCCGTGCAGGGCTGAAGGGCTTTCGATGGCATAGGGAATTTTCTCCGCATGGAAGGGGAGGGGCTCAGGCAAGTCAAAGGTGATCCCCGGCCTCAGGGGGAGGTCCGTCGTCACCTCGGGATCGACTGCGATCCGGATCCCTCCGCGCGGTTGTCTATGGATACCCGCCGGGCCAATCCCGGTCATTTTTTCGTGGTCCATCACCCAGTCGAGGAGGCTTCCGCCCGTCGCTCTGAGCGCGTCGTCCTTCACGCCGGCAATGCCACTCATGAAGAGGGCCTCCCTGGCGCGGGTCGCCGCGACGTAAAACAGGCGTTTAGCTTCCCCCATCCGCCGATCCTGCTGAAATTTTTTCAGCAGTTGAAAAAGCGGAGTCGGCTCGCCCGTTCGGCGATCCGTTCCCATGGCAACGAGATACTCTCCCGAGGTGCCGGGAATTCTCTCCAGAAGATAAGCCGGCGGGGCCTGTCCCCCGCTTGACAGGGGACGCCAGTCCAGGAAGGGGATGAAGACGATGTCAAACTCCAGACCCTTTGCCCCGTGGACGGTCATCATCGTGACGGGCGAGCGGGCAGCCATGGGATCAACAGGCTCGTAGAACGTCTTAAGGCGTGACTCCAGGCGGTTCAGGGTCTCCTGGGGGATGCCCTGTTCGACGTCCTCCAGGACCTGGAAGAACCGGCGGCAGTTTGCGAGTCCCGCCATGCCGTACAGGGCGGCCGTGAGCCTGGGTCCGTCAAGCATCTCCCAGAAGTCCCTGACGACCTGTCCGAGGGGATCCCTTCCGCCCCTCTTGAGTGCGTGGTCAATCGCCCTGCGCAGGGCGGTCATCTCCGGGTGTTCCTCTGCGGCTGTGAGGATTTTGTCCCGCCAGCCGACGGCGTTCTTCAGGGACGCCGTGTGGAGGAAGTTTTTCCCGAACCAGTTCCAGGGTGAGCGGGTCAGGGAAGCCCATGCCAGATCGTCATGGGGCCGCGCAGTGACACGGGCGATCTGCAGCAGGTGCAGGATCTCCGGCCGCTCCGCAAGGAGGAGCCCCTCTTGGACCTGCAGGGGGATGTTTTCTTCCTTGAAGCTCTGGAGATAGCGGTGAAGACGGTTTCTCGTGAAGAGCAGGATGGCCAGGGATTTCCTCCCATCCGTTTCCGTGAGGACCCGCCTTACTTCCCGGGCAAGCCACTTTGATTCGTTCGCCCTGGCGTCCTCTTGCTCCCCGGTAAACAGGCTCAGGCTGATCGTGGACTCCCTCACAGTCCCCGGGGCGGGGACTGACGCGCTGAAGGGAACCTCATCGGCATCGGCGTTGGGATGAATCATCACCGTATTTCCGAATAGGCCGTTGCACCAGTCGATCAGGCCCTCACGGGAGCGGAAGTTGGTTGTCAGCAGAAGGGATGTGAGGGAAAGCCGTCCCTGACCGGGCAGGGGAAGTCCGTCCCTGGCTTCCAGAAAGAGACGGACCTCGGCCTTGCGGAACGCGTAGATGGATTGCTTGGGGTCACCGACGATGAAGATCGTGCGGCCGTCACCGGGCTCCCAGCCGCTGCAGAGCCGCTTGATGAGTTCCCACTGATTCCGGCTCGTGTCCTGGAATTCATCGACGAGAAGGTGCCTGACCCGGAAATCGAGATGGAGTTGAAGATCCGTCGGAGGGTCCTCCCTGAGGATACGAAGCGCCGCATTCTCCAGGCCGATGAAGTCCATGACATGCCGCTTATCGCAGGCCTGATTGAAGGCGGCAATGCAAAGGGCGGAGAGGAGGATGAAGTCCTTTAGGATCTCCACGTCCGTGGGTTCATCATCCCTGTCGGGAAGGGAGCGAACCTCGTGGAGCATGAGGCTGACCTCCCCCTCGAGGCGCCTGATCAGGTCCCTCCAGGGGGTTTTGCCGAAACCGCTGTAAAAACCGCTGGCAGGGCCGAAGGATTTCCTCGGGGTTCCCGCCCTGGTGAGAAGGGATTCGGCCAGGTGTTTCCACGCCGGCAGTGATTCCCAGCCGGTTCCCGGCAGGGATGGCGGAAGGCGCTCGCAGATCTTTGCTGACCGGGAATTCAGGTGGTCGATGAAAGACGCCCAGTTGTTGCCCAGGTCGCTTGAGTGAAAGCCTTTCGAGAGGTTTGCGAGGGACACCTCCACCGTCACGCTCAGCCTTCTTTGCAGGGCGTCGAGGACGGTTGAAGCAGAGGGTTCTTTGATCTCACGGATGAGGTCCTCGAAGCGGTCCCGGCTCGCGATCACCGCCTTCAGTTCCTCCGATAGCCCCCGCCAGACATTATTGTGCGCCAGCAGCCTACTTTCCAGGGCTTTCCGCCCCGGCCGGTCCTTCGGCTGTTCGAGCAACTGTTTCATCGCCTGCTGGACGATCTCATCGAGGAAGATCGGCAGATCCTCCTCGCCGAGGATCTCGCAGTCGGGTGATATGCCTGCTTCCAGGGGTGCCCTCTTTACGAGGTAGTAGCAGAAGCCATGGAAGGTCATCACGTTGAGGCCGCTCGCGGAAGTCAGGCTGTGACGGAAGCGCTCCTGTTTTTTCAGGGCCTTTGCGGCGAGTTCGAGAATCCTGGCCTCAAGGTCACTGGAGGGCGTCACCGAATCCCGGGCCATCTTGAGATATCGTATGACCCGGTCGCGCATTTCGCCGGCCGCCTTGTCCGTGAAGGTGAGTGCGATGATTTCTCCCGGGTGGTGAACCTCGCCGAGGAGCTTGAGGAACCGCATGATGAGCAGCAGTGTTTTCCCCGAGCCTGCTGGTGCTTCCACGTGATGACTCTGCAGCGTGTCGAGGGCCGCCTGACGTCTGATGCTATCGGGGAGTTCACTCTTCATCCGCTTCCTCCTCGCGCCCCCTCCATTCGCCGGTGACTCCTTTTTCGCAGAGCGTCACGAAGACGCATGAAAGACAATCGGCTTCCACACCGGGGGCGGAGACGGGGTAGGGTTTTGCCGGGAAATCGTTTCCCCTCAGGAGGTCGCCGAGCGTGGCGATCGTTCGTTCCCAGCCGTCAAGACACCCTTCCCAGGAAAATCCCTTTGCGCCCAGGGGGGTCATCCTGATTTTTCCGGCCGCTTTCAGGCGGATGTAACCGGCCGAAAGGAGTTTGCCCTCTGCGGACAGGGCGGCTGAGGAAACTATCCCCTTGCGGAGCGCCATTAGATAAAGGGGCAATTGCGCCTCCTTGAATTGTTCCAGGACCTCCTTGGTCCTCGGGGGGTTCCCTGTCTTGTAGTCCCAGACGATGAGTCCCTTCGTGTCGTGGGCGTCCACACGGTCCATCCTCCCCCGGATTTCGAAGGGCCAGTCTTTGCCCTTCAGTTTTTGAAACCTCATCTCCTCCTCGAGGATTTTCCAGCCCTCGGAGAGGTGCTCCATCTCGGCCTCCAGCCAGACAGAGAAGAGCCCCGGTGGCTTTTTCCCGACCCCGGATTCTTCGCCGAGCCAGAGACGCCGCTCGATGTCCCACTCGGGTTTCCCCCGGACGTCCTCGAGGGCCTCATCCACGCAGGTCACGAGGATCGCAAAAAGCCTTTTAGGGTCCGCCCTGAAGTCGAGCTTTTTCTCCCGGAGCATTCTGGTGAAGGAATGCAGAGCACGGTGAATACGCGTGCCGCGTTCACGCGGCGTGACGGAGGGGCCTGCTTCCTCAAGCGGCTGGATCCCGAGGAGGATTTCGGTGAAATATCGGAAGGGGCAGGAAAGGAGGACTTGAACCTCCGCGACCGAAAGCCCCTCGGGGAGAAGCCGTCGGTCGGCCGGGAGTGCATCGGGGTCTTTCGATCCCGGCTTGAGGCCGTAAAAATAAGGCCGGGGCACGGGTCGATGTCTCGAGAGGGGATCTTCCAATCTTTCTTGATAAGTCTTGAATCCCTCGAAGGCCGATTTCAGCCAGGCGGCGCGCATCCACGCCCGGCCGGGTTCCGACCAGATATTGACGCTTTTTTCCTCGTCCTGCCGTGGCCAGAAGGGGGAGGGGAGAAGAATCTCCGCGTCCTTCTGCTCCGGTCTCAGGAGGGTGATTCTGGGCGCGAGAGAAAGGATATGGCAATAGGCCCTTTCCGCGAATGCGTACTGGCTCTCCGGTGTGCCGCCGAGAACGACCAGGCGTTCCCGGCCGTTCAGAAAAGGCAGGGGCCGTACCGGTTGGGGAAGGCCCCGGTCCGTCATACCGAGTACGTAAAGCCTGTCAAAGTCGAGCCCCCGTGACTCGATGAGACCGAGGAACTGTATGCCGGCCTCCTCGGATGCGCTCTCCCGGGATGGCGTTTCCCGAAGGATGTGCCTGAACCATGATAGGAATTCGAATCCGTCCATACGGACCTCCGAGAGGTAGGCCCGAAGATCCGAGAGGATTTCGATGAGATGCCGCCAGGCGAGTTGGTCCCGCTCGTCGGAGCGCACCGGGAAGGAAAGCGCCGACCAGAGGGATTCGAGGGATGCGATCCACGTCCTGACCGTCTTGATTTCGCTGAAGGGCTGGCGGCAGAAATCGAGGAGCCGCGATGCGCCGTCCCGGAGGATTTTTCCATGGAGGGCGGGGTGAGCCTTCATCGTGGCCGCCAGGAGCTGAGAGAGCCCGCTTTCAGTGGCTGTCTCCCGCCAGATCCGGTCTGCTCTCGCAATCTCCTGACGGACTCCCCTCCAGTGGCCGTAGAAGGGACTCAACAACAGGGCAAGAAAGAGCTCTCTTTTCTCTCCCTCCGCCACAAAACGCAACGGGAGCAATCCCGCCCTGACCAGGGGGAAGTCGAGGAGGGATTGTCCCAGTGTCAGGTTGTGAAAGAAAGACTCCTCCGGCGGCGGGGTGCCCTCGATGTCTCTCAGGCCACGCTCCAGGAGGGGTGTGTACTCTTCGAGATTGGGGGCCACGACGCCGATTCGATGAAGGGGGAGATCCTGGGCGTCCTCCAAAATCCTGTCCAGAAGATAGAGGACCTCCTGCTCCGGTGTGGGGAGGCGAAAGGCTTCCAGGCTTCTTGGTTCCCGCTTTTGTTCTTCTTCGGACGTCAGCATCGCGCATTTTTGCAGTGCTTCGAAGAGTTCCACCTCCACCGGTGCGGGAGATTCGAAACCGAGAAGCCTGATTTCTCCGGGAAGGCCGCCCCGATTGGTTGTCAGCGCCCTCGTGATGCGAAGCGGAAGTTCGGCCGGGTGGAAGTAGCCTCTTTCAGTTAGGTCTCTCTGGAAGGCTGCGCTCATTTCCTGCCGCCAGGCGGCGAGCGGCGTGGAGGCGTCTCCGGCTACCGGGTTGAGCCGGTGGCGGATCATGATGCTGTAGTTATCGTCCAGGAGTTTGTGAAGGGCGATATCCGGGATCAACGGCTCCGGCGGAGGCATCCTGAAGGCGAGGTTGCGCCATGTCGCGAGCCTCAGAAGCCCGGGTGCGGGGAGCACTTCAGGCCACGATGAGGCCCAGCGTTCCTCGAGCCAGGCGTTGAGGTGCAGAACCTTGAGGGGCTCCCAGGCGTCACGATCTGCCGACAGGTTTTCCATCCTGTGGCGGTGGCGAAGATGCCGGGCAAGACGGCCGGTCGACGTGAGGGTGAGGATATTCGGTTTTGATTTCACGGGTGCCATGGGGGTCCGGGCGGCATGACTTCTGCCAAGAAATTATTCTTGCCTGTACTTTTCGAAATAGTCCTTCAGGATTCGGGCGTGATCAAACATGAGGGGCCGGGGCAGGTTGTCTCTGCGGAAAATCCCGATCGCCGCGGCGTCGTCGGCAGCTGCGGGAACGCCGCTGCCCTTCGCGATATAGACGGTTGTGATGGTGTGCTGCCGGGGATCTCTGTCCGGGGCGGAGTAGGTGTGCATCTGGCGGGTCAGTGTCACCTCGAGGGATGTTTCCTCTCTTGCTTCCCGGAGGGCCGCCTCTTCCAGGGACTCTCCATAGTCAACGAATCCGCCGGGTATGGCCCATCCGACGGGGTGGCGCTTTCTCTTGATGAGGATGATCGCGCCGTCCTCCATTTCAATGATGATATCCACCGTGGGAACGGGGTTCCGGTATGATGCGATCTCGCCGCCGCAGCGGGGGCAAGGGATGTTCTTCTTGATGGCCATGAGTGCTCTTTTTCTGTGTCTGCCGGGTCCGGCTTTTTGTCTTTAAGATGAATGTGCCGGTCTGTCAAGGCTCAAAAGACGGGCGCCCTTTATGGCGATAAGGACTTTGAATTGTCGGTGCCGGGCTCATCTGGCACAGTTTTTTAATACCTTGACAATTTTAGGCCAATCCATTAGTTTACGGCACTAATCTTGACCTCGGAGGATCCGATGATCGGTGTTCTTGTCATAACCCACGGGAACCTCGGAAGCGAGCTGATAAAGGCGGCGGAGCTCATCAAGGGCCGCCTTGAAGGCGTCCAGCACATTTCGGTCAACGCCTCAAGGGGTATGGAGGATATCAAAAAGGATATTACCGTGGCCGCCAGGAAGGTCGATGCCGGAAGCGGTGTTCTCATTCTGACGGACCTTTTCGGTGGTACGCCGTCCAATATATCGCTGTCCTTTTTAAAAGCTGGAAAGATCGAAGTCGTCACGGGCGTGAACCTGCCGATGCTCCTGAAAGTGTCTGATCTCAAAGAGGAAAAGAATCTCGGTGAATTTGCCTCGCTGATCAGGGAATACGGGAAAAAAAATATTTACCTGGCCAGTGAAGTGCTCAACCGGGAGGTGGGCGGCAATAAGTAAATGCCGGCCCGTTTCACATGCCTGGTTCCTGTGGCGATGCTCCCCGTCGCGCTGGTGAAATTGAGCAATGAATTTTGTCCTGGTGAGAGTAGATAACAGGCTGGTTCACGGGCAAATTCTGGAAACCTGGCTCCCTTTTCTCGGCGCAAGGTGTATCATCGTCGTCGATGACGAGGTGGCCTACGATTTCTTCCGCGAAACCGTCATCCGCATGGCCGTGCCCCGCGAGGTCGAGTTCTCCGTCTACAGTGTGGATGAGTTCCCCAGAAGTCAGATCATCAGCGAAAAAAGTCAAAAGAAAGCCATCGTTCTCTTCAGTAAAATTACCGACGCGCTTCGGGCCTACAATCAGGGCTTCCGCTTTGACCGCCTGAACGTCGGCAACATCTACACCGAGGAGTGTGTTCTTCGCTGTACGACGTCCATCGCCCTCTGTGAGAACGATATCCGGGACATGATTTGCCTCGCGCAAGCGGGGGTCGTGATGGAATTGAAGTCCCTCCCCAAGGACAAGGCCCTTGATTTTCAGGAAGTCATGAAGAAGTGCGATCGTCTTGAAATCGAGGGTGTCGGCAACAGCGTCAGGCGTGCACGTCAGTAAAAAAATCAGAAGATGATACTCCATAGAGCGGGTGCATGCTGGTCAAGGTAGCCATTTTATCTCTCCTCGGCGGGATCCTGTGCCTGGACAGGGTCACGTTCCAGTTGATGATTTCGCGGCCCGTGGTGACGGGACCGATCATCGGACTGGTCCTCGGTGATCCTCACATGGGACTCATATCAGGAGCGCTCGTCGAGCTTCTCTGGATCGACCGCCTTGCGGTGGGCGCCTACGTCCCCCCCCATGATACCATCGTCGCCATTCTTGTGACCGCAGGGTCTATTCTGGCCGGCATGGGGCACGGCCCCTTTTTCACTCAACTGGTTGCTTTTTCTGTTCTCCTTTACCTCCCGGCCGGAATTCTCGCGCAGAGGTTGGATGTCTGGATCCGCCAATCCAACGACACACTGGCCAGAGCGGCCCTGGAGGAGGTGAAGGCGGGAAACATCCGGGCCGTACCCAGGAATCATCTCCGCGCGCTCCTGCGGACCTGGATCTTTACGACGGCCTTTATCTTTGTCGCTGCCCTCGCCGGTATTTTCTTTACCCGATTCGCGTTTCCCGCATTGCCCGCGAGCGTCCTTAAGATGCTCCATTATATCTATTTCTTTCTGCCGCTTCTCGGTATCGGTGTTGCCCTCAACACGGTCAAGAATCGAGGCGCGATTCCCGTTTTCTGCGGTGTTTTCCTGATCCTCTCCGCGGTAAAAGAGTTCTTGTGGACGTAAGTCGAAATAAAGTATCCTGACTTCCAATATGGCTGCCAAGAAAAGAGGGACCGGCGGCATCTCCATCGAGAAAATGTCCGGAGCCGATCTCCCGGAAATCATGAAGATAGAACGTGCGTCCTTCCTTGCGCCCTGGTCGGAGGACCTTTTCCGGCAGGAGCTCAAATTTTCCCTCTCCCGGAGTTTCGTGGCGAAGTCGGAGGGGGAGGCCGGAAGCGAGACCGTCGGATACATCGTTTACTGGATGGTTTCCGAAGAGATTCACGTGAACAATCTCGCCGTGAGGTCGGACTTCAAGAGAAAGGGGATCGCCTCGAGGCTTGTGGAGGCGGCACTGAAAAAAGCCTGTGCCGAGGGGGCGACCCGGTGCACGCTCGAAGTACGCGTGTCCAATGCGGCGGCGAGGCGGCTCTATGAGAAATTTGGTTTTGTCGTCCGAGGTGTGCGGCCTCGCTATTATGCCGAGAGCGGCGAAGATGCGCTCATCCTGTGGGCCGATTTGAAGGAGGAGAGGTCCTAGAACCCATGCCCAGGTTCCAGAAGCTTCATGTCGGTGAGGTTTTGTCAAACAGGGAATTGGCGGAAGGTCATTACCTGATGTCGATTGTTCTGCCCGCGGCGTTCCCGGCGGCCGCGCCGGGACAGTTTGTCCTGGTCCGTGCGAAGGACCGGACGCTCCCCTTCTTGGGAAGACCTCTCGGCATATACACCCAGGAGAAAGGAAAAGGCGAAAGCCGGATTGAAATCCTCTACAGGGTTGCCGGCCGGGGAACCGGGGTTTTCGCCCTGCTCGAGAAGGGAAACCCGGTGGAGATCCTGGGCCCGCTGGGTCAGGGTTTCAGGCTGGTCCGGGGCCGTGACCGGATCGTGCTGATTGCTGGAGGGATCGGGATTGCTCCCCTCGCGCCCCTCCTGCGCAAACTCCGCAAGAAACTTCCCGCCGGAGTTACCCTGGATCTCTATTACGGCGCCAGACGCGCCGATCTTCTCGTCGGTCTCGGGACCGTCCGGAAAACGTGCAGCGCGATCAGAATCGCAACCGATGACGGAAGCAGTGGATTCAAGGGGCCGGTGACAGCCCTCTTTGCCGGTGATCTGAAGCAATACCCCCCGGAGCGCACCGTGATCTACGCCTGCGGTCCCCATGCCATGCTGAAAAGGATGAGCGAGCTTCTCGCGCGTCATCCTGTCCCCTGCCAGGTGTCGGTGGAAGAACGCATGGCCTGCGGCGTGGGGGCCTGCCTCGGGTGCGTCACCGAGACAAAGGATACAGGCAAGCCTTACAAACGGGTCTGCAGGGAAGGCCCGGTCTTTGACTTGAATGAAATCGTCTGGAGATAGTGAGTGAGTAGAATAAAACCCCGCATGGAAGTTTCCATCGGGAAACTGAAGCTTCAAAACCCGGTCATGACGGCCTCGGGGACCTTTGGCTACGGGGAGGAGTATGCTCCCTATGTGGATCTGAACCGTCTGGGGGCCCTTATCGTCAAGGGCATATCACTCGAGCCGCGGACCGGGAATCCGCCTCCACGGATCATGGAAACCGAAGGCGGGATGCTCAATGCCATCGGGCTCGAGAATGTCGGCGTCTCGGTCTTCATCCGCGACAAGGTCCCCTTCCTGCGGAACTATCAGGTCCCAATCATTGTCAACATCTTTGGGGAGAGCCTGGATGAGTACAAGAGGGTCGCCGAGATCCTGGGACGCACCAAAGGCGTTTACGCTCTCGAGGTCAACATCTCCTGTCCCAACGTTGAAAAGGGGGGCCTTGTCTTCGGCTGTGACCCCGATCTGTGTTACGAAATGACGCGGGCGATCAAGGCGGTGACCGATCTTCCCGTCATCGTGAAACTGACCCCCAATGTGACGGATATCGCCGCGCTGGCGATGTCCTGTGAGGCCGGAGGTGCCGATGCGGTGTCGCTGATCAATACCCTGAAGGGCATGTCCGTGGACATCGAAAAAAGGGTCCCTCATCTGAGTCGCGTCACAGGCGGGCTCTCCGGGCCGGCCGTCAAGCCCGTGGCGTTACGGATGGTCTGGGAAGTTGTGAAGAAGGTCTCCATACCGGTCATCGGGATCGGGGGGATCATGACGGCAGAGGACGCCCTGGCTTTCCTGATCGTGGGGGCAAGGGCCGTGCAGATCGGGACGGCGAATTTCATCAACCCCCGTGCCACCATGGATGTCCTGCAGGGAATCGAAGCTTACCTCATCCACCATGGGATGAAGGACATCCGTGAATTGATCGGCTCCTTGAGGGAATAGGGAACAGCGTATAGGGTTCAGGGTTTCGGGTACAGGTCCAGGCCTTTTGCCTGATGGCGAAAAGGAGTACACAGACGAAAAGAACGAAACCAGCGAAATAGACGAGGGAGACGGTAAAATGCGGAAGCCTGAACTCATCCTGGATGGGGTCTATCTCATCGGGGGACCGAATGTCACCCTCTCTGACGATGCCGCGGTTTATATCGTCGACTTCAAGGAAGACTTAGTCATGATTGATGCCGGGGCGGGAAGAAGCACGAGACATCTCGTCAAAAACATCGAAAAATGCGGCTTCAAACCGGAGAAAGTTTCACACCTCATACTCACCCACTGTCACATCGATCACATTGGCTCGGCCCCGGACTTCAGGGCTCAATTCGGCTGCAAGCTTGTCGCCCACGACCTAGACGCTGATGCCATCGAAACCGGAGACCCTGTCCTGACGGCGGCCAACTGGTACGAGACGGAATTTCCCCCCACGCTGGTGGATGTCCGTCTGAAGGGGGAGCATGAGATCCTTCGATTCGGCGAGGAGGAGCTTCACTGCCTTCACACGCCCGGTCACACGCCGGGTTCCATTTCCGTCTATCTCGACCGGGGCGGCAAGCGTGTCCTCTTCGGGCAGGACATCCACGGGCCCTTCATGCCGAGCTTCCGATCCGATGTCGAGATGTGGAAAAAGTCAATGCAGAAGCTCCTGGCACTTAATGCCGACATCCTCTGCGAGGGCCACTTCGGGATCTTCAAGTCGAAGGAGAAGGTGAAGGAGTACATCACGAGCTATATGCGCGGCTACGCTTAGGGTCCGTTGTGAGTTGTGCGTTGTGAGTTGTGAGAAGGTAAAAAAGTAAAATCCAGCCAAACAAAAGGGGGAGAAGAAGATGCTTCTGGATGTGTTCTTAACGGATCAGGAGAAAGCGCTGAAAAAAGAGGTCCGGGATTTTGCAAAGGACGTCCCGCCTGAGTTGACCAAGCAACTGGACCGCGATGAGATCCGCTATCCCAGGGAGTATGTGAAAAAACTCGGGGATCAAAACCTCATCGGGCTTCGGTTCCCCAGGAAATACGGGGGCCGGGGGCTCACCTGGACCGCGGAGATCGCCGCCCTCGAGGAAATCGGAGTCCTGGGGACGGCCCTGGGATGCGCCTTTGCCATGCCCTCCATCGTCGGTGAGGCCCTCAATGTCTTTGGAACGGAGGAGCAGAAGGAAAAGTTCCTCAGGTCCATGCTGAAAGGAGACCTCGTCTCGGCGGAGGCGCTGACCGAGCCCCGCGGCGGCTCTGATTTCTTCGGGGCCACCACCCGCGCGGAGCTGAAAAACGGCACCTTCACCGTCAGCGGACAGAAGCGCTTCGTCGTCGGCGCCGACAGCGCTGATTTCTTCATCGTCTATGTCAATACGAACCCTGCCGGCAAGCCGCACGAGCGGATCAGCCTTCTTCTCATCGAGAGGGATCGCCCGGGCGTGGAAGTGAAGTATCTCTATGGCCTCCTGGGAACCCGGGGCGGCGGAACAGGTCGAATTGTCTTCAGGGACGTCAAGGTCCCGGAGTCGAACCTCATCGGAAAAATCAACGAAGGGGCCCACATCTTCAACACCATGATGATTCCAGAGCGGCTGACGTCGGCCGGCGCCTCCCTCGGCATGGGCCGGGCCGCCCTCGAAGTGGCCATGCGTTACAGCGACCGCCGTAAGGCCTTCGGCCAAAAGATACGGACCTTCGAGGGGGTGAGCTTCAAGGTGGCTGACGCCATCACGGAACTCGATGCGGCGAGGGCCCTGACCTTTGCCGCCGGAAAGACCGTAGACCTGAAACTTCCGACGGCCCGCCGCCTCGCGAGCGAGGCGAAGAAGTGCGCCACCGACGCCGCTTGGAACATCGTCAACCTCTCCATGCAGATCATCGGCGGCATCGGCTACACAAACGTCTTCCCCATCGAGAAAATGGTCCGGGACACCAGGCTGATCCAGATCTGGACGGGCACCAACGAGATCATGAATCTGCTCATCCAGCATGAATTCTACCGTGAGGTCCTCGGCGACCCGAACCCCGGCCGCAACATTGAAGTCGACGCGCCGGAAGGGCACATGAAAGACGAGATCGTCTACGAAGACGACGAGATGTGGACCAAGGGCTGGTAGGAGCGGCCCTTCAGCAAGATTGACCGGGAGACACACCATGATCATGAATGGAAAGGGATACGTCGAGTCCCTGAGCCGGATGAAAACCCTCGTCTATATCGACGGTAAGGCCGTCCGCGAATTCTGGGCCCATCCGGCCATCCGGCCCGCGGTGAACGCGCTGGCGGCCACCTACGATCTGGCGAGCAACGCCGATCTCGATCCGGAGATCAACGGGCTCATCGTGGCGGAAAGCCATCTCACCGGCGGGAGGATCAACCGCTTCCTGAACATCATCCAATCGAAAGAGGACCTTCTCGCCCGCATGAGGCTCCAGCGGGCCATGATGCGTCATACCGGCGGCTGTTTCGGCGGCCGCTGCGTCGCGGGGGCGGTCATCAATGCACTGTGGTCGTTGACCTTCGAGGTGGACGCCACCAATAACGGGAAGACAGCGTATCATCAGCGCTTCAAGAACTACATGAAGATGTGCCAGGAAAAAGACCTGGCCGTCTCGGGGAACATCACCGATGCCAAGGGAGACCGCTCGAAGCCTCCCCACGGTCAGTCCGACCCCGACCTCTTCGTCCGCATCGTCGAGCGACGGAAGGACGGGATTGTTGTCAACGGCGCCAAGCTCCAGCAGTCGGGCGCCCCGATCGCCCATGAGCGTCTCGTGGTCCCGACCACGGCCCTGGGACCCAAGGACGAAGCCTACGCCGTCGCATTCGCCGTGCCGGGCGATGCCGAGGGTGTCATCCACGTGAACGACTCCGCCTGCGGCAACGCCAAGTTCACGGCCATGGACCCCGGGGACATCGGCAACGTCACTTTCGGCATGCACCAGAGCGCCCACATCCTCTTCGACCATGTTTTCATTCCTTGGGAAAGGGTATTTCTATGCGGTGAGTGGAAGGCCTCGAGGAACCTCGTTCACCGATTCTCAGATTTCCAGCGCTTCGCCTCTTCATCCTGCCGCTGCGGCTACATCGACCTTTGCATCGGTGCGGGCCTTGCCATGGCCGACTACAACGGGGTGGCCGACAGATCCCACGTTCAGGAAAAGCTCGTCGACATGAGCATCGACGCCGAGACCCTCCAGGGCATGGTGGCGGGCTCTGCGGCCCTCGCCGTGCCCACGGCCTCCGGTGTCATGCTTCCCGAATCGCTGACCATTAACGCGGCGAAGCTCTACATGAACGATGCGATCCTCAAGGCAGGTCAGAGGCTCGCGGATATCGGCGGCGGTATCCTGATCACGCGGCCGAGTGCCCATGACCTCCAGATCCCGAAGGTGGGAGAACTCCTCGTGAAATATCACAAGGGCCGGGACGGTGTGGATGTGGGGGATCGGCTCAAGATGGCGAGGTTCTGCGAATCCCTCTCGGGGCTTTCATCCCCCACGGTCATCCTCTCCGTCATTGCCGCGGGCCCTCCGGCAACACAGCGGCTCAACTTTCGTCTCATGACGGACTTCAAACGGGACCGAAAGGCGGCGGAACGTCTGGCCGGGATCCCTAAAAAACACTAGTGACCAAAGGAGGAAAAGGAAAATGAAAGACAAAGCAGTTATCACGGCGGCCATTACGGGGAGCATTCACACGACGAGCATGTCGCCCTACCTGCCCATCACGCCGAAGCAGATTGCCGACGAGGCGGTCCGGGCGTACGAGGCGGGGGCGGCGGTGGCTCACATCCACGCCCGGGACCCCGAGACGGGGCGGCCGATGCCGGACATCAACCTCATCAAGGAGATCATCACCTCGATAAAAAGCCGCTGCAACATCGTCGTGTGCATCACTACCGGCGGGGGGCTCGGGATGACGGCCGAGCAGAGGCTCATCCCGGTCTCCACCTTCAAGCCGGAGCTGGCCTCCTTCAACGGCGGGAGCATCAATTTCGCCCTCTTCCACGCCCTGGACAAGTTCAAGGATTTCAAGTTTGAGTGGGAGAAGCAGTATCTGGCCTTCACGGAGGATTTCATCTTTCCGAACACCTTCAAGTCCATGCGGGAGTTCGCGGCTATCTTTCAGGCCAACGGCACGAAGCCGGAGTTCGAGGTCTATGACTCCGGCATGGTGAACAACGTGGCCTTCATGATCGAGCGGGGCCAGGTGAAAAAGCCCGTCTACATCCAGTATGTCATGGGGGTCCTCGGGGGCATCACGCCGAGCCCGGAAAACCTGATGTTTCTCGTGGACTACACGAAGCGGCTCATCGGGGATTTCGAGTTTTCGGTCTGCGTGGCGGGCCGGGCGCAGTTTAACATTTGCACGCAGTCGCTGCTTCTCGGGGGCAACTGCCGGGTGGGCCTGGAGGATAACCTCTACCTGGATAAGGGCAAGATGGCCAAGAGTAATGCCGAGCAGGTGGCGAAGATTGCACGGATTGCTCGAGAACTCGGGATCGACCCCGCCACCCCGGACGAGGCCCGCAAGATCCTCGGACTGAAGGGGATCGACAAGATCAACTTCTAGTTGTGAGCAACTGTGTTTCGAGTCAAGGTAATTAACTAAGC
>CAZJPV010000052.1:0-15067 GCA_964547985.1 uncultured Syntrophaceae bacterium
CTCACAACTGCCACAGGCCTTCGACCTGTGGCTTCACCCTCCTTGAAATTCTCATTGCCATCGTCATCCTGAGCGTGGTGCTGACAACCATCTACGCCTCCTACACGGGCACGCTCCGGGTGATCAAGGATCTCGAGGCGGGCGACAGGATCTACAGCATGGCCCGGAGTTCCTTCGAAAGGATGATGACCGATCTATCCTGCGCCGGGACCTATGAGGGGGGATCGGAATTCAGCACCCAGAGCGACGCCTCCGGCAAGTCCTCCGGGAGTCTCACCTTCCTCTCCACGGCCTCCACAAACTTCGAGGGCAACGTGCTCCTCGAGGGGGCCGTAAAGATCACCTACTACGTGGAAGAGGATCGGGAAAACGGCGGTTACAATCTCATGAGAAAAGAGGAACCCGTGGATTCGAAAACGCCGGCGGTCGGGGGCAGCCAGGCCTTCATCCTCTGCAGGGGACTTCAGTCCATGGTCTTCAAGTTCTACGACGCAAGCGGGACGGAATACGAAACCTGGGATGCCGCGCCTGCAGGTCTTCCGGAATCAAAGCCCCTGCCCCAGGCGGTGGCGATCCACCTGAGCTTCGCCAACCCGGCGGACCCGAACCTCCCTTACCGCTTCATGACGAAGATCCCCCTGGTCGCAGCATACGAGGGGACGTAAAAGAAACATGAAAGGCATCCTGGGAAATAACCGGGGCGTGGCCCTGATCTTGGTTCTACTGATGATGAGCGTCATCGTGGCCGTGACCCTACAGATCAATGTGGCGTCGCGGGCCCAGATCTATGAGGTCTCGAACCTTGGAGACGGCATCAAGGCCATCTATATCGCCAAGTCGGGCATATTCGGTGCCGTCATGATCCTCGCGAACGACAAAAACGCCTACGACGGCCTTGACGAGGAGTGGGCCAACCTGGAGCCCCTGACGGAGAAATCCAAATCCCTTTTTGACGGCGGTTACCTGCAACTTTCGATCGCCGATGAGTCCGGAAAGATCCAGGTCAACAGACTCGCCGACGGGGATCAATACAACAACGAGGTCAAAGACCTACTCACAAGGCTCCTCAGCCTGCCTGAGTACAACCTGAGTGCCAAGGAGGTGAGCGACCTTCTCGATGCCATCAAAGACTGGCTGGACCCGGACAGCGAGGTTACCGGCAGCGGCGCGGAAAATGCGTACTACGCGAGCCTACCCGAACCTTACGCATGCAAGAACGGTCCCCTAGATTCGCTGGAGGAGCTCCTGAGGGTCCGTGGGATGACGCGGGAGCTTTTCTACGGGCGCGAGGACCGGCCGGGGATCGGCACATGCCTCACCATGGAAGGGAGCGGCAAAATCAACATCAACACGGCGCCGCGTCAGGTCCTGAGGGCGCTCGCGCCGGGCATCACGGAGGAAGCGGCTGAAGAGATGGAACTTTTTAGAAAGAAAGAGAGGGATAGACTTTCCGACCCCCTGTGGTATAAGAACGTGGGTGGCATGGAAACCATCACAATCAATTCAAACCTCCTCTCCGTGAGAAGCGAAGTATTCTCCGTCACCTCCACGGGCGTCATCGGCACCCTGAAGCGCGCCATCAGCGGCATGGTGGAGAGGGACGGGAGCGGGAAGATCAAGATACTGTCCTGGAAGGTGCGTTGATGTCAAAAAAGATCCTGGGTCTTGACATCGGGAAAGATACCGCGAAGGTGGTTCAGGTCACCCGGTCCTTCAAACAGGAATACCGGATCATCGGCTGGGATGTCGTGGACCTCCGTCAATCCGGAAGCCTCTACCAGGGCCTCCAGAGGATCTTCGCCGATTCGGCCTTCCGGGGCAGCGAGGTCATCCTGTCCCTTCCCGCGAAGAGCTTTTTCTTCCGCAACGTCCGCCTCCCCTTCCAGGACAGAGGGAAGATCGCGCAGACACTCCCTCTCGAAATCGAACCGCTTATTCCGCATCCTATCGATGACGCGCTCATCGATTTTCTCGTTGTCTCGCAGGCGGCGGAATCCGATATTTTCGCCGCCGTCATCCCGAAGTCCGTCGCCAGCGAGCGCATGGAGCTGATTTCAGCATCGGATGCATCTCTTTCCACTGTAGACGTGGAGGCGATGCCGCTGGCAGCCCGGCTGGTCAAATCCGGCATCCCCACCGGTTTTCACATCCTTCTGGACATCGGGGCCCGGGACAGCGTGGGTGTCTTCTTCAGAAACGGCAGGTTCTTCCAGATCCGAGCCTACGCCTTCGGCGGCGATACCATCACGGAAACAATGGCCGAGACACTGAAAATCCCCATCCCCGACGCGGAGGCGAGGAAACGAAGGGGCGAGCTTCGCGGCGCCGAGAAGGAGATCGCTCAGTTGTGTGAGCGATTCTTCGGAGAACTGAAAAACACGCTTCAGTCCCTCAAGATGCTGGGCAACTTCGACGAGGAGCTGACGAGGGCTTCGCTCACGGGCGGTGGCGCGCTCTGCAGCCGGATCCAGGAAGAAATGCGCCGGTATTTCAGCGTGCCGGTTGATTTCGTCGATCTGGTCTCCATGGAAAATATTCCTTTCGCCGGGGAAAGAGACCGGTGGAATCCCCTCCTCATGAACGAGGCCCTTGCCCTGGCCATCCGGCAACCCCGGGGGGCGGTGGGCTTCAATTTCAGACGGACCGCTTTCGGGTTCAAACCCTCCTTCACGGAATTCAAAAAAGAATTCAAGTGGATTGCCGTCGGGGCCTGCATTCTTTTCGCCCTTGCGGCCGTCGATGTGGGCGTTGATTATTTTGCTGATCGGACCCGCCTCGAAAACATCAAGAAGGATATCAACAACCTCTTCCGTCAATGCTGCCCCGAAGTAACGAATATCGTCGACCCCGCAGCCCAGATGAAAACAAAGATGACGGAGATCAAGAAATTTGCCGCCCTGGCCAGGGGCCTCGGCGGGCAGGCAGGCGTGCTCACCGTCCTGCGGGACATTTCCGAGCGTCTTCCCGCATCCTACAATTTCCAGATTCTGAGCTTTTCCTTTGACGGTGACAGCATCAGCCTTCGCGGCGAGACGGACAACTTCGAGACGGCCGACCGGATCAAGAAAGAACTGGGCGGCTCGGAATTCTTCCGGGAAGTCGCCATATCGTCGTCGAATCTCTCCCGGGGTGGGAACCGGGTGGAGTTCGAGATGAAAATCACGCTGGCCAAACAGACATGAGAAACTTCTGGTCGAAACTGGGAACAAGGGAAAGGACCTTCGTTGTGGGCGGCGCGGGCTTGCTGGCGCTCTTCGCCCTGATCCAGTTCGCTCTCGTCCCCTTCTTCGAGAACAAGAAAAAGGTGAGCAGCGCTCTCGACCGGCAGGAGAAGATTCTCAAGGAGATGATCGTTCTGAGCAAGGAGTATGAGGCCGTCAGAGAGGATACGGAGGTCACGAAAGGCGCCCTGGAGCGGCGGTCACCGGACTTCACGCTCTTCTCTTTCCTGGAACGCAAGGCCCGGGAAGCCGGTGTCCGGCAGAACATCAAGTCCATGAACACCACGCGGGGGATGACCACCGGCGCCTATGAGGAAACGCTCGTCGACATCCGTCTCGAGAAACTGACGCTCAAGCAACTCGTGCAGTTTCTCTATTACGCCGATTCTCTCGAGGACGCCGTCGGTGTGAAAAAGATTACCGTCAACAAGAGCAAGGAAAGTCCGGAGTATCTCACGGTCGTGGTGCAGATGGTAACCTATCAGCCGGCGTCAGCGACGGCGAAACCGGCACGGGGCCCCTGAAGCGCGGGTAAGCAATATGCGATCGCCATGGCTCAAAAGATCGATCGGTTACGGGCTCTTTGCCCTGATCATACTCGCAACGGTTGTTTACATACGCCTCCCGGCGAATTTCCTCGAGCGGTATGTCGTATCGAGAATCACGGAAAACCAGCCGGACCTGCTGGTGACGCTGGCAGACGCGAAACCGCAGTTCCCGCCGGGCGTGCAGCTGGATCAGCTGGTAATCCGCTTCCTCAGCAAGGGAAATGCCACCGTTGAGTTCGAGAGGGTCTCCGCCGTTGCGGCGCTCGCCAGACTGCTCCTCGGCCGTCTGGCCTTTTCCGTCGACGCCCGTGCCTACGGCGGGGAGATCAGAGGAGACGTTGCTTTCACGGACCGTTTCTCGAGTTCCGGACCCATCCGAACCGACATGAAGTTCGAGGAGGTCAACCTCGGGAACTGCAGCTACGCAAAGGCCCTGTCGGGACGGCAGATCGAGGGAAGGGCCAGCGGCACGCTTTTATACAGCGGCACGCTCCAGGACTCCATCAACGGCAGTGGCAGGCTGGAAATCACGCTTCGCGACGGTTCCATTCGTTTCTTGAGTCCGGTCTTCGGTCTTGATAAACTGGATTTCAACCAGGCGGAAGGCGAAGCGGTCCTGGAAAACCGGACCCTGAAGATCAGGAGCCTTCAGCTCGCGGGAAGGGATTTCCAGGGAACCTTCAGCGGTCAGATCCTTCTGGACAACGACTTTCAGAAGAGCCGCCTGGACATGAGGGGAACCCTGACGTTCTCAGGGCCGAATTCGAGCCGTCAGTCGATCTCCCTGACAGGCCCTCTGGCCGATCCGGCCGTCCAGTTTTTGTAAAACTGGTATCCGAGGGGGCGACGGGGTAACAAAGCCGATGAAGATCAACATCAAAAAAATCCATTTTGAAAAACCCGGAAGGGCACGGACGATTCTCATCCTGCTTTTCATCGCACTGGCGGTCGGCCTGGTCGCCGACATCGTCTTTAGGGTTGTCAGCGCGCGCGTCACTTCGGTGCCGCCCCTGCAGACGGCGGCTGCAGAACCCGCCGAGACCCCGGATGAAAGAGAGCCTCTCGAGACCTACAGGGTCATCTGGGAACGAAACCTTCTGAAGACAACGGACCAGGTGACAGCCGTCGAAGGCCAGATGGATCTGGATTCACTCCAGGCCACGAGGATCCAAATCGAGCTTCTGGGGACCGTCGCGGGGGACGGGGAATACAACTACGCCATCATCGAGGATAAGGAAAAGAAGAAGCAGAGACTCCTCAAGGTGGGGGACACCGTCGGCAACGCCACCCTGGCCCGGGTGATGCGAAACGCCGTGGTGCTGAGGGTCGGCGACAGGGAAGAGGTTTTGAAAATGAAGCGGCCGGAGGAGCGTGCGCCGTCGCGCGCCGAGAGGGTCCCGGGCCGGTTGCCGCCGGCGACAGAGGCCCGCGATACCGGCACCCCGCCGCCTGACACGGGTCCGCAGGCGGATGTCCTCAACATCTTGACGCAGGCAAGGCTCTCGCCCCACATATCCATGGGGTCCTCCGGAAAGCCGGACGGCGTTGCCGTCAGCAACATCCGGCCGGGAAGCGTTCTCCAGAACATCGGGCTCGTGAACGGCGACGTCATCCAGGAGGTGAATGGCAAGGGCATTTCCAACCCCTCGGACATCGTTGACGCTTACAAAGACCTGAAACCGGGCTCGACGATCAGTGTCAAGATCAGGCGGATGGGAAAACAGGTCACCCTGAATTACAACATGGATTGAGGTTTCGCCTCTTTCCGGGACGGGCCGCATGTACACGAGTTTTTTCAATCTCCGCGAAAACCCCTTCAGCCTCACACCCGATCCGCGATACCTCTACCTGAGCCCGCAGCACCGGGCGGCGATGAACCATCTCATTTACGGGATCCACGAGAAGAAGGGCTTCATCCTGATCACCGGCGGCATCGGCACGGGGAAGACCACTATCTGCAGGGCTATTATCAAAAAACTCGACCCCTCCGTGCAAACAGCGCTCATCCTCAACCCTTTCCTGTCCGATATAGAATTACTGGAGACCATCCTCCAGGAGTTCGGTATCCCCTTCGAGGGTCCGGAAAGGACGAAAAAGAACTTCGTCGACGCCCTGAACGGGTTTCTCCTGAAAAATTTCGCTGCGGGAAGAAACGCCGTCGTGTTCATCGACGAGGCACAGAATCTGCCGCGGGCGACACTGGAGCAGATCCGGATGCTCTCCAATCTCGAAACAGAACAGGAAAAACTTATACAGATCGTCCTCGTCGGCCAGCCCGAGCTGCAGGAAATTCTCGCTTCACCGACCCTTCGCCAGATCAACGACCGGATCATGCTCCGATATCACCTAGAGCCCATCAACCGGGAGAACGTGAGACACTACATCGAGCACCGCCTGTCCGTTGCCGGTGCGGACGGACAGTTGAGTTTCGACGATGGGGCCTTCGAGAAGATATACGAGTTCAGCCGGGGATACCCCAGGCGCATCAACGCCATATGCGACCGGGCGCTCCTCGTCGCCTACACGGAAAACGCGCGCCGCATCGAAAAAGAAACGATCCTGAACGCCATGCAAGACATGAGTGCCGGCTACATGACGGGGGGACTGACGGTAACCTCCAGGGGGAAGCGGTGGCTAGTGCCTGTTCTCATTCTTGTTTTTGCTGTTCTTGTGGCCGCAGGTGTGATATACGGGACCCAGTTATTTCGCTTGATTTCTCCACTCAGGCTTTTTTAGTATAGAAAACTATGAGTTACATCAACGAAGCCCTCAAAAAAGCACAGGCGGATCGCAACAGTCTCTATGCCCGTTATCGTGGCATAATATCTGCAGATTTTACCCCTGGCGACCGCGGCAGAAAGAGGCTCGTACTCGGTCTGACCTTCATAGTCGTGATCCTCGTGGCCTCAACGGCTTTTTCGCTCATCGCCTATTACCGGGGCGATGCCCCTATGACGGCCATTTCCGTGGTGGACGCCCCCGCATTCCACCGCTCAAAGGTCGAGTCCCGGCAGGGCGTTACCGCGGCGACGCCAAGCCCGTCGGTCGTGGCGGAGGCCTACTATGAGGCAGCCCTCCGTCACCAGCAGGCCAACAAGCCGGTCGAGGCCGAGATGCTATACAAGAAGCTCCTGGAGCTCGAGCCGGAGCACTACAACGCAATGAACAACCTCGGCGTGATTTATATGAGCCAGAAGATGAACCATGAGGCAATCGAAGTCTTCAACCACATCATTGCCCTCAAGGGAGATTTCGCCGATCCCTACTATAACCTGGCCTGCCTGTATGCCCAGACGGGCAATATCCCCCGGAGCCTCTGGTCCCTGAAGGTCGCCGTTTCAATTAACAGGGAATTCAAGGACTGGGCGAAAGAGGACAAGGACCTGGAAAAGATTCGCCTCACGCCGGAATTCAAGAGAATTTGCGGAAAATAGGACCACGGGTAAGATGACTTTGGGAAACAAGACCCTCTGGATACTGACTTTCATGCTCGTCGTTCTCTGGGCGATGCCTGGATCCGCCATGGCGGCCCGGGTCGCCGGCAATGACCGGCCCGTGAACACCTCCGGGGAGACACCTATCGCCCTGCCCCCGCCTCCCGGTTACGGAAACGCTCAGAAGGCCCAGACGGCCCCTCCGGCGGAGCCCGCGAATGAGACCGCACCGGCGCAACCGGTCAAGAAAAAAAGCACACCCAAAAAGAAGGCAACAACAACCAAGGCGCAGCAACCGGCAAAGAAGACGACCGCCAGGCCGCCCCAGGCGACCGGCAGCATCCCGGCCGAGGCCAATAAGGCGAAGTACATCACCATGGACTTCGATAACGTCGATATTGCCGTCTTCGTCAAGTTCATGAGCGAGATGACACACAGGAATTTCGTGATCGATGACAACGTCAAGGGCAAGATCACCGTTTTTTCACCCCGGAAGATCTCCGTCGACGAGGCCTACAAGGTTTTCGAGTCCGTTCTGGAAGTCCACGGTCTCACCGCCGTCCCCTCCGGTGATGTCACCAAGATCATCCAAGCGAAAGACGCCAAGGAAAAAAACATCGAGACAAGGCTCCGGGCCCAGGCCGTCAGCCCCCACGACAAGATTGTCACCCAGATCGTTTCCCTCAACCACGCGAATCCCGATGACATGAAAAAGGTCCTGGATCCCCTCATCTCACGCACGAGCGTCATCGTCTCCTATCCCCCGACGGGGATGCTGATCATCACGGACGTCCTTTCGAACGTCAAGCGACTCCTGTCCATCATCTCGGCCCTCGATGTGACCGGTGTGGGCGAGCAGATCTCCGTCATCCCCCTCAAGCACGCGGGTGCCACAGAGATGGTCAATTCCCTGAATTCCATCTTCGGCGCCGATGCCACGGCGGCGCGCCGGACGGCTCTCCCCTACGCCATGAAAATCATCCCCGACGAGCGGACGAACGCCGTTCTCGTCCGGGCGAGCGAGGTGGACACGGCACGCGTCCGGGAGCTCGTAAAACTCCTCGACCGGGAGGCCCCGAAGGGCGAATCCAGGATGCAGGTTTACCGGCTCCAGTACGCAAACGCCGAGGATCTGGCCAAGATCCTCATGAACCTGCCGGTGGTAAAGGAAGCCAAGACACCAGCGGCGGCAGCAACGACACCGAGAGCCACCCGGTCGCCGACGGGCACGGAAGTTCAGATCGCCGCGGACAAGGCGACGAACACATTGATCATCACGGCCTCCAAGGACGACTACAGAACCTTGGAAGAGGTCATCAAGAAAATTGACGTCCCACGGGCCATGGTCTACCTCGAGGCGCTCCTCATGGAGGTGAGCGTTACCAAGGATTTCAAGGTCGGCGTGGAATGGCGTTTCCTCAAGGACACGGGAGGCGTACCGGGATTTGATACGGGGCGGTCGGCCGCCTTCGGTGGATCCGGGGGCCTGGGACCGGGCGGCTCATACTCGATCATCCCCGGGGACTCGACGGCACCGTCATTCCCCTCCGGCTTTTCCCTCGGCGTCATAGGCGCGGGGATCTCGATCGGAAATGTCATCTTCCCCAACATCGGGGCGGTCCTGCAGGCGGTACAGCAGGATTCCGATGTGTATATCCTCTCCAACCCGCAGCTTCTGACGAGCGATAACGAAGAAGCGACCGTGATCGTGGGGAAGAACATCCCCTATATCACGCGGCAGGAGCGGTCCACCACGAACGTGGACTATACCAACTATGAATACAAAGACGTCGGTGTGACCCTGAAGATCACGCCGACCATCAACACGGAGAAGTTCGTCCGCCAGAAGATTGACCTCGAGGTGACCCAGCTGGTTACCGCGGAGTCCTCGACGGGCCTTCCCACGACGCTCAAGAGAGCGACCAAGACAGTGGTTTCCGTAAAGGACGGCCAGACCATCGTTATAAGCGGCATCATGGGCGACTCGACGGAAAAGGCGGTTTACAAGGTCCCGCTGCTCGGCGACATTCCGATCCTCGGCTGGCTATTCAAATCCAGGTCCGACATCCGCGACAAAACGAACCTCTACGTCTTCATCACGCCCCACGTCATCGAGAACCAGACGCAGGGAGCCGCCATCAAGGAGAAGAAACAGAAAGAGATCGAGACCTTCGAGGGGGGCGTGATCAAGGGCTACAAGTGGAGGGATTTCGGTATTGATTCTCCGAGATCCCCGACGGCACCTACGGAGCCGATCAAACCGGAGGAAGTGAAAAAACCGTAATTTACATGCCACCGCGCATTGACACACCAAGACCCGCACCGGGCAAAGACCCGGACGAATCGAAAAACCCGCTGCCGGCAGAGACAGACCCCGACATGACGGCTCGTCCTGATACGGATGACGCCGCCAGGCGCCGCAATATCGGGGAGCTCTTCGCGCAGAAAAAGTCCGTCAGCGAGGCGAGCGCCCTCGAGTCCGTCAGCGCCCAATTCGGTTTTCCTATCTGGGCCGAGCTTCCCGCAGAAAATATCAAGACGGAATTCACGAAGCTGGTTCCCATCCATTACCTGCGGAAGCACAGAATGGTTCCGCTGGAGACGGCGGAACAGAAGGTCATCGCCATTCACGACCCGGCCAACTTCCAACCCCTCGACGATCTCCGCCGTATTCTCGGATGGGAAAATGCAGTCGTTGTGCTAGCCACGGAGGGATCCATCCTCTCGACGATCAGTTACGCCTACGACATGAGCCGGGATTCCACGGAGGAGTTCTTCGAGATCATGAACGGCGAAGTGGCCGACAACCTCATCTCGGAAATCGAAGAAACGGGTGACCTCCTCGACGACACCAGTGACGCCCCGATCATCAAGCTCGTCAATCTTATTCTATCCCACGCCATCAAGGACCGCGCGAGCGACATCCACATCGAACCCTTCCAGAACGCCCTCAAAGTCCGGTACCGCATCGACGGCATGCTCTACAACCTCCTGAACCTGCCGAAGCGGATTCAGGCGTCGCTTGTCTCGCGCATCAAGGTCATGGCGAAGCTCAACATCGCGGAAAAGCGCCTCCCCCAGGACGGCAGGATCGAGGTCAAGGTCGGCGACCGGAGCGTGGACATCCGTGTCTCCGTCATCCCCACGGCTTTCGGTGAGCGGGTGGTTCTGAGGCTGCTGGACAAATCGGGCACGATCCTGAAACTCGCCGATCTGGGGCTGGAAGAAAGAAAGATCAAACTCTTCAACAAGCTGATCAAATCGCCCTACGGGATCGTCCTCGTGACGGGGCCCACGGGAAGCGGAAAGACAACGACACTCTATGCCGCACTGCTCACCATCAGCAACTCCGAGATCAACATCATCACCATTGAGGATCCCATTGAATACCAGATCGACGGTATCGGCCAGATCCAGGTCAACCCCAAGATTGATCTCACTTTCGCCAACGGGCTGCGGTCCATTGTCCGCCAGGACCCCGATGTGATCCTGGTCGGCGAGGTCCGCGACCGGGAAACAGCCGAGATCGCGATCCAGTCCTCGCTCACGGGACATCTCGTTTTTTCGACCCTCCACACCAATGACGCGGCAAGCGCCGTCACGCGCCTCATCGACATGGGCATCGAACCCTTTCTCGTAGCCTCTTCCGTGATTGCCATCGTGGCCCAGAGGCTTGTCCGGGTGCTTTGCCCCCGCTGCAAGGAACCGTACATTCCCGATGATGAATCCATGAGGGACATCGGTTTCAAGCGGAACGTCGTCCTTGAATACGAACTCTTCCGGAGAAAGGGCTGCCCCGCCTGCATGAACACCGGCTACCGGGGAAGAACGGCGATCTTCGAAATCCTGGTCATGGAGGAAAACATCAAGAAGCTCATCCTCCGGACGACCGACGCCAACCAGATCAACGAAGAGGCCGTGAAGCGGGGCATGGAAACCCTGATCCACGACGGTGCCCGCAAGGTCCTGCAGGGGATCACGACGATCGAGGAAGTGCTTCGCGTCACCCGCATCCTCAACCGCGAAGCGGCCCTGCCCCTCCTGGAAGGCCTGGAATAAATCCACTTGCATGAAAGGCCTTGATCAGTCTTTTTGTGCGCCTGCCCCATCCCCCCGCCGTAATGCCAGGATCAGAACAGCCGCTATGACAAGAATCACGAGGTTGAAGACCCAGACGGTGCGGTAGGAACCGGCGCGGTCGTAGATCAGCCCGCCGAGAAAGGGACCCATGCTCCCCGCTATCCCGACGGTGAAAAAGGTGAGGAGTCCATAGACGGAACCCATGACGTGCCTCCCGTAGCGGTCGGCGACCATGACCGGCAGCATCGGGGCGAGGGAGCCGTACCCGAAACCGAAGACAATCGCATAGAGATAGAGCATCTGTGCGTCCGACGACTGCAGAAGAACCATCATTCCGGCTGCCATGACGGCGTATCCGACACAGGCGGTATACTTCGGATCTCTCATCCTATCGCTGAGCCACCCGAAGGTGAACTGGCCGAGGATGCCGAAGACGCTCACGGCCCCGAGGGACGAGGCCGCGGCGATCTTCTCGATGCCGTTGTCGAGAGCATAGTTTACCTGGTGCATCATGACGGTGAGGAAGGCCATGACGGGGAGGCCGTGGCCGACGGCAAGGATGTAGAACCTCGAATCCCTTGCGAGATCGGACCAGCGAAGAGCGTTCACCTGCCGGGAATTCCCGAATGCGTCCGATTCAGCACCGGGGCAGGACTCCCCATCGGGAAAACACCCGCAGGCCTCCGGCGAGGTCCCGCGCATCAGCAACTGGGAGACGACAACGCCCACCACAAGCGTTGCCCCTCCGAGGAAGAGAAACCCATGCTGCCAGGTGTAATTTTTTACGATGTAGCCCGCGATGGGGCTCAGGATTACGGTGCCGAATCCGACACCCATCGAGCTGATGCCGAGGGCCAGTCCGCGCTTTTTCACAAACCATCGCCCCACGTAGGGGTTGCAGACGACGACGCCGGTTGCCGCGGAGCCCAGCCCGAAGAGGATCCCGTAGGCAAGGTAAAGCTCCAGGGGCGTTGTCGCGTAGGCACCGAGAATAAAGCCCGCGGCCGTGGCCATCGTCCCCGCAAGGGCGAGCCACCGGGGCCCTGCCCTGTCCAGGCTTCTCCCCACGACAATGGCTGCGGCGGCGTAGACAAAGAGGTAGAACGAAGCTGCAAGCGAAACCGTCGAGATGGACCACGAAAACTCCCAGGCCATGGGCTTCATGAATACGCCGAAACAGTACCGGGAGCCGTAGTTCATCGACATGAGGAAGAAACAGCCGAGAACGATGTACCAGCCCTGGAAGATGCCCCGTTTTTTCATTTCAGGAAATTCCCCGTGTTTGCGCTGCCGAAATTTCGGGGCAATGTAATATTGAATTCCTCCCTTTGTCAAACTCAAAGGAGCCGCCGTCCTTTACGGGCGAAATGATTTGTGTTAAGAAGAAATCCCGCGGAAGGGTGGTGCCGAGTGCCTGGCGCCACCCCCCGGGTACGACACATAAATTCATCCGCAAAGAATCCGCATGCATCGAGGCTCATCCAGAAGACCCTTTCGAAATAAAATCCCCCAGAAGAGAAAGATGCATCATCCGGGTGTCCTGAAACCGGAGCTCGATGGCGATCTCTACGAGGTCTTCTCGAAAATCGGAAGGCCCCCCTCCGCGCCTTTTGTCCCTGACCCCTTCCAGCGAGAGGCCCTGGAGGCGATCAAACGCACGGACTGCCTGGTCATGGCCCCCACGGGATCCGGGAAGACCTGGATTGCCGAGCAGGCCATCCGTCACCTCTTCGAGCAGGGGAAGCGGTGCTGGTATGCCTCTCCCCTGAAGGCGCTGACAAATGCCAAGTGGGTGGAGTTCGGCGACCACTTCGACCCGCAGAACGTCGGCATCCTCACGGGGGACACCAAGGAGAACGCCGATGCGCCGATCATCGTGGGCACAACGGAGATTCTGCGAAACCAACTCTACGACGCCATGTATCAGATCCAGGATCTCAACTGTGACCTCGTCATCCTCGATGAGGCCCATTTCCTGGGCGACGCGGAGCGGGGGGTGGTCTGGGAGGAGATCATGATCTATCTCCCCGCGCGGGTCAACCTGCTTCTTCTTTCGGCCACCATTGAAAACGGACGCGAGATCGCCGCCTGGCTGAGCGGCCTCCGGAGGAAGGAGTGCGCCGTCGTCGAGGAAAGAAGAAGGCCTGTTCCTTTGTATCCGCTCTTCCTCCACCCCTCCGGGAGGGTCCTCCCCTTCCTCGAAAAGAGAAGGCTCCACCGGAAAGTGGAACCCTTCATCAGCGAAAAAAACGCGAAGCATCTCCTTTCAAGGAAAACCCCTCCCTACGCGGAGATCATCCGGGTTCTCAAGAAATACCGGCTTCTCCCCGCCATCTTCTTTCTCCAGTCCAGGGCCGCCTGTGACGGGGCTGTCTCCCACTTCAGGGCGGAGCCGTCTCCCCCGGACACCGCTTTTGAAGACGATCTCCGGGAGATCCTGGAGCGAAACCCTCGTCTCGAGCCCCACAGGCAGCTCAAGCAGCTCCGAAATTACCACGTGGGGTCCCACCACGGCGGACAGCTCCCTGCCTGGAAGTTTCTCGTCGAGACCATGATGAAGAGGGGACGCCTCGATGCCATCTTCGCCACTTCGACCGTTGCGGCCGGCGTAAACTTTCCGGCCAGGACCATTGTGCTTTTCAACTCGGATTATTACAACGGACACGAGTGCGTCCCCCTCGACGCCACGGCCTTCCACCAGATGACGGGGCGTGCCGGCCGGCGCGGCCAGGACAGGATCGGCTTCATGCTGCTCGTCCCGGGACGATTCATGGACCTCATTCATGTGAAGCGCCTCATGTTATCGAGGCCCGAGGACGTCGAAAGCCGGATCAAAAACGACTTCTCAATGGTCCTGAACCTCCTCCTCTCCCAGAATCTGGACGACATCCGTCACATCTTCGAAAATTCACTCGCTGTTTACCAGCAGGCAAGGAAGGGAAAGAAGGGAAAAGGCAGTGTCGAGGCGGGGCTCTGGCGGGAGTTCCAGAAACATCTTGCCTTTCTGAAGTCGGAAGGCTTTGTCAACGAGGAAAACAGGCTGACGGCTGACGGCCTCTGGGCATCGAAGCTTCGCCTGGATCAGCCCTTGCTGATCGCCGAGTGCCTGAGGAGAGAAGCCCTGCCCCTCGAGAGCGAGGCCCTGCTGGCCGCGGTGACCGCACCCTTTGTTTACGACCGCGGGCAGGAAATCAGCGTCACACGAAAATTCCTGCCCAAGAAGCTCATCCGCGCCTGTGATGATATTTTCGCCTGCATCCGTCCTCTGATGGAGAGAATGGAGACGGCCGGATTCCCGATGGCCCCCCTGCCCCTCTGGCCCGCTGTCGTCATCTATGAATGGGCCTGCGGCCGCGATTGGGACGAGGTCATCGAAGAGCGGGGGATCGCGGACGGGGACATGGCGATGCTCGTCTCCCGCACGGCCGACAACCTGCGGCAGATCGCCTCCCTGAGGGACACCCACCCCCGGGTGGCCGAACTCGCATTAAAGGCCCGCGAGGCCATCCTGAGAGAGCCCGTCGTCTTCGAATAAATCGCAACGAAAGCGGGATAATTTGTTGCTTGACATCAAACCCCGCTTGCAGATATAAAAACGGCTCTTTCTAAGACCGGTAAAGCCCTGAAAACGCTTTCCGGCCTTGTTTTTAATAGGTCAATAAAAGCGTCCCCATCGTCTAGAGGCCCAGGACACCGGCCTTTCACGCCGGTAACCGCGGTTCGAATCCGCGTGGGGACGCCAGAAACAAGAAAACCGTCCGGTGTGCCGGGCGGTTTCTTATTC
>CAZJPV010000053.1:0-14658 GCA_964547985.1 uncultured Syntrophaceae bacterium
CGGCACCCGGATTAGGAATCCGGTGCTCTATCCTCCTGAGCTACGGGGGCATGATATTCCGGTTCAAAAAACAGAGGGCTTTGCCTTTAACACGATTGCCGGGGGGTGTCAAGAAAGCGGAAAGGCCCGGGGATACCGTCACTCACAACGGCGAAGCACCGGCGAGCTCGAATGCCCTCCGGGTCCATTCCGGTGGGATGAGTTCCTTACGCATCTGCTCCGTCAAATCTGGCACGCCGAGAAATTGCCCCGACGCCACGGCGACGGGCTCGAAAGTCCCGTCTTTTCGGACGACGGTGGCACCGCCCGAGGACCAGAATAGCATCCTGGAACCGCCACGGCCTTTTACCTTTTCCCCCCGGGCCAAGAAGATCAGGCGCTCATCAACAGCGACTCCACGATAGAACGTATAACTCAGCCTGACGGACACACCGCCGCTTGCGGAACGCATGAAACCGGCCCAACCCATGGTCTCGTCGAGGAGCGCGAGAAAAGCAACAGGGTGAATCTTCCCATCCCTCTGAAAGCGTAGAAAGGTCTCCTGATCCCCCGGTTCAAAACCAACCGTTGATATCACGATATTCCTCGAGTCTCCCGTGTCAAGCAGCTGAAACTTCCTTCGCAGTCCCGGCTGCTGACGATCGATACCACAGACAAAACAATTTCTGTAGTAGGGAAGCGCAATCGATTGCCGATCCATGTCCCGAAACGAACGAGGCAGATAAGACATGAACGTGTCACGCTTCTCCGGGTCATCGTTCTGATAGGAGACAACGGTCGAGATGTAGGGCAGAGCATTCTGTCCGACCAGAATCTTCCCGCTTGCCCCTTCATCCGCGGCTGTTACTTCTATCCTCACGCGGTCGCCGACGCGCACGGCTGAACCGCCCATACGAAAATCCGCGGTATAAGGATATAGCGCCCGGTCATCGGGCGGACGGCCGTCGAGCCATGTGGTCAGCTCCAGGATCGCTCCCATGCCGATGCCCCCATGGGGTATACCGATCCAGCCTTCCGTCTGGGGGGTCATGAAAAGATCCATCCCGATGTGACGACCGCCTCCCTCGATGGACGATCTTCCGATAAGAAATTCCCTGACAAAAGTCACGGGTCCTTGACCTCCGGACCGGTAAAAATGCAGTCTCTCTTACGGGCTTTATTCAGGATATTACCCGTTCATCACTCGCTCGAAACGCAAATGCCATCGATCCCCGGTCTCATCACGGGTGATGACGGAGTTCTTGAGACAGTTTGAATCATCTTCCAGGGGGTAGTCGCGCCGGATGAAGGTTCCCCTGCTCTCCCTTCGCCTCAGGCTCACCGTGAGAATCGCCCGGGCAGCCACCCCTCCGGCAAGTCCTGCACCGACAATCAGCACTTGTTTACCCATGAGCGATACCTTCGAACCTTTATCAATGAGAGTCCAACCGGCGGGATGCCAAATGTACAGGCCATGTTCGACAGACCTTCTTATAAATGACTTTCGATAATCAGGCTGTCGGCAAAATGGAGGAGTTTCAGATCGCCGGGCGTGACGTCTTCCAGGGCACCGGCCGGGACGAGACCGACGATCTCCGATTCGAGGATCTCCACGCCTTGCTGCCCGGCTTTTTCCGTGACGATGTCAAAAACCTTTTTGATGGGTGTTTCCCGGTAGTTCGTCAGGTTCATGGAGACCTGAACAATCCCACGGCTTTTCAGGGAAACGCCGATTGCCTTGACGGACGCGAGACCGCCTCCCGACTGTCTGATTTCGCTTGCGATCTTTTTTGCGATGTCCAGATCGTTTGTTTTGAGGTTGATGTTGTACGCGATGAGCGGCTCCCTCGCGCCCACCGCCGTTGCCCCCTTGCAGGCATCAAAGAGGGCCGGTCCCGCATCGGGGACCCATTGCGGGTCACTCATTTTTTTCTCCAGGTTTTCATAGCCGCCCCGCCGGATGTGAGAGAGCTCCTTCCTTTCCGGCCTGAGTGCCGCCTCTCCGTAAAAAAAGACGGGAAGCCTGTTTCGCTCTGCAAAGGCCCTTCCGAACCGGCGAGCCACTTCAATGGCGTCTCTCATTTCGAGGCCCGAAATCGGCACAAAGGGAACAACATCGACGGCGCCGATGCGCGGGTGGACGCCCCTGTGCTTGCACATGTCGATGACCCCGAGGGCCCTGTCACAGGACGCAGCGGCACCCATTTCGACCGCGCCGGGATCGCCAATGAAGGTGAACACCGTTCGATTGTGATCGGAATCTCTGCAAATATCGAGGAGACGAACCCCTTTTACCGATGTCAGGGCATCGGCGATGGACGAGAGGGCCCTCTCATCGGAACCTTCGCTGAAATTGGGAACGCATTCGAGAACCTTCATATCCCACTATTCCACGAAGTGAAATTTCATGTCCGGGATTTCCAGGCAGGTCAGCTTACCGCCATAAACCGCGCCGGTATCGATGCCGATCTTGCCGTTCGTCACAAAGGGTTCCGCAAAGGGGGTGTGACCGAAGATCACCGTCTTGCCGAACGGATGGGTCGAAAGAAAGAACTCCTGGCGGATCCAGAGCAGATCCTCTGGGTCCTGCCTCTCCAGGGGAACACGCGGTCGAAGGCCGGCGTGGACAAAGATGTGGCCGTCCGATTCCCAGTAGGGCAAGAGGGACCGGTAGAATTCCATGTGGCGATCGGGTACATCCGCCATCTCCCCCCTCGCCCTCATCACCGTCCCATAGGACTCAATGGTATTCTGCCCACCGTTGTAAAGGAAGATCTCCCGGTCGACGTTGAAGACGTGGTAGTTGAGAAACATCCGCTCGTGATTCCCCATCAGGCAGACGACATGATCGTGCGATGCCTGCAGATCCAGAACGAGATCCACCACACCCTTCGAGTCAGGCCCACGGTCGATGTAATCCCCGATGAAGACCAGGGTGTCCTCCCTCGGGTTTATCTCGATGATGGAGATCATCTCCTTCAGATGGCGAAGGCAGCCGTGGATGTCTCCAATGGCAAAAATTTTTCCCATGTTTTCCGGCTCACCAGCAGGATAGAGGTCCCTGTGGAAAATCCCGGGGAAGGGTCTTTTCCCGCGGAGAGATTCTACTCAAAGAGGGCGTCCGTGTATTCAATACTTTTGAAGACCCTCAGATCGTCGGGTGCCTCACCGATACCGATATAGCGGATCGGGGTATGGAGCTCCCGGGCAATACGAATGATGATTCCGCCTTTGGCGGTCCCGTCCAGTTTCGTGAGCACGATGCCCGTTACTCCCACCTCATCGCCGAACATCCTGGCCTGGGCCAGGGCATTCTGACCCGTCGTGGCATCGAGCACCAGAAGCACCTCGTGAGGCGCTCCTGGAAGTTCGCGACCCATGATCCGTTTCACCTTTTTGAGCTCCTCCATGAGATTGACCTTTGTGTGGAGACGCCCCGCCGTGTCGATGATCAGGATGTCGATCTTTTTTGCCCTGGCGGCATGGAGGGCGTCAAAAACGACCGCGGAGGGATCGGCCCCCATCTGCTGTCGGATCATGGGCACACCGCAACGCTGGCTCCAGACGTCGAGCTGTTCAATGGCTGCCGCCCTGAAGGTGTCGGCAGCAGCCAGCATGACGCTGTAACCCTGGTCCTTGAAGCCCATGGCCATCTTGCCAATGGTCGTCGTCTTCCCGGTGCCGTTCACCCCCACGACCATGATGGTGAAGAGCCCGTCCTTCGGAATGTCCAGCGGGGCCTCACTCTTTTTCAGGATGAAGGCGATATTGTCCCGGAGGATCTTCCGAAGAATCTCCGGCTTGTTGAGATCCTGCCGCTTGGCGATCTCCTTCATGTCGTCGATGAGGTCCTGGGTAAAAGCGGCCCCCACATCGGCCGCGATGAGGGTTTCCTCGATCTCTTCGAAGATATCCCGCTCGATGACCTTCTCGCCGAAGATCATCTCGTCGATGGATTTGACCATGCTCTTGCGTGTCTTGCTGAGCCCCTTTTTCAGCCTTTCGAAGAGGTTGCTCCCCTTTTTTTCTTCTCCCGCCATCTGATCATTTCTCCGTGCCTGGATTTTCTTGCGGCACAAAACAAAAGGGCTCCTTGAAGCCGGAGCCGGGAACTCTTTACGTCCACTTCATCTTATCGGGATTGCGTGTTCAGAGTCAACGTCAATCTTACATGCGGAGGTTGACAGAGACCAGGTTGGATATGCCTTTCTTCTCCATGGAAACACCATAGAGATTGGAAGCGACTTCCATGGTTTTCTTGTTGTGAGTCACCAGGACGATCTGGCTCTTTTCCGAGATCTCCCTCAGGAATTGATTGAAAAGGACGATGTTCGCATCGTCGAGGGCTGCGTCCACCTCGTCGAGGACGAGGAAGGGGGTCGGTCTGTAAAGTATGATGGAGAAGATGAGCGCCACCGCTGCCAGAGATTTCTCCCCGCCCGAGAGCAGGCTCACGCTCTGCAGCCTCTTTCCCGGGAGCTGGATATCGATTTCCACGCCCGTCTCGAGCATGTCCTCCGAGTCTGTGAGCCGCAGCATCCCTTTGCCTCCGCGGAAGAGCTTCGGGAAAATGAGCTTGAAGCATTCGTTGACGGCCTCAAAGGTCTCTGCAAATCGCGTTTTCGAAACCTGGTTGATCCGGGTAATGGTCTTCTGGAGCGTCTCCAGGGAAGCCTCCAGATCCGTGATTTGTGAGACGAGAAAGTCGTGCCGCTGCTTGAGCTCCTCGAACTCTCCGATGGCAAGAAGATTTACCTCACCGAAGCTTTCGACCTGCTCCTTGCCTTTTTCGAGTTTCTCCCGGAGCAGCGTGACCGTCTCCTCGTCCATGGGGGTGAATTCCGCCGCCAGGGTGTTCAGATCGGCGTTGTACTTCTCAAGAACCCGGTTTTGTAGGGCATCGACTTCAAACGTCGTTTCGCGGATCCGGATGTCAATATCGCCGGCTTCCCGGAGGACATCATCGAGGCTTTTCCTGAGCTCCTTCTCGTCCCTCTCCCCGGCGGCCAGCTGCGCCACCTTCTCCTCGTGGCGCTCCCGGGTCCCGGCAAATTCCTTCTCCTGGTCCTCGAGGCCGGCATAAAGGTCTCCGAGGGTCTTCTCGGCGGCGGCCATCTGATCCGTGATGTCGCTGATGGTCCGGTCACATCCCTCCAGATCCCTTTCCCTGGCCCCCGCCTCCCTGACCATGTCCTCGAGAAGGGAACCCAGGCTCGAAAGGGTCTTCAGGTCGGCGTTTCGCTTTTCCTCGAGGGAGGCCAGGGTCACCCGCTCGTCGGTCAGGGTCTTATCCTCTTCTTCCAGCGTGTGCTTCTTCTCCTCCCAGTCCTGCTGTAGCTTGAGAATAAGAGCATTCGCCTCTTCGCCCCGGACTTCCTGGGCGGTGATATCGGCTTCCATGGTTGTGATCCGTTCGAGAATGTCCCTTTCCTCGGAGAGCATGCTCTCCCGGTTGAAGCTCAGAGCGGCGATCCGCTGACCCACCCATTTGAGCTCCCCTTCGAGGCGCTCGATGTCCTTTTTCCTGCCTGTGACCTGAAGCTCCAGCTCCCGCATCCTGCCTCTCAGGCTTTCCAGCGCCTGATCCCTTCCCTCGATGAGGGAAGCCACCTGGCTTCGTTTCCCGGTTTTGTCCTCAAGGACAGTCTGGATCTCTTCGACGTCCACTTCGAGCGCCAAGATTTCTCTTTTTTTCCGAAGCAGGCTCGTTTCCTCCGTCATGGACCTGCTTCCGCCGGTCAGCACCCCGTGGGGACTGATGGTGTCGCCGTCGGGGGTCACGAAAGTCCCGCGGAACCCGTTTCTCTGCCACAGGGAGACACCCTCCTTGATATCCGGCACGAGGACAATGTCCCCGAGGAGATAGTCGGCGATGTTTCTGAAATCATCCTTGACATGAACGACGTCGATCAGCCGGATGGCATTCCGGAGATAATCCTTGCTGCTCAGGTCCTCGCCGTTGCCCTTGACCCTCAGGGGGACGAAGCTCCCGCGACCCGCGGTGGCGGTCTTGAGATAGTCGATCGCCTCGATACCCTCTTTCTGGCTCCTCACGATGATGTACTGGAGCTTTTCACCCAGGACGGCCTCCACGGCCACCTCGTAAGGTTCGGGCACATCGATATGATCGGCCACGAGGCCGAAGAAGGCCTCTCTCGAGAGATTCCCTTCCTCCCGCGCCTTCAGGACCGACCGGATCCCGTCACTGCACCACTCGTGGCCGTTCTGAAATTCCCGAAGCGACGCGAGCCTCGATGATTGCCTGCCCAGATCCTCCTTCAGGCCGGCGATGGCGCCATCGAACCCGGAGAGCTCGTCGGTGTACCGCCCGATCTCAACCATCGCCCCGCTTTCGTCCGCCCGCAGCCTCTCGAGTTCTTTGAGTGATTCATCGAGTTCTGTCCGGATCCTCTCGAGTTGCTCCGCAATGGCTTTCGACCTTGTTTCGTTTTCAGAAAAATCCAGGCTGTCCTTCTCGGCGCGTCTCCTCAGATCCTCCAGGTTCTTGGAGAGGGTGCCAACGATGTTCTTGAGCCTCGCTTTCTCCGTCTGGATGTCGAAATAATGAACCTTCTTTTCGTCGACCTCCTTGCGGAGGGCTTCCTCGCCCGCCCTGAGTTCTTCCACCTGGTGCGTCCGGTTTTCGATCGCGAGCCTGACGGCGTCGAGCCTGCCCAGGGATTCCTCGCCCGCCAGTTTAAGGACATCGATTTCCTCCCCGATCCTGAGCTTTCTTTCCCGGAGGGTCTGAATGTCCTCTTCGTCCTTCTGCTTGCGGACCCTGAGGTCGATAATCCTTCCCTTTGAAAATTCGATCCCCTTTTCCCTGACACCGATATCGTTCCGCAGGCTGTAAATCCTCTCCTGCTGCCTGGCCATGGTCTCTTCGCTCTGCTGGATCTCCGTCCGCAGAGCCAGGATCGCGGCCTCGGCCCCAGCAAGTTTCGTCCTCATCCCGGTTGCCCGGGTGTCAACATCGAGGTAATCCTTTTGCAGGTCCTCTTTTTTCGTCATCAGCCCCAGGCGGCCCTGGAGACAGAGCTTGATTTCGGCATCTCGGATCTCTCCCCGGAGCGCCTTGAATTTTTCAGCCCGTCTGGCCTGTCGGGAGATCTGATTGAGCTGGGTTTTGACCTCGCGGAGGATGTCATTCAGGCGGGTTACATTCGCCCGGGTGGACTCCATTTTACGGAGGGCAGACTCCTTGCGGCTCTTGTATTTGGCAATCCCGGCGGCTTCCTCGATGAAGGCGCGCCGCTCTTCAGGTTTCGCCTCTACCATGCTCGCGATGCTTCCCTGCTCCACGAGGGAATAGGTCCTGGCCCCCACACCGGTGTCCATAAAAAATTCCCGGACGTCGAGGAGTCGCACCGGGACATTGTTGATGCTGTATTCGCTCTCGCCGCTCCGGAAAAGCCGCCGTGAGATCATGACCTCGGCACAGTCCGCGTAGGCTCCGGGGAAGGTGTAGGGACCCTTCTCCAGGACCATGGTCACCTCGGCCATGCCGACGGGCGGGGCGTCTTCGCTTCCATGGAAGATGACGTCTTCCATCTTCTTTCCGCGAAGCATCGTCACACGCATCTCGCCCAGGACCCACCGGATGGCATCCACGACATTGCTCTTGCCGCATCCGTTGGGACCGACGACGCCACTGACCCCCCCGGGGAAATCGAGGACCGTCCGGTCCCTGAAGGACTTGAAGCCAAGGATTTCAAGCTTTTTCAGTTTCATTCATTTTCCCCTCGAGCCATGATGGAAGCATGGGCCCTTATCACAGGGTGTAACGGGCCTTCAATAAATTTGTGAAAGGTTAGCAGAATAAAACCCCCTTGTAAAGAAAAAATACAACAAAATGTGTATAGCCATTTCACGACCACTATATATAGTGTAGGACCCCCAAAGGGGTTATATGGTCAAAAAGGTTAAATATGATGTTTTTTTGCAGAATCGGCGTCTGCATTCAATTGCGGTTGTTGCTCTCCGGACCATCTTTTTCCTTGACTTTTATGGACCGGAAAGATAATTACAACGCCATATGTGCCTTTCCTCGACGAATCGAAAGCCTTCTAAATTCTTCTAAAAAATCAAATGCAGAAAGGGGGGATCCCGCCGCCGTTTAATCACACATTTCAACGCTTGCATTATGGTCAGGTTTTTCTAAACGCGGAAGACTAAAGTTTTGAACCAAAATTTACAAGGAGGGATATTGAAATATGGCCCAGCCAAAGATTGAAAACAAATTGAAAATTGTCACGCAAACGCCCATTCAGCAGAAGTTGAGGAACAAGATCATCACCGCACAGAAATGGGCGGAAATGGTCAAATCGGGCGACTGGATCAACCGAGGCGGCCCCGGATCGGATTCGCTTCCGACGATGGAGGCCCTGGCTGCGAGATTCGGCAAGATTAACAACATCGAGATCTGGAACAATGCGATCATGCTCGGCAACAACTTCTTCGCCGCAGCCGATCCGGAGGCGAAGCACCACGTTCTCCACGAAGACTTCCTACTCCCCACCCTTCGCGGCCTCATCAAGAAGGGATACAAAGGCATGGACTGGAAGCACTGGGGATGGTCACTGGGTATGGATCACAACTACGCCCGGTTCTACAGGAAGGACAAGGCAAAACGCGCCCACGACTGGGGTGTTCAGGCCTGCGCAGTGCCTGAGGCGGGTTATGTGAATGGCAGCTACGGCGTGAATAACTTCATGATCACCGCCAAGTCCTGCAAGAAATTCGTCTGCGAAATCCGCGATGACTACGCCTGGTGCGAACAGGGAAGGGGCATGAATCTTCCCATCGACGATGTGGACTACTTCGTCGAAGTGGACACCAGCCAGGAGAAATACCAGTGGATGTCCATCAACGAAAAGGCCATCAAGCCGGATGCCATACAGACGGCCATCGCGAAGAACTGCCTCTCCATCATGCGCGACGGTGACTGCATCCAGGTGGGGATCGGCGCGCTCCCCACGGCCGTGGTCATCGGCTTGCGGAATTCCGGCCTGAGGCACATCGGCGTCCACAGCGAAATGATCGGCGAGTACGCCTTCACGCTGGCCGAAGCGGGCGTCTGCGACAACTCCCGGAAGACCATCGACCAGGGGAGATGCGGCTGGGCCTACATCATGCCCGTCGACACGCCCCGCTACTACGAGTGGATGCATCGCAATCCTTTCTTTGCCGGGTTTGACATCGGCTACACCAACAACGTCCTCACGGTGTCCCAGATTGACAACATGGTGACGGTCAACAACTTCGCCCAGATGGACCTCCGGGGGCAGGACGCGGCAGGTAATGTCGGCGGCCGTCCCATCTCCTCGACGGGCGGGCAGTTCCAGTTCACCCTCGGCGCCTCCATGGCCCGGGGCGGCAGGGCCATCCTCGCGGCGACGTCACGGGATGCCAAAGGCCGATCCCGCATCGTGCCCATGCTGGAACCGGGAAGCGTCGTGGCCGTGCCCGACTGGCTCGTGACCTATGTGTGCACGGAACACGGCATCGTCAATCTCCAGGGCTGCACCGATGCCGAGAAGGCCCGGAAGCTCATCTCCATCGCCCATCCCGAAGACAGGCCGGCGCTGGAGAAGGCGGCCGTTGAGAAGCTGAACATCAAGTCGGATCACTGGATGTTCAAGACTGCGCCTGACCGTAGATTCCCCACAGCGGCCGAGATGAAGGACCACAAATTAGGCTATATGAATGTTCGGGTTACCCCGGGGCAAATCGCCAAAGAATTCGATTGATCGGGCACAGAAGCAAAGTTAACGAAAAAAGGCAGGGTGGAAACACCTTGCCTTTTTTTTCGGTCAAGACCCCTTCCCGGTGAGGAGGGTACATGGGTGGAGAGGTATTGTTTGCTTATTGCTTAAGCCTCTTAATCTTAGACAACCATCCCTCATTCTGAATGGCGAAGTGAAAAAGGGAAATCATATCCTAAACCAAGTCGAACAAATGTTTCGAGTGATCCATAGTCACGAATGATGTTATCACACTTTTCCGCATTGAGTTTTGTGAAACCCGTGCAGTCATGGTCGAGATATGTCAACATCTGCGAGACAATCGGAACTTCACCCAAGTGTGGTTTATCCGAAAAGCACATCAATCCAAACGAGCCTTCTTTATTTTTGCCCCATAATTTGGTCGCCAGCGAAGGGTTATGTACCTTCATCAAAACATAGGAGGCCGATACGATTGAACGATTGCGATAACCAAGCACCAGGTCATCCTGCGCCATGATATTCCAGGTCGAGCGGTTGTCGCCTTTTTCCTGCACCCCCCAAACGTAACATTGTCCATTGGGGTAAAAACGTCTTAAATTTTCAATCTGAATCCCATCATGGATAAAGGGTAATACGGTTTCAAGTTCGTAACCTTTTTCATTTTCAATACCAAAGTTTGTCGTGGCCGCTTCATCGTCTATCGAATAGATAAATACATTCGCCATCAGTTCTACCCTATATGCTTTAATACCCGGTCCCCAACCATTTCACCGGCTCCGCTCCAGCAGATCACCGTCCCCGTGGAGCTTTCTCCTCGCTACCGGGCAAACGAACACTGGGGCTATATTTAGCAGGGATGACGCCGAAAAGCCATTACATTTCAGGCGGACCCGGGAGATTGTACTAGAGTCATAACTTCGCTTTGGTATTGACCGCTTTTTCACATGTTTGATGAAGACGTTAGGCATAAGAGACATCTCCGGCCTGATACGGTTTTCCATTCAACACGGTATTACCCCTTTAGAATAGTAAACCCCTCATCGTACCCGCTTTTCAACGTTCCCCCACACGCTTTGTAAAACTTGCCCTACATACAGAGCCTGGAATCTGGGCTATGAAAACAAGCACCTGAAATTATTAACATTCGTGCTGATATCGATCAATAAAATTCAAGTGCAGAAAAACTCACTGCTATGGTACAAGACAGAATATGGCTTGACTGGGCAATATCCTGAAACAACGCGCCAACAAACTGGTCGCCATTGCCCACCCGGATTTCCGCGGCGAGCTTAAGACGCAGACGCGAAAACTCAAATGGACTTAGGAGGAAAAGATGGCAAAAGAGTACATGTATCTTGACGACTATGTCGTTGGCGAAAAAATGATTTCACCGGCGAGAACCGTCACAGAGGCGGATATCGTGAATTTTGCAGGCCTCACCGGTGACTGGCATCCTCTTCACACGGATATAGAATACGCGGCCCAAACGCCTTTCAAGGACAGGATCGCCCACGGCATGTTGACCTTGAGCATCGGTATGGTCCTGCCGTTCAGGCTGGGACCGTATTCGAGCTATCTTCCAAAATCTTTTATTGCCTTTTACGGAATGGACGAGGTTCGTTTCACGGCGCCCACCCGGATCGGTGATACGATCCATTGCGAGGTGGAGGTCATCGACATAACCGATAAGGGCAAAGGCAGGGGAATTCTGACCATCCGAAACCAGATCAAGAACCAGAAGGACGAAACACTGGTTTCGTTCCTTATGAAATTATTCTGCGGGAAGAAGCCGAGTTAGAGTAAAGAATATCAGGCGAAGCGCAGATGGAGCTTAAGACGTATATTTGCAATGAATGAAAGGAGATAGACCGATGGCTGATGGAACCGAAAAAAGGATGACCCGCCAGCAAAAGAAGGAGATGGAGTACGGGGAGAATAAAAAGCACTGGCTGGCCGAGGAGCAGAAGATCTACGAGCTCTGGGAGAGGGCCTACAACCCGGGAGGCCAGGTCCAGAATGATCGCCTGGCCAAACAGGGCAAGAAGCCTCCGCGCCAGCTCGTCAAGCAGTTGATCGATCCGGACACGGAATTCTTTGAGCTGAGCCGTGGCGCTGGCTTCGGGATCAACTACGAAGGGGTAAAGGATGTCCCCTCCGCCGGGCTCGTGACGGGGATCGGAAAGATCCACGGCAACTGGGTCATGATCCTCGCGAACGACAGCCGTGTGAGCGCCGGGGCCTACTACCCGATCAGCTGCAAGAAGCACCTGAGGGCCCAGGAGATCGCCGAGCGGTGCGGTCTCAACTTCGTCTACATCGCCGATTCGGCAGGCGCCTTTCTTCCCATGCAGGACCGGATCTTCCCCGGCCGGAACCAGTTCGGCCATTTCTTCTACAACATGTGCCGGATGTCGGCGAAGGGGCTCAAGCAGTATACCCTCAGCACGGGCGGGAACACGGCCGGCGGGGCCTACATCGTCTATCTGGCCTGTGAATCCATCATGATTGAAGGGATGTCCTATTCCTTTCTCGGAGGGCCGCCCATGGTGAAATCCGCCATCGGGGAGACGGTGAGCATGGAGGACCTGGGAGGAGCGAGAGTCCATACGGCTATCTCCGGCGGGGCCGATCACTTCGTGAAATCGCAGGACGAGGGGATCGAGAAACTGAGAGAACTTCTGGCCTTTGATCCAAAACAGACCCTCCATATAGAACGGCGCAAGCCCGCGGAGCCGAAGGTCCCGGCGGATTACCTCTACCAAGTCCTGCCGAAAGAGACCGCCCGGGGGATCAACGTCCGTGAGGTGCTTTCCGCCATCGCCGACGACAGCTATTTCAGCGAATATAAGCGTAATTACAACCCCGGCCGGGGGGACAATGTCGTCTGCGGGAAGATCCACCTGAAGGGGATCCCCGTCGGGGTCATCGCCAGCCACAACAACGGCGTCATCTTCGTGGACTCGGCCCGGAAGGCCATTGAATGGGTCATCCGCTGCTCCACCATGAAGATCCCCCTTCTCTATATCCAGAACTCCCCCGGCTACATGGTGGGGACGGCCGAGGAGTACGCCGGCATCGGCAAATACGGCTCCGGCATGGTCAGGGCCGTCGCCTGCACCGAGGTCCCGAGGATTCAGTGGATCATCGGGCCGGATCACGGCGCCGCGAATTTCGGCATGAGCGGCAGGACCTTCGACCCGCTATTCATCTTCGCCACGATGCGGGCGAGGACGTCGGTCATGTCCGGAGAGACGGCGGGCTTCATCCTCACGAGCCTGGAGCGGGTCAACCGGAAGAAGCGGGGCGAGGAGATGGACGAAGAGGCGGCAAAAAAATTCCAGCAGATGATGATCGACAAGTACAACCGGGAGGCCCATCCCTTCTACATGGAGTCACGGCTCTTCAACGACGGGACGCTGCCGCTCAAGGACTGCCGCGATGCCCTGGCGCTTGGTTTCGAGGTCTCCCTCCTGCAACCGATCAAAGAATCCAATTTCGGAAACTTCAAATTCTAAAGAGCGACGGGAAGCCATACCGTGCTCCACCCCGAAGAATCCATTGAGGAGGAAGCATTATATGACAGAGTATGATTATTGGAAGATATTTCCAAGAATGCCAAAGAAGGTTATGATCGGAGACATCACGATTCGTGATGGTTTCCAGCATGAGGAGAAGTTCATTTCCACGGCCGCCAAGATCTTCTATGGCGAAGAAATCATCATGGCCGGCTGTACGGAGATTGAAGCCACCAATCTGGGAAGTGCCGTGACAACGCCCCAGTTCAGGGATGCCGATGAAGTCCTCGCCCACTTCCGGAGTGACCGATTTAAAAAGCGGTGCGCCCAGCGAAAGATCAACTACGATGAACTCGTTTTCAGTGCTGTGACGATCCGCGAGAACGCGGTGGACCGTGCCATTGAACTGAAAAAAAGGGGCATCGGCCCTGACCGTGTCCTCATGATGGTCTCTACCGATCCCGAACATCATTTCGCGAACTCGGGCACCACCCTTTCCCAGTACTGGAGAGAAGCCGAGCGGTGCATCAAGAAGTGCCGCGACGTGGGGATCAAGATGTGCGGGGTTGTGAGCACCATCTGGGGAAGCCCTCTCAGCGGAGCCACGAAACTCGACGATGCCGTGGAGTTCACCAAGCGCTGGTTTACCATCGGCGCCCATGACATCGAGCATGCCGATCATGACGGCTCTGCATCGGCGGCCGAGGTTTACCGGTACTTCTCCATGGTCATGGACGCTATGCCCAACCCAGAAGCTCACCTCTGCCACCTCCACGAGACCAAGCGTATCGCCTCCGCGTCGGTTTTAGCGGCCCTTCATGCCGGCATCACCCGTTTTGAAGGCACCCTGGGCGGTTTGGGCGGGCAGCCGGCCAATTTCCTCGACGACTGCCCTGTCAGGGGTACCGGTGAATACTACTACAAGGATCACCGGTATGTGGGTCTCATTACCCTGGAAGACCTCCTCGTCATGATCGACGAGCTCGGCATCGAACACGGCTACGATGTAGACCGAGTCCTGTGGCTGGGTAACAAGATGGAGAAGACCATCGGCCGCAGGCTCCGATCCGAGGCCATTTATAACGGCAGGACGGCCAAAGGCGGAAATCCCCAGTTCCTCCGGCCCGGCCTTCAAAAGTTGATCGAAAAAGCAGGAGAGGAACCGGGACAAAGCGTCCCGTCCGAGTGGCCCGAAAAGGCTGTGTTGCCGGCGAAATGGGGTCCCGACGACTGGAAGTAATCTGTCACAAATGCACGTAAAAGCCCGGGATTCATCCCGGGCTTTTTTTGAGGCGCCTCAGGATTGCGGACCGGTATGCCACCTTGACAAATCCCTCCAACATGCACTAAGAAAATAGAAAGGAGAACGGCTGTCGAGAGGTTATCCGTCGCCCTTCCCCGGAAAAAGCCTACATAAAACGGGGTGATTCATAATG
>CAZJPV010000054.1:0-14613 GCA_964547985.1 uncultured Syntrophaceae bacterium
TTGATTTTACTGGCGCGCCCTCGAGGGCTCGAACCTCGGGCCTTTGGATTCGTAGTCCAACGCTCTATCCAGCTGAGCTAAGGGCGCGTGTTTTTGAAATAGAAATGGCGGAGAGTGGGGGATTCGAACCCCCGGTACACCTTTTGGGGCGTACATTCGCTTAGCAGGCGAACCCATTCGGCCACTCTGGCAACTCTCCGCGCCGAATATATCGAATTTTTGTTTTTGTCTGGCGGAGGGAGCAGGATTCGAACCCGCGAACCTTTCGGTTAACGGTTTTCAAGACCGCCGCCTTAGACCACTCGGCCATCCCTCCGGGATGTCTTCAAAAGGTTATACAATCCATCCCTTCAAAGAAAACCCCACTCATTCCTGTGAAGGGCAATCGAGTATTTCCGCCGATTGTAACGGGAGTTTAACCTACGGCTTAATTTTGTCAAGCCCTCGCATGTAGGGCCTGAGCGCCTCGGGGATGACGACACTTCCGTCCTTCTGCTGGTAGTTTTCCAGGACGGCGACGACGGTCCGCCCGACGGCGAGGCCGGAGCCGTTCAGGGTGTGGACGAATTCCACCCTGCCGGAGACTTCGCGGCGGAATCGGATGCCCGCGCGTCGGGCTTGGAAGTCCTCGAAGTTGCTGCAGGAGGAGATCTCCCGGTAGACGTTCTGACCCGGGAGCCACACTTCCAGGTCATAGGTCTTGGCGGCGGAAAAACCGAGATCCGCTGAACAGAGGCTGACCGTCCGGAAGTGGAGGCCCAGCTTTTTCAGGATGTCCTCGGCGTCGAGGGTCAATTTCTCCAGCTCATCGTAGGAAGACTCGGGGGTGGTGAACTTCACGAGCTCCACCTTGTTGAACTGGTGCTGCCGGATGAGCCCCCGGGTGTCCTTGCCGTAGGAGCCCGCCTCGGCCCGGAAGCAGGGCGAATAGGCCACGTGGAGACAGGGCAGGTCCTTCTCGTTTAAAATCTCCTCCCGATACATGTTCGTTACGGGGACCTCCGCCGTGGGGATCAGATAGTAATCCATCCCCTGGATCTTGAAAAGGTCCTCCTCGAATTTCGGCAGCTGCCCCGTTCCGGTCATGCTGTCCTTGTTGACCATGAAAGGGGTGAGCAATTCCGTGTAGCGGTGCTCGGTGGTGTGAAGATCGAGCATGAAGTTGATGAGCGCCCGCTCGAGGAGGGCTCCCACGCCGCGATAAACGGTGAACCGGGCCCCTGCGATCTTGGCGCCCCTGGCGAAGTCGAGGATGTTGAGGGCCTCGCCAATGTCCCAGTGGGCCTTCGGTTCGAAATCCAATTTGGGTTTTTCACCCCAGTGGCGGATGACGGGGTTGTCCTCGGAGCTGGCACCGTAGGCGACAGATTCATGCTGGATGTTGGGGATGACCATCATGAAGTTCCGAAGGTCTTCCTCGGTCTTCTCGAGATCCCCTTCGAGTTCCTTGATCCGGTCCGACACGGCACCCATCCGGGTGATGAGATCCGAAGCGTCCTCTTTGTTCTTTTTGCGGCCGCCGATCTCCTTGGAGACCTTGTTCCGTTCGCTTCTCAGGGTTTCCACCTCCTGGAGGATGTCCCTTCGCTTCCGGTCCAGGTTGGCGAAGAGGTCCAGGTCGATCTCCTTTCCCCGTTCGAGCATCTTTTTCCGGAGGAGGTCCAGGTTGTCCCTCAGAAATTTCATGTCCAGCATGGTCTTCTCCCCCTCGAAAAATGTCTTTTTCACCTATCATTTTGATAGGTTGAAGTCAACCGTTTTGTCTCCGCGAAAGGGACGATCAGGCCTTCTCTGACAATGGTTCCCGCTTCCCTGCCGTCAACGAAACCTTCGGCGGGCGGTCTCCAGGACGCGTGCCATTTCGCGGTTCCTGAGCAGGTAAGAGGCGATGAAGAAGGTCAACAATCCGACGACGATAGCCGCTGTCAGGGTGATGAGCCTTTCATTGAAGGGGCCGTCATCTCTCCACGCCAGAAGGTAGCTGGTCAGTTCGATGGCTCCCCACATGGTGAAGGAAGCGACGAAGACCTTGAGGACGGACATCCAGAATTCCCGGTCCAGGAAAGGGCCGATACGCCTTGCGAGGATCACGGAGAGGGTGACGACATTGACGGCGGAAGCGATGGAGGTCGCCAGGGCCAGGCCCCCGTGTTTCAGGGGGAACATGAGGATGATGCTCATGATCGTGTTGACGATGAGGGCCACGATGGCAATCCGGACAGGGGTCTTCGTGTCCTGGAGGGCGTAAAAGGCGGCAACGATGACACGGATCGTCGAGAAGGCCCAGAGGCCCACGGCATAGTACAGCAGGGCCTGGGCAGTCAAAATCGTTGAGCGCAGGTCAAATTCCCCCCGCTCAAAGAGGACGGAGATGATCGGCACGCGCAGCGCGATCAGGGCGATCATGGCCGGGATGGTGATGAAGAGCATGAGCCGCAGGGAAAAGGAGATCGTTCTTTTCATCTCATCGAATTGACCCTTCGTCGCCTGTTCGGAAAAGCTCGGCAGTGCGGCCGTTCCGATGGCGATGGCAAAAACACCCAGGGGAAGCTCGACGAGCCGGTCAGCGTAGTAAAGGTACGATACGCTCCCCTCGGGGAGGAAGGAAGCGAGCAAGGTGCTGATGAAGATGTTGATCTGATAGACGGCGGCGCCGAAAACGGCAGGAAGCATCAGAAGGCCGATCCGCTTCACCCCCGGGTGCCTGAAATGCAGATCGGGCTTGAGGTGGACGCCCCGCCGGCTCAGGAAGGGAAGCTGAAAGAGAAGCTGGAGAAGTCCCCCGATCATCACCCCGATGGCGAGTGCCAGGATGGGCTCATCAAAAAAATCCCGCAGGTAGAGCGCTGCCAGGATCATCGCGATGTTCAGGATGACCGGGGAGAGGGCCGGTGAGGCAAAGTGCCGAAGGGAGTTCAGGATGCCCATGCAGAGGGCGACGAGGGAAATGAAAAAAATATAGGGAAACATGATGCGCGTCAGGAAGACGGTCAGCTCGTATTTGTCGGGGGTTTTGAGGAACCCCGGCGCCATTATCGAAACGATGAGCGGCGAAAGCAGCACGCCCGCAATGGAGACGATGACGAGGATGATGGAAAGCACGGTGAAAGCGACGTTGGCCAGGTCCAGGGCCTCTTCCCTGGACCTTGTCTTCAGGTATTCCGTGAAAACGGGCACGAAGGAGATGGTCAGCGACCCCTCGGCGAAGAGGCGCCGCAGGAGATTGGGTATCCTGAAGGCCACGAAAAAGGCGTCCGTGGCGAAGCCTGCGCCGAAGAAGGCGGCAACGACCATGTCCCGGATGAAGCCAAAGATTCGGCTCAGCATCGTCGCAAGGCCGACGACACCGGCCGCCTTGGCGACGCGAGCGTTTTCAGTCTCTCCGGGTTTCTTCAAATCGTCCATAGGATTCGCAGGGGGATGGCACAGCGAGGAGACCGTGCTTTGTCGGTCTATTTACCAGAAAAGAGGAGGGATTCAATATCTTTCTTTTTCAATCCCGCGACGGCAACCGTCTTTTTTCTCGACAGGTGTCCGGCCACAATGGAAATTTGCGACTTCCGGACCCCGAGCTTCTCGGCGAGAAGATCGATGCAGGCCTCGTTGGCCTTTCCCTCGACGGGCGGTGCCGTGATTTTGATCTTCAGGGCGTCGTCCTGAACACCCGTGATCTCGGACCTCGAGGATTTCGGGAGCACCCGGATGTTGAACAGCACTCCATCTTCGGTTTCTCGAATCGGGATCATCTTATTTGAATTCTTCCCAGTTGGCGCTTTCTTTCTTGCGGGATTCCAGGAGTTTCTTGTTGAATTTCAGGAAAGAGTCGAAATATTTTTCCAGCTGATTCTTGTAGTTCTTGAGTTTCTCCACCTCGCCCCGCAGGGACTCGGTGTCCGACCGTGCCTTGACGGCCGTGCCGTTGTCGGCACCCTTCTTCCAGGACTCGATGAGTTCGATCGTGAAGGTGAGAAAGGATTCGAAGTCCTTTTCGTGCCAGCTCTTGAGGTTCTTTAGTTTTTCGATTTCCTCCTTCACGGCACCGGCAGAAGTGCCCGAGGTGCTGAGGACCTCCTCGGCCTTTGTCCAGGCCTCGGCGATGATGGCCTTGGATTGCTTCTCGGCCTCCGCCTTGGCGGCCCTCACCATCTCTTCCGCCTTGATTTTGGCTTCTGCGAGGATGGCGTCAATCTGCCTTTCCGTCTCCTTCGGAGTATCATCCTTCTGTTTCTTGGCGATGCCGTCGGCCTTGGATTTTGCCAGCTTGAGGAGCTCTTCCGCCTTGGCCTTGGTTTCGGCGATATAGGCCTTCTGCTTGTCCGCCTCCTTCAGGATCTCATCGCGCTCCTTCTTGAAGAGCTCTTCGGCTTCTTTTTTGGCTTTTTTGATGAGCTCTTCCGCCCTCACCTCGGCATCGGCGATGATCGCTTTTTGCTGTTTCTCCGCTTCCCGGACGGTCTCTTCCTTCTGCTTCCGGATGACGGCCTCCGCATCGGCACGGGCCGTGCGCACAATTTCGCGGGCCTTCGCCTCGGCCTCGGTGAGGATTTCGTCCGATTGAGCGGAGGCTTCTGCCTTGACGTCCTTCTGCTGTTTGGTCAGCTTGGCCGCGTCGGCCCTGGCGGATTTCAGCAGGGCGTCGGCCTTTTCCTTGGCCTCTTCGATGATGAGCTGGTACTCTTTCTGAGCCTCTTTCTTGACGACTTTTTTCTGTTCATCGAGCCACTCCTCGGCCTGCACCTTGGCCGACCGGAGAATTTTTTCGCTCCGGTCCTTTGCCTCGTCGAGGATCGCCTGGACTTCTTTCTCCGCATCCTTGACCCGCTCGAGTTTCTTTTTGTCGAGGAGCTTCAGCACCTCGCTCCGGGAGGCGTTCTGCATCTCATCGGCCTTGGCCTTTGCCTCGGCGATCAGCTCCTTGGACTTGGCCTGCGCCTCTGCCAGGGCTTTCTCTTTTTCTTCCCGAACGAGTTTTTCCGCATTCTGCCGGGCGGCCTTCAGGATCGTGTCGGCCTGAACCTTGGCCTCGGCGATAATAACGTCCTTCTGGGCCTCCAGGTTAGAGTTTCCCTCGACCAGGCCGCCTTTCCTCAGCTTGTCTGCGTCGATCCGGGCGGCGTCCAGGATCTCGTTGGCCATCGCCTTGGCCCTGGCGAGGACGGCATTGGATTTCGTATCCGCTTCCTTTGCTGCCTCATCCGTCTGCTTGGACCTGATCCGCTCCGCCTCCGCCTTGGCGATATTGAGGATTTCGTCCGCCTTGGCCTTTGCCTCGTTGACGATTTCCTTATGATATTCCTCTGTCTGGTTCTGCAAGAGCTGAGTCCGGAGCTGATACTGCTTGGCCTTTTCGACGATCTCCTGATAGTGCTTCTCCGCCGCCTTTTCCGCATCCCCCCGGAGTTTTTTGGCGAGATCGCCGGCCTCCAGCCGGACCTGGTCCAGGATCTCCTCGGCTTTCTTCTTTGCCTCGCCGACGATTTCGTGGTAGGGCTTTTCAGCGAGGTCCCTGGCCCCGTCGGGCGGACCGCCGGCGGGGCCGAGGATCATCTTGACCTTGATGTCGGACAGTTCTTTTTCAACCTTGGCGAGGTTCTCTGTGAGGGAGGCATTCTGAGACAGGAGAATTTCGAACTCGGCAGCGATGAACTTCAGGAAGCCCGCGACCTCTGTGGCTTCAAACCCCTTGAAGACTTTCTTGAATTGCCGCTGCCTGATATCCGATGGTGTAACTTTCACGCACGGTCTCCCGTTAGGACTTTAACCGGTAAGCAAACTCGACCATGCTCCGCACGACAAAATTCTGGAGCAGGTAGATGACCACGATGACGATGACGGGAGAGATATCGATGCCGATATTCCCCATGGGGACCAGCCGTCTGACGGGGCGGAGGACGGGTTCTGTGGCCCGGTACAGAAACCTAACGATGGGATTGTAGGGATCGGGACTCACCCAGGAAAGCAAGGCACGGATGATCACGATCCACATGTAGAGCGTGAGGCCTATGTCAAGAATTCTGGCAATGATTTCGACAAGGTTGGCCACAATGAACATAAGCACTCTTAAGTATTCAATTTTTCAGGTTTTGTGAAAATAAATGTTGAGGAAATAAAAGTCAAGGCATATATTTCCCATACTCTGACCCAATACTACATCGTCCGGTTTGACGGTGATCTTTAAACCGGCTCTGTAGAAAAACCGAACAATTTTAATATATTATAATTTTTTTGAAATACCCCTCACCGCTGTATCTGATCCTCAAAAGCTAGTATGCAAATCTGACGCCCGTTCGTCGTCTATATGAAGGATTTACAAAGGAAAACAAAAAAAGGAGGAAAGAAAGGGATGAAGGGAAAAAAGATAGCCGTCATCGGCGGCGGCAAGATGGGGGAAGTCCTCGCCAGCGGGATCATTTCGGGAAAGCTCTTGCCTGCCTGGGATGTGACCGTGACGGACATCGTCCCGGCGCGGCTTAACCATCTCAAGAGCGAGCACAAAGTCCAGGTGACAAGCGATAACAAGAAGGCCGTCAAGGATGCCAACATTGTCATGCTTGCCGTCAAGCCCCAGAACATGTCCGAGGTCCTCAAGGAACTCTCACCGGCCATCGACAAGGACAAACTCGTCATATCCATCGCTGCGGGCATCACCATCGGTTTCATCCAGGATCATTTGAAGAAAGGGACGCGGATTGTCCGGGTCATGCCGAACACACCCGCCCTCATCCGGGAGGGCGCCGCTGCACTTGCTCCAGGGGAACATGCGACCGAGGAGGATATGCAAACGGCCCGCACCATCTTCGACGCTATCGGGGTTACGGTGATGGTGAAAGAGGACCTGATGGATGTCGTCACGGGGCTCTCCGGAAGCGGCCCCGCCTACGTCTTTATCATCATTGATGCCCTGTCCGATGCCGGCGTACTCATGGGTCTTCCCAGGGACATCGCGCAGAAACTCGCTGCCCAGACCCTGGTCGGAGCAGCGAAACTGTATCTGGCCACGGGGAAACACCCCGGGGAGTTGAGAGACATGGTCACTTCGCCGGGCGGTACAACGATTGCCGGTATCAAGGAGTTGGAACAGAAGGGTCTCCGGGGAGCGCTCATCGCGGCCGTGGAAGCCGCCACGCTGCGGTCGAAGGAGCTGGGGAAGGGAAAGTAAAACAAAGGGCAAAGGGTCAAGGGTTCAGGGTATAGGGTAGAGGGAACCCGGTCTAGGGTTCCGGGCACAGGGAAGAGAAAAACCTCTTCACAGTAAATGTGGAGGGGTTTTTTGTCTCGCCTTTTTTTTACCTCTTACCCTTAACCCTTTACCCTGTCCCCTATGACCTAGGATTTGAAGATGTCGTAGATCCGGTCGAGGAGACCGGATTGGCCGGTTCCTGGGTTGTCCTCGTTTTCTTGCCGGGGGGGTTCTTCCTGCGGGACGGGCGTCGGCTCTTCTCCGCCTTCCGTCTGCGGCTGGGCAGGAGCGCCCTGGTCGGGCCTCGGTCTTCGGCCGCGCTCCCCTGGTCTTCTTCGCCTGTAACGCGGCCGCCTTCTGGGAGGAGGCTCCGTCTTTACGGGCTCCGGCGCCGCTTCCGCACCGGCCTCCGTCTGCTTTGCAATGCCGCCCTGAACTTCCGCGGGTGGTTCCGGGACCGATTCCTTCTCGATGAATTCGAATTTCGCCTCATCCCACTGCATGTCGGGGCTGCCCGAAATGTGGATGGTCGCGTCATAGATACTCTCGATCTTCGAGAGCTCCGTCCTTTTCTGGTTCAACAGATAATCCGAGACCTGGTAAGGAAGTATGATGTTGGCGGAGACATATTTCCCCTCGGCCAGTTTCGCCTTGATCTTCCGGTAGGTGCTCAAGGCCACATACTCCAGGACGGGTCTCAGGCCGCTTCCCTTGCAGTAAGGGCAGATGGTGTGGCTGATTTCCTGAATGGTGGATTTTTTCCTCTGCCGGGACAACTCGAGCATCCCGAACTTGGATATCCGCGACAGCTGGATCCGGGAGCGGTCGAGGCTCAGGGCTTTCTTGAAGTTCTTCTCCACATCGGCGATGTGCTTCCTGTCCTTCATGTCAATAAAGTCAATGACGATGAGTCCGCCGAGATCCCGCAGTCGAAGCTGTCGCGCGATTTCCTCGGCGGCGTCAATGTTCGTCCTGAAGGCCGTTTCCTCCACATCGCGCCGGTCGGAACCGCGACCGGAGTTCACGTCGATCGTTATCATGGCTTCAGTGGGGCTGACGATGATGTAGCCGCCGGATTTGAGTTCCACGCGCTCGCGATAGATGGCGTCGATCTGCTCCTCGAGCTGATACCGGTCAAAGAGCGGTGCCTTCTCGTTATAGAGCTTGATCATCTTGACGTGTCTGGGAGAGACCGTCTTGAAATAGCCCCTCATCTTACGATATTTCTCGCCGTCGTCTACCCAGATCTCCCGGATGTCCGAAGTGAAATAGTCCCGTAGCGATCGAACGGCGATATCGCTTTCCTGGTAGATCAGTGCCGGGGCTGTTGCCGAGGCGGCCTTCTCCTGAATGTCTTCCCACAGTCTCGTCTGCAGGTAGTAATCCCGGGAGAGCTCCTGCTTGTTGCGGTGTATGCCGGCGGTGCGGACGATGAAGCCGAACTTCTGATGCTTGGCAATGGGCTCCATGAAGGCCATGAGGCGTTTCCGGTCCGTTTCACTCTCGATTTTCCGGGAGACACCCGTGCTCTGGCGGTTGGGCATGAGGACCAGGTATCTACCGGGCAGGGAGATGTAAGTCGTGAGCATGGCCCCCTTTTGGTTCTTCTGTTCCCTCAAGACCTGGATCAGGATCTCCTGACCATGCTTGAGGGTCGGCCGCCCTCCATGTTTTTCTCCATCCCCTTCCCTGTCCGCATAATACTCGGGGCTCACATCATGAAGGGGAAGGAAACCCGGCCTCTTGCCGCCGTAGTCGACGAAAGCCGCCTGGAGGCCCCGCTCCACCTTGAGGGTCACGGCCTTATAGATGTTTCCCGTAATCGGTTCCTTGGCGGACATCTGGATATTGTATTCCAGAAGCTTTCCATTCTCCAGGATGGCCATTCGACTCACTTCCGGGTCGATGGCATTGATCAGCATGATTTTTTTCGACATGAATTTTCTCCCGTCTTACTGAAACTCGCTCACATCTCCCTTGCCCGCCCGGATGACCTCCGGCACGTCTGCCACGAGGCTGACGACACTCGAGAGCTCCGGCGCGAGAATGCCCCCGTCTATCACCATGTCGACGACCCGGCCGAACTTCTTTTCGATTTCCTCGGGATCGCTCAGGACCCCCTCGTCGGCGACGGCTGCGCTTGTCGAAATGATAGGGTGGCCGAGCTCCGAGACAAGCGCCATGCAGATCCTGCTGTCGGGTACCCGTATGCCCGTGGTCTGCCGCTTGGACTGGAGCAGCTTCGGCACCATCCTCGAGGCCTCCAGGATGAAGGTGTATGGACCGGGCAGGAGCCGCTTCATTGTCTTGTAGGCGTAGTTGGAAACGAGGGCATACTGGCTGATGTCCTTGAGGTCCGCGCAGATGAAGCTGAAGGGCTGCTTGTGGCTTCTGCGCTTGATCTCGTAAATTCTCTCTATGCCCCGCTTGTTGAAGAGGTCACAGCCGATCCCGTAGACGGTGTCGGTGGGGTAGATGATGATGCCGCCGTCCCGGAGGGTCTCTACCGTCCTCCGGATCAGGCGCACCTGCGGATTCTGTTGGTTGATGGATATAATCATATATTCTTGGCCTCGGATGGCGTGGTCAAGCGCTCAAAGCAGCATCCGGAGCCTCGATTTTCTTTCAAATCGCACCCGGCAATTTATAACTATCAAAAAATTAGGTATTTAGCAATTTAAAGTGAATAGCCTGTAAAGGCCTGAATCCTCCGGCCCCCAGGGCGGCCACAGCTTGAATTCCTTTGACAGCAGGACTCAAGAAATCCCGGCGACTTTGATTTCAGAAAATCTGCACATATTTCTTTTGTACGGGCTACCCGGGTCTTTCCCTGCAGGCAGGATATGTATCAACAGGGCTAATTTATTAGTCGTTATTCGGTTATTTATCAACAATCTATACACTACCTGATAAGACGGATAGAGCCAAGCAAAAAATTAGGCCATCTATAGAAGTACAGGTTTTTGTTGCTTGCCGGTATTGTAATATAATATTATATTATTTCAATAGTTTATAAAATTTTCCGTCAGGTTATGATCCGGGTATCAGGCTGCGAAATAATACTTTATTCTTACACAGAAATCATACTAGTTACCGATTGATTTTTTTGCTTATGCAACTAAAATAACAATCACAACCAAAAAAGATTTTCAAGTTTCGCGAGGTCATAAGAACTGATAAATTCAATTTCCAACTCGAAGGACGGCTCTTACACAAAAGCGTATTCTTGCCGATTGATTTTTTTTGCTTTTTGTGCAACTAAAGTGAGAAAAAGAACAAATGAAACAGCGTAACGGTTCCGGGAGGTCACCTGAACTGACAAATTCCATCTGTATTTCACAGGGCATTCCGTCTTCGGACATAGATGTTGTGCCTGTCGTGGGATTCGGTCGCCTGGAAAATCGAAGGGGGCAGGAGTTTCCTGCCCCCTTTTTTTGTCCCTGTCTTCGTGTCTCGACCGGCCGGCCCTCGCCGGGGTTGATTCAAAAAGCCTTTCTGCTACTGATGGCCATTCTCAGCATCCTCGCGTTTCATCCCGCGTCGGTCCAGTCGGCAGGTGATCCGAACTTGTCGGCGGCCGCGAAGGACTATCAACTGGCCCTCCAGCTCATCGGGGAAGGGAAAAACCAGGAGGCCCTCCCTTTACTGGAAAGTGCGATCGCGGTGATGCCGGAAAACAGGAAGCTCCAGGCCGATTACACCCTGTGTCTCGTCTGTACGGAAAACTACCAAAGAGCGGCGGATTATTATCTTGCCCATGAAAAGGACCTTCAAAAGATCCGGTACGTCCCCCGTCACGTGGCGAAGGCGTTCTACGAGCTCAAGGATTTTTTCAGGTCCCGCGACCTGTACCGTTCAGCGTGGTTTTATGATCGAAAGGACGAGGAGGCCTTCAAGGGGGTCGTCTTCTCGTCCGTCAGCCTCGGGGATGCTAACGGTGCATACGAGGCCTTGGATCGGGCTCGACGGGAGGGGTCTACCCCTGCCGGGACGGTCCATGCCATGGAGATCTACCTCCTGGATTCCTTCGGGGCGGGCCGCGAAGCGCTCGGTGTTGCCCGGACGGAAGGGGGGGCCGACGGCGCCACGCTGGAATCCCTGAGGATCCATTCAGCCGTACAGAGACTGCGATGGGGTGAGACCGAAGCGGCCCTGGCCGAACTTGAAGATATCCTCTCGAAGAATCCCGCCAATGACCGGGCCCGTTGGGACTACATCGTCGCCCTGAGAAAAAAAGATCGCATGGAGGAAGTCCTCCAGCAGTACGAAATCGTGACAAAGGGAGACAAAGAGGTCCCCTACTGGGTCACCGAGGCCGTTGCTGACGCCTGTCTTTACCTGCATAGGCCCGAAGAAGCCGAGGGCTTCTACCGGATGACGCTCGACAAGAACCCGGATAACCCCTACACCGCACTGATGGGGCTCTTCTACACCTATGTGGATCTTCGCGAGTGGGAGAAGGGGGCTGAAACGTTCAAAAAGGTGGAGGCCCTCCTGGAGCAGGAGAAAAGGGATCTCGAGAAAATGCCGAACATCCTGGCCAGGAAGAGATATCTGGGGGAGAAGAACGAAACCGTCGCGGCCCAGGGCTGGTTTTTGCTCTATCAGGACAAGCTCGCGGAAGGGCAGGAATATTTTGAACACTACCTGAAAGAGGCCGGGTCGGACACGGGTCTCAGAGCGGGACTAGCCCATGCCTACCTGTGGCGTCACTGGCCCAGGAGGGCGCTGGAACAGTTCGAGGTTGCGGAGAATGTCGATCCGGACGACAGGACGGTCCAGATCGGTAAGGCCTGGACCCTCAATGACCTGAATCGCAAGGAGGAGGCCCGTGCGCTGGCCGACCGGCTCTCCCTGCGTTACCCCACGGATCTGCACGTGAGAGATCTTCGTGAGAGTCTCCAAGCGGAAGACATGCGCCGCCTCGTCCCCGAGGCCTGGTTTTCCAAGGAGTTCGACGGCGCAGAGGAATACTGGCTCTATGCCACGCTGGAGATACCTTACTCGCCGACTTTCCGGCCTTACGTCCAGATCCTCCGACAGGAGACTTCCCAGGATATCAACGGGGAGACATTCCGGGAGAGCTGGGACCGGGCGGCAGTCGGTTTCAACTGGATCGTCACACCGGAGTTACAGTGGAAGCAGGCCATCGGTTTTGATTACACCGAAGGAGGGGATGTCGGGTCCTACACGAAAGTGACCTGGTGGCCCACCGACCCGTTGAGAATTTCCGGCATGTTCGACTCCTTCAGCCTGGCCATCCCCCTCCGGGCGAGGGCCCGCGGCATCACCGGGAAGACCGCAGCGGTCGATTTCTCCTACCTCGAGAGTGATCTCAGGGAGTACGGCCTCACGGTCGGTTCGAACTGGCTGTCCGATGACAACGTCAATCCCTTCGGCAGTCTTCGCTACAGCCAGAACGTGTACAATCACCCGGATGTCAAGGTCCGGATGGGTTTCCTCTTCGATTACTCCCATTATACCGATCAGGACGTTCCTTATTTCAGCCCCGAGCACGATTTCAATCTGCTTCTGACGCCGACGGTTTCTTGGACCCATTACCACCGGTACGATCAGAAATGGCGTTCGGGCTTCTATCCCAGGGCGGGCGTGAATTATCAGACGGATTATGATTTCAACCCGGTCGCGGGGATCACCTATGAACAGCTGATCGTGTTATCCAAGACATTCCAGCTGACCTGGAATGTATCCTATGATCTGAGGGTTTATGACGGAGATTACACACATGTCCTGGGAGCCTATGTCTCGTTGCAGTGGTGTTTTTAAGAGGGCCCTTCTTTTGTCCCTGGCCCTTTTTTTCATGGCGGCCTGGCCCTGCCAGGGGGCGGAGAAGTTTATCACCCTCGTCTATCACGATATCCCGGAGGTCCCCGTCGAAAAGGACGATGTCTCGCGGAGGGATTTCGTCAACCAGATGGAGTACCTCAGAAGTCACGGCTACACCTTCATCAGCCCCAGGGATATTCTGGCGGCGGCCGCAGGGGAGATCGCGCTTCCGGACAAGGCGGTCCTGCTGACCTTCGACGATGCCTACGCCAGTTTCTACACCTTCGTCTATCCGCTGCTTCGTCTCTACAACTGTCCCGTCGTGTTATCCGTCGTGACCTCCTGGATCGATCAGGGCGGCGGCATTTACAAGGGAAAGGCGTTCATGACCTGGGCGCAGATCAGGGAAGTGAGTGACTCGGGGCTCGTGACCATCGCTTCGCATTCGCATGAACTCCACCAGCTCGTGAATGCAAACCCCTTCGGAAATGTTGAACGGGCTCCCTCCGCCTTCGTCTACCTCCCGGACGAGAGGCGATACGAGACGGAGGAAGAATTTCGAAAGAGGGTCCGGGGCGATCTTTCCCGGAGTGTCCGTATCCTGAACTCGAAGGCAGGGGTCAACCCCTTCATCCTCACCTGGCCCTACGGAAGCTACAACACCCCGGGGGTCGAGGAGGCGAAGAAGCTGGGGTTTAAGATGATCATGACCCTGGACCACGGTTTCGCCGATGTGAAGAGCCTTGATGGGGTCAGCCGGTACTACGTGGAGTCCCAGCTCGACTGGCTCTCGATCTTCAACGCACACCTGGCCCGCGGCCTCAGGGAGAAGCATGATATCCGCGGGGTCCAGGTCGATCTGGATAAAATCGTGGTGCAGGGATCGTACGAAGAGAGTGACCGCAACCTCGGCCTGCTGATCGAGCGGCTTGTGAAACTGGGCGCCAACACCGTTTTCATTCAGGGGTTTTGCGACAGAGAGGGAACGGGGAACATCCGGTCCCTTTATTTTGCAAACAGCGTGTTACCCGTCGAAATGGATTTTTTGAGCCATGCCGTGAACCGCCTGAGGGCGAGGGAGATGAAGGTCCTGGTATGGATGCCGGCGTTGAGCTACGATCTGCCCGATCGGGAGCAGAGCGAAGCGCTCAAAGTCCGGGAGATGGAAGAGGGACAAATCATCGTATCCCGGTCCTGGTATCAACGCATGTCTCCCTTCGATGAGCGGAGCCTCGCCGTCACCCGGGCCATCTTCCGGGACCTGGCGGCCCACGTGGATTTCGACGGCATCCTGTTCCAGGATGACGCCTACCTGAGCGACAAAGAAGATTTTCACCCCGAGGCCGTCAAAAAGTTCAAAGCGCTCTACGGGGTTGAGCCGCGCCCGGCGCGGCTGGAAAACGACGCCGCCATGAAGAAGAACTGGGTCCAGCTGAAGACCGATACGCTGGATCAACATCTCCTGGAGATTGCGGGGACCGTGAAACGTTACAGGCCCCACGCCATCATCGCGCGGAATATATACGGCGAGATCGTGATCAACCCCGACGCGAAAGAATGGTATGCCCAGGACCTGAACGGTTATCTCAAGCATTATGACTATACCGTGATCATGGCCTATGCCGCCATGGAAGAGGTCGCAAAGC
>CAZJPV010000055.1:0-13709 GCA_964547985.1 uncultured Syntrophaceae bacterium
AATTATGAGTTAAAGAAAAAGGGGACAGGCTACTTTTTGAAAAGAACTTAGATGGACCTGGACAGACATAGGGACGATATGAAGCGGATCAAGAAAATAAAAAAACACATGGTCCTGAGGTCGGCGGTGATCTTTCTGCTTTCTGCCGTTTTGCTTCTTTCGACGGCGGAGGCGGCGAGGATCAAGGACATCGCCAGTATCGGCGGCATCCGTGACAACCAGCTCATCGGCTACGGTCTTGTGGTGGGCCTGGCCGGTACCGGAGACGACGTCAAGAACGGCTTTACCCGCGAAACCCTGTCCAACCTCCTGATACGGCAGGGCCTTTCGACGCGGGACCGGGTTCTCACCTCGAAAAATATCGCGGCCGTCATGGTGACGGCGCAGCTTCCGCCCTTTGCGAAGAACGGATCGAAGATTGATGTGACCGTTTCCTCGCTCGGGGATGCCAAGAGCCTGCAGGGCGGCACCCTCCTCATGACGCCCCTCAGGGGCGCCGACGGCGAGATATACGCCGTCGCGCAGGGGGCGGTCACGGTCGGGGGTTTCTCCGCGGCCGGCGTGTCGGGCAGTTCCGTGTCGAAGAACCACACAACAGCCGGGACCATTGCCAACGGGGCCCTCATCGAGAAGGAATTGAGATACGATCTTGCGGGTATACAGAAAATTTCCGTCAACCTCTTTCAGCCGGACTTCACGACAGCCACGAGGCTGGCCGCCTCGGTCAACGGTAAAGTCGGTGGCGTCGAGGCGAGAACCGTCGATTCGGGTTCCGTTGTCATCGAAATCAAACAGGGTGTCCGGGGTAATGTGGCGTCGATCGTCTCCCTGATTGAAAACATCGAAGTCTCCGTTGACGGGCCGGCTGTCGTCGTTCTAAACGAGCGGACGGGTACCGTCGTCATGGGTGAAAATGTGAGGATCTCCACCGTGGCCGTTGCCCACGGAAATTTAAGCATCCAGATCCGCGAGGAAAAGGAAGTCTCCCAGCCCCTGCCGTTTGCGCCCGAGGCGAAAGGCAGAAACACACCCGTCGATGCAGGCGGGGGGGTAACCGTGGCCCCGGGCGGGCAGACGGTCGTCACGCCGAAGTCCGAGGTCGGCGTCACCGAAGAGAAGAAGGGTCTCCTGGTGGTGCCCCGGGGTGTGACCATACAGGATGTGGTCCGGGGTCTCAACGCGATGGGTGTCACCCCGCGGGACCTCATCACGATCCTGCAGGCCATCAAGGCCGCCGGTGCCCTTCAGGCCGATTTGAAGATCATGTAAGGAGGAGGGTCTGTGGATAAGATTTCACCCCTGTCCGCCGGGCTTCAGGCTTCCTTGCCGCCGGAAAAGGCAAGCGAAAGGTCAGCAGAGGAGGAGAAAAAGCTGAAAAAAGCCTGTGCCGACTTCGAGGCCATTTTCATCAGCCTGATGTTCAGGACCATGCGGCAGACCGTTCCAACCAGCGGTTATTTCAAGGCTATGCCGGGCAAGGACGTCTATACCATGATGATGGACCAGAAACTCGCCGAGGAACTGGCCCACCGGGGGGGAGGCCTCGGAATCCAGAAAATGCTTTATAATCAGCTGAATAAGCCGATCCATACGGATAAGGAGGACGCCTCTGACGTCCCTGTGGAAAAGGATTAAAGTTTTATTTCACAGGGCCGATAAGTGTGATAAGATAATATCCTGAGGAGATGGAAAAAATGAAAATTTCCAAGATCGATGATCCCACAACCCAGATGATCCAGCAGTATCAGAATGGCCAGAAGGTCGAGAACAAGGCCCCTGATAAGCAGGTCTCTGGCAGTATGGCTCCAACGGAGAAGGTGAATCTGTCCACCACGGCAAAAGACGTCCAGAGGATCAAGAGCGAGATCGAGAAGCTTCCCGAAGTCCGGGAAGAGAAGATCCAGGAGCTGCAGGCTCAGATCGACAAGGGAACCTACAGCGCGGACGCTGAAAAGATTGCCGAAAAGATGGTGGGCGAGTCACTGCTCGACAACCTTTCCTGATTCCCCCCTTTCTTCGGCATCAAAGAATCACCCCCGCACTGTGCCCCCGTGAAGGATCCGTGATCTCTGTTACGTGGTCGACCTGCCTCCGGATTGCGAATTCATCCATAGAGGGGTGTATTCATGATGGAACAGGACATGAATCTGCTTCAGAACCTCGAGGGCGTCAGCGGATTTCCCTCCCTGTGCGATTCCCTGATTTCGGTACTTCGCAAGGAGATCGAGGTCTACGGTGAGCTCGAGGAGGCCATGGCGCGGGAGCGAGCGGTCCTGGAGAGACCTTCCCTGACGGGCCTCCAGGAGAGCAACGCCCGCAAGGAAACGTGCCTGCTCAAGACGAGGATTTTGGAAGAGGCCCGGATGAAGCTCGTTGGCAGGATTGCCAGATCCCTGAATGTCAGCGAAGAGGACGTGCGTTTCTCCACCCTTCTCTCCAGCGTGGAGGGATCCCGGCGGGAGGACCTGAAGGCATGCCAGATCCGGCTCCGCGAGGTCCTGTCCAGGATCCGGGAAACGAACCGGGGCAACCGGGCCCTTCTCGACACCTCGCTGTGCGGTGTCCGCAACTCCATGAGCTTTATTTATAACCTGCTGTCCCAGGGGTCCACCTATATGGATTCCGGTGAACTCCGGACGAGAAATACAAACGGCCGGCTCTATTCCAGGAGGGGTTAAGACGATGTCAGGCATCAGTTCCATATTCAATATCGCGAAGGAAGCGCTCTGGGTGAATCAGACGGGCATCAATGTCACCGGTTCCAACGTGGCGAATGTGAATACCCCCGGCTACTCTCGCCAGCGCGCCGTCATCGGCACCCGGAGCCAGTACGACATACCCGATAACATGGTCCAGACTGGAACGGAGGTGATCCATGTCGAGCGCCTCTATGACAAGTTTCTCGAATTCCAGACGGTGGAACAGTCGGATCAGCTCGGGTACGCCAACGAGCGGAAGGACGCCCTGGACCGGATCGAAGCCATATTCAACGAGTCGAACGGCGGCGGGCTCAATGAACTCCTCGACCAGTTCTGGAAGGCCTGGGAGGATCTCTCCGCCAACCCGAGCGGGCAGACAGAGAGAACGGCTCTGGCTTACGCGTCGCAAAACCTCGCAGGCATGTTCCGGGAGTATGCCGGGGAGCTCTACAGCCTGCAGCAAGAACTCAATACCGGTATTTCACAGACGGTGACACAGCTCAACGGCTACCTCGCCGACATCGCGGACCTGAACTACAAGGCCATCTACGGGGAGGCGGGCCAGAATAATATCAACGACATCCTCGACAAGCGCTCGGAGCTGCTAAAGAAGGTGAGCGATCTGGTCGATATCAATTACGTGGAGACCTCCGAGGGGGCGGTCAATGTCTTTCTCTCGAACGGCATCCCCCTGGTGGAGGTGTTGAGAAGCCGGGATCTGGCCGTGCAGACAAACGCCCAGGGGATGTATGACATCATCCTCGCGGATGATCCCACGAAGAATGTCACTTCCGCCATCACCAGCGGCCGCCTGGGCGGCATGCTCGAGATGCGGGACAGGACCATCACCGGTTACCTTGGGGATCTGGACGACCTCGTCGAGAACATCATCACCGAGGTCAACGCCCAGCACGCCCAGGGCTACGACGGATACGGCAACGTGGGCGGCAATTTCTTCGAGCCCTTCAACGCCCTCATGGGCGCCAGGGACATGCAGGTTGACGCGGCGATTATCGCCGATCCGAACCGGATCGCCGCCTCGTTGACGGTCAACGATGACGGGGAAAACGCGCTCGCCATCGGCAGTTTGAAGGACGCCCTCATCATGGGTGGGACGGCGACCTTCGGTGATTATTATGCCGCCCTCACGGGGAGCATCGGCCAGGCGGTGGCCGAGGCCGAGCGGAGCCTCTCCCACGAGACGAGTGTCATGACGCAGCTCGAGACACAGCACGAGCAGGTCTCCGGAGTGTCCATCGACGAGGAGATGATGAATCTGATCAAGTTTCAGCTCGGCTACAACGCGGCCGCCAAGATGGTCTCGGTGGCCGAGGAGATGTACACAGAGCTTCTCGACATGATTCAACGATAGACCAGCGGAAAGATCCAGAAACGCTGCCGGGATAAACAGATTGAGGTTGTGAAATGCGAATTACGGAAAACCTGAAGTTCCAGATGTTGATGAACACGCTGTCGCTCGCCCAGAAGAACTACAGCAGCCTCGCGGAAAAAATGGCCAGCCAGAAGGACATCAATCGGCCCTCCGACGACCCCGTGGGCGCGACCCGTGTGCTCAATTACAGCAGCGCCCGGGAGTCCATCGCCCAGTACCAGAGGAATATTGAAAACGCCAATGCCTGGATGGAGATCACTAACACCAAGCTGGAGAGCGTCCAGGAACTTATCACCCAGGCGAAAGAGGCGGGTGTGAACGACCAGTCCTCGGATACGCAACAGGTCCTGGCCCAGACCGTGGGGTCCCTTATCGAGGAGCTGCAATCGCTTGCGAACTCGAAGTTCGGCGACCGATATCTCTTCTCGGGCTCCGCGACGGACACGGAACCCTTCAGCCGGATGATCCTCCCCGTTTCGGCCAGCGCCAACACCTTCGACGGCTCACTCTACACGGGCGGCACCTACACGGGGGCCTCCGACAAGACCTTCACTGTGAGGGTTGTGAACGGCGGCGCCCTCGGCGCGGCCACCTATCAGGTTTCTGAAGACGGCGGCACGACGTGGCTGCCCGACCCGGCCGGGACCGTCCCCGTTGACGGGACGATCACCCTCGGCGACGGCCTCACGCTGACGTTCGTCGATGACGGATCGAACACCCTCACGGCGGGGGATGTCTTCACCGTAAATGCCTACAAATCCGGTACGGCCACGGCCTCCAGGGTCAATGACCCGCAGGCGGCCGCCAATAACGCCTTTGCAGGGACCGTCGCGCTTGATGCCGCAAGCGGGACCTACGCGGGGGAGACCAATAAGACCTTTGTCATCAAGTTTGTGAACGGCGGCGGCGCCGTCGGTGACGCCGATTACCAGGTCTCCGCCGACGGCGGAAAGACCTGGAGCGGCACCTATGCCGCCCCCTGGGGCAACACCATCACCGTGGATAGCACGCCGGGCCACGAGATCGTTCTCGAGTTCACCCCCTCCGGGCCGGGGGACAACCTTGCGGAAAACGACCTCTTTTACGTGCAGGCACAAGCGTCGTGGAATTACAACGGAAACGGCGAGGAGCTCAGCGTCCACGTTGGAAAGGGCGTCACGGCAACCTACAACGTATCGGGTGAGGAGGCCTTCACCGCCCGCGGCAGGGGTCAGGTCGACCTCTTTGCTACCCTCGAGGCTCTTAAAACAGCCCTCGAAAATGGCGACAGGGACCTGGTCAACGAGCAGGTGAACCAGCTTACGGCAGCCCAGGACCACATCCGGGAGCAGGTCGCAAGCGTCGGGGCCCGGATGAGCGGGCTTAATATTTCCAAGGAAAATTACCAGGTACTGGACGAGAAGATGAGCGGATTGATCTCGGACACGGAAGATGTGGACCTGAACGAGATCATCGTCGAGTTCCAGATGAAAGAAACGGCTCTGCAGGCCTCCTATGCCATGGCCGTGGAGATCGGAAAGAAATCCATTCTGGATTTTCTAACGTGATGTGACAGGAGGTTCATCCCCAACCCCACCGACCTCCCTTCCTTTTGAACCCCGAGATATCCCTAAAGTTTTTGGGATCCGGGGACGATAATTAAGGCAGAAACCACAAAAGGAAGGAGGTGCAGATCACAGAATCGGCCAGGGGAAACGGGGTGAAAATCCCGGTATTTCCATCACTTAAACCCTTAACACCGGCGAGAACGCCGGCGAAAATCCAGAAAAAGGAGATCACATCATGGCAGTTACAGACATCACCTTAACTTCGGGCATGCGTGCCAACCTCATCAGCCTCCAGGGCACCGTGGAGCTTCTCAACCGCACGCAGGAGCGTCTTGCTTCCGGCAAGAAGGTCAACAGTCCTCTCGACAACGCAACCAACTACTTCGTGGCCAAATCCCACATGGACCGCGCGAGCGACCTCGCAGTCCGCAAGGACGGCATGAGTGAGGCCATTCAGACGGTAAAGGCGGCCAACGAAGGTATCGATGCCATCACGCAGCTCATCGAAAGCGCCAAGGGTCTTGCGCAGTCCGCCTACTCCGCGGGGACGACCGCGGCCGGCACCCTTGCGGGTCAGTACGACGAGGTCGTTGCCCAGATCGACTTCATCGCTGCCGATTCTATCTACAAGGGAACCAACCTTCTGGCCGGTGACGAGCTGACAGTTTCCTTCAACGAGGACGGCTCAAGCTCCCTGACCATCACCGGGTTTGACGCCACGTCCGGCGGGGATCTTGCTATCTCTGGGGCGGACTTTTCAAGCGCCACTAGCATCGATGCTGCCGTCCTGGAGCTCGATGGGGCCCTCGATACGCTGAGAACGAACGCCACGGCCCTGTCGTCGGGCATGAATGTCATCACCACCCGTAACGAGTTCACGGATGGCATGGTCAACGTCCTCTCCGCGGGTGCTGACGCACTCACGGCGGCTGACACCAACGAGGAAGGCGCCAACATGCTGATGCTCCAGGTCCGCCAGGCCCTTGGAACGACAGCGTTGAGCCTCTCCGCTCAGGCAGCCCAGTCCGTCCTGAGGTTATTTTAGTAGCGGGGACTTAAGCGGGTCGACCTACGCCTCGCCGTGGGTCCCCGAGCAGAGTGTAACCCAAGCATGGGCTTAACCGAAGAGGGGAGGGGCAGGATACCCCTCCCCCCCCTTCGGCCATGCGGGAGACGAATTATGACTGTTATCAGATCAGCCATCGAACAGTCTCTGATCGTCCTGAATCGGACGAACGACAGCATGGATGCTGTGACCAGAAGGCTAAGCACGGGGAAGAAGATCAACGCCCCGGAGGACGATCCTGTGCTCTGGGCCGGCGCAGAGAAGGGCCGATCCATCATGGACTACCTGGGTGCCGTCAACAACAGCCTTGAGTCTGTTGCCATCAGCATACGGGGAGCGGACCTCACGATGGACACCATCGGGAAGCACATCGACCAGATGATCGCAGCTGTGAAGAACTTCCCGCCTTACCCCGCAGGGGACACGTCTGCGGAAAGGGCAAAATTTCTCGACAGCTTCAATGGGATCCGCCAGATGATCGACGACCTGACACTGCCGCCGAGGGACGACTTGGGGCAGTACATCATGGCCAATCCGGGGTCCTTTGCGCAGCCCGTGGACACGTGGAGCGTAGTCATCGATGAGGAAGGCCGCGTCCGGACTATCCAGAAGCAGGAAGTGCACACGGGACTGACGGGTCTCGATATCCCCGAGCTTTCCGAAGGGGACATCACCACGACGGGACTGCCCGGCGGGCCGCTGGATCAGGCAAAGCTCAACGACATCATCGCCAACCTCGAGAAGGCTCAGGAGACCCTCGGCGAGAAGCGGTCGGGGCTTGCAAGCGATGCCGCGGGTATCGCCCGGGCCAAGACCTTCAACGACCGCGTCGCCGCGTTCTACACGACCTTCGCGGAAAAGGTGGAGCAGGCCGACACGGACGAGGCGGCCGCACAGGCAACGAGCCTGGATCTCAAGCGGGAACTGGCCATCGAGGCACTGAACAGCATTACCTCCATGCACTCGGAGCTGGTCGGACTTTTGAGATAGGATTTTATGGGACTGAAAATTGAGTTGAAACCGCAGGAGCGGTTCATCATCGGGGGTGCTGTTGTCAAAAACGGCGACTCCAGGACAGAACTCATCATCGAAAACAGGGTCCCCATCCTCCGGGAGAAGGATATCCTGAGCGTTGACAAGGCCGACACCCCCTGCAAGCGGATCTACTTTCTCCTCCAGCTCATGTACGTCGAGGGGAAGGATCTCGCCGAGTTTCAGAAGACCTACTGGGATCTGGTCCGGGATGTGGTCAGGGCGGCCCCCAGCCTGATCGGGTTCCTCGATGCCATCAGCGAGCACATCATCAGCAACCGCTATTACCAGGCCCTCAAGATTGCCAGGCAACTCATCAAACAAGAGGAGAAGTTAGTCCATGACGCAGGAAAGGCAACTGGAAGCGTACCAGAAAACCCATAAGATGGCCATGACGGACCGCGAGGTGGAGGCCTCCGTCCTCACCAAAGGGGCCCTCATGCTCCAGAGGTGCCAGGAGGAGTGGGACAAAGGCGGAAACAACGGCCTGCTCGATGACGCCCTGCGGTACAACCAGCTCATCTGGACCATCTTCCAGGGGGAACTGGGCCGAAAGGATCATCCCCTGTCGAAGGAACTCCGGCAGAAGATCCTGACGCTGAGCCTCTTCATCGACAAGCGGATCTTCGAGGTCATGGCCTATCCCAACCCGAAAAAGCTCGACGCCATTATCAATATCAACATGAATCTTGCGGCGGGACTCAGGGGTTCGCCCGAACCGTAAACCGAATAAAAAAGGGCAAGGGAGGAACAAAGAAAGGCGGCTATTTATCAAGCCGCCTTTTCATATTTCTGGATGTCTCCGCAGTAGTTTACCCGGTCTTTGTCTTTTTTTCGCTCAGCGGTCATTCGGGCCGCGGGGACGGGGCACGTTGCATGCGTTCTATTTTCTGACGTTCGAGGTCGGCTGCGATATCCTCGGGATCACTTCCTTGTTGAGGGCTTTCCTTGCCGGCCAGAACCATAACTCGGTCAATCTCTTCATCGGTGGCTTCGACACCGCGGGATTTGAGACGGGACTTGAGAAGGTCTCTCCAGATGCTCCGCGCGGCATTGAGAAGCTTTTGACCATCCTCTTCACGACCCGCTGAGATCAGTTTTTTGGCGTAAGCCTGGAAAAAGACCGCCGGGTCCATATTCTTTTTTCTCATATAAGCAATCATCGATTTGTACCTGTCGATCTCGCCGGTGAGGATGAGCGCCGCGGCGAGAAGAGCCCGGGCCGGGATATAATCCGGCATTTTACGAATCAGGTTATCCAGTATCGCGGCGGCTTCCTTCGGCCGGCCCATGTAAAACTCGCTCATGGCAAGGTTGAGATGGGCCTCCTTCAGTTCAGGGTCGATCTCCAGCGCCTTCTTACAAGCCTTTTCCGCCTCAGCGTAGCGGCCTGTTTCCAGGTACGCGTGTCCCAGATTCATATAGGCGATATGGAGATCTTCCTTTGAACCGGTGTCAAAAAAGCGCGTCCAGAGATCTATGGCCTCATCGTATCTATGAAGCAGTGCCGCCTGAATGGCATGTTCATAGATCGCCCGGGCATTGTCTTTGGATTCGTCGATTTTCTTTTTTCCGAGCTGATAATAAATCTCTCGCTTGTCGACACCGTCTTTTGCCTGCAGGGTTCCATAGTGGTGCACGGGTATGTTGGCCTCGTGGATCTTCATATTGTGCCGGATCATGGAATCCTCGACAAGCTCGTGGATGGATCCTTTGAAACGGATCCGGCTATCGTTCCTGAAAAGTCTCACCTTTTGACTGGGAAACCATCCCGGCCCCGCCTCTTCATTTGCATATAAACCGTCGTTCGGAATCCAGCCTCTCGTGTTCATAACGGTCGAATAGTTTCGTGTCGTCAGGGTGAATCCCATGATCCGACCCTTCCGGCCCCTGACATAGTATGTGAGATTTCGCAGTCTTTCGAGATCGCAGGGGGCAACAACCTCATCGGCATCGAGGACGAGGATCCATTCACTGGTGGCCTTCGCAAGAGAAAGGTTCCTCGCCTCCGAAAAATCATCCCGCCAGGGGATCTCGAAGACCTTCGCGCCGAAGGCGGTGGCGATTGCCCTTGTCCGATCCGTCGATCCTGTATCCACAACGATGATTTCGTCAACGGCGGGCTTCACGGTCGAAAGACAGCGGATCAGATTCCTTTCCTCGTTTTTGACAATCATGCACAGAGAAATCGTCCCGGCTTTTGTCTTCTTTGTGGGTTCCAGCAGCCCGACTTTGCTCCGTACGTCGAGTGCCGCCTTCAGGAAGCCGTCGTCGATTTCGAATAGGGCCAAGGACCTTTCGATTTCCTCCATGACCTCCCCGAACTTCTCCAGGGAAATCAAAATATCAATGAGCAGAAAAGAAATGCTGCGGTTCAGGGGGTAGAGGCCCTTTGCCTCCCTGAAGATCGCCTCGGCCCGTTCAAGTTGGTTCAGGCTTTTAATTGCCGAGTGATAGAGGTTTGCCACGTCGGTGACATGAGGCGATAGGACGAAACCCTTCTCAAGGAGCCGGAGGGCGTCTTCTCCGGGCTCTTCCTTCCATTTCACGACGCCGAGATTAGTGTGGGTTTCTCCGTAGGAAAAATCGGCTTCAATAGCTTGCTGGAAGAATGCAGATGCTTCATTAAGATTTTCTTTCTTATAGGCGATGATGCCCTTGAGGTTCAGGGCTTCTGCCCGGGTGTGCGGATATTCGAGTGTCTTTTCGGCAAGCGCGCCGGCCGCATCGTCTTCGTTCAGTCCCTCCTCGGCAAAGCCGGTGAGGATCCACGTCTTTTCGCTCCTGCCTTCAGGCGCAATTTCGCGAAGGACATTCAGTGCTTCCTTGAAGTTTCTCGTCTGAATCAGAACTTCGGCGAGTTCATGATAAGGTCTGGTTTCCGAAGAAAAGCATTTGATCGCCTCGAGATAAAGGTCAACGGTTCTGTTGAGTCGGCCGAGATGAAATTGTTTCTTTGCCTCTTCGACGTTTTTCAGAGCAAGAAAGCGGCGGCCCTGACCTTTGTCGAGTTGTATGCCCCGCCACTTGTCATCGAAGATCTTCCGGTTACCCGTCAGCGAGGTGCCATAGTGGATCCGGTTACCAATGAAGCTCCGGCTTCCGTAATGGTGGATGAAGACATCTCCGGCTATGACATTGCGATACCCTGCAAGAGCCGCCCTCAGGCAGAAGTCGTCATCCTCGAAGTTTCCCGTGCCGAAGCTTTCGTCCAGGGGACCGATCTCGTTCACAAGGCTTCGCCTGAAGAGCATACAGAAGCCGACGAGCCTCCGGGATGTAACCCGGCGATGTCGGTTTCTGTTTCTGAATTCATGAGCATAGGCTTCGAGATAGTCCACGGATTTGTATGTGACCCTTTCAACCTTCTGGATGCCGCTGATGTTGTTGGTCATCGGCCCGACAACACCGATATCGGGCGAACTCTTCAAATGCTCCAGCATTCCCGGGAGCCAGTTATCCGTGACGAGTACATCGTTGTTCAGAAGGAGGATATATTCCCCTTTTGAGGCCTCGATGCCCTGATTGCAGCCTTTTGCGAAGCCGAGGTTTTCCCTGTTTTCAATTAATTGGTAATTAGAATTTTCTTCGACAAGCCGTCGAAGCCATTTCACCGTGCCGTCTTTTGAATCATTGTCCACGAAGATGATCTCGTGGGGCTCCGGCGTGTTCTTCTGAAGACTCTCAACACATTTCCTTGTGTAGTCGAGTTCGTTGAAGGTGAGGATGACGATGGAGACGCAGCCTCTCTGACCTTTTATGGGTTCTGCTATGATTTTCCCTTTTGGTATTTTGTAGATTTGAATGCGCCGGGCGTCGGTCCATCGGAAGGAGCCATCTTTCTCGATGACGGCATCGGGTTTGATTCTGCCGAGCCATCTTTCGTGGAGGCGCTGGATGTTTTCCCGAACTTTTGTAAAACGTTCCGGGCCGCTTTTCGATTCATGGTGGATCAGCACGCTCCCTGGCTGGTAAACGAGAGCCCATCCCTTTTCCTGCAACTTGAAACAGAGATCGATGTCTTCGTAGCCGTTCCAGTACTCCTCGTCGAACCCGCCAACCTCCTCGAAGACCTCTCTCCGGATGAGAAGGCAGGCTGCTGTGAGGGCCTGGTAGGTCCTTGGTTCATTGGCCTCTCTGAAGTCGGATGGCTTGTTGTAGTAGATATGCCTTGCCACAAGGGGATCGGGGAGTTTCCTGTCATCCAGAATCAGGACGCCCGCGTGCTGTATCGTCCCGTCGGGGAAAATCATCTTGCTGCCGGCAGCCGCCAGGCAGGGATCTTTGTCCAACACATCCAACAACGACTCCAACCAGCCGGGCTGCGGTTCCGTGTCGTTGTTGAGAAAAAGGATATAGGGTTCGGTGACGGCCTTCGCACCCTGATTGCATGCCTTCGCAAAGCCCAGGTTCGACTGATTGGTGATAACCTTGACGCTATCTCCAAGGCTCTTCAGATACTCGCCTGTCCCGTCCGTGGAAGCGTTATCCACGATGATGCAATCATAAAGCCCCCGGGGCGTGCTGCGGTTTAGCGCGTCGAGGCACTTCCGTGTGAAATCGACCTTGTTGAATACGGGGATGACAATCGAAACACGAGGCAATGGTTGTTCGTCGGATTTGGCGATATCCTGTCGGCATGGTATGGCCCTTTCAGTTTCATCTGTCCGGGCACCTGTGGACATCTCGATATGGCGGTTCATTCTTTTTTCATTCTGGTGGTAGACAGAGGCCCTTCGTGTGGTCTCCAAGGTATAATCCCTTGTCGTCGTGATGATCTCGACCAGATCTCTTATCTTTTTTCTTTGTATTCCGGTCGCGCTTTTTGAAAAATTTTCTATGGCTTTGTAAAAGATAAGAACAAGTGTGTCAACGCCTCGTCCGGCATCGAATAGATCAAGGGCGAGACGTCTCAATCCCGGTCCATTTTCTGGTTTGTATATTTTGATCTCGTCGATCAACTGCTGGACGGTATATGGAATGCCGTGGAGCCGGCCGGAGAAATTACATCGCATCAACTCATGGATATTCTCCAGCGTGACCATGCCATCACCACCCTGATAGTCATAAATGATGGGGATCTTCCCGCACATCATCGTTTCAATGGCACCCCTGCCGAGGGTAAAAACGATGTCCGACTCGTTGATCTGCGCTGCCACGTCATCCTGGTGCAGGACCCCCGGTCTCTCGCCGATCCGGTGACATCGGATCCCGAGGGCCCCGCAGGCCTTCAGGATCGTCGCCAGCTTGCCATCATCGATCTTGTAGCTGTAAATGATAGCTGAGCGCGGGGTCTCGGCGATTTCGCGATGCGGGCGAAATTTTTCGGAATCCACGATATTTCGAAAAAGGGTGATCGTATCCTCAGTGATTCCCTTGCTCATCAGGTTCGCTTTGACTTCTTCACTTATGGCTAGGTACTGGGTGATGTTAAGATCGACAATCGGCGGCTGTTCCAGAAATGGCAAAACGCCCAGTGAGGCCAGCACGATGGGGAGATCCGGAAAATGATGACGAACCTCCAGGGCGATTGTATGGTGCTGCACGTAGGCGGCGTCGTAGTGGCGTCCCTGAATCTGGCGGAGGTCGGTGTAGATAGGTGCAATTCCGTTGAAGACACCTGTGAATCCGGGATCAACATACTTTGCGAAAATAGAGACGTCATGTCCCTTTTCTTTTAAAAATTTTGCGATGGTATAAAGTGTGACCTCGGAACCCGTGAAGGCGAACAGATGATTCGTTGCCAGCAGGATGGCTATGGGCCCGGAGGCCAACACCTCGGAAACGCGCACTTTTATCTCCTGGTGACTAACCTGGTGGTGCATTGCCTTTCGAGATGGCATCCCTCTCGGATTGGACCTTCCGATCTCAGTGTTTGGTTGAGCAAGTTGCATGCCAGAAATTAGAATTTAATATCTTGAAATTACTATGTATTTTCTTGATCAATACTAGGTAGAAGGAGTGGGATAAAG
>CAZJPV010000056.1:0-12375 GCA_964547985.1 uncultured Syntrophaceae bacterium
TGCGCTGCTCATCGGGCACCTCCTTCCACCAGGCCCTCGTAAAAGGCCAGGTCACGGATTTGGACCTCCCCGTCGACCGGCGGACGCGGGAGCAGCTTGAGGCGCAGAAGCGCCAGGTGGACGCCCTGAAGGAGTATGCCCGGATTGCAAGGCTGCGGTATGAGAACGGATACACGAGCTACATCGAGGTTCTGGATGCCGAGCGGAGCCTGTTCAATGCGGAGCTGCAGTATGCGCAGACACAGGGGATCCTGTTCCAGGCGCTGGTGAACCTGTACAAGGCCGTGGGGGGCGGCTGGGTGGTGGAGGCGGACAGGCTGACACAGGCGGAAACCTCCCTCGAGAAAGCAGAAGAGAAGCAAGGAGGAAAGTAAGTTCGACGGTCATATCGGCGGCATAGCATGACGAACGGAGCCGGTCCTTATTTCGTAAACAGATGTAATGGTCAAACAGGGGTACAGCATGGAAAACCAGCAGAAAAAAATAGAGGACTTCTTCGGTCTCATGGGGAAGATCGGTCGTCTCTACACGAGCCGCGTCCTTGAGGCCCAGAAGAATTTCCTGGGCCATATGCAGAAGGCGGCATTGGATCAGAAACCGTTGGAGGCAGCGGTCCCTGAAAACCCCTGGCAGGCCTGGGCATCCTACTGGATGGACTTCGCGCAACGGTCGGTGCTCTTCTGGGATACGATGCGCGAGCGCGGCAACAACTACATCGAGCATGTCAGGGAGGGGAAACCGCCTCTTCTGGCCTTTGAATGGGAGATGGTCTCCGACGGGAGGAAGTTTGAGCGGCCCGTCAACTACGCCCTGATCCGGATCGTCCCGCCGGAGGGTGGCAAGGTTGACGATACAAAGCGGCCCTTCATCATCGTGGATCCCCGCGCGGGCCACGGGCCGGGCATCGGGGGGTTCAAGAAGGACTCGGAAGTCGGCGTCGCCCTGCAGTTCGGGCACCCCGTTTACTTCGTGATCTTCTTCCCGGAGCCCGAGCCGGGGCAGACGATCCTCGACGTCAGCGCCGCCGAGGCGAAATTCCTGGAAACCGTCGTGAAGCGCCACCCGAAGAGCCCCAAGCCGACCATTTACGGAAACTGCCAGGGGGGCTGGGCCTCCATGCTGATCGCGGCCAACCACCCCGGGATGGCGGGACCCATCGTGATCAACGGCGCGCCCATGTCCTACTGGAGCGGCAGCTGGAGCGGGGGCGAGGGCGAAAACCCGATGCGTTACAGCGGGGGGCTCCTGGGGGGCTCCTGGATGTCGCTTCTCGCCAGCGACCTCGGGAACGGCAAGTTCGACGGCGCCTACCTGGTGGAGAACTTCGAGAATCTGAACCCCGCGAACACCTTCTGGGGCAAGAATTACAACCTCTGGAAAAACGTCGACACGGAGCGGGAGCGGTACCTGGAGTTCGAGAAGTGGTGGGGTGGCTATTTTCTGATGAACGAGGAGGAGATCCGCTGGATCGTCGACAACCTCTTCATCGGCAACAAGCTTGCCCGGGGGGAGGTGAAGGCGGCGCCCGGCACTTATGTCGACCTCAAGGCCATCCGCTCGCCCATCGTCATCTTCTCCTCGAAGGGCGACAACATCACTCCGCCCCAGCAGGCGATCAACTGGATCTCCGACGTGTACTCGAGCACGGCCGAGATCAAGGCCAACGGCCAGGTCATCGTGGTGCTCGTGCAGGAAGACGTGGGGCATTTGGGGATTTTCGTCTCGGGCAAGGTCGCCCAGAAGGAGCACACGGAAATCATCGAGGCCCTCGACTACATCGAGCTGCTCCGGCCCGGCCTCTACGTCATGGAACTCCAGGAGACCTCCGGCAGGGGGAAGGACAAATACCTGTCGTGCTTCCGGGAGGTCCGGCTCGAAGATCTCCGTCAGATGAACCGACTGGAGCGCAGGGACGAAAAACCCTTCGAGGTCGTCGCCGAGGTGTCGGCGCTGAACGAGAAGGCCTACGCGCTCTACGGCAGGCCGTTTGTTAGGAGCATGGTGAACGAGGCAACGGCGGAGCTGGGCCGCATGATTCACCCCCTGCGGGCTCAGCGCTGGTTCTTCAGCGACCTGAACCCGATCATGCGGCCCCTTGCAGCCATGGCCTCCACTGTCAAGGCGGGGAGGAAACCGGTCTCCGATGACAATCCCTTCCGCAGGCTCGAGGCCGTCTGGTCCGAGATGATCATGGGTTCCTGGGACTTTTTCCGGGATATGAGGGATGCCGCGGGTGAAGCGGCCTTCTTCCAGATCTACGGCTCGATGATCGCCCTCGGGATTTCGGGCACCGCCAAGCCGGGTGAGGCCGTCGAGGCGAAGCCGGACCCCCGTGAACTTCCCTTCATCAAGGAAGCGCTGGCTCGAATTGAAAAGGGAGGATACCCCGAGGCCCTGGCGCGGATCGGCGCCCTCGTGGGCCGCTTTGCCGGCGCCATCCCGCTGACGCGCCTGGAAATGAGCGAGAGGATTGTGAGTCAGGACGAGGTGCTGTCGAAACTCACCGAGGCTGAGAGGCGCGCACTGACCTCCGATGCCGGGGTCATGGCGCTCCTGGAGCCCGAGCGCACCCTGAAAGCCCTGCCCGCATTGCTTTCCAACAAGGAAGAGCGGGAGCGAGTGCGGGGTTTCCTGGATTTGGGCCGAAAGCTGGATGGCGTCACAAAAGAGCAGATCGACATGATCGACAGGATCGTCGCGTTGCTCCGCGAAGGGGCTTCGGGGGACAAACCGGCCGGCGCCGTCAGGAAGAAAGCCCCTGTGAAGTAGCGTGACCAGAACCTGAAAGTTGCGGCCGTCACATGGACGGAGTGAGAACGGATGCGTAGAAAGATCGAGAGTGTCACCACGAAAATTTTGAACGCCCGGTTCTCCTATCTGTTCTTCACCATCATGCTGATGTTTCTGCTCCGGCCCTTCCTTGCGGGGGCAAAAACCCTGAATCTCGTGACGGACATCTTCCTCTGGGTGATCCTCATCTCCTGCGTCTGGGCCGTTCAGGACAAGAGAAAACACCAGGGGATCGTCATGGCCATGGCCATCGTGGTCATTTTGACGGATATCATGGACATCCTTCTTCAGACCACCCTGACCTCATGGGTCAGCACGGTCGCCGCCGCCTTTTTTGTGAGTTACGCCGTCGTTGCCATTTTTCTTTTTCTCGCGAAGCAGAAAGAGGTGACGGCCGACATGATCATGGCCGCGGCCAGTGAATACGTTCTCATCGGTATCCTGTTTGCGGTACTGTATAATTTTGTGGAGGCAGCCTACCCCGGTTCCTTCAACTTCGCGGGGGTCGAGACCAACCGACCGGGATTCCTCTATTTCAGCTTCGTGACGCTGACGACGACGGGTTACGGGGATGTCCTCCCCCTGTCGGCCCAGGCCCGTTCCCTGGCTGCATTCGAGGCGGTCACGGGCCAGCTCTACATTGCCATCACCGTGGCACTCCTCGTGGGTGCATACAGCACCGGCAGGAAAAAACATTGAATCGTCCTTGCCGGCGCGATGAAACCGGTGCATCGAAAACAATGGACAGGCGGCAGTGCCGGGCCCGGATCGCACAATAACTCCGCCTTTACACGCTGAGCTCAAAGTTGATTCACAGGCGATGCAGGCTATTCGAATGTCAAAATGTCAAGCCTGACCCGCTGACCGAAGCTCCCTTCGGACGAGGTCTGCAAAATATCGGACACCGTGATTCAGGTAGCGGCCCCTGCGCGTCAGGAGCCCCGCCTCGCTGTGGCCGAAGTACGTGCTGACGTCCGTCACCATCAGGCTTTTGCGATCTTCCCGGGACAGGTAATATTCGCTCAGGATGGACAATCCCAGCCCCGCCTCCACGAAACTCTTCACCGCCTCTCGCCCCGTCACTTCAAGCGCCAACTCATAGGTGAGCCCCTCTTTCCGGAACGCCTCGTCGATGGCGGCCCGTGTGTTGCTCCCGATCGGCGGGAGGATCAGCGGGTGGCGGGCGATTTCGGCCAGGGGCATTTTCTTCGACCGCATCAGGGGATGATCCTTTCTGCAGATCAGGACCCGCCTGAACCGCCCCAGGACCTCATACTCCGCCCATGCCGGCGGTGTGACGATCGAGGTGATGCCCAGGTGCGCCTCGTCGTTCTTCACCATCGAGAGGATTCCCTCCCTCGGCCGGTTCACGACCGACAATTTCGCTTTGGGAAATTGTTTCGCGAAGGCCTTCACGACATCGGGGAGGAGGTACAGGATGGCGGCGTTGTGGCTTGCCACGGTCACGCTGAACCGGTCCAGCTTTTTCCTCGCCTCGTTGAACCGCTCCTCGAGCTGCGTGATGCCGCCGACGATCGGCTCCACCAGGTCGTAGAGCAGCCGCCCTTCCTCGGTGAGGGTGACCCTCTGGGGGCCGAGCCTCTCGAAGAGCCTGGTGCCGAACTCCTGTTCGAGGGCGCGGACCTGCAGGCTCACGGCGGGCTGCGTGCGGTGGGTGCGCCGGGCGGCCGCGGAAAAGCTGCCGGTCTTCGCCACGGCGATGAAACCGAGGAGTTGCTGGATCTCCATAAGGCACCTATTAGTAATGCTAATAGTAATACATAATATTATTAATTTGTCAAATCAATAATCCCCGGTTATCATGGAACCGGAACGACAGATGAAGGGAGGAACGAAAGATGCCGGATGCCGGACGGATCAAGCTGACCGGCAAGATACAGAAGGCGATCGAACTGAGCTGCAGGCTGCACAGGGATCAGGCCAGGAAGGGGGACCCCTCCCTGGCCTATGTCTGTCATCCCTTCTCGGTCGCCTGGAAGGTCGGGGAGTACACCGCCGACGAGGAGGTCATCGCCGCCGCGCTGCTTCACGACGTCCTGGAGGACGTCCCCGGCTATGGACCTCACGACCTTGCGAGGGATTTCGGCCCCGAAGTGGCGGCGATCGTAAGGGGGGTCACCGAGGACAAGGCCCCGGGCCGCGACGACAGATACACCTGGGAGGCCCGCAAGAGGGCCTATCTCCGGGCCCTCGAGCGCGAAAGCGAAAAAGCCCTCCTGCTCTGCGCCGCGGACAAGATCCACAATCTTCGATCCATCGCCGGGGCCTACGAAGAGCGGGGGGAGGCCCTGTGGGGGGCGTTCAACGCCCCGCCCGAGAAAAAGCTCTGGTTTTATGAGGAAGTGCTGAGGGTGTTGAAGTGGCGGCTCAAGAGCGCGATCGTGGAGGAACTCGAAGCCGAACTGGGCCGGTTGAGGGCATTATACGGGAAAAAACAATGACCGGATAGGAGGTGGAGCCATGAAGAATCGATATATCCTTTCGGAACGGGACTTGATGGAATACCTCGCCGACACATTCGGCAAGGAGTTCGTCAAACTCATCGACAAACCCGCCGAATACAGCGTCGGCGAGCGGGTCCTTTACAGGATGAAGAACGGGCAGGAGCCCGTGAGAAAGGAACCGACGAAGCAGGATCTCCGGGAACTTCACGCACTGGCGGAGGGACTCGCGAAGAAACACGGCGGGACGGTCATCAACCATCCCTATGTCACATCCGGGTCGTCGCTCGTTCGCCTCGTTGACATACCCGGCTGGGGCTCCATGATGTCTCCCCGCGACATTATCACTTATGCAACAAGCGATGAACTCGAGATCGATGATCTCAAGGTCGATTGGCTTCTGGGCCTTGCTTTCTTCAGAGCCGACAAGATGCTCTTCAATGCCGATTTCACCCATCCGCAGGTCAGGGCGATGTTCATCGTGACTTATGAGGAGGAGCACTCCTTCATCGACACGAGGAAGATCGTCCATTGGTATAAGAAATACCGGTGGTGGCTTCAGCAGATTAAGGACTGTCTGTCCAATAACGGCGACGAGAAAATGGAGTGTGCCAAGGTGATCCGGAACGAGCATTCCCTCTATGTCGCGATTAGACAAAAGTGATTATCATCATGAAGTATCATCTGGCGTGCCAGAGGCTTAAGCATTACGGTCATTAGCGCGTCAAGGAGGAATGAAATGGTAACAAAAATATTCAACTGGTTCGATGGATGGAGGACCGAGATCTTGACATGCCCGAAATGCGGGTGGAAAGGGACGTTTGAGGACGGCCAGATAGAGATCTACGATGAATTATGGGATTCCACCTGCCCCGTATGCAACGTGCGCGACCCCTTTAATGCCCCGATGCTTGCAATCGTAAGTTATCCAACCATTGAAGAGTATGAGGCAAACTGGGATAAGTTGAGTGAAAGCGAAAAGAACCACGTCAAAAAATGGAAAAAATTTCATTCGGATTGGGAGCTGGCTAAGCTGAAAACTGAAATCAACCTTCCGGACCTCGCTGGGGAATCATTGACTCTCACATGGGATTTCGAGTTCGCGGAAGATTCTACCCCCATTACAGTCATAAAACACGGGGAAAGGGAGATCTGGCGGGAGCTGGCCTGTTATGAGGGGTTCCGCAGGTATGAGGAAATTGTAGACATCCTGAAGAAAAAATATGGTCCTCGCCTTGCTGACGTAGCCCCCACGGAAGTCAGCAAAACCTATCTTTACGGGGATAAATTCCTTTCAATTGACGTTGTGAAGAAAGTAAGAGAATCTTTGAAGGATGCACATGAATCCTGGTTATCCGGCAACAAATGCGAAGGTAAGGAATAAGCCCACCGATGCAAGTATCTCTTGACATCCTTTCTGACGTAAGGAAGCATTCTCCATAGATTCCCTTCGCTCAACATGGCGAATAAAGCGTCTGCCTCTCAATATAATCGCGACAATGAGAAGGAAATACCCGATATGAATACTCTGGGGTCATTGCATAATTGAAGCTGAATTCAAGGCGATGATGCTTGGGCTGCTCGTGGAAAAAGAAATAATCGAGATCCTTGATTCGCGTCGGCAGCCGAGTGCAGGTGAGCTGCTTCAATATCTGGAAGATAAATACGAATAATCGATCAGGCAGGTATTGCGATCTGCAATACGCAAGGTAAGCACGCACGAACATTTAAGGCGCTATAACCGAGAGTATTTGGACACAGTCCGATGTGATGAAGAGATCGACGAAGTATTAAGGGGGGGCGCCAAACCCTCCCAGGAGCACAAAAGCACCCTTGACGACCTGTTCAGGAAGAGCAGGGCTTATAGAAGTTCGGCAGCTTTCCGCGAGATGATAGAGTTCGCTGCGAAATTCAGGGAATATGCCCCATACAACAATATGCCGGTCAAAATCCAGAATCCGAGTTGCGGCTTCTACACGACAGAAAAAGATTGGATGCGGAAGTTCAGCAGATCTGTGATCGATGACGCAAAGCCAATGCTGATCCTCGCCCCCATGCACCCTGTCATGCTGGTCTACGATCTCGATTCCACAAAAGGCCCTCCATTGCCGGACGAATTGAGACCTTTTACACAGACAAAAGGAGACTTTGACTCGCAGATTGTTGAGCGCAGGTTGACCAACGCCGCACGGGACCAGATACTTGTCCAGTTCAAATCACTTTCCTCCACGCATGCAGGCCTCGCCACTACACGATTGTCCGACAGTGATTACAAGATGAGGATAGTGATTCACGATCACCTGGACAAAAGGAGCCGATATTCGGTCCTGTGCCATGAGCTGGCTCACATTTACCTTGGCCATCTCGGGACAGACAAGGACAACTGGTGGCCCTGCCGTATCAATCTGACCCACTCGACCGTTGAGATCGAGGCAGAGGCTGTATCTTATATAGTGTCAACGCGAGTCGGGCTGAAAAGCCCATCAGATTCCTATCTCTCTTCCCACTTAAGAGATGATGGTTTGCCGGAATCAATAAGCGTGGAATTGATCTCAAAGTGGCGGGGAAATTAGAAGAAATGGGAAGGCATATTCTACCGGCCAGAAAGGCTAAAAAAAGATAGTCGTTGTATCCCTGCTTCGGACTAAACTGTTTCCGGCATTTTCGGGGAGCAAACAATTCTTTTTATTGAAAAATACCGATAATAGTTTATAAATTACTGATTGGTGATTTAAAAAGGCTACTCGCTCCGCTATATAAATGTGCTAAAGGCCGGCTGGTTTTGGGGCCCGTGCTTTTAGCGCGGGCTTTTTGTTCTTTGACAACTTTTTTGGCGGGTTGATTTACGGGCAACTTGCAGCCGCCTCAACAAGGTGCTAAACAGCCAATAACCCTGCGGTTACGCTTGTTTAGCCGCGGGGTTTTTTATTGGAGATCTCATTTATCGAGGAGGTCAAAAATGAAAAAGGGTAGGAAGGATTCGTCTGAGGTGTCTGTAGCGACTGATCTGAAAGAGACGAAATCGAGAATCGAAATACGCCTCAAAGGGCAAATGAGGAGTGTTGATCAACCTTCGATCGGCTCAACCCTCGTCGAGGATATTGCCGACTGGGGGATATGGATGAGGGGCCGTGGCGGATCCGCCTGTAGCGACGACTGGCATGTGAAATACCTCCGGTGGACGCTTTTGGGGCGCTGCAGGGAATACATGGACTACTGCAAGGCATCAGGTCACCCGAGGGCCGCGGAGGCGATCCAGGCGGTTCAGAAGGTTTATGATTTCAAGTGGCCTCACAACTCATCGTCCGGGTATATCTTCCATTTCCTTTGGGGATGGCTGCAGCTCGAACTTGAGAAACCCGGGGAGTGCAAGCCGATGTCCATTCAGGAGCAGAAGGTTGTGCTTGAGAAAACCTTGGGCGAATGCGGGGTGCCCATCCTGGATTGGCTTTATGACCGCTTCGGCGGTGTCAAAGCAATCACGGGCAGAGAGAAACCAACCACACGGGAACCAGAGTCCACAGAAGCAACAATGGAGGGTCTGAATGGTGACGTGGGGAAGGGAGGCATGTCATGACAAACGACTCAGCCAGGGGCAGGTTATTAAACCTGGAAGACGCAATCAGGAATCTTCCTGAGAAAGTGAGGATGAAGCTCGAGAAATCAAAAAAGGCGGAAACATTACTCTTGAAAAGATCGGTTGTGATCCCTTTTCCCCTAGAATACCGGATAGAAAGGCCCACTCTTTACTATAGGGTAAGTCCGGAGGTGAATGGGATTGTGTTTGCCGAACCTATAGATGCGGAATACATATCCGACATACGCAACGCCTTGAAAAAGGCGAAAACCTGGGGGGAATTCAGGGTAGCGCTGGATGATCCTGATGAATACGAGGAGATCCTTACCATTAGCTTCGATGACTGGGATGAACCAAGACCAAAAGACTCTGACCCGTTTGAAGCTGGTTATGTGCCTGGATATTGCGACGGGGACTATCCGGAACGGCTGCAAGAGGTGACGGCCTGTTGTCTGCCGGTTGACATTCTGGAAAAGTATGCGTCACTTCAAAGGACAACGCTCAATGGGGATTATTATCACATCGACGAAGAACATGAGGAGGCGATATGCAGAGATCTACGGGCGATCGGATTCGAGGTGATAAAGAGGGAGGATCTATATTTCTTTTAGTCAGAGCAGTCAGCCAATGAGACCGATTGCAGACAAGGGAGTTCGAAATGACAGGACAGGGGCTGCTTCAATCGAATAAGGAGAGCTACAATGAACGAGAAACTCAAAAAGGGGTTGGAGGGTCAGGGCATAGCTCCCAACGTGCCCAATCCGCCACATTGCCCCATGGAGTTCGTGAAAGCGCTCAGACGGCAAGGGCTCAGGGTTAACCTTCCAGGGCCTCCGGAAGCCAGGATGAACAACGATCTGGAGACTGAAGGCTGGCTCGGGAAGCGCCCGGAAGATAAAAAGTAGGTGATTCATAAAGTACGAGTTCGCAGAAAGGAAGCATTGGTATGCCAGATCATAAAAATTCACAGAAACCACGTGATGAGGAAATGAGCAAGGAGAGGAAGCGGGAGGCCTTCAGGCACGCTGCAAACAATTCCATGCTTGACTTAGAGGTCGCCAGAGCCTGTTACGATCTCGACCGAGATTTGGCGTTTCCTGAGGACTGGTGGGAGGACCCACTGCGGCTTCTCGGGAACCTGGAACCGCTGAAATTGACGCGGCAGGAAAGAAAGATCGTGAGGAGAGCAACCAGGGACATTATTGCCCGGCGCGGCGCGAGGTATGTCTGGGAAAACAAGTGCTTTCTCAAAGCGGAGATTCCTCATTTCCTCTCACTTTGCTGACTGAGTAACGATCAAATCGAGCATCTCAAAAACATTATGGTACTGTCAACTTTCTTGTGTAAATTGCCTGTAGTCCATCTTCTGGAAGAACGGCAGGCTCTTCCGCACTTTCCCCACAGGGGTTGATCGCCAATGCAGCTCCCTCTTCAACGAGATGAAGGCCAGGAGCCGATAGCAGGCTGCCTCCCCGGGCAGGATCTCCATCGGCGTGGTCCGTCGCCTAAACTCCTTGTGGAGCCGTTCGATGATGTTGGTCGTCCGCAGCGACACCCATTCATCGACCGGGAAGTCGAAGAAGGTCAGACACGCATCCCGGGAACGCTCCAGGGACGCAAACGCCGAGGGGATGACCTCCTGCCACTTCTCGCGGAACGTCTCGAAGGCCTCCAGGGCCTGCTGTCTCGACGGGGCGTAGAAGATGGGCCTGATGTCCGCCGCCACCTCCGCCTTGAGCTTCCGGGGCACCTTGGCCAGGACGTTGCGAACGACGTGGACCTGGCAGCGCTGGGTCTTGGCCTTCGGGAACTCCTCCCGGAAGACCGTCTTGAGGCTCGTCAGTCCATCCATGATGCCCAGCGTGACCTTGCTGCCGTCGAGACCCCGCTGCTTGAGATCCCGGAAGAACTCCCGCCAGCTCGTGGCCGACTCCTTGTCCCCGGCTTGCAGCCCCACAACGAGCTTGTGTCCCGTTGCCGTGACGCCGATGGCCACCAAGACGGGGACGATCTCGACGTGTCGCTGAATACGCATCCGGAAGTTGACCCCGTCGATGAACAGATACCGGATCGCTTCCTTCGACAGGTCCCGCATCCGCCACTTCTCCACGGCTTCGACGAGCTCCCGGTTGGCCTCAGAGACCTCGGCCGGCGAGATCCTTCGGCCCAGAAGCTGTCAATAAGCATGCAAAAATCACCCCCTGCAGGCATTGAAAAATCCCCCCCCTGAATAACTGAAAGGGGGATACACATGGAACGAGAGAATGTATGCTTGCTCCCGATGAACCCATCGGGAGGTGGCGAGATGGTCAAAGGGGATCTGTGGCATGAGATCCACAGTCGCTTCAAGCTCAAGGAGACGAAGAAGTCCATTGCCCGTTCGCTGGGGCTGGATGTTCAGACCGTGCGGAGGATTCTCCGTCAGAATGCGCCCATGCCCTATCATCGCAAGCGCCCGGAGGAGACGCTTCTGAGCCCGTATGAGGTGTATATCCGTCAGCGGCTTGCCGCCGTGGGCTTTTGTGCCCGGTCCGTCTTCGAGGAGATTCAGGCCGGAGGCTACACCGGCGGCTATGACACGGTTCGACGCTTTGTGCAGCCGCTGCGGGAGGCGGCCCACCGGGAGGCCACGGTTCGTTTCGAGACGGAGCCCGGCCGGCAGGGCCAGGTGGACTGGGGGCATGGTTGGACGACGATCGCGCAGCGCAGCGTCAAGATCCGGCTTTTTGTCATGACCCTGGGTTACAGCCGCAGGCTCTTTGCCCGGGCCACGCTGGACGAGAAGCTGCCGACCTTCATCCGGTGTCACGAGGAGGCCTTCGAGCACTTCGGGGGCATACCTCATGAGTTTCTCTACGATAATCCCCGGACGGTGGTGCTTGCCCGGGACTTCGAGGGGCGAGAGATACGGTGGAATCCCGTCTTCTGGGACTTCAGTGCTTACTGGGGTTTCCAGCCGCGGCTTTGCCGGCCCTACCGGGCCCAGACCAAGGGCAAGGTGGAATCGGGCGTCAAGTACGTCAAGCGCTTTCTCCGGGGCAAGGCCTTCGACTCGCTGGATCATCTCAACGAGGTCCTGATGAACTGGATCATGACCGTCGCCGACGAGCGGATCCACGGCACGACCCATCGCAAACCCGCCGAGATGTTCCTCGAGGAGAAGGGACTGCTGCTGGATCATCGTCAGCGGCCGCCCTACGTCCTGCAGGACCGCGCCCTGCGGCACGTGGCCAGGGATTGCCTGGTGAGTTTCGAGACCAACCGCTACTCTGTTCCTTTCCGGTTCGTGGGGCAGCCCGTGGAGGTCCGGGGCGAAGGCGACCGGGTCATGATTTACCATGACGGCAACCTGATCGTGACCCATCCCCGGTGCGAGGGGCGCCATCGGTGCCGGACTGACCGTGCCCACTATGCCGGTATCTATCATCGTACGGCTCCTGACGTCGGCGCTCTGCGATTCCCGCCTCCGTTTGATACGGATGTTCAAGTCCGCGACCTGGCCTTTTACGAGGGCCTGGTGGAAGGGGGTGCCCGATGAGCAGCGCC
>CAZJPV010000057.1:0-11997 GCA_964547985.1 uncultured Syntrophaceae bacterium
ACATAAACTCTAAACTCTGAGCCAGGAATTTAACATACAAGTTGTGCGTGGTGAGTTGTGAGATAAAATAGACAGCATAGCTTTTTTCTCCACGACCCCACTGTCAGTCGACACTTCGCGGTTCTCATTTCAGCGCGAGATACCTGACCTCTTCTTTCCCCCGTCCCTCATCAACGAAATAGAGGAAAATTCCCCCGATCATAAAGAGGATGGACACGGATAGGATGCTCATCCGGGAGACCAGCAGACCCGAATAGCCCAGGTATCTGACCAGATAGATGGTGCCCGCGATGAGGAGAGGCCCCTTGATGGTGGCGAACCGGCTCATCATGTTGTAGAAGCCGAAATACTCGGCCGATTTTTCGACGGGGATGATCCGGGCATATAGAGCGCGGCTCAGGGCCTGGACACCACCCTGGACGAGGCCGATGATACAGGCCATGATGAAGAACTCTTCCTTGCTCACGATGGAGACGCCGTAGGCCGTGATGAAGAGATAGACGGTGATGCCTATCAGGATGGCCGTCTTCGATCCGATCTTCTCCCCGATTTTCCCGAAGGCGATGGCCGAGGGGAAACCGATGAACTGGACCATGAGAAGGGCCACAATCAGGTCATCCGATTTGAGCCCGATGGCCAGTCCGTAATCCAGGGCCATCACAATGACGGTATTCACCCCGTCGATGTAAAACCAGTAGGCGACGAGGAAGAGGAGGATGATCTTCAGATGACGAATCTCTTGAAAGGTATTCCGCAGCTGGTTGAGGCCTTCACGGATGACCCGCGATATCGTCCGCTCCCGCGGTCGACGGGTCTCCTTGACGAGAAAGAGAAGGGGGAGGGAAAAAAGGGCCCACCAGATAGCCACCGTGAGAAAAGAGAACCTGACACCTTCCCCGGAGCTCAGGAGTCCAAAGGTGCCGGGTTTCAGCGTCATCCAGACGTTCAGCGCAAACAGGATCCCTCCGCCCAGGTACCCGAGTGCAAAGCCCAGGGAAGAGACGAAATCGGTTTCCTTCTCCGACGCAACGGTTGTGAGGAGAGCGTCATAGAAAATGAAGCTCCCCGAGTAGCCGACCATGGCGAGTACGTAAACCGCCGCGGCGATCTGCCATTCCCCCCTCGGGATGAAGTAGAAATAGCAGGTCATGAGAATGCCGATGCCAGTAAAGAAGAAGAGAAACTTTTTTTTTGATTGACCCCGGTCGGCGATGGCGCCCAGCACCGGCGCTATGATGGCGATGAAGGCGCTCGCCGCAGAGTTGGCCAGCCCCAGATTCGCCGTGCTGATGGTGGGGTCCGTGCCGGCACTCCAGTACTGCTTGAAGAAGATGGGGAAGAAAGAGGCCATGACGGTGGTGGCGAAAGCGGAATTGGCCCAGTCGTACATGGCCCAGCCGAAGACGGCTTTTTTGCCTTGATTAGTCATGTCCTGGTGAGGTCCTTTTCTCTGTGGATGAGCGGTCTAACCGGGAAGAGCATTCCAGGTTCGCTCCTTGCGCAGGGTAGAAAAACCGCGCCGAATTGTCAACCCATACGTCCATGAACCCGGGATGGTAAACGGGAAAGGGCCGAGGGCGGCCGAATGGACTAATACTTTTTTCGTAGATCGTTGCCCCGCAGCGCTGATCGCACCGTCAGACTCGGAGATTGGCTCGGGATAAGGGTCTTCATTTGCGCATGAGGGGCTGGATCGGGGCGGACGAATGTGGTATTCATTCATACTTTATTCTTAGGTCGAATAATAAAAAAATACGAATGAAATTCATACTTTCCACCTATTGCAATTGTTGCAGAAATTGTTAAATTTAAATAAAATTCACGTGAAGGTGAAAGATACAAGAAGTGTGTCTGATGATCCTCGGAGGATACTGGAGACGCTTTCCGGCTCCGATTAGGTGGTTCGGCCCATGAAGGGCTCGCGCCATATTTTCCGGGAGGTCCAAGGCAGCCTTATGAAACGATCGAAGTATAAAGTCAGTCTCTTTGTCCTTATCCCGCTCATTTTCACCGGGATCTCGCTCATCGCGGTCATCATGACCTATCAGATCTTTAGGCTCATCACGAATCCCGATGATTACGTGAGGATGTGGGGGGTCGCCATTGCCCTTTTCGCGTGCGGCATCGCCCTCATCATCACCTGGCTCGTCATGAGGCCCATTCGGAGGTTCATTCACAAGGTCGTTGAATTGCCCGTTTTCACGAGGACGCCGGCCAGAAACACCCTGACGCCCCAGGGGGACGACATCAAGGAATATAATGTTGTCTTTGATAAGGTCACCGATCTTCTGAGCAAGGTGGAGCCGAGGGAAATCTACCCCGATGTCATCGGCCAGAGTAAAGCCGTCCGGGCGATCTGCGATCAGCTCGCCAAGATCAAGCCCGCCGACGCGACCATTTTAATCCAGGGCGAGGAGGGAACAGGGAAAGAGCTTGTTGCGCGCGTGATCCACAAGAGCACGGCGGGGAACCGGCCCTTCATCGCCATCAGCTGCGCATCCCAGCCGGAGCTGTCTCTCGAACTGGATCTTTTCGGCTACGAAAAAGGAACCTTCACCGGCGCGAAGAGCCGTAAATACGGCCAGCTTGAGGCCGCCGGTGACGGAACGATCTTTCTCGATGAAATCAGCGCGATATCTCTGAACATGCAGTCCAGGCTCCTGCGGGTGCTGCAGGAACGGGAATTTGAGAGGATCGGGGGCAGGGAGAGGATCAAGTTGCGGGCCCGCATCATCACCGCATCGAACGGGAGCCTCCCCGCTCTCGTCAAGGAGGGGAGGTTCCGGGATGATCTCTACTATCTTTTGAACGTGGTGATGATCAACATTCCGCCCCTTCGGGAGAGAAAAGAGGACATCCCGCTCCTGGTGGACTACCTGCTCAAGACAATAGCCCACGATCTTCAGAAAGACGTTTTCGCGGTCTCCACGGACGTCATGGACGCTTTTCTGAAGTACGCATGGCCCGGAAATGTTACGGAGATGGAAAACCTTCTCTCGAGGGCCGCAGCCGTGGCGAAAGGAGAAACGCTGCAGCTGGAAGACTTCCCGCATTTCATGCCGCCCGTCGGGGAACCGGGGGTCCCCGAGAATCCCCTGGAGATGGAAGAGAAGGTGCCCGCCGTTGAATCGGAGCTTGGACGCCTCTTGGTGAGCACGAATCTCCTCACCGAGGATCAGTTTCGTGAAGCCCTGACGGAACGGTTGAAGACCGATCAGAAACTGAAAGATCTGTTGATTCAAAAAGGGTGGGTTTCCGAGGATCGCATGGTCGATCTTTTCAGTTTGAAATTCAAGCTGGACAAATACGCACCGGACCGTCATCCACTCGATATCAGCTTTGCCCACCTCATCCCCATGAAGATGGCCCGAAAGTACAGGGTTGCTCCCCTGAGAATGGAGGACAAGGTCCTGAAAGTCGCCACAACGGACCCCATGGATGCCTCTGCCCAGGAGATCCTGAAACTGACAATCGAAGGTGAAATGGAGCTGGTCGTCTGTACGGAAAAGGAAATGGACCAGCTGCTCACCGGCCTCTACAGTCCTCCCGTATTTTCACCGGAGACCCGACAGGCCATCGCGGCTGTGAAGGTTCCGGAGGGGACCGTCGAGAAGGACATTACCATTTCGGAGAGGGAGGACAGGAAAATAGCCGCCCGCCAGGGGTGGGCGGAAGACAAGATGGTGGTTCGCCTGGTCAGCTCCATCATTGCCCGTGCGATTCAGGAGGGGGCCAGTGAAATCCTCTTCAATCCGCAGGTCAATAACCTCCAGGTGCGACTCCGGATCAGCGGGAAATTGAGCGAGATCACCGACCTGCCCAAATCGACCTTCCTGCCCATTGTCTCCCGGATCAGGAAACTTGCCGAGATGGATATGGCCGCGGCGAGCGTCCCGGAGGATGGTCGCTTTACCGTCAAGATGGAAGAGCGGGAATACAACATCAAGGTCTCCTCCATCCCGGCCGTGCACGGGGAGAATATTATTCTGAATCTCCAGGATGTGGGCGATGACATGTACGATCTCTCCCGTCTGGGGATGTCGCGGGCCGATCGGGAAAAGCTTGAGTCGGTCCTCCACAGGCCGAATGGTTTGATTCTTTGCTGCGGACCCGCCGTGAGCGGGAAGACCACGACCCTCTATGCCCTGCTCAAGGAAATTCGACGGCCCGACGCACACATCATGACTATCGAGGATCCTGTGGAGTATTACTTCGAGGGCATTTCGCAGATCCAGTTGAACCGCCGGGCGGGCATGAGTTTCTCCGATGGGATGAGATCCATCATGAGGCACGCGCCCGATGTCATCATGGTTGGGGAGCTGCGGGAAGCCGAAACAACCGGTATGGCCATGCAGGCGTCACTCAGTTGCAGGGTTTTCAGTACGCTCCAGAATCACAACGCCACAGGCGCCATCACGAGACTTCTGGACCTCGGGGTTGAGCGATTTCTGATTACCTCGGTCCTTCTGGCCTCCATATCCCAGCGGCTGGTCAGGACGATCTGCCCTCAGTGCCGTGAGTCTTACAGGCCGGCCACGCAGGTTCTGGAACTCTGGGGACTCACCGAAAGCGAGGGTCTGACATTTTCCTACGGCAAGGGCTGTGACGCCTGCAACCACACGGGATACAAGGGGAGAATCGGTATTTTTGAAGTCCTGGTCATCGACGAGATGGTCCGTGAAATGATCATTAAAGGCTGGTCGGCACAGGAAATCCAGCAGGCCGCCGTCAAGGCGGAAATGCTGAAGACCCTTAAAGAGGATGCCATCAAGAAGGTGCAGATCGGCGTGACCACGCTGGAAGAAGCCACATCTGCGATCATGATCTGAGGGGTATTAAGCGAAAGGCCGGGCACCCGGCGGATTTCTCAGCAGGGCTTTCCGGGGCGAGAAAAAAGCGACGCTGTCATGGCAGCGTCGCTTTTTTTATGCCCTGCGAATTTTGATAGGCAGATGGCCCTACCGGATCACGACATCCTCGATGTCCGATTCGAGGTCTTTTTTAAATGCTTCCAGCTCGCTGTCGGCGTAGGTGGACTCCTTCAGGAAATCCGCGGAGAGCGTTTTCGAGGGAACGAACTTCTGGAGGACGAACCGCCGGGCGCCTTTAATGAGACCGCCGATCTTACGGACATCCTCCTGATCGAGGAGAGACTTTACGAGCGTCGTCCGAAATTCGCCGGGAATGCCCGATGTCATGACCAGGTCGAGGCTTCGCCTGATCCTTTCGATGTTGACCTCCGTGCGGGTCACACGGGAATATTTTTCAAGCGGAGCCTTGATATCCATGGCGATATAGTCCACATGCCTGTGGATGACGAGATTCTCCAGGACCTCGGGCAGGGCCCCGTTGGTGTCGATTTTAACCAGGTACCCCATCTCCTTCACGCGCTGTAGAAACGGGAGCAGGTTGGGCTGGAGCGTGGGTTCCCCGCCGGTTACGACGACGGCATCGAGCCTTCCGCGGCGCTTATCGAGAAAACCGAAAATCTCCTCATGCGGCATCGGGGGCTCGAAGAGTTTCGGGTCCACCAGCTCGGGGTTGTGACAGTAGGCGCACCTGAAATTGCACCCCTGCGTGAAGATAATTGCGCTGATCTTCCCAGGGTAATCGATGAGGGAAACTTTGTGCAAACCGCCTATTTTCATGGTGAGGGGGAAAATACGGGAATACCGGAAGCGCCCGGCTATTTCAAATTCACGGGCAGTATAGGAAAACAGCCGGGGTGTGTCAACTCTTTCTGTCAGGTTCCCACGGCTTTGGCGAGCCAGAGAGCGGAATGCCCCGGTTGAGCGTTCAATCCCTCCGGGGGTGATTGGAGAAAAATTCCCAGATGAGATCGGTTGCCGATATCTCCCTGGTCGGGATGGCCGCCCAGGGCGCCCATCTCTGGCCGCCGGGCCAGGTGTGTCCTTCCCCCCCGATGGTGTAGAGGACGACCTCTGTCCCTTCCCGGCAGCCGCTGTATCTTTCTATGATGACATGACCCTTCACCGATAGCTGTGCCCTGGGACTGCATCCGTTGAACTTTGCCCAGAGAGAGACCGTTTCTTTCACCGGCCGGTCGCTGCGGGGGTGCCAGTCGGCTCGAACGAGGGGCTCCCCCCCGTCATAGCGGACATGCCCGTCCTCGGTGCCGTGAAAAAGGATAACGGATACGGGTTTTGCCGGTTTGCATTCCACGTTCATGGCACCGGCCACCGGTGCGATGGCCGCGATCTCGCCGGAGAGTTCGCAGGCAAGGCGGTAGCTCATCATCCCGCCATTTGAGAGACCGGTAACATAAACGCGTTTTGAGTCTATTGAAAAATCCTTCTTGAGCTTTTCGAGGAGCACCCGGAAAAACCCGACGTCGTCGGTCTTGAAATCAAGGGCAGGGCCGCAGCAGTTTCCGGCATTCCAGGTCAGGAATTGCCCGGAGAGAACCCCCGTTCCATTGGGGTATACGGTAATGAAACCTTTTCGGTCGGCTTTTTCGCTGAACTGCGTGATGCGGGCCATTCCTTCTGCCTCACCGCCACCGCCGTGCAGAACGAGGACGAGGGGCAGCGCCTTTTTCCCGTCGTAAGCCGGTGGCAGGTGAACCCGGTAGGACCTCTGTTCACCCTCGTGTTGCATGAGGAAGAGCCGGTCTTCCCTTTGATCGCGCGACAAGGCATCGGAAGCCGTTGCCGCAAAGATCAGGACCAGCGCGAGCGAAAGAAATTTCAACCGGAAGGAAGCTTTTTGCCTGCCACCCATGTCCCCGACACACATCCTGTGATTTACGGTTTGTTGTCCAAAAGTTCTGGAGCAGGATTCTTTCTGCGAATAGACGGTTTTTGGACCGCTCTAACGCTCGCTTCACTGCAGACGCAAAAACTCGCCCTACGGGCTCAAACAGTTTGCGCTGCGGACGTTTCGCTTCGCGAAGATCGGTTACCAAAAACGTGCCTAATTTCGCTATCCAGAATCCCACTCAATCACTGATTAAACGAAACTGGCTTTGGGCAATAGGGCATTCATGCCCCACTGCCCGTGAGCGCGCATGTAAGTGATGTCAGCGTCAAGGGGTAACAGAACCGGTTCACCTTGTCAAAGGCTAGGTTATCGGGGGGGCGGGTTTCAGGACTATTGCCGTTGACAGGCCTTTTGCCCGGGTGGTAGATCTGAAGGCAAAAAACAAGGAGGAAAAGAGAACATGTCTTCAGGCGGGGAAAGAACCATCATCAGCACACCCGGGGCCCCGAAAGCCATCGGTCCATACGCGCAGGCCGTGAAATTCGGCGATCTTCTCTTTGTGTCGGGGATGATCCCCATCGACCCGAAAACGAACGAGATGTCCGGGGGCAGCTTCGGGGAGCAGGTCCAACTCGTTCTCGAGAACATCAAGGCCGTCGTCGAGGCGGGAGGCATGACGCTGAAAAACGTTCTGAAGACCTCGGTATTCCTGAGCGATATGAATCATTTCGGGAAGTTCAACGAGATCTACAATAATTATTTCGCGGACATCCTCCCCGCCCGCGAAACCATACAGGTGGCAAGACTCCCGAGGAATGCTTCGATCGAGATCTCCGTGATCTGCGGGAAGTGACGGGTTAAACAATAAAGATAAAAAAAAGGACAGGCCCGGCGGGACTGTCCTTTATCCAATTTCAACATTTTTTAATTTATTTTTTTACCGAGGCCGAGTTTCTCCTCAATCTTGGGTGCGTTGAACCCCACGATCGGCTCCCCGTCGATGACGATGACGGGGACGGCTTCCTTGCCGGTGAGTGCAATCATCTCGTCCCTGGCTGCGGGGTCCTTCGACACATCCTTCTCTGTGTAAAAGACGCCTTTTTGCGAAAGAAACTCTTTCGCATACTTGCAGTACGGTCACGTGGGTGTGGTGTAGATCACGACCTCGTGACGGCTGGATTTCAACGCCTTTGTTTCGGCAGCCTCAGCCGTGTCTGATTCATCTGCCCCCGTCTTCTCAACCATGTATTTCTGGGCTACGGCGGAATCGGGCGGCGTGTCTGACATATGGAAGACGCCCTTTTCATCGACCCACTTGTAAAGGGCCGCGTGAGAGATGACCTGGGAGGACAGGAAGGCGAACAAAAGGGCCGATAGACACAATACGTATTTCAGAAGATTGTTTTTCATTCACTCACCTCCTCTCAAAAATGCAAAATCTTCATTAAGTCAGGGATATTCATCATCACAAGGATAATATCGGCAGGGAAGCCCGAAACTGAAGATTTTTCAAGGGACCGGCTGCCCCTGTTCGATATAATACTTTCCCGAATTCAGCATGAAGTTTCACGACGCCATGTTTAATTCTTCTTTTGCCATCCGTCAGATCTTTCTGCCCGTCAGAAATCCCTCTTCAATCGCTTCTTTGATCATGCGGGGTTTAACGCAATCACCGACGGCATAGACCTCCGGCGCTTTTCCCATGAAGCTCTCCACAAGCTTCGCCTCCACCTTGAGTCCTGCGGCCAGAACCACGGCGTCCCCCTCGATGAAGCCGGGTGTTCCATTCTGGTTCACCTTCACGCCCTTATCCGTTATTTCCTCTACGGTGGTGCGGGTCTTCATCTGAACGCCCTCTTTTTTCAGTCTTGCCAGGAAGAACGGCCGGTTCGCGGGGGATAAGGTTTCCGCCATGCGCTCCAGCATTTCGACGACGGTGACCCCTGTGACGCCCTGGCCTTTTTCGATCAGGAATTGCGCCGTCTCGCATCCCACCAGGCCGCCCCCGATGATGATGACGGAACCGCTCACCGTCTTCCGGCCGGTCAGCAGATCCTCCGCCATGACGACATTGGCGCCCGTTACGCCCGGGATCTTCGGAATCAGGGGGTTGGCCCCCAGGGCCAGGATCAAAACATCGGGCTTTGCTTCCTCTATGGTTTTCGGTGTGGCCTCATGGTTGAGCCGTATCTCGACACCCGCCTTCTTTGTCCTGAGCGTGAGGCTTTTGTACAAGTTCCCGATTTCATCCTTATGCGGTGGCAGGCACCCGACCAGAAGCCATCCGCCCGGCTCCTTGCCCTTTTCATAGAGGGTGACCCGGTGGCCTCGCATCGCGGCTGTCATTGCCGCTTCCATTCCCGCGGGACCGCCGCCGACGACAAAGACCTTTTTGGGTTTTTTTACGGGCTCGAGCCTGTATTCCGACTCTTTTCCGGCCATCGGGTTGACCGTGCAGTAAGTCGTCGTGCGCTGACCCCATTTCCTGTAGGTGCTGATGATCTCCGACAGGCAGTTGGAGCAGGCGATGCAGGGGACCATCTCGTTGATTCTTCCTTCCCTTGCCTTGTTGGGAAGCTCCGGATCGGCGAGAAGGGCTCTGCCCATTCCGACAAAGTCGGCCATGCCGTCGGCGAGGATCTTCTCGGCCACGGCGGGGTCGTTGATTCGGTTAGCGGCGATGACGGGGATCTTGACCCAGCTCTTGGCCTTCTCAGCGAGATGGGCGAAGGCCCCCTTGGGCAGGAAACCCTGGACGGTCGGAACGGGCGATTCATGCCAGCCCGTGTAAGCATTGATGACCTGGACACCTGCATTCTCGAGGATTTTCAGGACCTCCTTCGAGTCCTCGATCTTGTGACCGCCTTCCATCTGTTCCTCGAGGTTGAGACGGATGCCGATCGGGAAGTCCGCCCCGGCTTCTTTCTGCATGCTTTCAATGACTTCGAGCGTAAACCTCATCCGGTTTTCCAGGCTTCCGCCGTAGGGGTCGGTCCGCCTGTTAGTGATGGGGGAGAGGAAACGGTTCAGGAGGTACCCGCCGCCCACGAGGACTTCCACGATGTCAAAACCGGCCTCACGGACCCGACGTGCTGCCTTGCCGTATTCGCTGACGATATAACGGATCTCATCGACCGTCAGCTCCCTCGGGATACTGCGCATGATCTGGTTCATCACGGGTGACGGACCGACGACCTCGGGGGCGCCTTTTCCGAGGATGACGTGGTATGAGATGATGAGCTGTGCGCCGATCTTCGCGCCGCCTTCGTGGATCCGGCCTGTGAGTTTACGCGCGGGAGAGACGAACCGGTCGTCGTACATCCCGGGCTCCACGGGTGAGCCCGCGCGGACCGGGGAAAAGGGGATGATGATCAGCGCTGCACCGCCCTTCGCCCTCGCTTCGAAGAAGTCCATGAAGCGCTTTCCGACGGTTTCATCCGCCTCGGTGTATCCGGTCGTCATGGGGAGCATGACGATCCGGTTCCTGAGTTTGACACGGCCAATTTCCCCCGGCGAGAAAAGATGTTTGAAAGATTTCATCTGTGCCTCTCCCTGTTATTGGATGCGTTTTTTTGAAAATATTTTCGTTCAAGTACCGAATGATCCATGGGCCCCCAAAAAGGATCCGGTAGGTGGAGTGAGTTTGGCTTTGTTTACACGTTCTTGATGCTTTTCTGGACTGTGGAAATGATGTCATACAGCCCGTTGGCCCTCCGGTCGAAGCTTTCATAGGCCGTTGTAACGGCCGGGCGGCCGCTTTTCTCGGAGGTGATCGCTTTGGTCAGGTGGGTCTTCAATTCGGATTGTTTCTTCTTCAGCGCCTTTTCATGGCTCTCGATCTTTCTGGAGAGGGCTTTCAATTTTTTCTGATCGGTTTGACCCTTCCGAAGTTCCGCCGAGACCTCCTGCATGACAGCGTCGAGCCTGTCCAGTTCCTTTTCGTAGTTCAAGGCCAGTTTCTGCGTTTTCGCATCGAAGACCCTGTCGCCCGTGGAGGGCCTGGGAAGGGCGGCTTTGACTTCCCTGGCCTGCAGGGGGTAGTCCGTCGAAGCCAGCTTTGCCGTCTGCAGCCGCTCGATGGGGATCACCGTCGCCGGTGCGCCGGCCTGTCCGAAAGCATTGCCGGACGTGATGATCAGAGAGAGAATCAGGGTTATAAAAACGCGTTTCATGGAACACCTCCCGACTGTGAATGGCCGGCCCGCTTCCCCGGGATCTGCGAACACCATCCGGTCTAAAATATTGCGCCCTTTCAAGGGATCGTTGAATTAAAAATGGAGTGATATTTGCAATGAGTTATTTGATTATCAGAGAAAACACACGGAAGTAAAATAAAATTTCATCGAAAGAGAGCATCGGTATGGAAAAATTCGCGAATTCGTGGGAGCTTATGAGGGCTTCCTGGGAGATTCTGAAGAAGGACAGGGAGATCCTCCTCTTCCCGGTCATTTCCGGGATCGCGCTGATCCTGGTGACCGCGTCTTTTGTCGCGCCGCTCGTTGCCTTGGGTATGCTGAACCGGAGCCTGTTTGCAGAGGGATGGAATGCCTTTAGCTGGGTGTTCCTGTTTCTCTTCTATTTCATCAACTACTTCGTCATCATTTTTTTCAACTGCGCCATCATCGCCTGCGCCACCATGCGGATGAACGGCGGGGACCCGACCGTGTCGAATGGCCTGAACGCGGCCTTTTCCTTCATTTACGAAATAGCCGGATGGGCGCTGGTTTCAGCAACCGTGGGGCTTATCCTGAGGACCATCGCGGAACGCTCGAAGTTGCTGGGGAGCATCATCGCGAGCCTCTTGGGTATGGCGTGGAGCGTCACCAGCTTCCTCGTCATCCCCGTCCTGGTCAATGAAGGAAAGGGTCCCGTTCAGGCCTTCAAACGGTCGGTCCATTTGTTGAAAAAGACCTGGGGGGAGGAATTAATCGGCACGTTCAGCTTCGGGCTGGCCTTTTCCGTTCTGGGTCTGCCGGCTGCCGTGCTGTACGCTCTGGGTGTTTTTTCAGGGGAAGGGACACTGGCGCTCTGCTTCATGGTCCTTACGGCTCTTTATCTGATCATCCTCTCGGTCTTCCAGTCGGCCCTCCAGGGCATATTCCAGGCGGCACTCTATCAGTACGCCCGCACCGGCGAGGCGCCCGTGGGTTTCGAAAAAGACCTGCTCAAGGACGCGATTCAGCCAAGGTCCTTTGACTAGAAGGGTCTCGCAAAAAGACGAGCGCTGCGGCACCCTGTTTCTGATGCCGCAGCGCTCTCAAGGGGTTAATGAGTCGG
>CAZJPV010000058.1:0-11948 GCA_964547985.1 uncultured Syntrophaceae bacterium
TTTTCATCCACAAATTTTTTATCAGGAAATGTCTGCAAGAAACAGGCATATCTAATAATTGCGGAAGGGAGGTGAGGAAAAAAATCATAGAGGGGTATAAGTGCTTATCCATTCATAACCCTGTTTCATATTAACTGAGAAAAAAGGAGGAAGTTATGGCTGGAGATTTGAAACCTCGTTGGGGGCAACCCGCAACCGGAATCATCTCTAATGTGGTATTTTTACTTATTGCATGGTTAACATGGTACATTTTCGCTGATCCAAGGGGGCCCGTTGGATGGTTCCCTTATCCCTTTGTCATGTTCCTTGCAATTATGATTCTGGTTGGCCTGTGGCAGATGATGTTCTTAGGGCACTGGCCTTTCCAGAACATGCATCAGCCCGCGCGCGGTATTACAGAAACCATTGTCAACTTAATTCTTACCTGGTTTGTCATCGATGTTGTTTTTTACCGTATCCTGGGGATAGGGTTCAATTTCCTGAGTTGGTACGGTCTTGAAGCCGTGGGTCAAAAGGGTTTTTTGGCCCAGGCGGCTATTGTCGGTTTCGTTCTGATGGGGTTCTACCTCTATCCCGTTGTCACCATCTTTTTCGGGAAATGGCCCATCCGGCCGAGTGATCTTAAACAGCCGGCCGCAGGTTGGGCAGAGATTGGATGGGCATCCATGTTCGAGCTGTTCGGCTACGTCATTCTCGTCGTCCCGTTTTTTGGTCTCGCTCTGAAGGGGTCTCCTGCGCTGAGCCTGCCCTGGTGGACAAACATTGCAGGAACGCCTCATCTTCACTGGGTCTTCGGCTGGTGGGAATGGGCAATCATCATTCTCTTCATGTTCCCGAATGTCTGGCGCATGAAACCATTCGGACTGATCAAAATTGCCCAGCCGGCTAAAGGTTTTATCTATATGGGATTGAGCTTTATCGGCGCGTACATCCTCGCGCTGATATGCATCAATATCATCCCCATGTGGGTGCCCCAACACCTCTATGAGGAGATCATGGCGGCAAAGGGCGCGTCAGAGTGGAACAGGTTCCTGTGGCTGCACTCCGCCGAGATCGCCGGTTTTACCCTGATTCCCTTCCTGGCCTGGCATCACTATTTTGATGACCGTTGCGGCATCAAAGACGTGGACAGCTGGGCGGCCTTCTGGGTCCGCACGTTCGGGGTTCTGGTCTTTACCGTGATACTCTACTGGATTTACTACTACGGGAATTTCGGTCACTGGGCACTTGGAAACCATCACATGCCGGTGGATGACCTCGGCCACAGGTTCTATCACGGAGAATCACTGATATGGAACTTCTGGTGGATCATTCCTCTTCTGTGGAACGAGTGGTTCTTCCATAAGTGGCCATTCTATGTTCATGCACATTAGTGCTGACGAGATGGTTGATTGTTGACAAATGCTTAAGATGAGTTGCGAATAACCTGTTTTTTCTCCGGTTGTGTAAGGCAGGGCTTGTTTACAAGCCCTGCCTTATCACTTTTTACGCCACACTTCCGAGGATGACACAGGATGAATGACCCCACCTGCAAGATGGAACATTTTAAATACCCCCTTTTCATTGTGGGGGAGGTTTAGGGTTCGCCCGTTGCCTTCCCGAAATGCATTGTAAGGAAAGTTGCTATTTGATATTGGAAAGAAACTGCACGATGATCGGTCTACCCATTTAGACGAAAGGAAGCGGAAAGATGGCAAGAAAAAGACGTTCCCAACCGCTGGACGGGGCGAGCGTGCAGAGCGCAGTTGCTCAACCATCTGCCTCTCTTGAGAAATCTCCGACACCGAGACAGCTTATCTTCAATATGGTCTTGTCTGTTTTAGGTCTCTTTGTAGCAGCCTTCATGTTTTCCCTGGGAGTGATCTGGACAAACAATGGGAGCATGTTGGCCGGCATTGGTTTGATCGCCGCCGGGCTGTTCATTTTTTGGCGTGGGGGTCAAAGGCTGTCCTGGACCTGTGCCGAGATCAAGATGCAGCGACAGAAATGATTCGTCATCGCTCGAGCGTTAGCTAATCTGCGGGGGTCACCTATAAAAAACGGTCAATCTCGAAGTGGTGTCATCCTGTAAATGCTGTATCGAGGTCTTTTGAGAAGGACCAATCAGTCACCTGTCCGTGGTCGAAGACGGCCATTGTTTCAAACACGAATTCACGGTGAGAATGCAAGGCGCTTTTTCCTGGCGTGTTTCACCCCTAAACCAATGAGCGGCTGTGGATGGCTTAAAAACCTGGTGGAACACCCTATTTTGAGGACTCCCCACACCACCGGTAACCGGGGTTCGAATCCGATCAAGATAAGAAAGCCGCCCGACACAACGGGCGGCTTTTTCTATCAGTGGCCTTTCCCACGCTCACCACCTGTTACCGACCACGGTCTCAAGAAACCGCCGCTTCCATCTCTGTGCATGTTTGTCTGCCTGGGTCCGCCTTCCCTTCAGGTCCCGGACTGCTCGATTTCTATGTCCTGGCTCAGCAGTTCGTCTGCGTACTGACCGATTTTTTCCGTCATCTTCTTGGAGAAATAAGCGAAGACGGGAGCCGTTGCAAATGAGAGCCAGCGGCCGACACTCCTCTGGACGACAGCGGAGCCAATCCGGGTACCGATGGCGCCTGCGATTTTCTGCGCTGCCTGGGTGCTCAGGGCCTTGATGATCATCCGGCTGCCGATCTTCTGCGCCAGAATGCGCCCGGCCGTCACACCCAGGGCGCTTGCAAATATACAGAGGATGAGCGCGCGGTTCACTTTGCCGAGTTTATCGTGATACTTTGATATCTTGAAGATGAGGTCCATCTGGATTTTGGTGACGGCGGCAAGTTCCGGAAGGATCGTTGCCATCCCGAAAGGCCCCGGCATCACGCCCGAGGCGAAACTGATTGAAAAAGCCTTGTTCGATGCGAACTCGGTCATATCCTTTGGCGCACCGTCCACCTGCACCCGATCCGGGTCAGGCGTAAAATTCATCATCGCATCCACGAACCATTTTTCGAAACTGAAATCGGTCTCCGTCTTCATTTCCAGCCTCCATTTCATCCGCACGGCACACGCGCCGTCGGTCAGAAAAACATATCCATCATTTGTTCTTTCGGAAATCGATGAAGCCCTGCTCCACATCGACACGGATCAACTGAACGCGAAGCCGGTCACCCACGTCAACCCCTTTAAATCCCTCCACGAGCCTCCCCTCGATCGGTAGCCCGTCGATCCGGACCCACGTTCCCTTGGGTGCCGCTCCCGTGACGATGGCATCGAAGTGTTCCCCGATCCTCGACGACAGAACGAGGGCCGCCGCTGATTTTCTGACGAGCCTTTCCACCTTGTTCGCATCGTCCTCCTTGCGGGTGACGCGAAGGGCAAGGCCTGTCAGTTCGTCCCCGTTATACGGGATCGGCAACCCGTCCAAGGCAGCCTTGAGAAGGCGCTGCGTCACGAGGTCGGCGAACCGCCGGTTGGGTGCCGTGGAGTGCGTGTAGCATTTTACGGCAAGTCCGAAATGCCCCTGCGAGGGTTCCCCCGGGAAATTGGCTTCATACTCACCCGGGCCGATCAGCTTGATAATGGTCTGGGAAAGATCATGGAAATGGGCGGGATCGGCAATCCTGCGCTGCATGAGAAACTGTTCAAGCGCCTTCGAATCGGGTGATGCGGGCAGAGCGTATTCGTATCCGGAGGCCACCTCCATAATGCGCTCCCAGCGCTTCGGCTGACGGACGACGCGTCTCACCGAGGGAAATCCCTTCGATTCCAGGTAGCAGGCGGTCACCTCGTTGGCCGCGATCATGAAATCTTCGATCAGCTCCTTGGCCCGGTTCTTCCTCTCCGCCCTGAGCTCACGAACCTCCTCGCCGACGAACACGGGCCGCGCCTCCACCGTATCCAAGCGAAGCGCACCGCGGGCATAACGCTGCTGCCGGAGTCGCTGCGCCGTCCGGTCCTGGAGGTGGAGGTTTTGATCCAGGCCCGGTACGGACATGATGCCGCGCGGTATCTGTCCCCTGCCCTCCAGCCAGGCAGCAACAGTGCTGTAGGAGAGTTTCGCATGATTCCGCACCAGGGCCCGGTAGATGTCCGACACCTCACAGGCTCCGTCTCTGCCGACGACCATCTCGACGACGACGGCGGTTCTATCCTCCCGGTCATTGAGCGAGGTCAGATCGGTGGAAAGCCGTTCGGGGAGCATGTAGAATACCTGTGCCGCGGTGTAAATGGAGGTCGTGTTGTGGCAGGCGTGACCGTCGATGGCGCCGCCTTTTATGATCGCCGCGTCCACATCGGCGACGGCGATCAGGATTTTCACAATGCCTTTTTTCACCGCCTGGGCGACGGTCAGCTGATCCAGGTCTCTCGATTCCTCATTGTCGATGGAACACCAGGGAAGCTTACGGAGATCCCTGAACCCGTCAGTCGAAGGATCCGGTGCAGCCTGGATGCCGTCTAATTCGCTGATGGCCTCATAGGAAAAATCGGCAAGGAACCCCCTGTCGATCATCGCAAGGCGCGCGATCCGCTGCAGGAGGGCACGGTGATGGCCCGAATATCTCTTACTCAAGCTACTCCTGCCTTTCATTCGGATTCAGACGGCCGAGGCGCCTCAGCCCTTATCACCCGCAAGCGTTCTTCCCAACTCTTTTGCTTCCCGCACGAGGGCCCTGTTGGATTTGATTTCGCCGGGCTCCATGGCACTGCCGTACACCATCCCCACGATTTTTGCGCCTATATAGCTATAGGCGTCCTGGAAGGTGCGCAGAGCGTTGACGCACCCCGAATCAAAGGGGTCCTCACCGCCATAGGACATGGCAATGGCGATCCGCTTGCCCTCGAAAGGATCCTTTCCATAGGCCGGAAAGGCCAGGCAACGATCCATCCAGAGCTTTATCTGGGCCGAGAAGGTGAACCAGTAGACAGGGCTGGCAAGCACCCACGCGTCGGCCTCCCGCATCGCCCGATAGAGAGGCTGCATGTCATCGTCGATCGAGCAGCCCTTGCTTTTCGGTTTCTGGCAGGCATAGCAGGCCGTGCAGGGTGAAATTTTCAGACCGTGGAGGAAGACAGTCTTTACGCTCGCCCCTTTCGACTTCGCACCTTCTGCAATCTTTCCCGCCAGGATGGCGCTGTTTCCTTTCCTTCTCGGACTTCCCAGCAAAACGAGTACTTTTTTTTCTTTTTTCATTTTGATCTACTCCTGACAGAGTATTTGCCCTTCCGAGACTTCTTCTCAAGCGCCCTCCCTGCCTGCTGCTCCAGCCTCTTGAGTCGAGTGTAATAATCCGGAAATTCATTGAGATGCGCCAGGGCGATTTTCCCCGTCAGGATGGGCTCATCACTGGTTACGTTCGTCAGAGCGTCCCTTTTCCCGTGCTCCAGCTCGACATCCATACCCATCCTGAACTGCTCGACATCGTACTCGATCCAGTCGATCCCCAGGGTTTCCCCAACTTTTTTTGCTTCTTTCGCCGTAAAACGTCTTTTCGTGGCCATGAGACCTCCTTTTCACTTTTTCGCTGAAGGGAGCTGGTCCGTCATCTCGAGATACTCGAGATAGACGGGGGGAATGCCGGCGCATGGGTCCATTTGGGGCCCGTAGAACGTAATCGGGTACCGGACACCCCTCTTCGAGAGTTCCACAAGGTTACGCCGGAGTTTCTCCAGCATGGCACCCGGGACAGCCATGACCATTTCGTCATCCTGTGCGGAGGCGAATCTCCTTTCGCCGAAACAGGGTATGCTCACGGCCGGTTTCCGGCTGAGGTAGCACTGAGCGATGGCATCGGAACAGGAAGATTCCCCCACGCAGTAGAAGACGAACCGCTCGTAATCTTCGAACTGAAGGGCGTTGATCATCAGGATGATCTGCGCCGGGTTGGCGTAGAAAAGCACGAAATCCGGTTCGAAAAGGCCTGTCGTCGCAGGTCCCATGAGAAGGGCTTCGTATTTTCCCAAGGGGATGCGGGGAATGGCATCTTCAAATTTTTTGGCGTCTTCCCTCGTCCTGCACCAGGCCACGCTTCGGAGGGTGCCGTCCTTGAGTTTCGGCGGCGCGTCAAGAAACCCCAGGACGTTCGAACAGATGGGCATGAGTTCCGCGCCCGTCGTACCGAAGGTCCAGCCGAAGGTGCGGGCCATGGTGATGAGCTGGCAGGCGGTGCTGTATTTCTTGGGACGACGCACCTTCTCAACTTTTCCGAGGTCCCCTTTGCTCGTAAGGAACCTGAACCCGACGGGCAATGTCTTCAGCCGCAGATGACTTTCGATGTCTTTCACAATGGCGCTACTCACATTTTGTTCTTTCATGACTTTTTCTGCTCCCTTCTCATGGTTTTTCGACGGATGACAGATCCACCGCATCTTTTTACTTCAATCCTTCGGCCAGGACGGCGGCGCCGATGGCGCCGTTGACCTGCGCGTATTCCGAGACCCGGATGGTCATCCCGAGTTTTTTTTCCAGGGCCTTTACGACACCCATGTTTTTTGCCACGCCTCCCGTCATGACCACGGGCGGAACCATACCCACGCGGTTCGCCATGGCCGCCACCCTCGCTGCGATGGATTCATGTATGCCGGCAATGATGTTTTCACGGTGCTCACCTCTGGATATGAGAGAAATGACCTCCGACTCGGCAAAGACCGTGCAGAGGCTGCTGATCCTCGAAGGACTCCCGGCCTTGAGCGACAGGTTGCCAAATACCTCGAGATCCACTTCCAGGGCCCTGGCCATGACCTCCAGAAACCGGCCCGTACCGGCGGCGCACTTGTCATTCATGGCAAAATTTTTCACTTTTCCCTTTTCATCAATGACGATCACTTTACTGTCCTGCCCGCCGATATCGATGATGGACCGAACTCCGTTGTCCAGGTAGTGCGCCCCCACGCCATGACAGGTAATCTCCGTTACGGCTTTGTCCACAAACTTGACACTGTTCCTGCCGTACCCGGTCGAAATCACCCGCCTGACAGCCGATCGCTCGAGCCCCAGCTCTTTTAAAAGCTCTTCGAAAACGGCCTGCCCTGCAGCCTCCGCATGGTATCCGGTAAAGATGAGACGGGTTCCCAGGAGCTTCCCGTTCGAGAGAACGGCCGCCTTTGTGGAAATGGATCCTATGTCGATACCGGCTGTGATCATATTCAGGGTCACGGGTTAAGGGTACCGGGTACCGCGTTCAGGGCTTAGGGCCTTTGTCGCTTATTCACCACTCTTCACTCTCCACTCATCACTGTTTCGATGCTTTGATCATCTCCATGAAAGCGTCGATACGCGTGGCCACCTGGCTTTCCGAAAAGCTCCGCTCGTCCACCATGTCCGCCTCGAGGATGAGCGATGGGATCCTCCGTTCCTTCTCGACAATCTTCGCAATGTCATACTGGCCCAGGGAGTAAGGCTTGCAACTTCGATTCGAGTGCATCACGATGCCGTCCACGTTGTACTTGTCTACCATGGCGAGCACCATGCACGCCATCTCATCCACGCCGATGTTGAGGTAGATGCGCGTATAGGCCTCGGCCATGGAATCGAAGAAGTTGTTTTCGTCGATGTATTTCATCGAGCCGCACCAGGCCGAGGTGTAAGTATCGGCTACCAGGCAGGCGTTGTGAGAGGCGAATTTCTCCGACAGCCACCGCGTTCGGTGCCAGATGGGGATGTTGTCCCAGAGAAGGCGATACTTCTCGTCCGGGATGGCGCCGGCTCCCCTCGCGACCCTGTCATTCATTCTTTCCAGAAGCTGGCGGTAGTAATCGACGGCTTCCCGCGTCCCCCTGAGGGTCACGATCAGCGCCAGGTGGTAGAAGGCGTCGAAGGCGCTCATGGGTGCTGGCCGGTTGACCGTCGTGTCGAGCACCGCCTGCCAGAGACGTTGAGCCTCCAGGGAGAGCTTCCCCACGTTCGACAGACGCCCGTGATCCATTTTTTTGCCGCAGGCCTCCTCCAGAAAGAGGACGTATTCATCCAGCTGCCTGCGGACGTAGCGCCTGACCTCCTCGCTGAACCCCGTGTGACAGAAAGGCGTGTCAAATATGAAAAGGGGAACGTTGAAGTAACGGGCCTGCACTTCGTACCACTTGAGCACCGTCCCGCAGATATTGTTGCAGCAGACGAGCATGTCGGGACGCGGAAGCCCGCCGATGGGACCGCCGTTCACGGTGGCACAGGCTATGTCGGAACGGGCGTAGGAACAAAGATCACTGGAATACCCCATGGATTCCGATGTTTCGCAGAGGCTAGCCCCCATCTTGCTTGCCCCGATCATGGCGCCGTGATTCTCGGGATAGACGGGGATGACATCCATGGCGATGAGCGGCTCGACGGGGCCGCCGCTCGTGATCCAGGCCACCTTCCTGCCGCCTATGCGCGTGCTCTTGGCCTCCATGTAATAGACCGCCAGGATTTCCTTCATCTTCTTGTTCTTCTTGAAGCGAAGGAATATCTTCCTGATGCCGGCAAGAAAGAAGAGGAAGATCTCCTGTATGAGGCTCATTGATTTTGTCTTCTTATGCTCCGCCATCCCTCTTTTCCGTTCCTACAGCATCTCGATGAATGTTTCAAACCGCGTCTGCAGCTGCCCTTCCGACGGGAGCTGGTCCTCCACCTCGAGCATGATACTCGGGATCCCCTTACGGTCGAGGGCCTCCTTCAGGTAGGGATAGTCAAAGGCATGGGGATCACAGAACTTGAGAAAGAAGAAGACGACACCCTGCGCCTTTTTCTCCCAGACGATGTCAACAAGGTGGTCGGCCCTGGTGAAAAGCCCTGTGTGCTTTGCCGGGCAGGGAGGCCGTGCCATGTACCGTTCGGCAATTGCCGCGACGGGGTCATCCTTGATTTCCGTCGTGCCTTCGAAGTATCTCGAGCCCGTACAGAAATCATCCCCCACGACGACACCACCCGCCTCCTCGATGATCCGGTAGATGTCGGGGTGGTTGCAGATGCCGCCGGCCATGACAAGGCGCTTTCCCACGGTTTCATCCCCCGGTCCTTTTTCCCTTTCCAGTTCCGTGACGATACCGGGCAGAATTTCCAGGAGACGATCCCGGTCCATGATCATCGAGGCCTTGATTATCGAGTGAAGGTCGCTTCCGCTGATGATTCCCGGGTATGTGGACTTGACCTCGTAGAGCCTGCCGAGATAACCCCTGATCCGGTTGAAAACCCTTACGGCATCCTGCATTACTTCTTTGCCGATCGTGATGTTCAGCCGGGATTCCACGTCACACGTGAATTTGCGAAGGACGTCTGACATATAAGTTTTTGCGCTTTCCGTGTCCAGCTTCACGGGCAGCACTACATCGAGATGAAAAAGCCCCTTCACGTTCATGCGCCACACATCGGAGAGCCTCTGGATCGAGTCACAGGTGTGGGGGAAGATGGCACCGTCAAGAAACTCAAGACGCCCCGCCAGGGCCCCTTCAAGAGCGCCCCGCACAAGTGAGCAGCAGTAGGCCTGAAAGTGCGCGTCAGCGAGATGGATGGCCTCGCCCGTTCCGAAAAGCCTGAAGGGATGGGCGCCAGCGGCATAGATAATCTCTTCCGGCGTGTAGGAACAGAAATACCCCACGATCTTACGGCGGCTTTCACCCTTCAACTTTCTTCCGTAATCCACCGGGTCTTTGAGGATCTCATAAAATTCTTCCAGCCCCGTCATCCAATAATCTCCCCGAGCGATGCATGCGCGTGCATGGAGCTTGAATCATTTCTCCGCATCGAGATTCAACCTGCCTTTCCGTATTTGAATATCGTCGTGATGTCAATGGAAAAGGGATGATCTGTCCTGACCATCCCTTTAATATGAGACACAATATAAGATTACATTTTGACTGAAGATTTCACCTGCAAAGTGTGGAGATGAGTCAACGGCAAGAAATACTGATTTCTATTTAAAAGAGAAAATAACGCCAAGGTCACCGGGGCTGTTGGGCAGCAGTAAAGGCCTCCGCCGACGCTTGAGACCCCAATCGCGAATCACGAGTCACGGTTAATGACTTGCGGATACTCCGGGTTAATATCGAATTAAGTCTTGACTCTTGATATTATTTGGTTTAGAAATGCCCCGCCGTGATCGAAGCACGGTTTGGGCAGCAACCCGCCGCGATTTGACCACCATTCTTAGCCGTCCATCGAGTTCATCCTTGACAATATTCGAGAATGTGCTCGTGGCGGCCACACCGGATAACATCCGCCCGGGAAAAATTAAACTCGACCTCGGCAAGCGTTTGGCGATGAAGCGCAGGGATGAGCGGTTGTCAGGAAAAACGACCGCCTGATCTGAATTCATCATAAATTCTTTTAAGAAAGGTTGAACAGCGAACAATGTACATTTCCATCATAGGCACCATGGCATCGGGCAAGACCACCCTTTTCAAGGCGCTCTCGGGTATCAACGGCAATGGCAACGGTGGCAGCAACGGTCAGTCCACGACCAGCATCAAGGTGCCCGATGAGCGGATAGACGCTCTGACGAAGATTTTCAATCCTAAAAAAACAACATACTCGCGCATCGAAGTATCCGACACCGTCGCGATCCGCGAAGGGGAAGTGAAGAACGAGACGCTGGACGCGAAGTCCCTTCAGCAGATCCGTCGAAGCGATGCCGTTCTGCTGATCCTGCGCCATTTCGATAACGGGCACCCGGCGGACCCCGTGGGCGACTTCCGGCGAGTACAGAGCGAGTTCATGCTGGCCGACATGGTCCAAGTCGAAGGCCGTCTCGTGCGCATTTGCAAGCTCAACGCGGTCAAGCCCAACCTGCAGCTCCAGCTGGAGCAGGCCCTGCTCGAGCAGTGCCTTGCGCACCTCGAGTCCGAAAAGCCCCTTGCCACGCTGAGCCTTTCCTGCGAGGAGGACAAAAAACTCCGGGGTTTTCTTTTTCTGTCCCGAAAGCCAATGATGATCGTCATCAACTGCGTCGAGGAGAGGCTGGACGACGCGGAGGACATCGCCTCGCAGCTGAGGAAATGGCTCCCCGGTCACATCCCGGTGCTGGCCGCCTGTGGCCAGCTGGAGGCCGAGCTTGCCACGATGTCGCCTGAGGAGCAGCGGCAGTTCATGGCCGAATATGGAATCGAGGAATCTTTGCGCGGCCGCCTCATCCGTCTCGCCTATGAGACGCTGGGGCTCATCTCCTTCCTGACCGTCGGGGAGGATGAGTGCCGGGCCTGGCCCGTCCGCGAGGGCGTGAGCGCCCAGGAGGCCGCCGCGACCATCCACACCGATCTGTCGCAGAAGTTCATCCGGGCCGAAACCGTCTCCTATGAGGACTTTATCCGGTTGGATGGCTTTGCGGGCTGCAAGAAGGCGGGTGTCTGGCGGCTGGAGGGAAAGACTTACGTCGTCAAGGACGGGGACATCATGTCGATCCGGGCGGGCAATTGAGACAGGGACACGTCCCCAGCGTACTGGCAGGGGTGATAAAATTTAAGAAGCCAAATTGAACACCGGTTCAGAGATAAAAAAAAGCGGGGCCGGAAATGGCTCTGCCTTTTTTATATCAACCCGCCTGAATGATTCCCGATTGAAATGTTGTATCGGCAGCCGAGGAGAAAAATTCTCGCCATCAGGAAGGAATCTTGGTTTTCGTCAGGATTTTGTCGCCGAGAGATCGGTTTAATGCTTTCACCTGCTAATCCACGCCGTTGGTTTGCCGGGAGAAGATCGATTATTGATTGAAAGCAAGAACAGAGGTTCAAGATGAATGGACAACTTTTGCCGCACCGTCGAGATACTGCATCCGTGGAAAAAGGGGACAGGCTGCTTTTCCCTTGCCCATTTCGGCAGGAAAAGATTGACCGGGGAATCCCGGCTATATAAACCACAGAAATTCAAAAGTCCCGAAAGTCATCAACCCTGGGGCTTTTTTCTTTGCGCGCGATAGCTACATAAAGGATAGGCTTCTATAGAATCATTCTACTTCTTGATTGACAGTCTTTTTTACAGGTGACCCCCATATCTACCCATAATC
>CAZJPV010000059.1:0-11846 GCA_964547985.1 uncultured Syntrophaceae bacterium
GGGTATGAGCGGGGGAGGCGGAGCGGGCCGAAGTTTTTAGAAAGGGGGCGTCATGGCAATCATTCCTAAAAATCCCGAGGAAATATACAGTGCGTTCACGGAGGACATGAAAACGGCCTTCGGGGAAGACCTTCAATCGATCATTCTCTACGGAAGCGGTGCACGGGGGGACTACAGGCCGGGGAAATCGGACATCAACTTTCTCATTGTCCTGTCCGAGGAGGGGATAGGTAGCATCGACCGTGCCTCGGGCCCGCTCAGGCGATGGCGGAAAAGAATGGTGACCACACCGCTTTTCATGACCCAGACCTTCATAGGCACATCTCTGGGGGCCTACCCCGTAGAGTTCCTCAACATGCAGAAGAGTTACGTTGTCGTCTACGGTGGGGATGTGCTGAAGGATCTCTTCTTTGACCCTGCGGCACTCCGGCTCCAATGCGAAAGGGAGCTTCGCGGCAAACTCCTCCTTCTGAGAACGACCTATCTTGAAACAAGAGGAAAGGCAGACCGGATTCGGAACCTGATCAGGGCATCCCTCACAGCTTTTCTATCCATCTTCCACGCCCTGCTCTACCTGAAAGGTGGAGTGCTTCCCGAAAACCCTCGTGAAATCATCAGCGCCATGGCTGAGGCTTACCATCTGGACAGGGAGGTTTTTCTCCAGTGCCTGCAGGTGAAGGAAGAAAACGAAAACCTCTCGTCCGGGGAGCTTAAAGCCCTTTTCGAAAAGTATGCCAATGAAATAAAAAAACTGAGGGAAATCGTGGACAAGATGGAGATAGGCCGTTAAGGTAAAAAACGAAAACTCGAGGATATTCGCAAGATCGCTGTCAGAAAGGAGGTTGAGACACTCATGGGGAAAAAAGGTCTTTTGATCGGGCTGGGAGCCCTTCTCGTCATCGTTATCCTTCTTTATTCTTTCGTGAAGGGTACCTACAACAACTTCGTGTCCCTGGATGAGGCCGTCAAGTCGGCCTGGGGCCAGGTGGAAAACCAGCTTCAGCGGCGTGCCGACCTGATCCCGAATCTCGTGGAAACCGTCAAGGGATATGCCAAGCAGGAAAGGGAGGTTTTCATCGAGGTGACCAACGCCCGCGCGAAGGTGGGCGGCGCCGGGACCATTCCCGAAAAGATCCAGGCAAACAATGAACTCACATCGGCCCTCAGCCGGCTTCTCGTCGTCGTGGAAAATTACCCGGAGCTCAAGTCCAATCAGAATTTCATGAAGCTCCAGGACGAGCTGGCAGGAACGGAAAACAGGATCTCCGTCGAAAGGAGACGATACAACGAGACCGTCCAGAAGTACAATGTCGCCGTGAGGAGCTTCCCGGCGAACCTGCTGGCAGGCATCCTCGGCTTCAAGCAGGGGACATTCTTCGAAGCGCCCGAGGCTGCGAAAAAAGCCCCGCAGGTAAAATTCCAGTGATGGGTGATTAGTTGGTAGGGTAAGACCCTCTATTGCTCACCACCCTCCGCTAGTCACTGTCTTTATGGGGCCAAGAGTAGACCGGCAGGCGGCCCTCGAATACCGATCCATCGGGCATGACTTCCACGTCGTGGCCCTCTATCTTTTTGATCTTTGTGAGGTGGGCAGGCACCTTTTTACCTTGTGTGGAGTGGATGGCGTCTTCCACCGTCTTAAACCGGGATAGTTCCGCGAGTGTCATGATTTGGGGCAGCACCATGCCGAGCTTCCCCTTCTCGTAGAGTTCGAGGGCCTTTCCCGGGCTGACCCAGAGGTGTTCCGTGAGCTCCAGGCCGTCGTGCATGACCTCCTGCCCCTCGGGCGCCTCGGCCAGGAAGAACCGCACGTCGTAACGCAGGGGCAGCGGCTCAGGCGTGATCCAGTGAGAAAAATAATGGAGCCGGTCGAGGGGAAGAATGAGATCCTCTTTTTCCAGAAATTCCGTGAACTTCATTTCACCGCTATTGAGGGCCCGCCGGTATCCACACAGCCTCTTCTTTTCTTCCTCCGTTCTGATAAAAACAGATGAACCGTCACGCTTTTTTGCGATCAGGATCCCCGCCTCTTCGAATGTCTCCCGTATACCCGCAACCCAGGCCCCGATGGCCTTTTCAGGTTTCGACATGTTTGGAAGGATCTCGATGGCTTTCTCCCGGTCCATGCCCGTACAGAAGCGCTCGATGCCCGGTTCGTAGTCCCCGGGATCGAGGATCCCGCCGGGGTAGACGTGATATCCCGGGACAAAACGGCTCGACCGGTTCCTCAGGACCATGAGAACTTCGATATCCTTCTCGCCATCGGTGTGTTGCTTCCTGATGACCATGACCGTTGCGGCGTCTGTCGGTTTTGCATACATGATCTTTCTTTCAACCCTGACGTCTTTCCAGAAGGGTTACGGCCTCGATGTGCTTCGTCTGCGGAAACATGTCGAGGGGCTGGATCGTCTTCAACCCATATCCCTCCTGAACGAAAAAGGCAATGTCCCTCGCCTGGGTCACGGGATCACAGGCGACATAAACGACTTTTCGCGGTGCCATGGCCGCGATCACCCGGAGGACGGCCTTTTCGCAGCCTGTTCTTGGCGGGTCCATCACGAGCACATCGACGGGTTCGTCTCTGAAGAAATCGCCCTCGAGGATGTCCTTGACATCACCGCAGAAAAAGGTGCTGTTAGCGATCCCTTTGAGATTTTCCCGGGCGCATCCGACGGCTTCCCCGTCAATTTCGACACCGGCGAAGACCCCGCACCTCTCGGCGAGGAATGCAGAAAAAAGTCCGGATCCGCAGTAGCACTCAATCACACGATCCGCTTTCGAAGGGGTACTCAGGCGTATCACTTCATCCGCCAGGGTTTCCACGAGGGCCGTATTGGCCTGGAAGAAACCGTCCCGCGGTACCGCGAATGCTCTCCCCTTGACCGTACGATGAACCCGATCGACTGTTTCATCCGTGTTTCCGTTATCCCGGGACCAGAGGATCAGCCTTGACTCTCCGGGGTGAATATCCTCCTTTGCCATACTTAGTCGCAAGGCGGCGCAGGACTCGTTGATGGACTCATCCATGATCCCGCATCTCTCGATATCCACCAGCCTTCGCCCGCTCACATCGAGAAAGCCGATCGCCGGTTTTTTCCCGGCCACGGGCTGGACATGGTATTCTCCCTTACCGCGGTAACCGTATATCAGCGGTGACGGAATGATCCTTCCAACGGGCGGCGATTTCAGTCCGCCCACCCGTTCGAACGCGTCGATGACCTGCTGCACCTTGATCTCGAGCTGCTTTTCGTAATCGATATGCTGGTACTGGCAGCCGCCGCATTTCCCGAAATACGGACAGGGCGGGTTCACACGGTGTACAGAGGGTGTGAGGATCTTCCGCAGTCTGCCCCGGAGAAATTTCTTTTTCACCTCCCGGATCTCGATCTCCGCGATATCCCCGTCGAGCGTGAAGGGCACGAAGACGACGAAGCCGTCAACCCTCGCCAGGCCGTCACCGCCGAAGGCAACGGCACAGATCTCGGCTGTGAGCACCTGACCGGTTTTAAAGGGAGTCGTCTGCGTCATATCCCTACCCGTTTACTTGACTTTCTTCTACTTATATCAGTAATCTCAACGGCCGTAAATAGACGGCCGGAGCGGATGCCTTGACATCTCCGAAATTTATGTGCTATGCCACCTCAAATTCTGTAAGTCTTTGATGGATGGGACGTTTTTGAACGACACCGAAAAAAAATCCATGCTCTGTCCCAACTGCCGGAAACTCATCAGCCGGGACGAGCCCGCCTGCCCATACTGCGGGTTTTCAAAGCCCGGATCGGCCGTCAGGGAAAAGCTTCTCAGGATCTCCCTTCTGAATCCCGACCATCTCATCCAGATCATCATCTACACGAACATTGCGTTCTTCATCCTGTCCCTCGCACTGAATGTGTCCGACCTGGGATTTTCAGCCAATCCCTTCCGGTTTCTCTCCCCCTCGTCACAGAGCCTGATCCTTCTCGGCGCATCGGGAACCATTCCCATCGATGGCTTCGGTCGCTGGTGGACCGTTCTCACGGCTTCCTTCCTCCACGGAGGGATCCTTCACATCTTTTTCAACATGGCCGCCCTCTGGCAGCTCGGCCCCTTCGTCATGCATGAATTCGGCACGAGCCGCTTTGCCGTCATCTACATCCTGAGCGGCATTACCGGCTTCGTTGTTTCCTATTTCGCCGGGGTTCCCTTCACACTGGGGGCGTCGGCTTCCGTCTGCGGCCTCATCGGCGCCATACTTTACTACGGAAAGTCGCGGGGAGGCTTTTACGGGCAGGCCGTCTACAAGCAGGCCATGGGCTGGACTATCGGCCTGATCCTTTTCGGACTCCTGGTCCCAGGCATCAACAACTGGGCTCACGGCGGGGGCATTATGAGCGGCATCGGCCTGGGCTTCATCCTGGGCTACCATGAAAGAAAAAAAGAAACGATGTACCACAGGATACTGGCCGTCGGCCTCATCCTGATCACCGTCATTTTCCTGGGTTCGGCACTCCTGCAGGCCATCTACATCCGCTTTTTTATGCGTTAGGAACACAGCGCTTTGACCCGAGAACCTCGGGAAGAGAAAGGAGAGCTTATGAGAAGATATTTAAACTGGACCATCATCGGTTGTGTGCTGGCTCTGTCCCTTACGGGTTGCGCCGTTATCGTAGGAGATAGGACGCTCGGCGTCGATTCCGGGAAGTTCATCTACACCGACGGTGCCCTCTATGGAAATTATTACTTTCCCATGGACGTCGTCTGGAAGGCCTGCCAGAGGACCCTCTTCGATCTGAAGGCAACGGACGCGACCTACACCAAAAAAATCTCCCAGGCCACGATGGAAGGTACGGCGAGTGACGAGAAGGTCCGCATCACCGTGGAATACGTCTCCAAGAACGAAACCCAGGTGGCCGTCCGCACCGGCATGGCAGGGAGCACCCTCGCATCGAAACTCATCCACGACCGCATCCGGGAAAACCTCCTGAAAGAAAGCTCATCCTCCGTTGAAAGCACTGAGAAACCCCCGGTACAGGATGAACCCCCCGCGGAGACGAAGGAACCCGTCAAATCACAAGATCTCGGCCGATGAGCGAGAACGCCGGACGCAAAAAGACGGTCCGTACTTTTGCCGCGGCGTCCTTCCTGAACGACATGGGTTCAGACATGATCTATCCCATCTGGCCCCTCTTTGTCACCTCCCTGGGGGCCAACATGGCCGTTCTGGGTTTTATCGACGGCCTCGGGGACGCCATCGTGTCCGTGTCCCAGGCGGTCTCCGGCTACATCTCGGACAGGATACGGAAGAGGAAGGTCTTCATCTGGCTGGGCTACATCTTCGCCTTCCTTTCCCGCATCGGTTATGCCTTCTCGACGTTCTGGCAGATCCTGATCCCCTTTCGGATTCTAGACCGGGCTGGCAAGATGAGGGGGGCGCCGAGGGACGCCATGATAGCCGATCTATCGACCCAGGCCAACCGGGATGAGTCTTTCGGGATCCTGCGGGCGATGGACAATCTCGGCGCCGTCTGCGGTATTCTCCTTTGCATCCTCCTCTTCCAGTATCTCGGCTACCGGGATCTCTTTCTCCTCGCCGCTATCCCGTCCATCGTCGCCGTCTTACTCATTCTCTTCCGGATCCGGGAAAAGGAACCAGACGAAATCCGTATTTACCAGGGCATCAAACTCTCCGACCTGGATCGAAACCTCCAGCTTTTCATGTTTCTGAACGCCCTCTTTGCCCTCGGCTCATTCAGTTACTCCTTTTTGCTGATTACCTCGAAGGAGTATGGTTTCCAGATTGCTTTCATCCCCATCTTTTATCTTCTCTTCACGGCTGTGGCTTTTCTGTGTTCACTCCCCTTCGGCAAACTCTCGGACCGAATGGGGCGAAAATTTGTTCTCCTTATCTCCTTCGTCCTCTGGGGGCTCGTCTGCCTGACTTTTCTCTTCCTGAAGAGCGCCTGGGCGGTCTTCGCGGCCTTTATCCTTTATGGCCTTCACCGTGGAGCCCTGGACACCGTCCAGAAGGCCTTTGTTGCGGAACTCGGCCCCGAGGCATTCCGCGCAAGCGTGCTCGGTGGATTTCAGATGGTCATCGGGTTATGCGCCCTGCCGGCATCGCTCCTGGCGGGGATCCTATGGGAACAGATCGGCATGCATGCACCTTACGCATTATCCCTCGGGCTGACAGTCCTTGCAGCAGTCCTTCTCCTCTTTGTAAAGGAAAAAATGGGGGCTTCCTCCTGAGAAATCCTTAACCATCCATGAATCCATGATACCGTCATCCGGCACCCCCGACATTTTAATCCCGGGCCTTCAACCCGCAGGCAAAGCTTCTTATCTGAGGAGGCTGAACCGGTTTCTCGTGGAGTGCGACTACGAGGGAAAGCGCGTCAGGGCCTATCTCCCCAATCCGGGAAGACTCTGGGAACTGCTGATTGGCGGAAGGACGCTATATCTGGCAGGGGCGCCGGCTGGGCGGGCTACACGGTACACGGTGCTCGCCGTCGAGCGTGACGGCATCCCCGTCCTTCTTCACACACACCTGACCAATCGCGTGGTGGATGAGCTTCTCCGCCGGGGGATGCTCCCGGGACTCGAGGACGCCCGGGTCCTGAAACCGGAGGTGTCCTTCGGACGGAGTCGTTTTGACTTCCTCCTGGAAGCGGGGGGAAGACCCTTTGTTCTGGAGGTCAAATCCTGCACCCTTTATGGGGAGGAGATGGCCATGTTTCCCGATGCCGTCACGGAAAGGGGGAGGAAACACCTTGTCGAACTTGCCGGGCTCTCACGCAGCGGTACCCGCGCAGGGGTCATCTTTCTCGTCCATTCGCCGAAGGTCCGTTATTTTCTGCCCGATTATCACACGGACTATGATTTTGCCCGGACCCTGTATGAACGAAGGAATGATCTCATGGTCAAGGCTTTGTCCGTGGAGTGGAAGAGGGATCTTTCCCTCAGCCCCTGCATCCGGGACCTGGAAATTCCGTGGGATCTTCTTGACCGGGAGGCCGCAGACAGGGGATGCTACATCCTGATCCTCCATCTCCCCCGTAAGACAAGGATCGCCGTCGGGGGTATCGGCAAGATTTCCTTTCCCCCGGGATATTATCTCTACGCAGGGTCGGCGAAAAAAGCCCTCAGGGCTCGCATGGCCCGGCACCTCCGAAAGAAAAAAACCTTTTTCTGGCACATTGACTACCTCGCCGATCGATGTGATGCGCCCCTTGTCATTCCCGTCCGTACCGGAGCCGACCTCGAGCACGAGATGGCCGCAAGCCTCCAAAAAATAGCCGAATGGTCCATCCCGGGTTTTGGGGCGTCCGACTGCCCCTGCAAAACCCACCTTTTCGGCATGAAATCCCACCCTCTTCAGCACGAATATTTCATCAATAATCTTCAATACTTTCGAATCGACCGCCTCGGCAACACACTTTCCCCTCAAGTGTAGCGAATTTCTGTCGAGAATATTTCTGAAAAGCTTGGTTAGCACCCGAGCCCCAATTCCCCCATAAACGCCTGACTCCAGAGGCGAAAAAGCCTGCTTAATGCTCGATATGGGTTTGCGGGACGGCTTCGGTTTTGACTTTTCCGCCGGGGTAGGTCATGAATGGATTGAATACACATTGGAGGGGGAATGGACATGAGAACGATTCGACTTGCGGAGAAACCCCGGGTGATCGGGGTGATGGGAATTCACAGGGGGGATACCCGGACGCTCGATGAGGCCTACCGGATCGGAGAAGGCATTGCAAAAAGAGGACACATTGTGCTCACCGGAGGCGGCGGGGGTACCATGCGGGCGGCTTCGGAAGGTGCCCGGAAGGCCGGCGGCCTCGTGATAGCCGTGCTCCCCTCCGAGAGACGGTATCCCGCTAAGGGGTACCCGAACGACTTTGTCGACATACCGATTTACACGGGCATGTCCGATGCCCGAAACGCTATCAATGCGAAGACCCCGGATGTTCTCATCGCACTACGGGGCGGTCTCGGAACGCTCTCCGAAATGGCGCTGGCTCTCAAGAGCGGCACTCCCGTGATCGGCCTCCGCTGTCCCCGATTTGAGACTGCCGGGGAAATTGATGTGATTCGAGTTGCCACCGTCGAGGGCGTTTTTGAGGAAATGGAAAGGATTTTAAAGGGTTAAAATGCAGTCCATGTCGCCTTCTTTACCGTCATTGAACATCACCGCTTGCAAATGTTGTGGGGTGTGAGCAGAGGATCTGCCGATGAGTTACAAATTGGATGAAAGCTTGGAAAACAGAAGGGAATACTCCCGGGTCGAGGCCTATATTCCGTTCGACATTCGAGTTGTCCCGACGGAGGAACACAAGGCTGTATGGTCGAGGGTGTCGGGAGACACCACCCTGGAGTTTGCCAGCCTGCCCGAGATCGAGGACAAGGTCCTTGCCGAGTGGTTCAAGATGCTGAACGCCAAGCTCGATCTCATAACGAGCATGCTCTCTCTGCAGAGAGAAGGTTTCAGCTCTCTTCCCGTTCAGTGCGTGAACATCAGCGGCGGTGGTTTGAGTTTCTCTTCAAAGAAAAAATACGAGATGGGTGACATCCTGGAAATCAGGATAATCCTCAGCATGCTCCGTTCCGTCGCCCTCTATGTGTACGGAAAGGTCGTTCAGGTGAGATCTCAGGGCGAGGATCACCAGATCTCCGTCAAGTACGTTGCCATGGATGACGAAATAAGGGAAGAGATCATCAAATTCGTCTTCCACAGGGAAAGACAAATCATCCGGGAAAAAAGGAGGTAGAAAACCTCATCCATGCTTGTCCTCATCGGTGCACTGATCGTTATCGCAGCACTCGTCAGCGGTTTCCTGCTGGAGAAAGGCAATCTCTGGATCCTCGTACAGCCCGCCGAGGCCATCATCATTTTCGGCGCCGCCATAGGGGGGTTCATGATCGCGTCGCCCGTGAAGGTCATGAAGTCCGTTATGAACGGTGTCCTGGTGATCCTGAAGGGGAAGACATACTCGAAGGCCGATTACGTGGAAGTCCTCATGCTTCTCGGGGAAGTCTTCTACAAGATCAGGAAGGAAGGTCTGATCTCCGTCGAGAACGACGTGGATAATCCCACGAGGAGCCCGATCTTCAGAAAATACCCAAAGTTCTTCAGAAATCGACACGCCCTCTCCCTGGTCGTCGATACGCTGCGGACCGTCATGACCACGAAGATAGAACCCCACGAACTTGAATCGCTGATCGGTGCCGAGTTGGACACCCACCACGAGGAGCTGATGGTGCCGACGAAAAGCGTTTCGAATATGGCCGACGCCCTGCCGGGGCTGGGAATCGTTGCCGCCGTCATGGGTGTCGTGCTCACGATGCAGAAAATCGGGGAGCCCCCCGAGATCCTAGGCCACAGTATCGGCGCAGCCCTCGTCGGCACATTCCTCGGCGTCCTGATGTGCTATGGATTCGTGGGTCCCGCGGCCCGGAACATGGAATACCACGCCAGCGAGGAGCTCCAGTACCTGACCGTCCTGAAAACGGCGATTGTCGCCTTCGTCAGCGGCGCGGCACCCCAGGTCGCCGTGGAGTTCGGAAGGCGTGTCATCCCTGCCAATGTGAAACCCGCATTCGAGGAAATCGAGCAGGCCATAAGGCGGATTAAGAAATAATGGCTGAATCCGGCAGAGACGTCATCATCAAAAAGGTGAAGAAGCGCGAGTTCAATTACACGCACGGCGGTCAGTGGAAGGTTGCCTACGCGGATTTCGTCACCGCCATGATGGCCTTCTTCCTCCTGCTGTGGCTCATCGCCATGATCTCACCGGAGAAGAGGGCCGTCCTCGCCGAATACTTCAAGAACTTCAGCATCTTTCAGGACAGCGGCACTTCAGTCATAGACGGCAAGGCCTTCGTCATGGAGGACCTCATAACAAGACCGGAAATCCGGCCGGAGGAATTCGGGAACAAATTCAAGCGGGCCGTGGAGGAGAAACTCAAGGACATGAAGGATCAGGTCCTTGTGGACGTGATCGAAGGGGGTGTGCGCATCCAGATTGTCGACAAAGAAGGGAACACCATGTTCCCCCTGGGAAGCGCCGAGCCCACCCCCAAGGCCAAGGAGGTCCTGGCCCTCATATACGAAAACGTGAAGGACATGAAACAGAAGATCGCCATCGAGGGGCATACCGATGCCGCGCCCTTCCGGGGGGATCAGATCACGAACTGGGAACTTGCCACGTCACGGGCCTCCGCCGCGAGGCGTGAACTCGAACAGCATGGCATCGAGCCTTCACGGATCGCCCGGGTTGTCGGCTATGCCGATCAGGAACTGCTGATCAAAGAAGACCCGAGAGACCCGAGAAACAGGAGGATCAGCATTATCCTTCTGCAGGAGCATCAACCGGCCACGGTGATCCAAAAGCCCCTCGAGCGCGACGTCAAAACAGGGTCAGAGGTCACAGGGCAACAGGCGCAGAATGTGCCATCTGAAAAGGTGGTCGTGCAGAGCGACCCGTCAAAAGACGTCAAAAGTGCCCTGATAGAACAGGAGAAAAAGGCTGCATCGACGATAAAGGACACCCGGAACCTCAAGCAGAAAAAACCGATGCAGAGAAGAGACTTGACGGGCGCCTGGGATTAAACACACCCGTTTCAAGCAGACCCCTTCATCCCTTCCATTTGCAGATTCAATTTCTCAGACCTGTATGGTCTTTGCCTGGAGTTTTCGCCAGGTATTTTCCGAATACCGGACATCCACGAACTCAACACGGGATTGCCTTTCCCTAGCGCACATCACTTCCGCCACGGCCTGACGGGGGAGTTTCTTTGACGCTCCCGAAGGCCGCGGGATCTTTCGATCGGTGTTTCCCAAAGATGTGTGACAGGTGGGGCCCCTCTTCAGACCCCTCAGGACGGCATGAATAGCCGGGGCAGGAAAGTGCTCAAAGCGGGCACGAAGGTGACGATCATCAACACCCCCACGGCAATGAGGAAGGGAATCCAGATGCCGCGCGACAACCTCTCCAGCGACAGGCCGGTAATGCCGCAGACGGAAAACAGCACGGCCCCCACCGGCGGGGTGATAAGACCCAGCACCAGGTTGAAACAGACGATCACGCCGAAATGCAAGGGGTCGATCCCCATCTTATCCGCCAGAGGCACCAGCACAGGCGTCACAATAGTGAGGGCCGGCGCCGTTTCCAGAGGTATGCCGATGATCAGCAGGAAGATGTTGACGAGAATGAGAAACACATAGGGGGACGAAGACAGAGAGACCAGGGCTTCCATGACTTTCATCGGTACCTGCTCCACCGCCACGACCCAGGCAAAGGGCTCTGAGAGTCCGAGCAGCAGCATGACCACGGCGGCCTCCATCCCCGATATCAGAAGAAGGTGGTACAAACGACTGACCTTCAGACGGCGGTAGATAAAAAACCCCACCATGAAGGCGTATACAACGGCGATCCCCGCCGCCTCCGTGGGCGTAAAGATTCCACCCCAGATGCCTCCGACGATGATGACGGGCATCACCAGCGACGGCACCGCCCGGAGGGTCCCCGTGAACACGTCCCGCATCGAGGCGCGAGGCTCCCTCGGGTATCCGCCGCGGCGCGCCACGATCACCATGTAAATCATGAGGCAAAGGCCGAGCAGAAGCCCGGGCATGATTCCCGCAACGAAAAGGGCGCCGATGGATACCTGGGCAATCACCCCGTAGATGATGAAGGGAATGCTGGGAGGAAGAATCGGTCCCATGCAGGAAGCAGTGGCCGTCACGGCGGATGACACCTCATCGTCGTAGCCCGCCCGGCGCATGGCCGGAAGCATCACCGTGCCGATCGCCGCTGCCGTGGCCACGGCGGAACCGGAGATGGAAGCAAAGATGGCGCAGGCAACGATGG
>CAZJPV010000060.1:0-11703 GCA_964547985.1 uncultured Syntrophaceae bacterium
AAGAAAAAATAATCGCCCCTGACCAATCCCGCGAAGCCCTGAATAGCAGTTGACCAAAGTAAATAGATGAAGTTGTTTTTGTTGGACCAAAGTCCAGTGCTGGTAGGACCAAGGTCCAATTTACCTTCGCCATCGGATGGTGTATTGAATGATCATTGAAAGGCTTGCCGTCGGAGAAGGAGGCGATAAAATGAACAAGATTGTAGCTTTTTTGCTTACTATCCTTTTCGTCCTTTCAGTCATGGGTTGTGCCACGACTGAGGACAGGACCCAATGGTACTACGAGCAGTCTCATTTATACAAAATACCCCCGCCGGGTTACTATACGTCGGATCCGTAACGCCTTCATGACAGAACGCGCCCGGATGCACGGATGACACGGCCGCGATTTTTGCTTTACGAACTCGTTTTGCCGATAAACGTCCTCGGCATATAACGGCCAGAACCGCGAATGATAGTGATTCCGACAGCCCGCCAGAAAATAAAGGGGTTACAGGTCTCAGGACTGTGACCCCTTTGCTTTTCTGGGTCGGATTGTGAACGTCTTAGAGTTCATGACTGCAGGGAAGGCAATTGATGCTTTATACTTCTCAGGAGGCCCACAATATCAATGGATGATATTTACGAAAAGATATGGTAAATGCCCTATCTGCGGCGAGCTAAAGGCCTGAGACCACCTCGATCTTCGCGTGAAAGACACAAAAGAAAATTTCAAGGACAAGGCGTTGTGTATCAAGGAGATTGTAATGGCCGATGGGGTTTATGAAAAGCTGAGAAAACATCTCGATTCCATGCCGGCCGGGTTTCCGGAGACCGAAAGCGGTGTTGAGATCAGGCTGCTGAAGAAACTATTTACAGAGGAAGAGGCGGAGATGGCCTGCAGGATGTCACTGATGCCCGAAACGGCGGAACAGGTCGCCAAACGGCTGGGCCGCGACCCGCAGGAGATTGCCGATTTTCTCTACCGCATGTCGAAAAAGGGCCTTCTCATGCGCTACAAGGCGGGCGGGAAAACATTCTACATGTCCGCCATGTTTATCGTGGGGATTTTCGAGTACCAGGTGGGCAACCTCGACAAAGAATTCGTCGACCTCGTCCATCAGTACTCGCGGGAGGCCCTGTACCGGGAGATGATCCGCCCCGACACGCCGCAGCTGCGTGTCGTGCCGGTCCAGGAAAGTCTCGACACCGCGATGGAAATTGCCCCTTACGATGAGCTCAGGAAGATCCTTTCCTCCCAGAAGGTGATTGCCCTTGCCGAATGCATCTGCCGCAAGATGAGCCGTATCGACGGGAAGACCTGTCACGCGCCCCTGGAGTCGTGCCTCGTCTTCGGGGCCCTGGGGGAATTTTACATCGAAAACGGGATTGCACGGAAGATCACGCTGGAAGAGGCCTTCGATGTTCTAAAGAGAAACGAGGAGGCGGGCCTCGTGCCGAGCCCGGCGAATGCCCAGAGGGTCGGCGGGATGTGCAGCTGCTGCGCCTGCTGCTGTGAGGTTCTGAAGGCGATCAAGCTCGATGCCCACCCGAGCCGTAAGGTGAAATCCAATTACTTTGCCCGCGTGGATGCGGAACTCTGCACGGGCTGCGAGGTCTGTCTCGAGCGGTGCCAGATGGAGGCCATCGCAATGGAGGACGAGAAAGCCGTCATTGACCTCGACCGCTGCGTGGGCTGCGGCCTTTGCGTGACCACCTGCCCGACGGAGGCTCTGTCCCCCGTCCAAAAATCACACGGGGAGCTCTACGTCCCGCCGGAAAAGGCCTTTGACACCTACCTTCGCATCGCCCTCGAGCGGGGGAAGGTATAGCGGGGAGGGCTTGCCATGCACGAACTTCCCGTCACGGAGAACATCCTCAGAGTCGTGCTCCGGCATGCGGAGGAAGCAAAGGCAGGCAAGGTCATCAGCGTCAGCCTGAGGATCGGGGAGTTGAGCGACGTCATCGACGAGTGGCTTCAGCGCTACTTCGACTACTTGAGCAAAGGCACTCTCGCCGAGGGGGCGACGCTCCGGGTTGAAAGAATGCCCGTGGTCTTCCGCTGTGAGGGGTGCGGGGAATCCTTTCATGTCAAAATCCGGGAAGCGAAGGACGTTGTCTGCCCGGCCTGCGGGGGAGGGAAGGCGACGTTCGTTTCCGGCCGCGAATTTTTTATCAAGGCGATCGAGGTGATCTAATGGCCGATATACGTCTCATCGAGATCAAGGAAGAGATCCTTGCCGACAACGACAAGGTCGCAGGCGAGATCCGGCATCGCCTGCGGTTGAGACAGGTGTTCATGGTAAACCTCATGGCCTCTCCGGGAGGCGGGAAGACGAGCCTCATCATCCAGACTCTCCGCGAGCTAAAAGATCATTTCAGGACAGCCGTCATCGAGGGAGACATTGATTCCATGGTTGACGCGGAGAAAGTAGCACAGCAAGGCATCCCGGCTGTTCAACTGCGAACGGGCGGGGCCTGTCATCTCGACGCTGTCATGATTGAGATGGCCCTCCGGGAGGTGGACCTCTACGCCCTGGATCTCATCATCATCGAAAACATCGGAAACCTCGTCTGTCCCGCCGAGTTCGATACGGGCGCCGTTAGAAACGCCATGATCCTGAGCGTCCCCGAGGGCGACGACAAGCCTCTCAAGTACCCCCTCATGTTCACGGTCTGCGATGCCCTGGTGGTGAACAAGATCGACTATCTGGCCATGGCCGATTTCGACATGAAGGTCCTGAGGGAGCGGGTCCTGAAGCTGAACCCGAAGATCAGGATCTTCGAGGTTTCCTGCCGGACGGGGGAGGGCATCCCGGCCTGGATCGAATGGCTCAAAGACGAAGTCATGAATTTCAAGAAATAACGGGAGATTACAAAATGGACGTCTATGAAAAATTGAGGGAAGTCCTCGACACGCATCCCACGGGGGCGCCTAAATCGGCGGTCTTTGAAAAAATTTTGAGGATACTCTTCAAGCCCGAGGAGGCCGCTGTTCTGACCCACATGAATTTTTCACCCAAGCCGGTCGAGGCGATTGCCACCGCCGCGGGGATGTCCGCGGAAGAGGCCGACCGGATGCTGGGCGCCATGGCTGACAGGGTGCTCGTCTTCAGCCGCGAGAAAGGCGGGAAACGATCCTATGGCCTCCTGCCCACGGTCCCGGGTCTTTTTGAATATCCCTTCATGCGGGGCGAGATGACGCCGGAACTTGAAAAGCTGGGGAAGCTCTGGGACGACTACCACCGCGACGGACTCGGCGCGTCCTTCGCCGGAAACCCCACGGCCGTGGCCCGCATCGTTCCCGTCGAGAAATCCGTTGACGCTGCACTCAGGATCCATCCCTACGAGGAAGTCAAAAACATTATCGACAGCGTGGATTTCATAGGCCTCGGCCAGTGCGCCTGCCGTGTCAGTCTTCACCGGTGCGATAAGCCAACGGAGACGTGTCTCTTCTTCGATGCACCGGCCCGGTTTCTGGTCGAGAAGAAATGCGCCCGGCAGATCACCCGCGAAGAGGCGCACGCCGTTCTCAGGCGCGCAGAAGAGGCGGGTCTGGTCCACACGAGCACGAACACCGCCGACAGGCCAAGCTTTCTCTGCAACTGCTGCCGGTGCTGCTGCATCATACTCAAAGGCAAAACAGAACTCAACCTTCCACATCCCTTCGCCCCGAGCGGTTTTCAGGCCGAAGTAAAGGCGGATGATTGCAGCGGTTGCGGTATCTGCGCCGATGAGCGGTGTCCCATGGGTGCCATCGAGATGAAGGAAGACGTCGCCTTCGTGACAGCCGAGAGATGTATCGGCTGCGGCCTCTGCGTGACGGCATGCCCCGTGGAGGCTATTGCTCTCGTCAGGCGGAGCGATCAGCCCGGGATCCCGGCCACCAACCAGGAGATGCTCGGGAAGGTCCTGACAGAGAAGGGGAAGATTGCGAAGTTCACAAAGCTCATGAAGTCTTGAGGAGTTCATCATGCTGTCGCAGGAGATGGCTTTACTTACCGTCACCGCCGCTTCACTGGGGTTCTTCCACACCCTTCTGGGTCCTGATCACTATTTTCCCTTTGTCGTCATGGCGCGTGCAAGGCGGTGGTCGCAGGCCAGAACCGCATGGATCACGCTTCTCTGCGGTGTGGGCCACATCGGCAGTTCCGTCATCCTGGGCCTCGCCGGGATCGCCCTCGGCATCGCCGTGACGAGCCTCGAGGGGATCGAGGCCTTCCGGGGCGAACTCGCGGCATGGGCCCTCATCGCCTTCGGGCTCGTTTACTTCGCCTGGGGCCTGAAAAAAGCCTGGAGAAATCGATCGCACGAGCATCTCCATGCCCATGAGGCCGGTTGTGTGCACACCCATCGGCACATACACGGGACGGATCATGCCCACGTCCATGACGATAAAGTGCGGATCACCCCCTGGGTCCTCTTCACCATTTTTGTCCTGGGTCCCTGCGAGCCCTTGATCCCCATTCTCATGTATCCGGCGGCAAAGGAGAGCCTCTCCGGCCTATTGTGGGTGACGGGCGTCTTCGGAGGGATCACCATTCTGACCATGATGGGTATCGTCCTCCTTTCAATAAGGGGTATTAACCTGATCCCCCTCAAAGGGCTCGAGAGATACACGCACGCCCTGGCGGGGGGGACGATCTGCCTGTGCGGGATTGCCATTCAATTTCTCGGGGTTTGAAAGGAAAGACTCTCACATTAAATAAGCATTTAAAATCAAGGGGTTAGGCTTTTCAAGCCTGACCCTTTTTTATTCGGATACCGGAGCTGAATAAATCATTACAGCCTGTAAAGGAGGGAATAAAAATTGCAAATAATCAGAAATAATCAGGATTTTGACACCTTAGTTCATTTGAAGGAGGAATTTATGGGAGTTAAAAATTGTCTTCAAAGATGGAGTGCATTTCTCTTCATCCTCACTTTTCTCTTCATATTCTGGGGATGCAGTGGCGGCGGTGGCGGCGGCGTTGTTTCCGCCGGCGGTGGCGGTGCCACAGGTCTCACCTACACGGGACTGACGTCGGAGGCGACGGTCGACGCTGACAATGCCCGGATCCTGCTGGAAGCTGCCCTTTCGGGGGGCTCCACCTCCTTCGGCGGCGGCGTCATCGCGGCCGGCGCGGTGACCACCGGCGGGCAGGCGGTGCAGAGGCCCATAAAGGTAGTTTTGATGATGAAAACTATCGCAGACCAGCTCAAGACATCCTCGTCCCTTCACAACGTGGCTGTGGGTGCGGTTGTCTCGGAAAGTGGTACCGTGTACGGCTCCTGCAACGGCGAGGCTACCTATTCCATATCGCGCGATGAGGACACAGGCGAATTCTCCGGGACGATCACCTTCAACTCCTATTGCGAAAACGGGGTCACCTACAACGGAAGCGCCGGTTTCTCCGGGATTGTAATCATCGACGGGGATGAAACGTATCTGGACCCGTTCGAGTTTGATTTCAACAGTGTGAGCTGTAACGCTTTGGGCACGCCTTTTACTATTGATGGCACCATGGAATTTCGAGACTTCTATTACAATATGATAGATCCCATGTCCTATCCCTATCCCTATCCCTATGTGATCATGAATATGGTGTATCGTGACGACTGGACCGGCAAGACATACCAGATGACGGAAGACTTTGTCGTCTATTTCGACTTCCAAAATATAGGATCTGATGGCGGCTTCTACTTCGGGATGGAGGGCAAGTTCTACCATCCGGATTACGGATATGTTAACATTACTACTAATACGATGTTCTGGCAGTACTATAGTGCCGCGTACCCATCCTGGGAGGGTGAGTTATATATCACCGGTGCAATCGGCTCGGAGGGTGGAAATACCTATGCGCGCCTCTGGATGACCGGTGACGAAGCTTACTCTTATCAAATCTTTGCCGATACGGATGGCGACGGCAGTGAAGATTATGATTCCGGTGAATTGAACTGGATTATAATAGGCGAAGGAGGTATGACCTAAACAGGAAAGACTCAACCGGGGAGTGATTCATCATCACTCGCCGGTTTTTTTGTCATTTAAATGCTCACCGTATCCACACGCAGGGGAGTGCAGGCGGCATTTTAAGCTTGTCATTACCTCACCGACAAGCTACAAATAGGGCCAAAAAAATTCCACAGGCCTCTCCATGTCACAGGACCGCCGTAAAATATCTGTCGCCCTCCTGTCGGTGATTTCCAACAGTACCCTCATGATCGCGAAGATCGTTGTAGGCCTTCTGATCGGGTCTGTCTCGATCATTTCCGAGGCGATCCATTCCGGCATTGACCTCCTTGCGGCCGTCATCGCCCTCATCTCTGTCAGGACATCGAGCATCCCCGCCGACGAGGAGCATCCCTTCGGGCACGGGAAGATCGAGAACATTTCCGGGACCGTGGAGGCGCTCCTCATCTTTATTGCCGCGATCTGGATCATCTACGAGGCCGCCCGGAAACTCATGCACCCCGAGTCGCTGGAGGCTGTGGGCTGGGGTGTTATCGTCATGCTGGCATCCGTTGTCATCAATTGGCTCGTATCGGAGAATCTTTTCCGGGTAGGGCGGGAAACGGATTCCGTGGCCCTCCAGGCCGACGCGTGGCATCTCAGGACGGACGTCTACACTTCCGCCGGCGTCCTTATAAGTCTTGCGATTATCGGGATAGGCAGGCAGTACCGGCCCGATCTCTACCTGGACTGGCTGGACCCCGTCGCGGCTCTTGCCGTCGCCGCGATCATCCTGAGGGCGGCGTACAACCTGACCGTCCAGTCTGCGAGGGACCTCATGGATGTTCAGCTCCCCAGGGAGGAAGCGGCATGGATACGAAGCCTGATTTTGGAGCAAAGGCCCGTCATCCGGGGCTTTCACCAGATGAGGACACGGAAGGCCGGGCATTTTCGCTTCATCGAAGTCCACATCCAGGTGGACTCGAAGATGTCCGTTGATGAGGCCCATCGGCTGACACAGGAGATCTCCGGCCGGATCAGGGAGAAATACCGGGACTCCACAGTGACCATCCACGTCGAGCCCTGCAGGGGGGACTGCCTCGAGAAGTGTCTGACGGGCTGCATCATGGACGATGACGAAAGGTCAAGGATCCGGCGGGAAAAGGCCGCGGTTTAGTCAGTGACGCTGAAGGACAATGGCCGTTCGCGTGGGCAGGTAGAGGCTGATGGTGTGCCTCAGCTGCCCGTCTTTTTTTTCAGGGATCGCAAAATGCCCCTGGTCCTTCCTCAGTCTTCCGTGGCCGCCGTACTTTGAATCGTCACTGTCCAGGATGATCTTGTACCTGCCGGGCGGCACCTCGAAGCGATAGTCGGTGTGAGACCGGGTGGGGTGGAAGTTGAAAGCGAACAAAAGCCCCGCCCTCGTGAAGGCCAGGACCCTGTCGGCGCCTTGCTCCAGCACAAGGTGCGGCCTGTTGATACCGAGCAGTCCGAAGCGCCTGGCCATATCAATCATGTCCCTGTCGAAGTGGGCGAGGAGGCGGTATTTCAGGTCCGGGTTATCCGCGAGATGCCACTGGCGCCTGGCGTATTTGTATGACCAGTTGTTCCCCTCGCGGGGGAAATCGATCCACTCGGGGTGGCCGAACTCGTTGCCCATGAAATTGAGATAGCCGTCGGCGGCCGTGGCGAGCGTGATCAGGCGGATGATCTTATGGAGGGCCATCCCCCGGTCGATTCGTAGGTTTTTATCCCCGACCGTCATGTGGTCGTACATGTCAGCGTCGACGAGACGGAAAATGATGGTCTTGTCGCCCACCAGGGCCTGGTCGTGTGATTCGGCGTAGCTGATCGTCTTCTCACTTTCCCGCCGGTTGTTCAGTTCAAACCAGAGGTGACCCAGCGGCCACTCCTCGTCGGGTATATCTTTCGTGAGCTTGATCCAGTAGTCCGGGACCCCCATGGCGAAGCGGTAGTCGAAACCGTTGCCGCCGTCCTCAACGGGCAGAGCCAACCCCGGCATACCGCTCATGTCCTCGGCGATGGTGACGGCATCGGGGCGGACATTGTGGATGACTCTGTTCGCCAGCGTCAGGTAGGTGAGGGCCTCTTCGTCGACGCTGTTGTCGAAGTAATCGTCGTAGGAGGTGAAAGCCTTTTCCAGGCCGTGGTGCAGATAGAGCATGCTCGTGACGCCGTCGAAGCGAAACCCGTCGATGCGATACTCATCGAGCCAGAAGCGGCAGTTGGACAGCAGGAAGTGGAGAACCTCGGGTTTTCCGTAGTTGAAGCACCGCGAATCCCAGGCGCGGTGATAGCCCCTTTCCCCTTCGTGGAAGTATTGGTAGAGCGTACCGTCAAATCGGCCGATCCCCTCCACTTCGTTGGAGGCGGCATGGGAGTGGATGATATCCATGATGACGGCGATCCCCAGACCATGGGCCGTGTCGATGAGCGCCTTGAGATCTTCGGGGGTGCCGAAGCGTGACGAGGCGGCAAAGAAATTAGAGACCTGGTAGCCGAAAGACCCGTAGTAGGGGTGCTCCTGGATGGCCATGAGCTGGACGGTGTTGTATCCGGCCTTCGAGATCCGGGGCAGGATATTTTCCGTGAATTCCCTGTAGGTCCCGACCCGTTCGGCGTCCTGCGCCATGCCCACATGGGCCTCGTAGATCAAGCAGGGGCCCGGAGGGCATCGGAATTCGGGGTTTCTCCAAGGGTAAGGCGCGGGCGGCGACCAGACCTGGGCATTGAAGATGAGGGTTTTCGTATCCTGGACGGCGCGGCGGGTCCAGGCAGGGATGCGGTCGCCCTTTCCACCGGGCCATTCTATCCGCAGGCGATAGAGATCCCCGTGACTCAGGGAATCGGCCGGGAGGCTTATCTCCCACAGGCCGTCCGTGCTGATGCGCTCCAGGGCGAAGGCCTTCTTTGCCATCCAATCCGTCATGTTCCCGACAAGGGAGATGGCCGAGGCGTTGGGCGCCCATTCCCGGAAAACCCAGCGGCCCTCCCGAAAATGAAGACCGAAGTACTCATGGCCGGAGGCAAAATCCGCGAGGCTCATTTCCCCACCCGTGAGCCTCGACTCCGTATCCATGGTCCTTTTGAGCCGTCTTTGAAGAATCTTCCTGTAGGGTCCGAGAAAGGCGTCTTCTTGAATCAGACGTTCGATGGTCTTTTTCATCAACCTGTCCCCGTTAACACATAATCCCGAAAGAGATTGTGCTTTTTTTGTTACTGATACGTACTTTTACATTGACTTTCGCAAAATTTCTATGTATATTTTCAATTAGTTACAATACTCTTCCAGAAACGGACCGGCTCAGGCATCTCAACCGTTCACGTCTCCATCAACTTCTCGATTCTCATAAATTTCTGTTCCGATTGATTTAGTCAACTCTGTTTACACGTCTCCTGCCTTCTAACGTTCGGCGACCCGGTTAAACTTCGTCTAAACCGTTTGCATGATCGCAGAGACCTCCCAAAGGGGAGCAATAAGAATCATTTTCGAGGGTGTCTTGAGGGCGAAAACATTGGTTCGAAAAAAGGCAAGGAGGTGATCATATGCTTTTCATGATGATCTGCACGTGGGAGCCCAGGGACGAAAAAGAAGTCAGGACAAGAAGAGCAAAATGGGAGTGGCCGAAGGAGATCAAAGTCGTATCAGAATTTTACGATCTACAGGGTTTGAGGACGATTTACGTGGTCGACACCGATGCTGTGGGCCTCATCGCGGCACGAGCCGCCTGGATCGACGTTTTGAAGTTTGAAGTCTTCCCCATCTACCCCCTCGGTGTCTCGAAGGCACAGTTAAAGAAATAGCCTGGAGGGAGGCGAACAGGGCTTTCGTCTTTCTGGAGAAGAAAGGAAAGGAGGCGCGTCATGTCAAAACTGGAGCTGACCCACGAGGAAATTGAAGCGCTCGTGGCCTTTATCGAGAGATACCTTCCCGACCTCCGAGTTGAGATTGCGAACACGGACCAGCGCGAGTTTCGTAAATTCTTGAAACAGCGAGAAGAATTCATCCGGGCGATCCTGCAGCGGTTGCAGCAGTCAACGGAGTAAGGGACCTATCCTCGACCGTTGTCTTGACGACGGAGGGGCGAAGCCCAGGGAGATGTCCATAAAGGCCGGAAATGTAAAAGGCAGGGGGGCACCGCCCTTCTGCCTTCTGTTTGATCCGCATCCGTTATTTTTGCACAAGAGGTCTTATGTCAAAATCTCACGGGCAATGATCAGCCGCTGAATTTCGGAAGTGCCGCCGCCGATGGTCTGAAGTTTAGCGTCCCTCATCATACGCTCAAGGGGGAACTCCTTCATGTAGCCGCAGCCGCCCAGGATCTGTACGGCTTCCGTCGTGACACGCATGGCGACTTCGGAGGTGTAGAGCTTGGCATATGGCGATATGCAGTATCGCCTGTTTCGCAGGCGGTCACTTTAGAGGTGCGAAATACGCGATATCGGAGATGTTCCCGTTTTTCCCGGAGCTCCAGACGGCCTTGACCTTCGTCCCCTTCTTCAGCCCCTTTCTGACCTTTTTGATATCGGAAAGGTCGTAGCCCTCGATGTTATGGATAAAAAAACTGTCTGCACCGTCAAGCCTGATCAGGCCGATGATGTAGGGCGGTTTTTTTACCTGGGCATAGTATTGGCCTTTGACCAGTGTCCATGAAATCACTGTTCCTTCGTCTTTAACCTGAACCCAGTCCTTCATATCTTTAAGGCATTCCGGGCAGAAGCTTCTTGCCGGGACGTACACCTTTTTGCAGGTCCCGCATTTGGTCCCCCAGATCTTCTCCTCCTTCAGACCGTCAAAGAACCGGGTCCACGTTTTCCCCAGAGCCCATGCATACGGAAGGGCCACGTTGTTTGATACGGTCCTGTATTCCTTTGCCATCGTTTTTGACCTCCATGTTTTTTCGCCGTCTCGATTCGTTTCATAGCGTCGCGATTTCGGGGTTCTCACTTCACCAGTTCGAAATAAGCAATATCCAGAACATGTCCCCTTTTTTCCTTGCTCCAGACGGCCCGGACCCGACCTCCGAGTTTGACGAGCTGCTGAACCTTGTCAAAATCAGACATGTCAAATCCCGCAATCTGGTGGATGAACCCCGTGTCGCTTCCGTCCAGCCTGATCTGAGCCGAGATGAAGGGAATTTTCAGCTCCTGCGCGAAAAAGGGCATGTTCACGAGGACCCACGTCTCGATGACACCCTCCTGGGATACTTCGATCCACTCCTCCATGTCCTCGAAGCATCTCGGGCAGAATGTCCTCGGGGGCACGAAGACCCTTGCGCATAGCTTACATTTTTTTCCCATGATCTTTTCTTCCTTCAGGCAGTCATAGAAGTAGCTCCACGTGGGACCCACGGCCAACTCGTAGGGCACCGTGACCTGTGCTTTCATGACCCTGTATTCTTCTTTTGACATTTCGAGATCCTCCCTTTTTTATTCCTTGAGAATTTATTTCATCTTCTAGAGTTTTGATCCCACAATGGTCACGCTGTTGAACTGATCGATGCCGCCCATGGCGTGGGACAGGGCAAGTTTCGCCCCGGGGACCTGCCGGGTGCCGGCCTTCCCGGTCACCTGGAGAGCCGCCTCGGCGAGCCTGATGAGGCCGGTGGCACCGATCGGGTTCGCACAGAGAACGCCTCCCGAGGGATCGCAGGGCAGTCTGCCGTTCTTCAGAAACGTGCCCTTCAGGACATAGTCGGGGGCTTTCCCGCGAGGGCAGAAGCCGAAGCACTCGTAGAAGATCATCTCCTGGTAGGTGAAGGGGTTGTAGA
>CAZJPV010000061.1:0-11514 GCA_964547985.1 uncultured Syntrophaceae bacterium
ACGGCCCGCCCGCCTCATTTGACTTCAGCGGAGACATTGCAGTATAGAGTTTAGCAATTATCATGCCCCTGAAATGTCAGATCCGTGCGATTGAAAATCGAGGACACTGTGGACCGAGACGAGACATTCATGACGATCGCCCTCGAAGAAGCGGAAGCGGCCATCCGGAAAGGCGAAATCCCCGTGGGTGCCGTTATCGTTCTTGACCAAGACATCCTCGCACGGGCTCACAACAGCCCTATCGCCCTCCAGGACCCCTCGGCCCACGCCGAAATTCTTGTGCTTCGCGAGGCCGCGGGAAGGCTCGGCAATTATCGCCTCACGGGGACGACCCTCTATGTCACTGTCGAGCCCTGCATCATGTGTGTCGGGGCTATCGTTCATGCCCGGATTTCGAGGCTCGTCTACGGTGTCACCGACCCGAAAAATGGAGGTGTGGCCTCCCTTTACCGGATTCTTGATGACCGAAGGCTTAACCATACGGTAGAGGTGAAAACAGGCGTTTTAGCAAGCGTTTGCGCCGAACTTTTGAGTAGATTTTTTCAGGAAAAGAGGTTAAAAAAATGATTGACGGAGAGATACCGAAGTGGTCATAACGGGACCGACTCGAAATCGGTTTGAGGGCCAAAAGCCCTCACGGGGGTTCGAATCCCCCTCTCTCCGCCATTATTGTGAATAGCGATCCTCATCCGGCAAGGTGAGTGCCAGGGAGAGATGCCAGAGAGGCCGAATGGGCACGACTGGAAATCGTGTGTGCGCCCCAAAAGGTGCACCGGGGGTTCGAATCCCCCTCTCTCCGCCATATGTCATCTCAGGATATGATAGCCGGGACCCGTGCGACAGAGGATTGTGAACCCCGTCAGGTCCGGAAGGAAGCAGCGGTAGCAATAACCGATGTGTGCTACGGGAATCCTGGCTATCACCTTTTTCATCAAAGTGGGGCCGGAAAATTCTCCGGGGAGTGAAATAAGTCTCAATGGAATATCTTGTCCTCGCCCGTAAATGGAGACCGCAGGTATTCGAGGATGTTCTAGGGCAGGAACCTGTGATCAAAACGCTGAAGAACGCCATCCGGCTTGGCCGGGTGGCCCACGCTTACCTCTTCAGCGGGCCCCGGGGTGTCGGAAAGACTTCCGTCGCCCGTATCCTCGCCAAGGCGCTGAACTGCGAAAAAGGACCGATCGAGACCCCCTGCAACGTATGCGCGAATTGCCGCGAGATCACCGAAGGTACGTCGATGGATGTCAACGAGATCGACGGCGCCTCAAACCGGGGTATCGATGAAATCAGGGAGCTGCGGGAAAATGTGAAATTTGCGCCGGCCGCATCGCGATACAAGGTTTACATCATCGATGAGGTCCACATGCTGACCAAGGAGGCCTTCAATGCCCTGTTGAAGACCCTCGAGGAGCCGCCGGCTCACGTCATCTTTGTTTTTGCCACGACGGAAACGCACAAGGTTCCGGCGACTATTCTCTCCCGCTGCCAGCGATTCGATTTCAGGCGGCTGTCCCTCAGGCACATTACGGACAACCTCCGGCAGATCGCCTCGTCGGAAGGCATCAAGGTCAGTGACGGCGGGCTCGCCCTGATTGCGGAGGCTAGCGAGGGGAGCATGAGGGATGCGCAGAGCATCTTTGATCAGGCCATCTCCTATGCCGGGACCGAGATCGGGGACAGCGACGTCGAGGAACTTCTCGGCACCGCCGACCGGCGTTTCCTCTTCAACCTCTCCGAGGCCGTTCTGGCCAGGGATGCAGGTGCGTGTCTGCGTATCATCGAAGAGGCCTATTTCGCCGGGCTGGACATGAAGGTATTTTATGGCATGCTCCTCAACCATTTCCGGAACCTTCTCCTGGTCAAGATCACCGCGGCGGACCGCAGCGTGATGGACCTTCTCCCCGATGACATTTCGCGGTTGAAGATGCAGGCAGAGAAAAGATCCGGGGATACTCTTCAGAGACTCCTGGATATCCTCCTGGAGGAAGAGGAAGCCGTGAGAAGGAGCCTCGACCCGCGCCTGAACCTCGAGTTCACACTGGTCCGGATGGCTCATCTCCAGCCGATGATCCCGGTGGATGAGATTCTCTCAAAGATGGAGGACCTGGAGAGAAGACTTTCGCAGAATAAAGGCGAGCGCCCGCTGCCATCCCGCCGGGAAGCGGCCCCTTCGCGCGAGAAAGTGCCCATCGCGAGGGGACCTGCAATGGATCCGGCCCCCGCGGAAGAGACCAGGCCGGTTTCAGGGGATGACCTCTGGGAATCCGTCAAGGGTTTCGTCAAGAAGAAGAGTTATCCCCTCTGGTCCAAGATTGAGCCGGGGCATTTTCTGGGATATGAGAATCGCACACTCAGAATCGGCTTCCCCGAAGGGTATCTCTTCCTCGAGCATTTCAAGGAAAAAGATCAGCGGGACCGTCTGGCGGAGATCGCCAGGGAATTCTTCCAGGAAGAAGTCACTGTGAAAATCGAGTCGCTGAAGACGGGAAATCCGGGGACGGGAGACCACGAGACCGGAAACACCGGCACACCGAACAACCGGGCAGGCGAAGTCAGGCGGGAAGCCCTGAACCACCCCATCCTGCAGAAGGTCATGGATGTTTTCGAGGGTGCGGAGGTTCGTGAGGTGATCGTGAGGAACAATCATACTTAAGGAGGTTACAGCCTTCCATGAAGGATATCGGAAAGATTATGAAGCAGGCTCAGCAGCTGCAGGAGAAGATGGCCCGTCTCCAGGAGGAGCTCGCCGCGAAGACCGTGGAGGCCGCGGCCGGCGGCGGGATGATTACCGCCATTGTGAACGGCAAGTTTGAGCTTGTAGCGCTTCGCATTGAAAAGGACGTCGTCAATCCCGAGGATGTGGAAATGCTTCAGGACCTTGTTGTGGCCGCCGTCAATGAGGGCATCCGCAGGGCCCAGGAGATGGTCTCCGGAGAGATGTCAAAACTCACGGGCGGTCTTCGGATTCCCGGTTTGATGTAAAGGGGCTTGCATGACGGGTTACGCACTTCCTATCCGGCGCCTGATCGCGGAGCTCACCAAACTGCCCGGGATCGGTGAGAAGACGGCCACCCGGCTTGCCACGTTCATCCTGCGGGCTTCCGAAGAGGATGCGAAAAAGCTTGCCGAGAGCATCCTGGAGGTGAAGAGCAGGATCCGGCTCTGCCGCAGCTGTTTCAATCTCGCCGAAGGGGACCTCTGTGAAATATGCAAAGACCCGGGCCGGGAGAAGGAAACCATCTGCGTTGTTGAGGATCCCGATGCCCTGATCGCCGTCGAAGATAGCGGCGCCTTTAACGGGAGGTACCACGTCCTCCACGGGGCCCTTTCACCCCTCGATGGCGTTGGTCCCGAGCAGTTGCGCCTCAAGGAGTTCATGGGCAGGATATCCGCTGACGGCGTCAGAGAGGTCATCGTCGCGACCAATCCCAGCGTTCAGGGCGAGTCCACGGCACTTCTGATCACGAAGCTCCTGAAAGAAAAGGGCATCACGGTAACACGGATCGCCCTGGGTGTTCCCGTGGGCGGGGATCTCAAGTACACGGACAAGATGACCCTCGCTAAGGCCATAGAATTCCGGAGAAACATGGAGGATAAAGCGAAAAAATAGAAACCCTGAAGCCCTCCCTGTTCACATCTTTCTTCAAGGAATAGTTCCGAGGAATTTCCCACATGTCATCCCTTCGAAAAATATCCTGTAAGACCATCCGGGATACGGTCGAGAGACTTTTTCTCGAGGCGAGTACGGATCTCGGCAAAGACGTGCTCGGGGCGCTCAAGAAAGCGGCTTCCGCCGAGAAATCCGAGCTGGCGCGGTTTGCCATGGAGCGCATCATCGAAAATGCTCGCGTCGCACGGGAAGAATGCCTGCCGCTCTGCCAGGATACCGGCATGGCCGTCCTTTTCCTTGAGATAGGCCAGGATGTTCATGTGACCGGCGGGAATCTCTATGATGCCGTTCAGGAAGGTGTGCGGCGGGCCTACCGGAAAGGTCACCTGCGCAAATCACTCTGCGACCCGCTAAGCCGTGTGAACACGCAAGACAATACCCCCGCCGTCATACACACGGAGTTCGTCCCCGGGAACCGCATCAGGATCGTGGCAATGCCCAAAGGCGGCGGCAGTGAAAACATGAGTTCCGTGACCATGCTGCTTCCCACCGCAGGCGTCGATGGGATCAGGAAGCTCATCGTGGACAAGGTCAGGAAAGCGGGCCCCAACCCCTGTCCGCCCACGATTGTCGGAGTCGGTATCGGGGGATCCATCGAACAGGCGTCCCTTCTGGCCAAAAAGGCTCTCCTAAGACCGCTCGGCCAGAGGAACCGCCGGGACAAAAGACTGGCAAAACTCGAGGCGGAAACCCTGAAGGAGATAAACAACTTGGGCATCGGTCCCCAGGGATACGGCGGCAGAGCCACCGCACTTGCCGTACATGTGGAGATGATACCCTGTCACATCGCATCTCTCCCTGTGGCCATAAACATCCAGTGTCACGCCGCGAGGCACAAAGAGGCCGTCATCTAAGATGAAGAAACCAAAGAGCATTCAGACACCTCTCGATGACCGTGTCTGCCGGGGGCTCAGGGCAGGCGACAGGGTCCTTTTAAGCGGCGAGGTATACACGGCAAGGGATGTGGCCCACCGGCGGCTCTACGAGACGATATTGCGTTGCAAAAAAATCCCCATCCCGATCCGCGGGGAAACCATCTTTTACGCGGCACCCACGCCGGCGAGGCCCGGGCGGATTATCGGTTCCATGGGTCCCACGACGAGTTCGCGGATGGACCCTTACACGCCGAAACTCCTGGAGGTGGGTTTGAAGGGGATGATCGGCAAGGGAAAGCGCTCGGCCGGGGTCATTGAGGCCATGAAGAAATACGGTGCTGTTTATTTCGGCGCCATCGGCGGTGTCGCGGCCCTCATGGCTCAATGCGTTCGGCGGGCCGAAGTCGCGGCCTACGGGGAAATGGGACCCGAGGCCATCATGAGGCTCACCGTTGAGGATCTCCCCCTTGTGGTCGTCAATGACGTCCAAGGGGGGGATCTCTATGAAAAGGCCCTTTACCTCTTCAGGGACGGGAAATAGTTTTCTGAAATAGCTATTGACAGAAAAAGGCAGTTCATATAAGAAATCGCTCTATGTTTTCAAATCAGCGCTGACCTCATTTCTGCAGTGCAAAAAAACCATCATGGAGAACAGGCAATGATCGAGATCAGGTGGCATGGAAGGGGTGGCCAGGGGGCGGTCACTTCAGTGGAGATGCTTGCCATGGCGGCCATAGAGGCAGGAAAATATGCGCAAGGATTTCCAGCGTTTGGCCCTGAAAGAAGGGGGGCCCCGGTCATGGCCTTCAATCGGATATCCGAAAAACCCATCAAGATCCGCTCCGGCATTTATCGCCCCGATGTTGTCGTCGTGTTGGACCCCAGTCTGGTGGGTCTTGTCAACGTCACTGACGGGCTGAAGCCCGGCGGCATTCTCGTCGTGAACACGTCAAAGCCGGCCTCGGAGATCAGAAAAACACTGAATTACAAGGGGAAGCTCTTCACGGTGGACGCCACGCACATCGCGCGGGAGGAACTTGGCGTCCCCATTACCAATACGACCATGCTCGGGGCTGTGCTCAAGGCCACAGGTGTCCTGGTCCTCAAGGATCTCAACGCCCCGCTGGAAGAGCGGTTCGGACGACTGGCGATAAAGAACATGAAGGCCCTTAAACGGGCCTACGATGGCGTCAAAACGGCGCAAGCCGCATAACAAGACAGAGGATTTTATATGAAGAAGAAAAAAGCAGTGAGCAAGAAATGGCCTGAAAAATGGCAGGAGATAAACCCGGGCTGCATGGTTTTCACCCCGGGCAATGCCAGCGCGTTGCACACGGGCAGCTGGCGGGCCCAGCGCCCGGTGCTGGACACCCAGAAATGCATCAAGTGCGGGCTGTGTTACATCTTCTGCCCTGAGGGGTGCATTGCCGAGGACAGCGAGGGGTTCTTCAAGGCCAACCTGGATTACTGCAAAGGATGCGGGATCTGCGCCCACGAGTGCTGGCCCGAGGCCATCGTGATGGTGGAAGAGGAGGAGTAAGATGGGTAAACGCGTTGGAATGGAAGTAGGGATCGCGGCGGCGGAGGCCGTTGCCCTCTGTAACATCGATGTGGCAGCCGTTTATCCGATCACACCTCAGTCCCACATTGCGGAGCATATGGCCGACATCGTTCATGACGGGCGCATCAATGCCGAGTTCATCACTGTGGAGTCGGAGCATTCCTCGATCAGTGCCTGCGCGGGGGCCTCGGCGGCGGGTGCCAGGGTATACACAGCTACGAGCTCCCAAGGGCTCATGCTGATGCACGAGATCCTCCCGATCATTTCGGCCATGAGGCTTCCCGTCGTCATGGGCAACGCCAACCGCGCCATTTCCGGGCCGCTCAACATATGGAACGACCACACGGACATCATGCCCCAGCGCGACTGCGGCTGGATCTGCATGTTTGCCGAAAACGGGCAGGAAGTCATCGACATGACGATCCAGTCCTTCAAGATTGCCGAGCATCCGGACGTGATGCTCCCCATCGTCCTCAACATCGACGGCTTCCAGCTCACGCACATGATTGAACCGCTGGAGTTCCCTAGCCAGGCGCAGGTCAACAGATTCCTGCCCCCGAGGGGACCCTTCGTCGCGCTGCACCCGGACAACCCCATCTCCATGGGATGCTTCAACATGCCCGACATCTTCGCGGAGTCAATGAAGGTGAAGGAGACGGCGCTGCGGAATTCGAAAAAGACCATTGTGAAGATCTGGAAGGAATGGGGAAAGATGTTCGGCCGTCACTACAAGCCGGTGGAAACCTACAAGGCAAAAGGTGCCAAGACCCTGATCCTCACCATGGGTTCCATGGGTGAGACGGCATCGGTCGCCGTCGACGAGATGAGGGAAAAAGGTGCCTCTGTCGGGCTCGTGAAAATGAGGCTCTGGAGACCTTTGCCGATAGAGGAGCTGCGGGCTGCCATCAGGGGGGCGAAGACCCTGATCGTCATGGACCGGGCCGTCTCCTTTGGTGGCGCGGGCGGTCCCGTGGCGACGGACATCAAATCCTATCTGTACCAGGACATGAGCCGGCCGAAGGTCGTGAATTACATCATGGGTCTCGGGGGCCGCGACGTCACTGTCGATGATTTCATCGCCATGACTAAAAAGGCGGTGAAGAAGAAAGAAGACACTTTTGAATTTTACGGGGTGAGAGAATAATGACGCTTGTACAGAACTTTGAGATATTTGCGCCGAAGTTGATCGACCGGAAGGAATATTTCAGTCCCGGGCACCGTGCCTGCCAGGGCTGCGGCGAAGTGCTCGCACTGCGGATCATCCTCAAGGCCCTCGGCGATGATGTGGTCATATCCAACGCCACGGGCTGCATGGAGATTATCTCCTCGGCCTATCCCCAGACGGCCTGGGAGGTACCCTATATCCATGTGGCCTTTGAAAATGCCGCCGCTGTCGGTTCCGGTGTTGAAGCGGCCCTTAAGGCCCTCAGGCGCAAAGGCAGGATTCCCGATCGCGACGTCAAGTCCGTGGCCATCGCGGGCGATGGCGGGACGGCCGACATCGGCCTCCAGGCCCTATCCGGGGCCATGGAGCGGGGCCACGATCTCATGTTCGTTTGCCTGGACAACGAGGCTTACATGAACACGGGCATCCAACGATCCTCGGAGACTCCTTTCATGGCGGCCACGACCACCTCCCCGGCCGGCAAGGAGATCAAGGGACAGAGGACCGGGAAGAAGAACGTGCCAGAGATCATGGTCGCCCACGGGGTACCCTACGTGGCGACGGCCTGCCCGAGCTATCCCATCGATCTCGTGAACAAGGTGAAAAAGGCAAAGGCGGTCAAGGGTCCTTCCTATCTCCATGTTTTTTCCATGTGTCCCACGGGCTGGCGCTGTTCCTCCGAGATCACGATCAAGCTCGGCAAGCTCGTCGTCGAAACGGGAGTCTTTCCCCTCTACGAGGTGGAAAACGGTAAATACCGGCTCACCATTGAGATGCCCAGGAAGCGAAGACCCGTCGAGGATTACCTGAAGCACCAGGGACGTTTCAGGCACCTGTCGGCCGACGATATCAAGATGGTGCAGAAGAAGGTGGATTACGAAATCAAGAAGCTGATGGACAAGGTGAGTGGCCTGAAGGGCTGGGACGAGGAATAACGGGGCAAAAAACAAAAAGACAGGATGTGTCAGGAATGAGCGACGTATTATTCAGCAGCTGGGATGGCAGGGTGTTGGACAACCGCAAGGCCGCAGCAAGGAAAGACGCCGGTGCAGGCGTGCCGACAAAGCTCAACGGACACCAGGTAGCGGCCCTCATGGGATGGAACGGCCTGGTGGTCACCGACGCAAAGGCGGATATCCCTTCCCTTGCCCTGGCCTACCTCCGGGAAGCGAGGAAGCTCTCCTGCGGGGAGTGCTCCGTTTGCCAGATCGGCATCGACAAGATGATCGACATGATGGAAAACATGGCGGCGGGGAAAGGGAAGAAGGCTGACCTGGCCGAGATGGAGCGCGTCATCAAGGGTGTCTCCGAACTCAGCAAGTGCAACTTCGGCAGGGCCTCCGCGCTGGTCCCGGTCCTGGATGCCATACGGTTTTTCGGTGATGAGTTCCAGGCCCTGGCGGCAGGCCGGAAGAAACTGGAGAAGAAGTCCTATGCCTCGGCCGTCACAGCGCCCTGTGTGGCCGCCTGTCCGGCGAGCCTTGACATACCGGGTTACATCGAACTCATCCGGAACAACAAGTTCGTCGATTCCCTCAACCTGATCCGCGAGAGGTGCATCCTGCCGGGTGTGATAGGCCGTGCCTGCACCCATCCCTGCGAGGCGGCCTGTGTGAGGAATGACATCGATGAGACACTTGCGATCAGGCTTTTGAAGCGGGCAGCGGCGGATTATGACCGGGACCAGGGCGGAAGCGCCCTCGGCACACCGGCGAAGGAAAAGGCTGACAAAGTGGCCGTCATCGGCGCCGGCCCAGCGGGTCTCGCCACGGCCTATCACCTCCGGCGCATGGGTTACGGGGTCACGATATTTGAAGCCCTTCCCGAGGGCGGGGGGATGGCCGCCGTGGGCATTCCCGACTACCGCCTCCCGAAGGACGTCATCAATCACGAGATCGATCTCATCCGCAACCTGGGTGTCAACATTGAATATAACCACAGAGTCAATAAATTAGATCTCGAGGATCTCAAGCGGCAGGGTTTCAGGGCCGTCTTCCTTGGTGTGGGCGCCCACGTGGGGACGAAGATCGGCTGCGAGGGAGAGGAGGCGGCCTGCGAGGACTTCGTGCAGGGGGCCGAGTTCCTTCGCGACCTGAGCCTCGGGAAAAAAATTGAGCCCAAAAAGAAGGTTGTCATCATCGGCGGCGGGAACGTGGCCATCGACTGCGCCAGGAGTTGTCTGCGTCTCGGCTTCAAGGATGTGGAGATCCTCTACAGGCGCTCACGAAAGGAAATGCCTGCGAACGACGAGGAGATCGAACACGCCCTCGAAGAAGGCGTGAAGATACGGTACCTGGTTGCACCCGTCTGTGTGTTCATGAAAGAGGGGAAGGTGACGACCATCGAGTGCCGGAAGATGAAGCTCGGGGAACCCGATGAAAGCGGTAGGCGCCGGCCCATCCCCTTGCCGGGGTCCGAATACAAGGCCGCGACCGAAATGGTCATCGCGGCCACCGGCCAGGTGCCGGACCTCAGCTTTATTGTTGACAAGGATCAGATCGGCGTGACCGGTTGGGGAACCATAAAGGCGGATCCCGTGAGTTACCGGACCCAGATTGAGGGGGTCTTCGCGGGGGGCGACTGCGTCCTGGGGCCTGCCACACTCATCGAGGCGCTCGACGCGGGGAATAAGGCTGCCCGGAGCATCGACGCCTACCTCCGGAGCAGGAAATACCAGCCCGGCATCTCCTTCAAGGGGATCGATGTCGGCAGGCAGAGGGTTGAGGGTTACGTGGCGACGAGGCCCGAAGAGAAGGTGAAATTCCTGGATCCCGCGGTCCGGGGAGGAAGCTTCGTGGAGGTCGAGGGGGGTTACAGCGCACCGCAGGCCATCAAGGAGGCGGAGAGGTGCCTCCGCTGTTACCGGCTGGTGGTCTGGGAATAATATCGTCCATACAGAGTTTAACCGAGGGAATGAAGATGATAACAATCAAGATAGACGGTCGGAAAGTCAAAGCAAAGGAAGGGGCCACGGTGTTGCAGGCCGCGCAGGAATCGAGGATCGAGATTCCCACCCTGTGTTCCTACAAGGATCTCAGCCCCTTCGGTGCCTGCCGTCTCTGCGTAGTGGAGGTCAAGGCAAACGGCAAGTGGCAGCTCGCGACGTCCTGCGACGCGCCGGTGAAGGAGGGGATGGAGGTCCGCACGAAGACCGACCGTGTCAGGGAGGGGAGAAAGCTCGCGGCGGAACTCCTCTATTACCGGTACCCCACGACCGGCGCCGTTCGTGACATAGCGAAGAAACTCGGTGTCGACGTGGCCGAGGGAAAAGCCGGTGATCATGACTGTATCCTCTGCGGGCTATGCACGAGGACCTGCCACGAGGTCGTGGGGGTCGATGCCCTAACCTTCATGGACCGTGGACCCGGGCGCAAGCTAGACCAACCGAAGATAGAATACATCGCCGATGCCTGCATCGGATGCGGGTCCTGCGCTTTCATCTGTCCCACGGGATTCGTGAAAATGGAAGACAAGGGTAACCAGCGGACCGTCTGGGGCAAGAACTTCAAGATGGAAACCTGCGGGGTCTGCGGAAGATACTTCGCCCCCGTCGACCAGCTGCAGTGGATCAGCAAGAAGACGGGCGTGCCCTACGAGAAGCTCAAGACCTGTACCAGTTGCAGATAGCTTGGAAATCTGGTACAAGTTACCGCCCCTCAAGAGGGGCGGTTTTTTGCCGATACTGAAATCCAACCGAACATTCCCCGGTAGCTCAGTCGGTAGAGCAGCTGGCTGTTAACCAGCGGGTCCGTGGTTCGAGTCCGCGCCGGGGAGCCATAAAATTCATAAGGGGGGGCCTTATTCGGGCCCCCTTTGCATTTTCGGCTGAGCCTGTCCTGAGCCACTGTGAGGCCAAGGAAGTCCGCACTTTCCGCTGTTGATTTTTCTGCTGATTTGAAGAAGGGGGGATGCAATATGTTTCACTTTGGCCGCGAAGCCCCTTGACTTTCCCTCCCGGGCGTTTATACTAATCATAGAAGAGTGAAAGCCCGCCTGCTATTGGAATCCATCTCCGAATCCAGATTCATCATCATTTGCGCATCATCTTTCCGAAGTTATCTGTTTCTGCACTCCTACAGATACTCATTGGCTAATTGCCGGTTTCCCCGGGCGGGCAAATTGCCCCAACGGGTCGAGGAGGTGTCGCCATGACACTGAAGTGTGTCGAATGCGGACGGATCACGTTGAAGCTGTCCTGAACGAAACTTAAGTTGACAGTGGCAGCGCCCCCCGGATCGCCGGC
>CAZJPV010000062.1:0-11354 GCA_964547985.1 uncultured Syntrophaceae bacterium
AAAAAAATTGCGTCATGAAAGTAAGGACTGCCTATAGGGGCCACATAGTGTAAGCATCCTGTTGCTTCGATGATTTTTTCGCTGAATTGCTTATCAGCGGAAAGGCATGCCGTGCATACAATAGTATGTTCTTCCAACTTATCCTTGAGCAATTCCAGGTCGGATTGTTTCAACTTTCCCGTGGGGGTCCATATTCCGATGAATTTCTTGTCCCGCTTTGATTTTTTGAAAACTCCGTGTGTTGCAATATGAATAATTCTGAAGGGCGATGATTGAAGTCGATTAACGAGATCCTCTTTACTTTTAACCTTCACATACTTGCGAGGGACTTCCATTAAATCAAGCATGTGTGAAACGAAGCGCCCCTCTGAACCGGGATCGCTCTCTTTACTGCACTCTAAAATCAAGACTCCTTTTGACGGCATTTTTTTACTTCGATTCAGATGAGTCGGCATCAAGATCACCTTGCATCGTTCTTCTCCTGCCTCTGCACCCACTTTTTCATGTCGGCCAGAAATGCGTCCCGGAATTCCGCCGGCTCCAGGATGGTTATGTGCGGCAGCCAGGACTTGAGTATATCTTGGATGGCTTCGTACCTGCCCACCCGGAAAGAAACGATGAGGGTACCGTCTTCCTGTTCTTCCGTAATTTCCTGGGTGGGGAAGACCTTCCGACGCTTGAAATAACCCGCGCTGGAAGCATCAACGGAGATCTTCACGACAAGGTTTTGATCCGTGGAAAACCAGATGTTGGCGCTGCCCTGGATCGCGGAGTCAAGGTTTTCGGGAATCTTTCTGAAAGAAGTCCGCGCCATCTTGAAGTCGCTGATCCTGTCGAGGGCGTAGCGCTTGATGACGGAATCGCCCGTATCTTTTCCGACCAGGTACCAGAACCCTCCGAAATGGACGACCCTGTATGGTTCCATGTTCACCTGGTGGGGTTTACCGGACTTGTAATAGAAGCCGGCGATCTTTTTCAGGCGGATCGACTTCACGATCCGGTTGAGGAGACTGCTGTCGAGCGGGATCGACCCATCCATCCTCACGTAGACCGGTATGGACGAGGCCGCGTCGTAAAGGCTGTTGAAGAGACCGTCCGCCGCTTTCTGGAAAGGCCGCCCCAACTGGCCGACCACGTTCCGGAGGGTGATGACCAGGGCAAGTTCGGTTTCATCGAAAACCTCAAGGTTCTTGATGAGATCCTTGCCCAGCCGGTAAGTGCCCTTCTGAATTTCATGGATAGGGAATCCGGATTCTTTCAATGCGGCAAGGTCCCGTTGGATCGTCCTGGGTGTAATCTGGAAATTCCGGCTCAGCCAGATACTGGAGACCCTGTCCTTGTCCAGGAAAACCCGGAGGATCTGTCCGAGGCGGATCAGCCTTTTCTGCACATTCTTTTCGCCCATTAACAGACTCTTCCCGTTGACAAGCTTTTTCAGGTCCGTGAAATGCTCCTGCAAGTTTGACGACAGACATCTGTCGCCGTGGCATTGAAATATCAGCAACTTGTCTTTAAGGTCAACATGAAAGAATCGGTTTTTTTGTAAGACACGGGATTTTTTTAAGGAAAGGACTCGCGTCATGAGAATTTTGGAATTGAGCCGCTACAACATCCCGGAGAAGATCGTGGAAGCCTGGATCACCGAGATGGGGGAAGAGCTTCTGCCGGTGCAGGAGCGAGCCATCAAGCGCCACCAGATCCTCGACGGGAAAAGCCTGATCATCTCCAGCCCGACAACGTCCGGGAAGACCTTCATCGGGGAGATCGCCGCCGTGAAGGGCGTCATGGAGAAAAAGAAAGTCATCTACCTCGTCCCCCTGAAATCCCTCGCGGAGGAGAAGTATCTCGATTTTCGGAAAAAGTATGAGTCTTTCGGAATCAGGACCGTGGTCTCCTCCAGGGATCACCGGGAACATGACCGGGCGATCGAGGCGGGCGAGTTCGGAATAGCGGTCATCGTTTACGAGAAGATGGCGCAACTCATGGTCAAGAACCCCTTTCTCTTGAAAAACATCGCCCTGGTGGTCGTCGACGAACTCCAGGAAATCGGCGACCCGGACCGGGGACCGGGGTTGGAGATCACCCTGACCAAGATCGTCTCCTCGCCGCATCGCCCGCAGGTCATCGGGCTCTCGGCCGTCCTGGGGAACACCGACGCCCTCGCCCGGTGGCTGGGCGCCGACCTCCTTTCCTTTGACAAGAGGCCGGTCGAGCTGCACGAGGGCGTGCTCTACAAGGGGGTTTTCCATTACAGGACCCACAATACCCTCGAAAAGAATTCCGAGTCTCTTGCCGAAATGGATTTCGAGGATCCGACGGAGGTTCTCCTTGCCAATGTGGCTCACCTGGTGGGGAAGGGCGACCAAGTTCTGGTATTCCTCCCGAGCAAGCTGGATACCATGCTTTTTGCCGGGCTTCTCACAGAAAGGGTCGACCTCGCCTGTGCCGCGGGCGCCCTTGACGAGCTCGCTCTCCTGGAGGAAACGTCCCTAAAGGAAAAACTCTCATCCTGCCTGGGGAAAGCGGTCGCCTTCCATCATGCAGACCTGTCGAGGGATGAACGCAGCGTCATCGAGAAATACGCCCGAAAAGGGGAAATCAAAGTCATCTTCTGCACGACGACCCTGGCCATGGGCGTCAATCTTCCCGCCACGACGGTCTTCCTGCACACGCAGAAATGGGAGACCGACGGCCGCGACCATATGATCCTCACTCCGATCGGGTGGGCGGAATACGAAAACATCAGCGGCCGCGCCGGAAGGCTGGGGTTCGGCCAGGATTTCGGAAGGTCGATCACCATCGCCGGAAACGACTACGAGTACGAGATGCTCTGGGAGAATTACATCGACGGGCAGGTGGGAATGCTCACCTCACGGCTCGACGGCAAAGGCATGGAAAACCACCTCGTGAACATCGTCGCCTCCGGCGTCGCCAGGAACAGGGAAGAGATCGAATCATTTCTATCCCGTACGTTCCAGGGGCTGTTCGAGAGCAGGGAGAATACCAGGAAAGGCATGGAAAAGGCTCTCCGGTTCGCCACTGACAGGAGGTTCATCGAGGAGGACGGCCGGGGGGAGATGGCCGTCTCCTCGCTGGGCGTCGTCGTTGCATCGAAAGGCATAACCTGCCTCACGGCGCTGGACCTGTCGTCATTCCTGAAGGAGGTCGGGGACAGGGAACTCACGGACCTGGAAATACTTCACGCCGCGGCTTCGAGCGACGACGGGAAGAAAATTTACATGCAGATCGCCGGGCACGAGTACAAGAGCAGGAAGTACGAGCAACTGGTCAGGGAAAGGATCTCGGGCCGGCAGGAGTACCTCGGTACCCTGCTCTCCCAGGTCGTCAAGAGCCCTCTTCTCGTCACGAAGAACAAGGCCAGGACTCTCAAGCTCACGCTTCTCCTCGAAAAGTGGATCCGGGGGAAGGAAACCCCCAGCCTGGAGAGGGATTTCGAATCCTATTACGGCACGATCGCCGCCGCGGCGGAGGGGTTGAGCTGGATCGTCGATGCCGCCTCGCTCGTTGCCCAGAGCATAGGGTCGCCCAAGGCCCTACAGGACAGGTTGTCTATCCTTTCCGAGAGGCTTCTCTACGGAGTGGAAGAGAAGGGGCTTGAACTGGCAAGGCTGAGGGTCCGAGGCCTGGGCCGGGCGGGCATCTACAGTCTCGTCAGGGAGGGTTTCGACAGCAGGAAAGCCGTCCGGGAGGCGCCTGTAACGATACTCGCTACGATGATCCCGGAGAGGATCGCGATCAGCCTCAAGGAGGCGGTGGAATCGGGACACAAGAGTCCGTCGCAAGAAGAAACGAACGTCGAGACGTCTGAACCTGACGACATATTCATTTGCCGCGACCGGATCGAGATCACAGGAAAGCCGATCGAGAAACGTAATCTGGTGATGATCAACGGCTCGCCGATGGGGATTACCAATCGATCCCTGGAATTGCTCCTGCGTTTTGCCGTTGCGGTGAAGAAGGACGGGCGGGGATGGGTTCACAGGGAGGACCTGACTCCCGGGATGGGAGCGACACAGCTCGTCTCGCGGCTGAGGAATGAGCTCCGGAGCCTTACCCTGAAGAAGGACGGGAAAATCATCGAGAACGACGGATCAGGGTGCTACCGCCTTTCAATACCGCCGCGGAATGTATCGTTCGACAGGGAAAGCCTTCTGCTGCACTGGAATGCCGTGATAAAGGATACGGCGGCTTCCATTTCAGAATAGCTCTGCAGAACTCCCAAATTACTTGACAATAACTGTCATTAACTATACACAAGGAGGTCATTATGACTCATACGAGATAATTTTTTTGAGAGGTTATCCGATGGCTAAAAAGCCGGGAGACGTGTTGACCATCGAAGAATTGGCCGCTTACCTGAAGATTCCAAAATCCACACTTTACAAGCTTGTCCGAGAAGGCAGGATCCCCTCCCAGAAAATCGGTAGGCACTGGCGTTTCAGAAAAGGAGCCATTGACAATTGGCTTGAGGAAAAGCGTGCGGACAATCCCAGTTTGGGAGGAAATCGGAATGACTGAACCACTCGCCGATAGAGTAATACAAGGAATCGGCCAGGCGACAGATCTCTACCACCGTCTTATCATACTCGTTGCCCCAGCTGGTTCGGGCAAAACTTCTATACTGAAGAATGTTCATGATCGTACGGCCGCGCCGATCCTTAATATAAATCTTGAGTTATCTCGACGTATGCTCGATTGTACGGAGCGCCAGCGGACATTGCAGTTGCCGCGTCTGCTCAGCGAAATAGTAAGTGCATTCTCAGCGGAAGTAGTCCTTCTGGATAATATTGAAATTCTCTTCGATTTATCTCTTAAGCAGGATCCGCTTCGCCTTCTGCAAGGACTTTCGCGGAACAAGACGGTGGTCGCAGCCTGGAGTGGGTCCGCTGCTGACGGCAAGCACATAGTTTATGCAACGCCGGACCATCCCGAATACAGACGATATCCTTTACAAGGTTTTTTGACAGTGAACCCGGAGGCCAATGCATGAAAAGAAAGAGCGAGAGGAGGGAGGCAGCGGTATGAAATACGGAGATCTTATCCAATTCGAGCCCATCGAGTCCGTGGTCCAGTTGCGGGACGCCGACGAGACCGCCGCTGCCCGCCAACTTGTTCAGACCTATGTCATCTCCGAGGAGATGGCCGAAAAGCTGGTTACCCTTGTTGTTCCTCAGCTTCGGTTCGATCAGCCCATGGATAACAAGGGCCTGCTGGTCGTCGGAAATTACGGCACTGGTAAATCACACCTCATGTCCGTAATCTCCGCCTTGGCCGAAAACGGTGATCTGGCTGCCGGCCTGAACGATAAGAACGTGGCAGCAGCAGCGGGCAAGATATGTGGGTGTTTCAAAGTGGTTCGAACCGAGATCGGCGCAACGACCATGTCTCTGCGCGATATCCTCGTGACCGAATTGGAAGAGCATCTGGCCGCGATGGGCGTGGCCTATTCCTTCCCAGCCGCGGACAAGGTCCCCAACAACAAGCGCGCCTTAGAAGAAATGATGACCGCCTTCCACCAGGAGTTTCCCGATCACGGTCTGCTCCTGGTGGTGGACGAACTGCTCGACTATCTGCGGACTCGCAAGGACCAGGAACTCATCCTCGATCTCAACTTCCTGCGCGAGATCGGAGAGGTCTGCAAGGATCTGCGGTTCCGTTTCATTGCCGGTGTTCAGGAAGCCATCTTCGACAGCCCCCGTTTTTCCTTTGTGGCCGACAGCATCCGCAGGGTGAAGGACCGCTTCGAGCAAATCCTTATCGCCCGGAAGGACGTCAAGTTCGTCGTGGCTGAGCGTCTGCTCAAGAAGACGACCGACCAGCAGGTGAAGATTCGGGAGTACCTTACTCGCTTCGCCAAGTTTTATGGCCGCATGAACGAGCGCATGGACGATTTCGTGCGGCTCTTCCCCGTGCATCCTGACTACATCGATACCTTTGAGCGGGTCACCGCCGTTGAAAAACGCGAGGTGCTCAAGACCCTGTCCCTGGCCATGAAGAAGCTCCTCGGCCAGAACATGCCCGAAGACCGGCCGGGCGTCATTGCCTATGATGGCTACTGGACCACGCTACGCGAGAACCCGTCCTTCCGCGCTGTCCCGGACATCAAGGCGGTCATCGACTGCAGCCAGGTGCTTGAGTCCCGCATCCAGCAGGCCTTTACACGCCCTGCATACAAACCTATGGCTTTGCAGCTCATCCACGCGTTGTCTGTCCATCGCCTAACGACCGGCGACATTTACGCCTCTTTGGGCGCGACGGCAGAGGAACTGCGTGATGGCCTTTGTCTCTTCCAGCCTGGCATCGAAGAGCTTGGCGGCGATCCGGCCGACGACCTGCTCTCCCAGGTGGAGACCGTCCTGCGGGAAATTCACAAGACGGTTAGCGGGCAGTTCATCTCCTCCAATCCGGACAACCGCCAGTTCTATTTGGACCTCAAGAAGACCGACGATTTCGACGCGCTGATCGAGAAGCGGGCAGAAAGCCTCGATTCCTCACAGCTCGACCGATACTATTACGAGGCGCTCCGCAGGGTCATGGAATGCACCGACCAGACCTACGTGACGGGCTACAAGATCTGGCAGCACGAGCTCGAATGGCTGGAGCGCAAGGCCGCGCGCCAGGGATACCTTTTCTTCGGCGCCCCCAACGAACGATCCACGGCGGTGCCGCCGCGGGACTTTTATCTTTACTTCATTCAGCCCTTTGATGCGCCGCACTTCAAGGATGAGAAAAATCCCGACGAGCTTTTCCTCCGTCTGGCGAACACCGACGAGGAGTTCCGCACCTCGCTTCGTAATTACGCGGCGGCACTGGACCTGGGCTCTACTTCTTCCGGTCATGCCAAGTCCACCTATGAATCCAAGGCGTCCAACTTCCTGCGCGATCTCGTACAGTGGCTCCAAAAGAACATGTCAACAGCCTTCGAAGTCACCTATCAGGGGCGCTCCAAGTCGCTTACCGAGTGGGCCAAGGGGAAATCCATCCGCGAGCTTTCAGGCATCGGTTCTCATGAGCGCATCAACTTCCGCGACCTGGTAAACACCATCGCGGGCATCTGTCTTGGAACCAAATTCCAGGATCAGGCTCCCGAATACCCGTTCTTCTCGGTGCTGATCACGGGAGCCAATAGAGCCCAGGCCGCACAGGATGCACTGCGCGCTATCGCTGGGCAAAATCGTACCAAGCAGGCCACCGCTGTACTGGACGCACTAGAGCTTCTCGATGGCGAGCGACTCCACCCCTATCGGTCCAAGTATGCCAAACACATCCTAGGCCTCGCGAAGAAGAAGGGCCACGGGCAGGTGGTCAACCGCTCCGAACTGATCCAGGACGTTCTCGGCGTGGAGTACCTCGCGCCGCAGTCATTGCGCCTTGAACCCGAATGGGCCGTGGTGGTGCTGGCCTCGTTGATCTATGCCGGCGAGGTGGTCCTCTCCATCCCTGGCAAGAAGTTTGACGCCACTGGGCTCCCGCAATTGGCCGGCACTAGCATCGATGAACTTACCCAGTTCAAGCACATCGAACGGCCCAAGGACTGGAATCTTCCGGCACTCAAGGCGCTTTTTGAACTGCTCGGACTCACGCCGGGAATGGCGCAACTGGTCACCCAGGGCAAGGACGAGCCGGTTCAGGAGCTACAGAAGGCTGTCACCAACGCCGTCGAACGGCTAGTGCTGGTGCAGCAGAGCATGCAGACCGGGTTGTTCTTCTGGGGCCGCAGTCTGCTGGCCGAGGATGAGATCAAGAAGCTCCGCGCGAAACTGGACGAGACCAAGACCTTCCTCGAATCCCTGCAAGCCTACACCACGACCGGCAAGCTCAAGAACTTCCGCTATGACGCCTCGGATGTAACCGCTCAGCGGGAGGGGCTCGAATCCCTTGCCGAGATCAAGTCGATCGAGGAACTGGTGGCGGACCTCGGGTCCACGGCCTCGTACCTCTCCACCGCCGAGGCGGTCCTGCCCACCGGCCATGAGTGGATCGACAAGATGAAGACGGCGCGGGACGAGGTCCTCGCCCAGATCGGCGACCCGGCCAAGCGGAGCGCGGCGGCATTCCGCCAGCAGACCCAGCGCAAGCTCGGCGACCTCAAGAAGGCCTACTTGCTGGACTACCTTTCCATGCACGCCAAAGCGCGTCTCGGCGTGAACGAGGACAAGCGCAAAGCCCAGCTCATGGGCGACGAACGGCTCAAGGACCTGCAGAAACTCTCTACCATCGACCTGATGCCCCGCCAGCACCTGTCGGATTTCCAGAACCGCTTGGCTGGCCTGAAGAGCTGCTTTGCGCTCACCGAGCAGGAACTGGAAGCATCGCCGGTCTGCCCGCACTGCAACCACAAACCGGGCGCGGAACCGCCCGCGGTTCCCGCAGCGACGATGCTGGACGCCCTGGACGGCGAGCTCGACAAGCTGGTCGAAAACTGGACCCAGACTCTGCTCGCCAACCTCGAAGACCCGACCACCAAGGGCAACCTGAGCCTGCTCAAGCCCGAGCCGCGCAAGCTGGTGGACGGCTTCATCAAGAAGCGGACCCTGCCGGACGACCTGGACCAGGACTTCATCCACGCCTTGCAGGAAGTGCTCTCCGGGCTCACCAAGGTCTCGGTCAAGATCGCGGACCTGCGCGACGCGCTGCTCGCGGGCGGCTCACCTGCCACCCCGGCGGAGATGAGGAAGCGGTTTGAGGAATACCTGGACGGGCTGACCAAGGGCAAGGAGCCCGGCAAGGTCCGGATCGTGTTGGAATAGGAACCAAGGATGAACATGAATTAACAGAGATAGAAAACACGAAGACACCGAATGGATATTAAAGAACTGACAGAAATCGTTCCCCAGGGCGAATCGCGAACAGTAGAGTTTAAGAAATCCACCGCTCAGTTGCGGCGAGCGGCTGAGACTCTCTGCGGCATGCTCAATGGAACCGGCGGCCGGGTATTCATCGGCGTTACGCCGGAAGGCCGCATCATCGGCCAGACGATTTCCGATAAAACGATCCGGGAAGTGGCGGAAGCACTGCAGAAATTTGAACCGCCGGCTCACATTTTTCAACGCTCTATAACTATCGGAAATAACAAAGCAGTGCTGATTCTGGAGGCGATTCCTAATCCAGAATCCCGCCCGTATGCCTTTGATGGGCGGCCATACCAGCGGATCGGCTCAACCACTTCAGCCATGCCCCAAGCAACCTATCAGCGGCTTCTAAATGAAAGAGTACACAGTCAGGTTCGGTGGGAAAATCAGCCTGCCGCAGACTATCACATAGCAGACCTTGATTCTGAGGAGATTATCCGCACTGTACGGTTTGGAATTGCTGCCGGCCGTTTACCCGAGTCAACCGGAAAATTTGTTCCGGATATTCTGGGGCGTTTGGGATTGCTCCGGGACGGCCGTCCCAATCAGGCTTCTGTCGTCTTGTTTGGTTCCCGCTTCATGCCAGATTATCCGCAATGCCAGTTGCGCCTTGCCCGCTTCCGAGGCGTGAGTAAATCTGAGTTTCTCGATCAAAGGCAACTTGAAGGCCATGCTTTCCATCTGCTTGAGGAGGCCATGTTGTTCCTTCGCCGCCACCTGCCCGTAGCTGGACGAATTATCCCCGGCCTTTTCGAGCGTGAGGATGAACCACTGTTCCCCCTTGAGGCCTTGCGCGAAGCCCTGGTAAACGCCTTTTGTCACCGGGATTATACCATTATCGGTGGTGCGGTAAGTCTGGCCATCTATGATGATCGGCTTGAGATCTGGAGCGATGGTACCCTTCCCTTCAATCTTAAACCCGAAGATCTGAAAAGAGACCATCCATCCAGACCGCGCAATCCAATCATTGCCCAGGTTTTTTATTTGCGCGGTATGATTGAAAGATGGGGACGCGGCACCCAGAAGATTGTGGAATTGTGTGTCAAGGCCGGACACCCGGAACCGGAATTCGGCGAACAAGCCGGCAGCGTCTGGGTGCGTTTCCTGCCGAGCGGCTATATCGCCCCGCACCGAGTGGCCCATGACCTGACCGAGCGGCAAAGGGAAATTTTGCAAACCCTTGCTCCCGGCAAAATCGCTTTACGCAAGATATTCTCGACGCTTTCCCAGCCCCCTTCATTACGGACCCTGAGGGATGAACTCTATCATCTTAAGCGAATCGGCTTAGTGGATACCACGGGCTACGGAAGAGGGGCTACATGGTTTTTGACACAAACTTCCAAAGACGAAAAGAAATGAGCCGAATTGGACGGACAAATAGACGGAATGAGACGTTGAATTGGACGGCGGACTATACGGATAGGGCGGCGGTCGTTGAGCGATCTATCGTCTACGGAGCAGTGAATGAATAGCGAAATGAATGACGAAATAGCGTTGCACTATTATTTTGCTATTAGGAAAAATGGCTGGAATAAGAGGTCAAATAAGCTGAATCGTCCAGCCCATTCCCAGCTTATTATTAGTAAAGGCCACAGATGAATAAGGCGGAAATAAGGCGGCCCGATTCCACCTTATTCGATTTCACCTTCGAATTGTGGGGACAATGTCTCCACAATCGGAAAAGGCGGTAAATGCCCAAGTTAGTGACCAAGCCAGGTAGGTCCGAAAGGGAACTGAGTCACAAACGACTGACCAACCTGATGGCAAGCCATGGAGAGATAAGTTCAAAACGGAGTTGAAGTATGACGAAACGTAATCAACCACATAGCCAGCAGGCGATGTTCGACACCGAACGACCCGCGACCCACGACTCGGGACCCGTGACCTGCTTGGGCATGACGTTTCCGAACGACGAGGAGCGGCGGAAGCATTTTCTCGGCATCCTGCGCGAGAAGCTGAAGGACCCCGAGTTCCGCAAGATCGAGGGATTCCCCATCGGCTCGGACGAGGACATCCTGGCGCTGTCCGATCCGCCGTTCTACACCGCCTGCCCGAACCCATTCATCGCCGACTTCATCAAGCATTACGGCAAGCCTTACGACCCGAGCAAGCCGTATAGCCGCGAGCCGTTCGCCTCGGATGTGAGCGAGGGCAAGAACGACCCGATCTACAACGCCCACTCCTATCATACCAAGGTTCCGCACAAGGCCATCATGCGGTACATCCTCCATTACACCGAACCGGGGGATGTTGTCTTCGATGGGTTCTGCGGGACCGGGATGGCGGGAGTAGCAGCACGACTGTGTGGAAGCAAACAGGCCGTGGCATCAATGGGCTATCAGGTTGGTACCGATGGAGCGATTCTGGATTCCAGGAACAATTGCATATCGCATGTCGGAGGACGCCGGGCTATCCTGTCGGATCTGTCTCCAGTCGCCACCTCTATTGCAAGCAACTATGCTGACTTCTCTTCCCTCGTAA
>CAZJPV010000063.1:0-10748 GCA_964547985.1 uncultured Syntrophaceae bacterium
GATTAATTTTTAAACTCACCATTTCAATTCAAAACTCAAAACTCAAAACTCAAAATTTTTATGTCCACTGATGTCTTCGGTCTGGGTCAGTGCTCCCTCGATTACGTCGGGAAGTTTGAAACCTATCCTTCTCCCGACATAAAACATGAATTCCACGAGATGGTCATTCAGGGCGGCGGCCCCGTGGCCACGGCCCTCGTGGCTCTTTCGCGTTGGGGTCTTCGCTGCTATTTCTCCGGCATCATCGGGGATGATGCCTTCGGGCCCTCCGTCCGGTCTTCCCTGATTCAAGAAGGAGTAGACACCGGCGGGCTTTTGGTCAGGAAGGGTGAAAGTTCCCAGTTTGCCTTCATCGTCGCAGAGTCGTCCACGGGGCGGCGGACCATTTTCTGGCGAAGGCCCACGGGAAAACCGCCCGGACCAAAAGAGATCGATTCGGAGAAACTGACTCGATCGAAAGTCCTCCACACAGACGGGCTCTTCATCGAAGCGGCACTTCACGCCGCGACTATTGCACGCCGCGCGGGCGTCCAAGTGGTGGTCGACGCCGGGACTCTACGCGAGGGGATGCTCGAACTGGCAGCACTTGCTGACGTTTTCATCGCCTCGGAGACCTTTGCCCGCGCACTCGTCGGTGATGACAGCCCTGTAGAGGCCTGCCGGAGGCTTTCGGCCCTCGGTCCTTCACACGCCGGTGTCACGCTGGGCCCCAGGGGTTATGTTGCCCTCTACGAGGGCAGGGTCATCAAGAAGCCGGCCCGGCAGGTCGATGTGCTCGATACGACGGGCTGCGGTGATGTCTTTCATGCCGGCGTCACTTACGGCCTCGTCCGGGGATGGGACCCGGAGAAGAGCCTCGACCTTGCCAACTGGGCGGCGGCCGCCGTGAGCACGCGCCTGGGCGGGAGGACCGGCATCCCCTCGCTTTCGGAGCTTCGTGCGCGGGGCTTCATCTAACCTGTCAGGGTGTGGCTCCCGGGGGGACGGTATCTGTTCGTGCTGATTGATGAAGTTCATTAAGTTTTGTCAAAGGCCAGTAAAACTCGGAAGGAGGAGCTTATGGGAGAGGTTGTACATACGTCGCGAATCAGGATTGTGAGGGAGAAGGGTCCCACGAGGAGGGCCGTCATCGAGGGCTTTGGTGAACCCGTTCGTTACGGCGTTCACGGCGGGATCAAGAAATTCTATAAGGTGGAACCCGAGGAGGAACACGCGGCAACCCTGGACCACATTGTCGCCGCCACGGCGGGCTGAATGATGGGCACGCTGGCCACGGTGATGGCCGGAAAAAAGATCGCAACACCGGAGGACCGCTACTGGGCGGATGTGGAAGGGGATATCGAGGCTGTCAACAATGTCCTCAGGATCACCAGGATCCGGGTGAAATATCACCTGAAAGTGCCCAGGGACAAGGTTGCCGACGCACGGGATTCTTTCTCGTCTTATATCACGCGCTGCCCGGCGGCGCAGAGTGTCATGAACTGCATCGAGATCAAAGATGAACTCGTCATCGAGGAAACAGCCTGAGACATCTTAAAAGGCATATCGGTAGTATCTAAAAATTTTTTCAGGCACACCTTTCTTTGTGGTATATTTTTTTTGAAAGGAGGGTCCGCATGTACAGATATCTGAGGATCATCCTTGTTTTCGGGGCATTGGCCCTCATTGCCTACCTCTGGGCGTTTCTTCCGTCCGACTCCCTGCGAGAGGGGTTGAGCGCGATCACCTCGGATCCGCAATTTGCCCTCACGGTGAGGCTCACCGGTTTTATCGTCCTTCTGACGGTCGCCTTTTATTTCGCGGTGAAGAATATCAGGGAGGGCAAATAAAAAATCCGGGGTAGTCGAGGGGATGAAGTCTATGCTGAAGGAAGCCCTTCTCTACGAGAAGCTGGAAGAAAACCGGATCCTGTGTCATCTCTGCAGTCACCGGTGCCGGATCGGTGACGGGAAGTTCGGGATCTGCAACGTCCGCGAAAACAGGGGCGGCACGCTCTACACCCATGTCTACGGGAGCCTGATCGCCCAGAACATCGACCCCATTGAGAAAAAACCCCTCTACCAATTCCTTCCGGGTTCCACCTCCTACTCCATCGCAACCGTGGGCTGCAATTTCAAGTGTGATTTCTGCCAGAACTGGCAGATCTCCCAGGTCACGGAAGCGGAGCGTCTCGGCGTCCGTTCCCGCGAGGTGAAGCCCGAGGAGGTCGTCCGGCAGGCGAAGGCCGCAGGCTCCAGGAGCATCTCGTACACCTACACGGAGCCCACGATCTACTTCGAGTTTGCCCTCGATTGCTCTAAGATCGCGAGGAAAGAGGGCCTTTACAACGTCTTTGTCACCAACGGCTATATGACGGAAGAGATGCTCGGCATGATTCACCCCTGCCTCGATGCCGCAAACGTGGATCTCAAATCCTTCCGGGATGATTACTACAAGAGACTCTGCAAGGCGAGGCTTCAACCTGTTCTGGACAGCATCCGGACGATGAAGAAGATGGGGATATGGATCGAGGTGACAACGCTCGTCGTCCCCGGCCAGAATGACGATGAGGCGGAACTGAAGGATATTGCATCCTATCTCGCTTCCGTGGATGCCTCCATCCCCTGGCACATCAGCCGGTTTTACCCGCAGTACCGGATGGACCGCGTGGAGCCCACCCCCATGAAGACTTTGAACCGCGCCTACGACATCGGCAGGGAGGCGGGTCTCCGTTACGTCTATCTGGGGAATGTCGAGGGAGAGAAGAATCACACATACTGTTACAAATGCCGGACACTTCTCATCGAGCGGGGGGGCTTTTCCGTGACGGCCTATCACGTGAGTGGTGGTGAGTGTCCGAAATGTGGAACGGTGCAGGACGGCGTCGGCCTTTAGACAGTTGTGAGTTGTAGGTTGTGAATGGTGAGAAAGGGCTGAAAGCCCAAGTTGTGAGTTGTCAGTTGTGCGTTGTGAGAAATAAGAACTAAAAGACTAAATAATCTAAAGAAATTCAAAACTCAACACTCAAAACTCAAAATTGCGGCATATCCTTATATATGCGCAGCGCTTCTTCCTCGGTCACATCTGCCCAGCGTTCGTAGGCGTCGGCAACGGCAAAGCTCCAGCCGCCCCGGATGTTGGCGCAGTATAGTCGATCCACTTCCGCTGCCACACGCTGAACGGCGCTCGAACTCCCCGTTGGGACGGCAACGATAATCTCCCGCGTCCCGCTCCTCTTCAAAGCCTCGACGCCCACGAGGAGCGTGAATCCCGAGGCGAGACCGTCGTCGACCAGAATGACCCTCTCCTGGATGAGATCCGGGTAGGGCCGGCTTCCGCGAAATGTGCCGACTCTGCGTTTCACCTTTCCGGCCGTGGCGGTCTTTCCCGACTCGATTTCCTTTTCCGAGAGGCGGAGACGGGACAGCAGATCACGGTTCAGCCGGGTCGTGCCGTCGAACGCCACGGCGCCATATCCCGCTTCGGTGTTCCAGGGCAGGGTGATCTTGCTCACGACGGCCACATCGAGCGGAAGGAGAAGCCTGCGTGCAAGCACTGCCGCCACAGGAATTCCACCGGCGGGGATTGCCATGACCAGCGTCTGTGAAGACTGGTAGTCCCCGAGCAGGCCCGCGAGGATCTCGCCGGCATGGGCCCGGTCGTGGAAGACGTGAGTCCGATCACGAAGATCGGGAAGTTCAATGACCTTGCCGGCCATTCTTTTTCCCATGTGCATGTCCTTTTACATTTTCGTTCCGCCTTGCCAGCAGGGGGAAAAGTTATTATTGTATGAATAGTATAGCGCTCAAACAGGCAGACGAAAATGGCCACAAAGTCGAAGGATGAGAAAGGTCCTTTTTCTGAGACCGTCCGTGTCCGCGAGGTGGAGTGCCGGTCCCTTTTGAACAAATCGGGTCTGGCCGATTACGCCGTCAACTGCTACGCGGGGTGCGGGCACGGCTGTCGTTACTGCTACGCCCGCTTCGCGACCCGTTTCTCACATCCCGGTGAAGACTGGGGGGGCTTTGTCGACGTGAAGATAAACGCCCGTACCATCCTCGAAAAGGAACTGAAGCGAAGGCGTGTGGGTCGGGTCTTCATGAGTTCCGTGTGCGATGGCTGGCAGCCTGCCGAATCAAGATATGGCCTCACCGGTCAGTGCCTGGAACTACTTCTCCGTCATGTCTTCCCCGTCACCATCCTGACGAAGAACGCTCTCGTCCTTCGTGATCTCCATCTCCTCGAGGGAAAACCCGACGTCGAAATAGGCGTGACGGTGACCACCCTGAACGAGGAGGTGCGCAAACTCGTCGAGCCCGGGGCCTCTCCGGCAGAGGATCGTCTTCGGATCCTCGAAGAGGCCCGTCGAAAGGGGATCGAGTCTTATGCTTTCATCGGGCCGCTGTTGCCGGGTCTCTCGGACACCGAGGAGAACCTCTCGGGTCTTCTGAGGGAAATGAAAGAAGCCGGTGTGTCGTATTTCTACATTGACCGCCTGAACCTCCGTTTCGGCGTCTGGCCGGCCGTAAGGACGCTTTTCGAAAAGCATTATCCGCACCTGTTGGACGGTTGCCGGAAGGTTCTCTTCAATGCCCCTGAACGCGAGGCCTACAGCCGGAGCCTGGCGTCGACGGCAAGAAGGATCGCGAGGAAGCAGGGAATCGAGGACCGGATGATGCTTTGCTTCTGAAAGAAGCCGGTTCGAAGGCTTCTTACCCTTTTGTGTCTGCCGGCAGGAACGACAGGACCGCCTCCAGGGTGTCGGCCTCTTCCGGCCGCTTTTCCCGGACGCGGAGGATGCGGGGGAAGCGGACGGCCACACCCGATTTGTGGCGTGATGACCGCTGAATCCCCTCGAAGGCGATCTCGAAAACAAGAGCCGGTGTCACCGACCGCACGGGTCCGAATCTCTCCACAGTGTTGCGACGGATGAAAGAATCTAACTGCCGGATTTCTTCGTCGCTCAATCCCGAATAAGCCTTTGCCACGGGGACGAGCGTTCCTTCGTGCCAGACACCGAAGGTGTAACCGGTAAAAAGGCCCGCCCGCCGGCCATGGCCGGGTTCCGCATAGAGCAGGACCGCATCGAGAGTGAAGGGATTGACCTTCCATTTCCACCAGTCCCCCCGGTGCCTTCCCGTCTGGTAGGGGGAAGTCCGCCTTTTGAGCATGAGTCCCTCTGCAAGAAGCTCCCTGCTTTTTGCCCGTGCTTCTGCGAGGTCCCGCCACGTCCGGGCATCGAGGGCGGGTGACACGAGCAGAGGTCCTTCCCGGGGCCAGCTTGCGGCCAGGGCCTCGAGCTTCCGCCGGCGCTCCACGAGGGATTCGCCGCGAAGATCTTTCCCTTTTACCTCGAGCAGATCGAAGGCCATGAATACGACGGGGACTTCATCGAGTATTTTATCCCCCGGTCTCTTCCGGCCAATCCTTTTCTGGAGGCTGCTGAATGAAAGGGCCGACCCCCCTTTCCAGGGCAGGATCTCACCGTCCATCACCGTACCTTCGGGAATCGTTCTCCCCGCTTCCTCGATTTCAGGAAAACCCCCGGTGATAAACTCTCCGCCTCGTGACCAGAGAAAGGTCTTTTCGCCGCGCCTCATCAATTGAGCGCGGACACCGTCCCATTTCCACTCGGCCTGCCAGGCGTCAATTGAACCCAGGGCTTCGGGTTCTCCCTCCAGGGGATAGGCAAGAAAGAAGGGGAAAGGCCGGCTCAGTTCATCGGAATCCGATTCCTGCGAGAGGAGCTTCTTGTACGACTCAACCGTCGGGTTCCAGGATCCGGAAAGCCTTCCGGCGATGATGGGGGCGTCGAGCCCGCTTAATTCCGAGAGGGCCCGGATGAGTATCATCGTCGAGACGCCCACCCGGAAGCTCCCCGTGATAAGCTTGTTCCAGACGAAACGCTCTCCCTCGGCGATTTCCCGCCAGGCCTGCAGGATGGCACTGCGCTTTATCTCCTCGGCGGCATTCCGGAGGGGGAGGAGTCTGTCTTCAACCCAGGTATGGAGGGGAGTGTTGTCCGTGCCTGAAGAGGGCGGGAGAACGAGGGCAATGGTCTCGGCGAGATCACCCACCGCCTCGTAAGATTCATCGAAGAGCCAGTCGGGAATCCCTGCCGCCTCGCAGGCCCAGGTACGGAGTTTCCGGATCCGGACCAATCCTTTGATTTTTTGGCCGCTTAAAAAGTAGACGGCCCATGCCGCGTCGGCCGGTGTCGCCTGCTCTAAATACCGCCTGAGCGCCGAAAACTTACCGGTGGTCTTCGTCGTCCCGTCGAGTTCTTCGCAGAGTCTGGCAAAGTTTTTCATACTAATCACTAACCACCAATCACCAGCCACCGCCCTGTAAGGGCCTGCAGCCCGTGCTAACCACTATCCACTGTTCACTAACCACTGCCCCTGATCAGTCGCCTTCCTCGTCGGCCGCTAACGGCACATCGAGGGTTTTCGCGTCGAGTCCCTTTTCCTTGAGCGCCCGGACAACAACGGAAGTGTAACCGTGGCAGACGAATACCTCCTCGGTTCCCGTGGACCGGATAACTGAAAGCAGCCCCGGCCAGTCGACATGGTCCGAAAGAACGAATCCCCGGTCAACAGACCGGCGACGGCGCATGCCGCGGATCCGCATCCATCCCGAGGCAAAGCCCGTTGAGCATTCCCTGAAGGGCCTGGTCCACTCCGTTCCGTGTACGAGCGGGGGGGCGACGATGAGAGCGCCGCTGACGTCCGTTTTTTTACCGGCAAAATCGAGGGAGGTGGTATCAGGCAGGGCGATACCACTTGCCCGGTAACGGCGGTTCAGTTCCTCCACGGACCGGTGGGTAAAAATAGGCCCGAGAGAGACGTCGAGCCCCATGATCACTCGCTGGGCCTTGCCCGCGGCGTAGGCGTAAAGAAGGCTTGCCCGTCCCGCTTTCTGATTGGCAGACCACCAGGCATTGATGTCCCCGAGGACCTCTTTCGGCTCGGGCCATCGGTAAACGGGCAGGCCGAAGGTCGACTCCGTGATAAAGGTGTGGCAGCGGACGACTTCGAGGGGCCTGCAGGTCGGGTCGGCCTGGACCTTGTAGTCCCCCGAGATAACGATGATTTGACCCCGGTATTCGATCCGGACCTGGGCTGAGCCGAGGATGTGACCGGCGGGGTGGAGGGAAACCCTTATGCCGTCCAGGTAAATGTGTTCGCCATAGGGAACGGCCTGGATAGATGCCTCGTTGCCGAGACGGAGGCGCAGGATCTGAAGGCCTTCTCTTGCGGCAAGATACCGCCGGCATTCCCGCCTCGCGTGATCCCCGTGAGCGTGGGTAATAACAGCGCGGTCCACGGGCTGCAGCGGGTCGATGTAAAAATCCCCTACCTCGCAGTAAAGGCCCTTTTCAGTCATCCTGAGAATTTTGGGATCCATGTGTGAAAGTATGACACACAGGACAGGTCCTCTTCAACGAACATTTCCGGTCCGGTATGGGCATTTCCGGGGGGAGAGGAGGCCGTTCGAGCGCCCGAAAATTTCCGATAGAATTTCATAAAAAAGATTGATATAAAACATTCGTAATGCTTGTGAGGCCGGAATAAAAAAGAGAGGAGAGAGACGATGGTTCAACTGAAAATTATGCGGGAATCGAACTTGTTGAAAAACCTCAACGATGCCCAACTGGAGAAGCTGGCATCCATCGCCATCGGTGAAAGTCACCCCGCCGGGACGCTCCTCTACAAGCAGGGGGATCCGGCCGGCAAGTTTTATCTCGTCGAGGAAGGGAAGGTCTTCCTGGAGATGAAGGCGGATATGGGTCCTGCCCGTCCACCCCTTCAGGTCACCACCGATGTGATCACAAGAGGGGAAGGTATGGGCTGGTCGGCTTTTGTGGAGCCCCACATCTACACCTTGAGCGCCGTTGCCATGGATGCCACAAAGCTCGTTTCCTTCGAAGCCGCCAAACTCCGGGAGATCATGGAGAAGGACGCCGCAATCGGATACCAGATGCTGAAGGGGATTAACAAGCTTCTGGCCTCCCGTCTCAGCCATACGAGAATCCTGCTGGTCAGCGAGAGGGCCCTGGGCCTTCTAACCACCCATACGGAGTACGCCTGATTCTTGTTCGTGCAAGTAAAATCGTTCATGGCAGAAGGCGAGGACTCCTATCCTCGCCTTCTCTGCGTCTTCAGGACCTGCAGGAGAGGCGGCACGGGGATCATTGAATCATGGTGGGTTTGAGCATTGATTCCGTGAAGAACTTGAAATGAAGCAGCCCATCATTCCATTTTTCCATAATTCCATTTCACCCATCGGTTTGTGATAATTTCCATTCAGAACATATCTAAATCCTACGGCGGGAGAGATCTCTTCAGGGACCTCACATTGCGCATCGGCGACAGGGAGCGCGTGGCCATCGTGGGATCGAACGGATCAGGCAAATCAACCATGATGAAGATGATCGCCGGTTTTGTCGATCCCGACGGTGGAAGGATTATCCGGTCCCGATCCGCCACCACCGGATACCTTCCCCAGGAGATTATCGGTCACGGCGGACTGACACTCCTCGATGAAACGAGGCTTGCCTTCAACGAGATCCTGGAGCTCCACGGCCGGATGGAGGAGATCAGCCGCGAAATAGCATTGAGGAGTTCATCCGGCGACACGGTATCCCCCGAGATGGAGGAACTCGTGTCGGAACTCGGGAAGACCCAGCACCACATCGAGCACCTGGAGGGGTATGACATCGATGTGAAAGTAAGGCAGGTCCTCTCGGGGCTGGGTTTCAGGGAAGCCGATTACGGCCGGATGACGGATGAGTTCAGCGGGGGCTGGCAGATGCGGATCGAGCTCGCCAAGCTTCTCCTTCGTGAACCCGCGGTCCTGCTCCTCGATGAGCCGACCAACCATCTCGACATCCACTCCCTCGAGTGGGTGGAATCCTATCTGGATGCCTATGAGGGGGCGGTGATCCTCGTGTCCCACGACCGCCGGTTTCTCGACAACATCGTGGACCGGGTCATAGAGATTTCCCTCGGGCGGGTGACGGAATACCGGGGTAACTATTCCGCGTACCTCGAGCAGGAAAAAATCCGGCGGGAACTCCTGGAAGCGGCTTACCGGAACCAGCAGGAAGCCCTGCGCCGGACCAAGCGGTTCATCGAACGCAACCGGGCGAGGAAGGACAGGGCGAGGCAGGCCCAGAGCCGTCTCAAGATGATGGAGAAGACGGAGTGGATCGAGCTCGAGGCAGAAGAAGACGAGATGAGCTTCAGCTTCCCCGAACCGCCGCGGACCGGCCGCGTCGTCATGGCCCTTCAGCACATGGACAAGTTCTACGGAACGCAGGCCGTATTCCGGGACCTTTCCATTGCCGTCGAGCGCAACGATAGAATCGCCCTTCTCGGCGTGAACGGATCGGGGAAATCAACGCTCCTGCGGATCCTGGCGGGACTGGAGCCTTTTCAGAGGGGCGAGCGCGTCCCGGGTCACCATGCCGTCGTATCCTACTATGCGCAGAACCAGGTGGAAGCGCTCGATCCGGGGAAAACCGTTCTGGAGACGCTGGAGGCCCCGGCCACGCAGGCAAATCACGGAAACCTGAGGACGCTTCTGGGGTGCTTCCTCTTCAGGGATGAGGATGTCTTCAAGCCCGTTGCGGTTCTCTCCGGCGGTGAGAGAAGCCGGCTCGCCCTCGCCAGGATGCTTTTCACCCCTGCCAGCCTGCTTCTCCTCGATGAACCCACAAACCATCTGGACCATCGCTCCAAGGAGGTTCTCAAAGGGGCCCTGCGCAGTTTCCCGGGCGCCTGTATTATCGTCTCTCACGACAGGGATTTTCTCGACACCCTCATCGACAGGGTCTGGGATTTCGAGGACGGGATTCTCCGCGTGACCCATGGGACGGTCGATGATTATCTGAACCGCTATTACAGGACGGCCGTGGAATCTTCGAGGCGCCTCGACACGGCCGGGCGGGAGGTCAACGTCAGGACAGCGACGCACGAGGAAAAAGACAGACGACGCCGGGAGGCGGAAAAAAGGCAGCGGCGTTTCAGTTTCTTGAGACCCCTGCGGGAGTCGCTTGAACGGGTTCAACGGGAGATCGCAAACGGGGAAGATAGAAAAAAGGATCTGGAGGAAATCTTCGCGGACGAGAAAACCTATCAGGACGAAAAGAGGGCCCGCTCGGCCGCCGCAGAGTACCGGGAGTTAACCGCCCGCCTCGATGCCCTCTATGCCGAATGGGCGGAAATCCAGGAGAAGATAGACGCGGCTGAAAGGGAAGGGTGAAGTGATGATGTCGGTATGGACTCCCCGGTCAGAAACGGAAAAAGGGGGACATGTGTCCCCCTTTTTTTGTCGTTCACATTTCTGTTAAAGCTGCCGTGGAGCCCTTTCGGTTAGCAGGATCCGCCGCATCCACCGCAGCCGTCAGCCGCTTTCAGGTTGGATTCAATGATGTAGCCGGCACCTCGGGGTGTTTCGACGAAATCGACCTTGACGGGTTTCACCATCTCATAGAGATCTTTTTCGATCATGAAAGTCAGACCGTTGACCTTAAAAGTTTCGTCACTTTCGTTTGACTCGTCCAGAGCCATGCCCATTGCGGGACCCGATCACCCACCCTGTTGGAGAAAAATGCGTATAAAGGGCTTTTCGGTCCGCGTCTTGAAGAACTCGCTGAGTTTCTCTTCCGCTTTTGGTGTCACTTCGAACATTCGAGCCTCCTGAATAATTGGTGTTATTAAGGTACACATTAAATATACCTTGTCAACGTGAATTTGATAAGATAA
>CAZJPV010000064.1:0-10368 GCA_964547985.1 uncultured Syntrophaceae bacterium
ACATAAACTCTAAACTCTGAGCCAGGAATTTAACATACAAGTTGTGTGTTGTGAGTGATCAGCGAGGGCCAAAGGCCCCAGTTGTGAGTGGTCAGTTGTGAGTTGTGAGATCGGACCTTCGGCCCGAGGCCGAAACCCGTTACCCTTTACCCGATACCCGTTGCCCTGAACACGTTACACGATTTTGGGGGGTCATGATCAAAGAGAAATTGAAAATCGGGACGCGGGGGAGTCAGTTGGCGCTCAGGCAGGCGAACTGGGTTGTTGAGCGGCTGAAGAAAAAGCACCCGCAGATGACGATCGAAGTCGTCCCGATCAGGACAACGGGAGACAAGATGCAGTCGGGGTCCCTTTCCGTCATCGGTGGGAAGGGCGTCTTTGTCAAGGAGATCGAGGAGGCGCTCCTTCGCGGCGAGGTGGACATCGCCATTCACAGCATGAAGGACATGCCCTCCGAGGTCCCCGCAGAGCTCGCCATCGGGCCCATCCCTGATCGGGAAGACCCTCGCGATGTCTTCATCTCCGGTGACGGCCGGATGCTGGATGATTTGAAACCGGGGGCGAGAATCGGAACGGGGTCGCTCCGCAGGGGTCTTCAACTCCGGAGCCTTGTCCCATCCGTCGAGGTCGTCTCCATCCGGGGAAACCTGGACACGAGGATCAGGAAGATCGAACGGGAAAAGCTCGACGGCATCATCGTCGCAGCGGCTGGCCTTCGAAGGATGGGCTGGGAGGACCGGGCGACGCAGTTTATTTCCGTGAAGCAGATGATCCCCGCCGTCGGTCAGGGGGCGCTTGCCGTCGAACTCCGAAGGGCGGACATCGCCACAAGGGAGATCGTCTCCTTTCTGAATGACCCGGCTACGGCCCTGGCTGTGATGGCTGAAAGGGCCTTCCTGGGCATGCTTGGCGGGGGATGTCAGGTTCCCGTTGCGGGGCACGCAACGATCACTGATGACGTGCTTCACCTGCAGGCCCTCGTCGGAAGCACAGACGGAGCCGTCGTCCTGAGGGACGAGGTCAAAGGCCCCATCGGGGAGAATATTCATCTGGGGAGGTCGCTCGCCGAGAGGATTCTCTCGAGGGGAGGCCGTGAGATTCTCGCCGCCGTCTATGCCTGTCGTGAGTGAAAGACAAACGTTCCCCAGCAAGCATTCAGAGGTCCCGATATGAAAGAGCAAAAAGGGTTGGTCCTCATCGTCGGTGCCGGTCCCGGTGATCCCGGCCTCATCACCCTCAGGGGGGTGAGGGCGCTCATGCGGGCCGATGTGATCGTCTATGACCAGCTCGTGAGCGCCGAGCTTCTCCAGTTTGCCCGGAAAGACGCACGCCTCATTTACGTGGGGAAGAAGGGAGGGGATCACACGATTCCGCAAAGAGAGATCAACGATCTTCTCGTCCTCGAGGCGAAGAAGGGACTCGTCGTAGCCAGGCTCAAGGGTGGAGATCCCTTCATCTTCGGAAGGGGAGGTGAGGAAGCGGAGGTCCTCGTCAGGGAGGGGATCCCGATCGAGGTCATCCCCGGGGTGACGTCGGCCATATCCGTTCCCGCCTTCGCCGGCATTCCGCTCACCCACCGGGAGCACACCTCAACAGTTGCTTTCGTGACGGGACATGAAGATCCTACGAAGGAGAAAAGCGAGATTGACTGGGAGAAGCTCTCCGGTATCGGGACCCTGGTGTTTCTCATGGGCGTCAAAAACTTGCCCGGCATCACAAAAAATCTCATCGAGGGCGGAAAAGCCCCGACGACGCCGGCTGCCCTCATCCGCCAGGGAACCACGCCCGACCAGGAGACCCTGACGGGAACGCTTGGGGACATTGCAAAGAAGGCCGCCAGGGAAAAATTCACACCGCCGGCCATTCTGGTCGTGGGCGATGTTGTTTCTCTTCGGAAAAAGCTCAACTGGTTTGAGGATAAGCCACTCTTCGGGAAGGGTATCGTCGTCACGAGGCCCGAGGATCAGGCCGGGGAGTTCGCCGCCCTTCTCCTTGAGGAAGGGGCCCGGGTGATCCGCTTTCCCACCATCGAGATTGCCCCCCCCGAAAGCTGGGAAGGACTGGACCGGGCCATCGACGGAATCGAGTCTTATGACTGGATCATCTTCACGAGTGCCAACGGTGTCCGGTTTTTCTTCTCGCGTCTCCAGGAGCGCGGAAGGGACGTGAGGGATCTGAAGGGCTTGGGTATCTGCACGATCGGACCGGCCACGGCCCGGGCCATCGAGGAGCGGGGCCTGCGGGTGGATATCGTCCCGGCTGAGTACATCTCGGAGGGAATCGTTGCAGCCTTCAAGGGAAAAAACCTCCAAGGAAAGAAAATTCTTCTTCCCCGGGCGGAGGTGGCGAGGGACGTCGTCCCCGAGGGGCTCAAAAAGCTGGGGGCCGCTGTTGATGTGGTCACGGTCTACCGGACGGTCCGTTCAGGGTACACAAAGTCCGATCTGCAACCCCTGATGGACGCGGGGAAGGTGGATGTCATCACCTTTACAAGCCCTTCGACAGTGATTAATTTTAAGCTTATCATGGGCAAGGAGATCAGCCTGTCCGGGAAGGTCAAAATCGCCTGCCTGGGTCCCGTGACGGCCGCTGCGGCAAAGAAGCACGGCTTCAGCGTGGACATCCTCCAGGCACATTACACGATCCCCGGCATGGTGAGAGCTTTGGCGGATTATTTCGTGGCGCAAAGGTAATCGGAGAACATTTTCAGTATGAACGGATCTCTATGATAGGAATTTCAAAATTATACTGCGGGGCCGTAGAGCCGGCCGATGTTCTGCGTTACGGGAGACACTCGAAGGAGCTTCCCTCCCATCTCCTCCAGTTTTCGGCGGACAAGCACCCCGTTGTCGTCTGGAATGTGACACGGAGGTGCAATCTAAAATGCATCCATTGCTACTCCAATTCGCGGAACGTTTTTTACAGCAACGAGCTGACGACGGAACAGGGAAGGGCGCTTCTGGCTGACCTGGCTGCTTTCGGGTCCCCCGTGATCCTCTTTTCCGGCGGCGAGCCCATGATGAGACCCGACCTTCACGAACTGGCGAGATTCGCCGCTGAGAAGGGCATGCGGGTGGTCATCTCCACGAACGGAACCCTCATCACGAAGAAGGAAGTGGCCGTCTATAAAAAGATTGGGCTTTCCTACATGGGGGTGAGTCTCGACGGGCTCCGGGATGTTAACGACCGGTTTCGGGGGGTGAAGGGCGCCTTCAATGCCACCCTTCAGGGCATCCGGACGGCGCGCGACGCCGGGATCAAGGTGGGGATTCGTTTCACCATCAGCAAGAGGAATTACGAAGAGATCCCGGCGGTTTTCGATCTCATCGAAAAGGAAAATATCCCGCGGGCCTGTTTCTACCATCTGGTCTACAGCGGCCGCGGCTCCAAGCTGATCGGCGAGGACCTGAGCCTCGAAGCGTCCCGGCAGGTCATTGATATCATTCTGGACCGCACCCGCGATCTCTTCAGTCGTGGACTGCAGAAGGAGATCCTCACCGTCGACAACCACGCGGACGGGCCCTACATTTATCTGAGGCTGCTCAAGGAAGATCCCCGGAGGGCGGAAGAGGTGATGGCGCTTCTCAAAATGAACGAAGGGAACAGCTCCGGCCACGGGATCGGCTGTGTGAGCTGGGACGGTGAGGTCTATGCGGACCAGTTCTGGCGAATCCATTCCTTTGGGAATGTGAAGAAAAGGCCCTTCAGCGAGATCTGGATGGATACGTCCAATGAGGTGATGGCAAAGCTCAAAGAAAGAAAACGTCACGTGAAGGGAAGATGTGCCCGGTGCCGCTGGCTCGATGTCTGCGGCGGAAACTTCCGGGCCAGGGCAGAGGCGGTCACGGGAGACCTGTGGGCCCCCGATCCCGCCTGTTACCTGACGGATACAGAAATACAGGCGTAAGGCTGAAGGCTTAAGGCATAGGGCGAAGAAAAACAGCATCAAACAAGTCCTTTTAAAAATCACCCTTAGCCTTTTGCCCTGTGCCCTAAGCCGTTTTAGAGGAGGTGACCATGTTTTTCCCAGCGAATCGGCCGAGGCGGCTCAGAAAGAATGAAAATTTCAGGCGGATAATCCGGGAAACAAGGCTTTCCGTTGATGATCTCGTATTCCCGCTTTTCGTGACGGCGGGCAAGAACGTGAAGAAACCGATCGGCGCGATGCCCGGAAATTACCAGCTGTCCGTTGATCACATCGTCAAGGAGGTGAAGACGACGAAGGATCTGGGCATCCCGGCCATTCTTCTCTTCGGTCTCCCCGCCAAAAAGGACGAGCGCGGATCGGGCGCCTACGCCAGGGACGGGATCATCCAGCGGACGGTGAGCGAGATCAAGGAGAAGGTACCCGACATCCTGGTCATCACGGATCTCTGCCTCTGCGAGTATACGAGTCACGGTCACTGCGGGATGATCAAGAAAAGCGCTGTGGACAACGACACCACCCTTGACGTGCTGGCCGAGACGGCCGTGTCGCAGGCGAGGGCCGGTGCCGATATGGTGGCCCCCTCTGCCATGATGGATGGGCAGGTCCAGGCCGTCCGGGAGGCTCTCGATGGGGAGGGATTCGAAGAGGTTCCCATCATGGCCTATTCGGCGAAGTATGCCTCCTGTTTTTACGGTCCCTTCAGGGAGGCCGCTGAGAGCGCGCCGCAATTCGGGGACCGCAAGGCCTACCAGATGGACCCGCCGAATACCGATGAGGCCATGCGGGAGATCAGCCTCGATGTTGAGGAGGGTGCAGACATCATCATGGTGAAGCCGGCCCTTGCCTATCTCGATGTCATCCACAGGGCCAAGGAGGAGTTCGACCTGCCGCTTGCGGCCTACAACGTCAGCGGCGAATTTGCGATGATCAAGGCGGCGGCGAAGCTCGGCTGGATCGACGGGGAGCGTGCCATGATGGAGGTGCTCACGGCCATCAAGCGGGCCGGTGCGGACATCATTCTGACCTATTTCGCCCGGGATGCGGCAAAGGCGATGCAGAAATGAAAGGAATGGAATAATGGGGTAATGGAAAAAGGGAATATTGGGTATCAAAAAAAATTTTTCCTACCCATCATTCCAATATTCCGGTATTCCAACATTCCCGATTTAATATTGAATGAAACCGGAAGAAAAGCAGAAACAGGGGCATCCGGGTTTGGGCAGCCCCCAGGGTGACGGCAGGCTCCTTCCCTCGACGCTACGGATGGTGGCCTGGGAGGTGACCAGAAGCTGCAATCTCGCCTGCATCCACTGCCGGGCTTCCTCGGTCTCCGGCCCTTATACGGGGGAGCTTTCAACGGGCGAGTGCCTGAAACTCATCGACGAGTTCGCATCCCTCGGCAACCCCGTCATCATCCTCACCGGGGGCGAGCCCCTTCTCCGGAAGGATATCTATACCATCGCATCCTACGGGACAGGCAAGGGACTCCGAATGGTCATGGCGACGAACGGTACGCTTGTGACCGACGAAGTAGTGCGAAAGCTCAAAGGGGCGGGGATCAAGCGGGTCAGTATCTCGATCGACGGCCTCGATGCGAAGAGTCACGACGCCCTGCGGGGTGTCCCCGGGGCCTTCGAGGGGGCCCTCTCCGGGATCGAATCCATGAAAAGGGAGGGCATGGAATTTCAGATCAATACGACCATCACCCGCGCCAACCTCTCGCAGACGCCAGGGATCCTCGATCTGGCCGTGAAGATCGGTGCCGCGGCACATCACATCTTCCTGCTTGTGCCCACGGGCCGGGGAAAGGAGCTTGCCCATCAGGAGATCTCCCCCGAGGATTACGAGAAGACGCTGAACTGGTTCTATGAGGAGGATCAGCGCTGCGGCATTCAGCTCAAGGCAACCTGCGCACCGCACTATTTTCGCATCCTGCACCAGAGAAAGAAGGATGAGGGAAAGCGTCGGGGCGAAGGCGGGCATCCCTTGCACGCCATGACACGGGGCTGTCTCGGAGGAACGTCCTTCTGCTTCGTCTCACACCGGGGGCGCGTGCAGCCCTGCGGGTATCTCGATCTCGATTGCGGCCAGGTCTGCGAAGAGAGCTTCGGGAAAATCTGGGAAGACTCAACGGTCTTCAATGATCTCCGTGACCTCTCCCGATACAGGGGGAAGTGCGGGCAATGCGAGTTTATCAAGGTATGCGGCGGATGCCGCGCTCGGGCCTACGAAATCACGGGGGATTATCTGGCGGAAGAGCCATTCTGCGTTTACAACCCCAAAAGGCAGTTGTAAGTTATGAGTTTCAGTCTTGTGATAGAGATTTAATATACAAGTTTTGAAGTATGAATTATTAAACTCAAAACTCAACACTCAAAATTGAAGCAACTGAAGTCGCATCCCGGTAAGGAAGGGGTTAATTGCAGTTCGCCCCACTTGTGTGGTAGGCGCCCCGGTCAAAATTAGAGCAGGCCGTATGGCCTGAGTGATCAATGGGGAGTGGTGAGATCGGGCCGAAGGCGCTAAGCCATCAGCCCTTAGCCTTTCGCCATGAGCCATGACTATGATGGATGACGTTGATCGCAAGATTTTGAACCTGATTCAGCGGGAATTCCCTGTCTGCGCGGAGCCCTTCAGGGTCATCGGTGGGAAACTCGGCCTGGGGGAGGGGGAGGTGCTCGAGCGCATTCGGCGCCTGAAGGCCGACGGGGTCATCCGCAGAATCGGTGCCGTTTTCGACCCTAAGAAGCTTGGATTTGCGAGCACCCTCTGTGCGGCCCGTGTTCCGGAGGAGAGCATCCGGGATTTCGTGGCTGTCGTGAACAGTTACAGCGGTGTCACACATAACTACCGGCGAAATCACGATTACAACGTCTGGTTCACCTTCATCGCCGAGAGCCCCGAAGCGCTTGAGGAAGCACTGGGGGAAATCAGATCCAAAACGGGCGTAAGCGATATCATCAGCATGCCGGCGAAGAGGACCTTTAAGATCAACGCCGTCTTTGAGCTGTGAAAGGCTTGTGAAAAATACCCATCTGCTTCGTTGCCCTTGCTCCTCGTCGCTCAACGTACGCCCCTAATATAGTGGTGAGTGAAAAGAAAAAATATTTTTCAAGAAATGCCAACCACTAATTACTGATTACTATTCACGCGTCACGGACGCCTTGCATCTGGGCATTTTTGACCAGCCTCCGACCGACCCGTATTACTAAGGCCGCAATGGACTAAACATGACAAAAGCTGCGCAACCCACGCTCTACCTGGTGGACGGGAGCAATTACACCTACAGGGCTTTTTTCGCCATCCAGGGTCTTTCCACGTCCAAGGGATTTCCCACCAACGCTGTCTATGGTTTCAACAACATGCTGATGAAGCTCTGCCGCGATATGGCTCCGGAGTATATTGCCGTCGTCTTCGATTCGAAAGGCCCCACCTTTCGCTCGGAGGCCTACGAGAAGTACAAGGCCAACCGGCCGGCCATGCCTGACGCCCTCCAGCCGCAGATCCCCATCATCAAGGAACTCATCGGGGCCTATGCCATGCCCATCCTCGAGAAGGAGGGTATCGAGGCCGATGATATCATCGGCACCCTGGTGAAGACCTATGAGAAGAAGGGATTCAGGGTGGTCATCGTCTCTGGGGACAAGGACCTTCTGCAGCTGGTGTCCGAGAGCGTGACTATGATCGACACGATGAAGGATAAAACCTTCGACGTGGAAGGCGTGAAGGAAAAATTCGGTGTCGGTCCCGACCGGGTCGTGGATGTCATGGGACTCATGGGCGATCCCTCGGACAACATTCCCGGTGTCCCCGGTGTGGGGGAGAAGACGGCATCGAAGCTGATCCAGGAATACGGCAGTGTCGAGGCGGTTCTGGCCAGCGCGGATAAGGTCCGGAACGAGAAGATCAAAAAAGCTCTCAAGGAAAATGCCGATCTCGCCAGATTGAGCAAGGAACTGGCAACCGTCAAGACCGACGCCGAGATCGAATTCACCCTCGAAAAGGCCCGGCTCCGGGAACCCGACAGGGAAAAGCTCAGGCGGATTTTTACGGAACTGGAATTCTCAACCCTCCTCCAGGACCTCGGGGCGGGGCAGAAAGTGCTCAAAGGCCGATACGTCCTCGTGACGACCGAGGAAGTTTTCAGCGCCTTCCTGAAACGACTCGAGGAGGCCGGATCGTTTACTCTCGGGGCGGAGTCCACATCCGATTCCACCGCAACGGCCCGGATCGCGGGTCTTACCTTCTGCTTGGAGCCCGGTGAAGCCTGCTACATTCCCCTGAAGGATGGGATGCGTGAAACGTTCCTCGAAAAAAAGAAAGTTCTGAGCCGGCTTTCGCCTGTCCTTTCCGACCGGCGCATCAGGAAATTCGGCCATGACCTCAAAACGGTCATTCTCGTGCTTGTCAGGGAGGGGATCGCCCTCAGAGGTCTTACCCTCGACACGATGGTCGCCTCCTACATTCTCAACCCCATCAAGAAGAGCCACGATCTGCCCGATGTCACCCGGGAGTTCCTGCAACAGGAGGTCCTGTCCCTGAAGGAACTCATCGGCGGGGGGTCGAAGGCGGCTCGCCCGGGGGACGTCCCAACCGAAAAGCTCGCCGATTATGCCTGCCGGAGGGCTGATGCCGTTTGCCGGCTTGCGACGGTCCTCGATGCGAAAATCCGGGCAGAAGGGTTTCGCGATCTTTTTTACGAGGTGGAGATGCCCCTGTTGGAAGTCCTCGCCGCGATGGAAAGCAGAGGGGTCCTCGTAGACGTCAAGTTCCTCAGGGAGATGTCCCTTCAGTTCGAATCGATTCTCTCTTCATCGGAAGAGCGCATCTACAGTCTTGCCGGCGAGAAGTTCAACATCAACTCCCCCAAGCAGCTCCAGGTCATTCTCTTTGAGAAGCTCGGGCTTCCGCGGGGAAGAAGGACCAAGGAGGGCTACTCCACCGACATGGAGGTGCTCACCGCCCTGGCCCGGAACTATGAACTCCCGGCCGAAATCATCGGCTACCGGAGCCTTGCAAAGCTCAAATCGACCTATGTCGACGCGTTGCCTTCGATGATCGATCCCGAGACGGGGAGGATACACACCTCCTACAACCAGACGGTGACCGCCACGGGGAGGCTCTCGAGCAGCGACCCCAACCTCCAGAATATCCCCATCCGGACTTTGGAGGGCCGACGCATCCGGCAGGCTTTTGTCGCCCCCCGGGGTTCTCTCATCGTTTCGGCGGACTACTCGCAGATTGAGCTCCGGGTTCTTGCACACCTCTCGGGGGACGAGGCCCTTCTCGACATCTTCGAGTCCGGTGACGACGTCCACACGAGGACGGCGGCGACGGTCTTCGGCGTATTCCCCGAGATGGTGACGGCCGAGATGCGGCGACAGGCCAAGGTCATCAACTTCGGGATCCTTTACGGTATGAGCCCTTTCGGCCTTTCCAGGGAGCTCGGGATCCCTCAGACGCAGGCGAAACAATTTATCGATGAATATTTCGAAAAGTTTCGTGGCGTGAGGATCTACCTGGATGCCGTTCTCGAACAGGCCAGGAAAGAAGGGTTCGTCACGACCCTGCTCAACCGGAGGCGCAACCTCCCGGAGATCCGAAGTGCCAACATCGCCGTCCGGCAGTTCGCCGAGAGAACGGCGGTCAACACGCCCATCCAGGGTACAGCGGCGGATCTCATCAAGATCGCCATGGTAAATCTCGCCCGGCTCCTGGAGAAGAAAAAAATGAAGTCCGCCATGATCATGCAGGTCCACGATGAACTGGTCTTCGAGGTCCCCCTCGACGAGAAGGAGGCGGCCGTGCCCCTCATCCGGAGGGAAATGGAGGAGGTCATCAAACTCAGAGTGCCCCTGCGGGTCGGCATCACATGGGGCAACAACTGGGACGAGGCGCATTAATCGTATGGACATCAACCTCGTACTGAAACATGCCTTGAACCTGCTCATCGTCGCGGCTCCCTTCCTGATCGTCTTTTTTCTGGTCTTCCGGGCAGTGAGGGGGCGAACGCAGAAACGTGAGGCCGTTGAGACCATCAACAAGGCCCTGGAAGAAATGAGAGAGAAGGTCACTGTCGTCACAACGGCCGAGGTGCCGGGGAGGATCATCGAGAGGGTCCTCGGTCCCGTCAGCGCCGAGGGAGAGGCCTACAGCGGCTATTTCAGCGCCGCCGAAAAGAAAACCCTTGTCCTTCTCATGCACCGGGCCAGTCTCATGGGTGCCGATGCCATTGTGGAGTTGAAACGGGCCGCCCACGCCGGCGAGGAAGGCGCCTCGAGGCGGCAGGCCAACAAGATCCGGTTTTTTGGAACGGCCGTGAAGCTTGCAGAGCCGGGTAATGATTTAAGGGTGAAGGGTGAAGGGTGAAGGGTTCCGGGTCAGTCTAGTCTATTTGGTCTATCTCGTCCATTTGGTCTTTTTATTTTTCTCTCACAACT
>CAZJPV010000065.1:0-10108 GCA_964547985.1 uncultured Syntrophaceae bacterium
GCTAAACTCTATACTGCAATGTCTCCGCTGAAGTCAAATGAGGCGGGCGGGCCGTCTCCGGGCCTCCAGCGATATGCGCTTGATTTCCTGCCGAGCCATCGTTTATATAGCGTCTTGAACCGGGAGCGCTATCGGATATGATTCCTACCAGAATGATGACCCTTTTCATCCTGCTTTCCCTGGCCGGTCACATGACCGTTCTTTCGGCCGCCGGATTCATCGGGCTTTATTCCGGGCCGCCCGAAGACATCTTCCAGGTGGAACTCACAGCACGGGCATCCGAAGACCAACAGAGCAAAAAAGCGCTCCCGAGAGACCCCCAAAAGACTCCGGGGTTCTCCGGGCTCGAACGTTACCGGGGTGAAGATACGGTCGATCTCGGCAGTTCGAGCAGAAAGTACATGGATTACCTGAACCGCCTGAGGAAACAGATCGAAGGTCAGTGGGAGTACCCGCCCGAGGCGTACGCGAAAAAGCAAACAGGCACAGCCGTTCTTCAATTTTCGATCGCCAGAGATGGAAGCCTTTTGAACTCCCTCATCCTTTCGTCCTCGGGCTTTGAAGATCTTGACAGTGGAGCCCTTGCCGTCGTCAAGACTGCGGCCCCCTACGCCCCCCTGCCGGAAAATTTCAACCTCTCCAAGCTCCACATCGTCGCCCGATTCCAGTACGATATTTTTTAACAGGGTCGATAAAGCCGGTCAGCCTCTTCTCCCCCCCCCCGGGTGAACCCCGCGATACCGTTTGGTGGCCATCATGAAGGAATCGGGCAGGGCTTTCCCAGGCGCCGATCCCCGCCTTCGGAGCATCAGGTTGTACTCATGAAACACACATGATATGTGAGAGGCAGGAGTTGTGGAGGATAACAATGGTGACGGAAGACGAAAGCCTTCGATACGCAAGAGACGTGGTGGCAGTGGACCCCATGGCCACCTTCCTAGGAATCCAGCTCAAGGAGGTCCGGCGTGCCTACGCTCGACTTTCTCTCGATATCCGGCCGGAATATCTCAATGCATTAGGCAGGGCGCACGGCATGATTGTATCGGCCCTTGTCGACCAGGCCGCAGCGGTGGCGGCGAACTCGACGGAACACCGAGCCCTCATCGTGGAGATCAAGGTCAATTTCCTCGACGCCGTGTCCCCGGGGGACACCGTAACGGCCGAGGCTAAGGCCATTGACACCAGGAAAAGCCTGAGCCTCTGGCAGGTCGATGTGCACGATTCCTCAGGGAAGCTTGTTGCCACGGGCCAGGCCGTGGGTTATCACCGGCCGTAAAGAAAATGAACGGGAGACCTCCTTGAGAAATCCGTCGAGGCGGTTCAGGCGGCTTTCTCCCGATCGTCCCTGCCTGTGACACAATAGAGGCCTTCTCCCAGAAGGGCCGGCTTGAAACAACGGTTATCAGAAACGCAGGCGGCCTGCCTTCGGTCTCCTTCCTGCCACCGCCGGACGAGGCCGGGTTCGCGAATGAAGGGGCGGCTCATGGAGATGTAGTCGGCAACACCTTTTCTCACGAGATCATCGGCAACCTCAAAGGATCGGATTCCACCCACGAGGATCAAAGGGACCTTGAGCTTCGCCTTAAAGGCCTCCGCTGCATCCTTGAAATAGGCTTCGTCACGTGTCGTTTCGATGCCGCGCCGGGAAGGGCTGAGTTCCCCCGAAAGGAGCGTTCCACCGCTCAGCTCGATGGCGTCGAGCCCGGCATCCTGGAGGATGAGCGCCGTCTCGAGCGAGGCCTCCAGGTCAAGCCCGCCCTGAATGAAGTCCCGGGAGTTGAGCTTGACGAGGACGGGGTAATCGTCCCCCGCGGTTTTCCTGATTTCCCGCTGAACATCCACCAAAATCCTTGCCCGCCTCGGCACGTTTCCACCGTAAGCATCCTGCCTCCTGTTAAAAAAGGGGGACAGGAACTGGCTCAAGAGGTATCCATGGGCGGCATGGATCTGCACACCATCAAAGCCCGCCGCGCGAGCACGTGCGGCCGCTTTCCCGTATGCCTCGACCAGTTCATGAATATCCTCAACGGTCATTTCCGAGGCCCGCTGGGATCGCGAGATTTCCTCGACGATGGACGGACCGACCGGTTGAAGTCCAGTCAACTTTTTGCTGGAAAGCAGCCCTCCATGGGCAAGCTGGAGGACGATCCTTCCGTCAAGCCGGTGTACGGCGTCTGTCATATGCCTGAGGCCTGGAAGAAAAGCGTCACTGGAAACACCCAGCTGGCGGGTCGCCGCTTGACCCTCGGGGCGGACAAAGGTGTGACCCGTGATGATGAGACCCACACCCCCGGCGGCCAAGCCGCACATCAGATCCACGAGCTGCGGTGTGCAGGCCCCCTCCTCCGAGGCCATGCCTTCCCACGTGGCGGAACGAACGAAACGGTTTGCAATCTTCATCTCCCTGATCTCTGTTTTTTCAAATAGCCTGGTCACGGCGATCCTCCTTGAAGACCCCTGAGAAGCTAAACACGTCCTCGTAAAAAAACCGGGTTGACAATCCCCGATGGCCCATATATGGCAAAAAAGTGTTTTTTCTTCAACATATTCTATGAGGAAAGGCTTCAGCCGGGGTCAGCAGATACATGGTGATGTCACAACGCACTTTCATGAAAAGAAAAAGCCGGCCGGTTCGAAAAGGCTACACGAAGCCCACCCTCGCCCTGATGGCCCTGTGTTTCTTTGCCCTGACCACGTCACCAGGAAAATCAACCGCCGCGGTCTATAACGACGATATCGGGAGAACCGTTCAGATCCCCTCTCATCCCCGGAGAATTGTATCGCTTGCACCGAGCATAACGGAAACCCTTTTTGCCCTGGGTCTTGACCGGGAGATTGTCGGTGTGACGGATTTTTGCAACTACCCCGAGGCAGCGCTCTCCAAACCGAAAGTGGGAAGCTTCATCAGCCTCTCTGCCGAGAAAATCGTCTCCCTGAGCCCGGACCTGATCCTGGCCACAGCAGATGGCAACCGGAAGGAATCCGTTGATCAGCTGGCGAGACTTGGGCTGCCGGTATACACGGTCAGCCCGTCAAATCTGACCGAGACATTTCGGATGATTTTCACGATCGGCAGGATGACGGGAAGAGAGAAGGAAGCCCATTCACTGGTCCATCAGCTCCAGCAAAGGGTCCGCCATGTAACAGCCGTCACGGAGCGTCTGCAGCGCCCGAAGGTCTTTTTCCAGGTCGGCCTTGATTCCCTTATCACGGTCGGTCGTGACACCTTTCTGAATGAACTGATCACGCTCGCGGGCGGCACAAACATTTCCGGTGAGGAAACCGTCCGCTATCCCCGTTACAGCATCGAGAGGGTCATCACGGCGGTACCGGACATTGTGATCGTCACGTCCATGAAGGGCGAGGGAAGCTTTGAACAGGTGAAAAAGAACTGGTCGCGTTGGTCCTCCCTGCCAGCGGTACGAAATGGGAGGATCTACCTGATGGAAACGGATCTGGTCTTCCGCCCCTCACCGAGAATTGTGGACGGTCTCGAGGAGCTCACGAGGCTCATCCACCCCGAAATCCGGGACAAACTGAGGTCCAGGCCATAAAAAAGGGGCCGGATTCAAGGCCCCTTTTCCAACCGGATGGAAATCCCCTTAATCACGAGACCATTTGGATGATTCGACGTACTGCACGATCTTGTCGGCGAGCGTCCTCACGGTCTGCTCGAACTTGGACATATCTTTCTCCAGAAGCGTCATCCGGAAACCCATCAGGGGTGTGAAGAAGGAGGTGAGCGGGACAACGCAGATGCCCGTGGACCCGAGCAGGTAATAGACGAAGCGTTTGTCCAGCTCGATCCTCTCACTGCAGATCTTTTCGATGAATTGACGGATGTTGTTGTGCTCGATGGGAAGTGTCTGCTTATCGTTGAGGACTGCTTCGTTGAAAACAATAGACATGTAGAAAGCGCCGTTAGTGCGGTTCACAACGACGTAGGGCACGTCCTTCAGGATGTTGTATGCGACGTTGGAGAGTTTCTCGTACGTGCGGAGCCTGTGGTTCAAGTACTTTTCGTACTCCGGATGAGACATGAGTCTCGGGATCGAGACCTGAGGCAGGGTTGTCGAGCAGACTTCGGCCATCTTCTGGCTCAGAATGGCCTGGATGTAATGGGCAAAGGCTTCGTCCTTCTGCCCGTTGTACACTTCGATCCACCCGCACCGGGCTCCGGGCCAGGGGAACTCTTTCGAAATCCCTTTCATGCTGATCGCGGGTACATCCTCGACGATGTCTGAAAGGTGTACGGTCAACTGCCCATTGTAGACCATGTTGATGTAGATCTCATCGAAGACGAGAAAAAGGTCATTTTCCCTGGCGATCTTTACGATACGCCTCAGCGTCTCCTCGGGATAGACAAACCCCGTGGGGTTGTCGGGATTGATTACGAGGATACCCACGATTGCTTTGTGGCTCTTAACCTTGAGTTCGAGTTCGTTCATGTCCGGATGCCACCTGTGATAGGGGTTCATCCGGTACGTGTTCGGCGGGAATGATGCGTGATGGACTTCGGCAAGGAAGTGGGTCGAGTAGGTCGGCTCGGGAAGGATGATCCTGGCGTCAACCCGGATGACGCCGTAAGCCCTGGCAATCGCGTCGCCCAGACCGTTAAAGAAGATAATGTCATCGGGCGTGATTTGTGTCTTTCCCCTTCGGTTGACCCGCTCCGCGATAAACTCGCGCGTGGCGTCATGCCCCTGCGTCGGGGAATAGGCGTAGTTGATATCCTCCTTCAGAAGATCGAACAGGACTTCTTTCATCCAATCGGGGATTTTTTCCCCTTTGTGCACGGGATCACCGATGTTCTCCCAGGTGACCTCCATGCCACAGGCCTTGAGCCGGTTGGCGACGCCCACGATGTTTCTGATCTCGTAGGTGAGGCCCTCTCCTCTCTTTGCGATGTCGAATCTCATGGAATGCCTCTCCGCTTTGTTGATGTACTTAAAATCAATGCAATATTTCTACATCTTTAATATAATTGAAAAAAAATATCTATATTTTTTTAAGTTCCCCCCACACACTTTATCGCGCTCGGAAAGAGGTTTACTCAGATTTCCTGCGCACATTCATATTGAAATAAGACGGGGTTTATAGTACCGTCTGACCACCGTATTACCGGTAACGGCCCGGGGGGCGAACAAACGTTTTATTAATTCCATCCTATTGATATTAAAAGATTATCTGCTCAGGCGCCCCTGTCGTGAACATCAACCCTGAAGCGCCCTTCTTTTCAGGAGATGGCTATGAAAAAAACCCCTCTCTATGAACATCACCAGAAGTTGAAGGCGACCATGATCGAGTTTGGCGGCTGGTGCATGCCCGTACAATACACCGCCGTCATCGAGGAGCACAGAGCGACGAGATCCGCAGCGGGAATCTTTGACATCTGCCATATGGGCGAAATCGAGATTCGAGGGACAGGCGCTCAGGATTATTTACAGAGTATCATGAGCCGTAACCTCGAGAGGCAGGAAATCGGCCAGATGAAGCTGAGCGTCATGCTGAACACCCGTGGCGGCATCCTGGACGACCTGACGGTGTACAAACTCGGCGCAGAGCACTACATGGTGGTGACCAATGCCGTCACCAAGGACGGCGATTTCGAGTGGCTCCGTAGGGCACAGGAAGAAAAGGGGTACTCCGGCATCACCCTACGGGACATCAGCGATGCCACCGGCAAGATCGATTTGCAGGGACCGAATTCACAAGCCATCCTTCAGAAGGTCACCCAGGGAAATCTTGCCCCGCTCAAATTCTACCATGCCATGAGCACGGAGGTGCTGGGCATTTCTTCCATCGTTTCCCGGAGCGGGTACACGGGGGAAGACGGTTTTGAGATATACGCCGACAGCCGCCGGATGGGTGAGATTTTCGACGCTCTCCTGAGCGTTGGGACGCCCATGGGATTGAAACCGGTCGGCCTGGGTGCCCGGGACACCCTCCGCATCGAATCGGGCATGATGCTCTACGGCCACGAAATGGATGAGACGATCACGCCCTTTGAAGTGGTCTACGGCTGGCTCGTCGATCTCAACAAGGAATTCACCGGCTGCGAGGCCTTGAGAAAACAGAAGGAAGAAGGGGTAAAGAAAAAGCTCATTGGATTCGAGATGACCGACCGGGGGATCGCGAGGCACGGATACAGGGTTTTCGGCAACGGCCGGGAAATCGGCACTGTCACCTCGGGAACCTTTGCACCCACTCTCGGTAAGGCCATCGGCCTTGCATTCGTAGACAGGGCCCATGAAAGGCCCGGGGCAAAAATCGAAATTGAAATTCGCGGCCAGAAAGCAAAGGCGAGGGTGACCCCCCTGCCGTTCTATAGAAGATCGAAGGCGCAGAACAAAAGTTGAATCCCACCGGAAAGGAGCAGGAGATGGCCAAGCCCAACCCAACAGACAGAAAGTACACGAAAGAGCACGAGTGGGCTCTCGATCAGGGAAACAATGTGGTGGTCATGGGAATCACCGATCACGCCCAGGAACTTCTGACGGACATCGTGTACGTGGAGTTGCCGAAGGTCGGAAAGAAGATCAGGCAGATGGAGACCGTTGCCGTTGTGGAGTCGGTCAAATCGGTTTCCGATGTCTACTCGCCTGTGAGCGGCGAGGTCATCGAAGTCAACCAGCGGCTCGAAAATGAACCGGAGTTGATCAACAAAGATGCCTTCGGCGAGGGATGGATTGCCAGGATCAGGATGGACCAGCCTGCGGAACTGCATAACCTGATGGAGGCATCGGTTTACGAGGCCATGATCAAGGAAACGGCTCATTAAAAAGGTAAAGCCGTCTCGCTGTCATACCGAGTTTCACCCTGAACAGACCTTATATCTTCGAAGAGAAAGGAGCCTTCCATGGACTATGTGCCCCATACAGCCGAAGACCAGAGGGCGATGATGAAGACCGTGGGGATCCAATCCCTCGAGGAGCTATTTGCGGATATCCCGACCCGTTACAGACTCAGACGGCTCCTCGAGCTTCCGCCTGCACAGTCGGAGGCGGAGGTTTTCGACTTCATGAAGGGCATGGGCGATGAGAACGTCCCTCCTAGGATCACCCTGATGGGAGCCGGTTCGTATCATCATTATATTCCCGCCGTTGTCGGGCATGTGATCTCCCGGTCGGAATTCTACACAGCCTACACACCCTACCAGGCTGAAATCAGTCAGGGCATCCTGCAGGCCATCTACGAGTACCAGACAATGGTTGCAAAGCTCACCGGCACGCAGGTGGCGAATGCCTCCATGTACGACGGGGCCACGGCCATGGCGGAGGCGGCCGTGCTCTCGGCGAAGATCCTCAATCGGGGGAAAATCGTCGTGGTGAAATCGGTTCACCCTGAATATCGCCAGGTGGTGAAGACGTACGCCTGGGCAAACGGATACGAGGTCGTCGAGACGGGCTACGGGAAATCGGGGCAGATCGACGCGGAGGCACTGCGGGCGGCGATTGACGAAAATACGGCGGCCGTTCTCATTCAGAGCCCGAATTTCTTCGGTGTCATTGAAGATCCCGGCGCCGTCGAGAAAGCGGTGCACGAGAAGGGCTCCTATCTCGTCTGCGGATTCACGGAGGCGACCTCGCTGGGTATCCTGAAACCCGCCGGTGAGGCGGGCGCCGACTTCGTGGTCGGAGAGGGTCAGAGCTTCGGAAACCCCATGAACTACGGCGGACCCTATCTCGGTATTTTTGCGAGCACCGGCCAGTTCCTCCGCAAGATTCCAGGAAGGCTCGCAGGCGCAACGGTGGACAAGGAAAAGCAGCGCGGCTTCGTGCTGACGCTTCAGACAAGAGAGCAGCACATTCGCCGGGAAAAGGCGACCTCCAACATCTGTTCCAACGAGGCCCTCTGCGCCCTGGCTGCGAGTGTTTACCTGGCGTGTCTCGGTAAAAACCTGAAGCGGCTTGCGGAACTCAACATCCAGAAGGCAAGGTACCTGCGTGAGAGGCTCCTGACGCTTAAAGGATGGGAGCCGGCCTTCCCGGGGCCTGTTTATAACGAATTCGTCCTGCGGTGTCCCGACCCCGGCCGCGTCAATGAAAATCTTCAATCGGCGGGCATTCTCGGGGGATACGATGTGGGAAGGCATTTCCCGGAACTGAAGGATGGGCTGCTCTTTTGTGCGACGGAGATGCTGAAGAAAGACGATATCGATGACGTGGTTTCTATTTTGGCCTGAGCGATGCCATCATTGAAATGTCAAACGAGGGTAAACATCCGAGGAGGACTCTATGGAATTGATCTATGAGAAAAGCCGACCGGGCCGAAGGGCCTGCAGCCTGCCTGTCTGCGACGTCCCGGAGATCCCCGTCGAACAACTCATCGACAGATCCCTCCTGCGGGAAGACGTGGATCTTCCCGAGGTCGCCGAAATCGATCTTGTCCGCCACTACACGGGGCTGTCGAGGAGGAACTTTGGTGTCGACATCGGCTTCTACCCCCTGGGTTCCTGCACGATGAAATACAACCCGAAGATCAACGAGGAGGTGGCAAGGCTGCCGGGATTCACGGCGTTGCACCCCTACGCACCGGAAATTTTCGCCCAGGGAAACCTGGAGCTCATGTATGAGCTTCGAAAGTATCTGAGCGAGATCTTTGGTATGGCGGATTTCACTTTGCAGCCGGCCGCAGGCGCCCACGGTGAGCTCACAGGGGTGATGATTATCAAGAAGTATTTCGAAAAGAAAGGTCAGAAGCGCTCAAAGGTTTTGATTCCGGACACGGCCCACGGGACGAACCCTGCGTCGGTCGCCCTCTGTGGTTTCCAGGTTGTGACGGTTCATTCAAATGCTGAGGGCGGTGTCGACCTCGAAGGGCTTCGGGGGCTGATGACAGAGGATGTGGCGGGACTTATGCTGACGAACCCGAATACGCTGGGGCTTTTCGAAAGAAACATCGAAGAGGTTTCAAATATCGTCCATGGGAAGGGAGGACTTCTCTACTGCGACGGCGCCAACGCAAACGCCTTCCTGGGGATTACACGCCCGGGGGACCTCGGGTTCGACATCATCCACCTCAACCTCCACAAGACCTTCTCAACCCCCCATGGATGCGGCGGGCCGGGTGCCGGCCCTCTTGGCGTGAGCCGGGATCTTGTCCCCTACCTTCCCGTACCGCGCGTGATCCAGAAGGGAAGGCGGTACGCCTGGGATGGGAACTACCCGGACAGCATCGGCCGGGTGAGATCCTTTTTCGGAAATTTCAATGTGATGGTAAAGGCCTACACGTACATCCGTTCCCTCGGGCCTGAAGGATTGAAAAGGGCAAGTGAAAACGCCGTTCTGAACGCAAACTATATCAAGGAGCGCCTGAGGTCCTATTACCAGCTTCCCTACGACCGGATCTGCATGCACGAGTGCGTCTTTTCAGGGGAGAGACAGGTCAAGGAAAGCGGCGTTCATACGACGGACATTGCCAAGCGCCTCCTCGATTACGGGTTCCACCCCCCGACAATCTATTTCCCCCTCATCGTCCGGGAAGCCATCATGATCGAACCGAACGAAACGGAAAGCAGGGAAACGCTGGATGCCTTCTGCGACGCCATGATTGCCATCGCGAAGGAAGCCAGGGAAAATCCGGAGCTGCTCAAGTCGGCGCCTCACACGACACCCGTGAAGCGTCTCGACGACGTCCTGGCAGCCCGGAAGCCCGACGTTTGCTGGTCTATCGATTGCATGTGATGGCAACACCACGCTGTGTAATAATCATAACAAATCTGTAACACGGAAGATCGACATGAAGAACTTTATGAGCATGACCAAGAAGCAGCTCCTCGAGCAGCTCTGGTCCACGGAACCCAGAATAAAGCAAATCATCAAAAATTCCAAGCATGTAGAGGAGGCCCGGCACCTCATATTCGATTATATGAACCGGCTCGACAGGGACCTCTACAACATGAAATCCGACACCTATTTTGTGAACCTAAACATCATTGAAAAAAGGAACGCAAAGGAATGCATCCGCGTTCTCATGAACACGATGCGATCGGAGAATGAATATCTCACGAAGTCTTCCCCCCTGGAAGCTTTGTACGATATCGTACACGAAAAAGAAAATGCCCTCGATGCCGTCACGGAGGCCTTCCTTTGCGAGTACCTTGCAC
>CAZJPV010000066.1:0-10084 GCA_964547985.1 uncultured Syntrophaceae bacterium
ATTAATTTTTATTGTAGTGATATCAATTAGTTGGAAGTAATATTGGCAAGTCTTTTAACAGATTATGGATCGTCAAACAAACGGCAACTTTTCACAAGGTGCGATTGCTCTGGCACGCAATCTGCTTATTTTCTTCGAGGCCTCTGTAATTTCTTCAAAAATTGGAGTTAGGGGCTTCAGGATTGGGAAGTCAAAAGCGTAAATAATATCTTGCGGTTTCTTACTTGGATGAGGGGGCACGGTGAATGGTTTTTCCCGAATGAAGGGGAAGAGGGTTACCTTGCTAAAAATCCTTGACAAATAAGATTAATTAGATAATGTTTTCAGATATTTTGAGCGGTTTCACATTTTGATGCTCCGATCGAAGCCGTGTTTTTATGCCGACGGTGCTGTTGATTTCGTTGATTGAATGGTTAGTGACCGAACTGGTATGATTATGAAATCGGATCGGGAAATCAATTCGACAGAGAAACTGCTGGACGTTATTCGGGGCAGAAAAGATTCCGGCGCCGAAAAAACGGATGCGGAGGTCAAGGTCAAGCGAAAGAGACCTTCCCTGAAGGCATTCCGTTTCAGACCCTTCGATTCCAAAGTGACCGTCGGTGTTGATGTCGGGTCCCAGAGTCTCCGGATGGTTAAAATCCAGGAGGTTTCTGAGAGTCAGTGGAAACTGCTTGATTACAAGTCCGTGCGGCTCCCGAAGGCATCGGTCGGGTCCTTTGAATTTACAGGCTTTATCAAGTCGGAACTCAACAAGTTCTGCGGTACCTCAAAACATCTCAAGATCTGGACCCTCATTCCCTCTTCCAAGGTTGATGTCCGGTTTATCAAGATACCGAAGGTTCCCCCAAAGCAGGTTGAAAACGCGGTCTATTGGACTGTCAAAAAGGAAGTGACCTTCGAGGACAGCGAAACCATCCTCGATTTTGACGTCCAGGGGGACATCACCGAGCAGGGTGTTCAGAAAACTTCCGTGCTGGTCCACACGACACCCAGGTCGGAAGTGCAGGCTGTCCAGAATCTCTTTTCCGATGCGGGTTACCATCTGGCCGGGATCACCATCGCCCCCTTCGCCATTCAAAATCTGTTCCGGACCGGGTGGCTCTCTGTTGTGGGGGATGTCACGGCGAGTCTCTATATCGGCAGAGACTGGTCCCGCATCGACATGTATTCGAAGGGCAACCTGGTTCTCACCCGCGGGATCAAAGCTGGGCTCAGCAGCATGGTCGAGGCGCTCGTTGAGAGTTTCAACGAAAAGAAGAAAAAGGCCCCGGCAGAGAAAGCATCCGTTACGGAGACCGACCGGGGTCTGACGGTAGAACAGGCACATAAGCTTCTGACGAGCCTCAATCCGGATGCCCCGCCCCTGGGCCGTGAGGACTTCGGGTATCAGCTCAAGGAAGAGGAAATCTTCTCCATGATCCTGCCGGCCATCGAGCGGCTCGTCAGGCAGGTCGAGAGAACCTTCGCCAACATCGGCGCGGAAAGGGTCGGCAAGATATACATCGCGGGTGTCATCGACGGTTATAAGCCCCTGGTAGACTACATTGGCGATCAACTGGGCATCGAAAGCGGGATCATGGATACCCTGTCTCTGGACAACTCCTCCGTCTACGACATCAATCCCCCGTCCTCTGTTTCCGAGAGGGTTTCTTTTGCGCCGGCGGTGGGGCTGGCCTTGTCGGACAATTCACGCACGCCCAACCTGACCTTCACCTACAAGGCCAAGGCGAAGACGATCCAGACGGGCCGGGTCAACCGCGTCATCATGCTGGGTACTTTACTTTTCATTCTTTTGGGAACAGGCGTCTTCTACTGGCAGGGCCATCTGGTAGACCAGAAAAAGGCAACGTATGAAAGCCTCAGGAAGGAAGTGGATCGCTACAATCCGAGAATCGACAAGAACTTCATCCTTCAAATCGCCACCAAGGTGAAAGAAGAGCAGAGGATCACCAGGAGCTACAGCGAGAGGTACATCGGCATGGCGGTCATCAGCGAACTTGCGGCCCTCACCCCCTCGCATATCCGGCTGCTCAAAATGAGAACAGACCTGGCGGCGGTCCCCGCTGCAAAAAATCCGGAGGGCGCCCCCAAAAAGGAGCCCGTCAAGGAAGGCAAAAAGGATATGGACCGGGCGAGACACCTGGAGATCGAGGGCATTGTCTTGGGCGAACGGGGCAAACTCGAAAGCCTCCTTTCCTCCTACGTGCTCAAATTGCAGAGTTCCCCTTTATTCAAGGAAACCAGGGTACAAAAAACCAGTGTCGAAGCGTACCAGATAAACCGTGGGCAAAACGAGGTTCTGCTTTTTAACCTGACAGTCAAAATGATATAGGTCGCCGGATGAAGCCCAAGGAAATACTCGAGACATTGAAAGGGAGCCTCTCCTACCTGCTGGTCGGGGTGGTCGCCATTCTGATCTTCTTTCTCATCGGCTTTTACAACTACCGATCCCTGAACGATCTGGACCGCGACATCAACAAAGTCAAGGCCGATATCGAGGAGCAGCGTGTCATGGCGCCGCTGTACAAGGAGCTCATAGAGAAGATCAAGATCAAGACGAAGAAGCATCTGCCATTCCCCGCCAGGGCCAAGTTGCCCAAGGAGCAACACGAGCAGATCACGGCCATATTCGGGGATCTGGCGAGAAAAGCCAACCTCGAGGTCGTTTCCATTACACCGGACATTAACTCGCTGGCAGGGGGGTCCGGGCTTCTGGTGGTTAATGCGGCTTTAAAGGGAGATTTTTTCAGTTTCCGGAATTATCTGATTTCGCTCGGAAATGTGCCTTACCTGGAGCATCTGGGAGAAATCCAGATACAGACCATGCCGGTCGGTAAAGAGTTCCGCCTCAAATTGTGGGTGGCCGTGGGGTGAGTTGTTGCGCGTGGAGTGTTTCGTCCTACAGGGATCGGGATCTCCACATCGTCTGATAAGGCTTGCTGGATGAAAAAACGGGAAAAAATCATTCTGGCCGTCATGGGCGCATGCATCCTTTTCGCCGCGTATTATTTTTTCCTCCAGGCACCGAGCGCTCCTACGGTGGCCGTGACAGGGGGCAAATCTGAAGATTCGGCGAAAATGATGACGGAGATCGCCAACAGCCTGAAGAAAGACGAAACGATTGAACCGGATTCCTATGTCATCGCGCGAGCGGAATCCAACTGGGAAATCGATCCTTTCTACAAGGGGGTCCTTGCCTCGGCAAAGGATAAGCCTGCCGGGGGGGGGAAAGGTCCGGACATCATCTATTCCGGTTATGTGGACCTTGGGGTGAAACGGGTGGCCGTCATTAACGGCAATCCTTATGAGATCGGTGACAAGCTGGAATTAACGGGTGCCTATTATCTGAAACAGATCGACTCGACCAGGGTCATCGTCGTGGACAGGGAACAGAGCAGAAATATCACCATTCCGTTGCAGCAGGAGACTTTCTAAGGAGAAGAACCTTGAACTTGACAAGATTGAAAAAAGGAGCCTGGTGTTGGGTCTTTATGGCTGGCCTGGGTCTCATTCTTTCGGGCTGCGCCCAGGACAACATGGCAAAGAAAGACCCTTTCTTTGAAAAATGGGGGACGCTCGCAGAGCAGTCCAAGGGGCATTCGCCAACGGCCAGAGAAAGGGTCATTGAGACGCCGCCGATGGGACCCGATGAGATCGCAGAAACGCAGGTCATGGCAACAAGGGAGAGGCCTCTGCCCACCAAGAGGGTCACCCTCAGGATGCACAACGTGGACATCAATGTCATCCTGCGGGCCATGTCGCAGGCCGCCGACCAGAACATCCTGATCAAGTCCGGCGTTAAAGGCCAGAGCAGCATTCACATCAACAACGAGCCCTGGGACGAGGCTTTCAAGGGTATTTTGAGGACCAACGGGCTGGTCTACACCTGGGAAGGGAACATCATCCGGGTGATGACGGTAGAAGACATGGAACTTGACATCAAATTGGCATCAACCGTGGACAGGAGACGGGCGCAGAAGCTCGTCACCATGATTGTGAATGTGGATTTTGCCGATGCCAACAAGCTGAAGGAGAGCGTGAAGGAACTTCTGACGAAAGACAGCGCCGGGAAACTCCGTGGCTCCGTCAATGTAGATGAGCACACCAACGCCCTCATTATACAGGCTACCCGGGATGACCTGGAGCGCATCAGGCCCATGCTCGAGAAGCTGGATAAGCCCATACCGCAGATCACGATCAAGGCCAACATTGTCGAAGCGTCGAAGGACACGGCCCGCGCCCTGGGCGTGCAGTGGGGCGGTATGTACGGCAACGCCATCCATGCAAATCAGTACTTTGTCACGCCCGGCGGTTCCGGGGGGACGGCCGGGACAAGCCCGATTACAGGTGCCTATACCCCGACCTTCGGTCAAACCGGTATCGGGGGGCAGGGGATGGGTGTGAACTTCCCCATCAGTCCGGAGGTGCTCACACAGGCCGGCGGGGCCGCTTCTCTGGGGCTGATCTTTGGGACGATCGGCGGCAATATTCTCGAACTGCAGCTGCAGGCCCTCCAGCAGGACGGCAAGCTGAACATCCTTTCGAGCCCCTCCATCACCACACTCGACAGCCAGACGGCCTTTACCGAGAACGGTGAACGGGTGCCCTATGTGGCGACCAGTACGACGGGGGGCACGGTTACACAGGAAGTGAAATTCGAAGATGCCGTGCTTCGGCTCGAGGTCACGCCGCACGTGATCGACGGCAAGAACCTGAAAATGAAGATCAAGGTGAAGAAGGATGAGGTGGACACCACCCGGACCGTCCAGGGGAACCCCTACATTATCAAGAAGCAAACGGAAAGCACGCTCATTGTGCAGGACGGGGAGACGATCGTGATATCCGGTCTCACAAAGCAAAGGACCCTCACCAACAACACGGGGCTCCCCGAACTTAAAGACATCCCGGGCCTCGGGTGGCTATTCGGACAAGACTCTCAGTCAAAGACATTCCAGGAAGTGCTTGTGTTCATCACGCCGCACATCCTCAAGGTCCAGTTCGCAGGCGAGGCCCAGGAGACGAAGAAACCGGCGGAACAACCCCCCCTGCCGGAGCAACCGGCGGAACAACCCACTTTGCCGGAAAAACCGGTCAATTCCGGTGAGGCCCCCGGAAAATAAAGGAATGAGTTACTACAAACTGTTAGAACTGAATAGCGAGCCTTTCTCCAACTCGCCCGAGCCCGATCTTTTCTATCAAGCCTCTCAGTACGTCCAGTGCCTGCAAAGGCTCGAGATTTCCATCCGGCTTCGCCGGGGACTCAACGTCGTCCTGGGTGACGTGGGAACGGGCAAGACCACCCTCTCGCGGATGCTCATTCGCAAGTTCCGCGGCGAGGGGAACATCGAGACGTATCTCTTTCTCGATCCCGACTTCAGCAGCGCCCTCGAGTTTCTCGTTGCCGTCGCCAGGATGTTCGGGGTGTACACGAGCGAGGCGGCATCGAGCGAGTGGCAGCTCAAGGAAAATATCAAGGATTATCTCTTCCGCCAGGGGATCCACAAGGACCGGGTCGTCGTCCTCATCATCGACGAAGGGCAGAAACTCCCGCCCTTTTGCATCGAACTGCTGAGGGAATTTCTCAATTATGAAACCAATACGTCCAAGCTCCTCCAGATCGTCCTCTTCGCCCAGAGGGAATTCAAAAAAATTCTCGATGAACATGCCAATTTCGCCGACCGCGTGAATTTCTACACTGTCATGAAACCGCTCAATTTCAATCAGACGTGCGCTATGATCCGGTTCCGTATCGACAAGGTCAGCGAGGCCGGGAAAAACCCGATCCTCTTCACCTCGCCCGCACTCTGGGCCATCTACAGGGCCACCGGCGGGTACCCGAGAAAGATCATGATGCTCGGTCACCAGATTCTCCTGAAGATGATCGTTCAGGACCAAAAGCGAGCCGACTGGTCGCTCGTGCGTTCCTGCATCCAGGCCGCTGCACCGGGAAGACCTGTTGTCAAAACATGGCGCCTTGCCCTCGTCCCCGCTTGTATCGCGTTTGCGGCGCTTGTCCTGGGATTGACCTTCGAGAAACCGTCCACCTGGCTGACCCAAAAGATGCAACAGTCCGGAATCGCGGCGCTGCAGAAAGAAGATGCAGCAAACCTGCAGGATTCGGTTATCTCACCGGCCCCTTCTTCTTCGATGCCAGCCGCTGATGGCAATCCGGCAGGACAGGTGATTCGGGCGGCTTCCCTTGAAAACTCGAATCAGGAATCCCGGGAAAACCAGGCAGGCCCATCGGCGAGGCTTTCTGTGAATATGCCTTCCGTTCCCATACCGCCTCCTTCGGTAGCACCCTTGCGGGACAAAGAAATGCCCGAATCGCTGGGTCAGCTGACCATGAAGAAGAGGAGTTCCTGCAGACAAATTCTCCAGCAGCTTTACGGTTCATCTGCGGACGTGTACGTTGAAAGTCTTTCGAAAGCCAATTTGAAAATCAAGGACATTAAAAAGGTGAAGGCTGGGGACGCGGTCCGTTTTCCGGCCCTCCCCGCGTCTTCCAGGCCTGATCAGCATGCCGCTTATTGGGTACAGCTCGCGGAAATGGAAACACTGGAAGATGCCTATGAATACATCCATCATTACACGGTCCATGTGGCCCGGACCAGGATTCTTCCTTTCTGGAGCCGCGAGGGGGGACTGCGGTTTTCCGTCCTTCTGGAAGAGGGCTTTAACCATGAAAAGTCGGCCCGGAAGGCGGTGAAGAATCTTCCGCAGAAAATCGCCACTTCAGCCAAGATCGTCAGTGAGTGGGGTGAAGGAACCGTATTCTTTGCCGATCTGGGGTGACAGAATGACAAGGAAGGTAGGAACAGTGAAAGTCAGAAAGAAGTTGGGGGAAATGCTCGTAGAGGCCAAGCTGTTGACGGACGAACAGCTCAGGCAGGCGCTGACGGATCACAAGAAAACCGGTCTCAAACTGGGTAAGTATCTCATTCAGCAGGGGACCCTGACCGAATATCAGATCATCGATGTTCTTGGTCAGCAGCTGAAGATCGAAAAGTACCATCCGGACAAGTATCCCGTGGATATCACCCTGGTTCAGATTGTTCCCTCGGACATCGCCCAGAGATACCAGGTTGCGCCGCTGAAGAAAAAGGGTCACCTCCTGACCGTCGCGATGATCGATCCCGTGGATATCAATGCCCAGGATGCCATTGAAATGCTCACCAACCATGAAGTGGAGCCCGTCATCTGCACGGAACGTGAGCTGAACCAGCTCATCGGCCAGATCTACGGGATGCAATCGGGACTCGGCGGGGTGCTGGAGAGCATCGAGGAGCTCAAGATTGATTCGGGCACGGATGCCGATACCCTCGCGGGGCCCTCGACGGACGATCTGCAGGTAAGCTCTCTTCAGGGGATGGCCGAGGAGGCCCCGATCGTGCGCCTGGTCAATTCCATCATCTCCCAGGCCGTCCGGGAGGGGGCGAGCGACATCCATCTCAGCCCGCAACTGAAGAATGTTCAGGTGAGGTTCCGGATTGACGGGAGGCTCCACGAGGTCCCCGCACCGCCCAAACCCATGTTCCTGCCCATCATATCCAGGATCAAGATTCTGGCGAATATGGATATTGCCACATCGAGGGTCCCCCAGGACGGGCGATTCACGGTTAAAATGGAAAACAAGGAGATCAACGTCAGGGTCTCTTCGATCCCGACGATCTACGGGGAAAATCTGGTCCTGAGACTTCTCGATATGGGTGCCGGTGTGTACTCCCTGGATCGTCTGGGCATGGCCAAGGATGACAAGGACAAGATCGATTCCATCGCCAACAAACCCTACGGCATGATTCTCAGTACGGGGCCCACCGGTAGCGGCAAGAGCACAAGCCTCTACGCCATCATCAAGGAAATCAACAGGCCGGATATTCACATCATCACACTGGAGGATCCGGTGGAATACAGGGTCGAGCGGGTGAGGCAGGTGCAGCTAAACCGAAAGGCGGGGATGACCTTTGCCAGCGGGTTGAGGTCGATTCTCCGGCAGGACCCGGACGTCATTATGGTCGGCGAGATCAGAGACGGCGAGACGGCAGGCATTGCCGTGCAGGCGGCGCTGACGGGCCACAGGGTCTTGAGCACCGTTCATACCAACGATGCCGCCGGTGCGATTACCCGCCTTTTCGATATGGGTATCGAACCGTTCCTGGTTTCGTCGGTCTTGCTTGTCTCCTTCGCCCAGCGGCTCGTGAGGACCATCTGTACCTATTGTAAGGAACCCTACAAACCGAATGAAAGGGTCGTTGAAGCCTGGGGTCTCAACGGGGTGAAGGACGCCCAGTTCCAGCGAGGACGGGGATGTCCCGCCTGTATGGGAACGGGGTACAGGGGACGAACGGGAATTTTCGAGATTCTTCTGAATGATGAAATGGTTCAGGAGTTGATTCTCAAAGGGGCATCGGCTCAAGAGATTAACCGGGCGGCCAAGCAGGCGGGAACGCTTCGAACCCTGAAGGATGATGCCGTGATGAAAGTCCTCAGCGGCGTCACGACGCTGGAGGAAGCGGCCTCGGCGGTGATGGTCTAAAGATTTCTGTCCGGCTGGATGACTTGTAACGGATAAGAGGATTGTACATGCCCAAATTTTCATACGAAGCGATCACGGATAGCGGCGCGGCCCTGTCCGGCGTCATCGAGGCAGAAACGCTCGAGATGGCGAACACCCTGCTCGCCACTCGTGGCTACATCCCGTCAAGGGTCAGGAAGATTTCCGAGAAAGGGATCGGACGGAGCTTGGCATTCTCTCCCCTCCAGTCCAGATTGACCGCGGTCAAAGCGACGGAGCTCATTCTTTTCACCAAGCAGTTCCGGACCATGTTCAAGGCGGGTGTGCCGATCATGCGTATTTTCGAAGTCCTGGGTTATCAGGCTCAGAATCCCAAACTGAAGAGGATCATCACGGGGATCACCAGCGAAATCCAGGAGGGCGCCAGCTTTTCGGATGCCCTGGCGAAACATCCGGACACCTTCACGCCCCTCTACCGGAGCATGATCAAGGCCGGCGAGACCAGCGGCAACATCCCCGAGGTTCTGGAACGGATGATCTATATCCTGGAGCATGAGCACAAGATCAGGTCGGATATCCGATCGGCCATGCAATACCCCATGATCGTGCTCATTGCGCTGGGGATCGCCTTTTTCGTGCTGCTCACCTTCGTTATCCCTCGATTCGTGACGATCTTTTCCAGGGCGGGGCTCGATCTTCCCTGGCCGACGAGGGTGTGCATGGTGCTATACACTGTGCTCAGCAACTACTGGTACATCTGCCTGGCCGTTGTCGTTGTGGGGATTGTGGGGCTGCGGATGTATTTCAAGACGCCGCAGGGTCGATACGTGAGAGATGCCTTCATTCTGAGGCTTCCGCTCGTCGGTCCTCTCTTCATTCGTGCGGCCATGTCACGGTTTGCAAGCATTTTTTCCATCCTTCAGTCGAGCGGTGTCCCCGTGATGACTTCTCTGCAGATCCTCTCCGGGACCATCGGCAACTCCGCCATCGCAAAGGAATTCGACCGGGTTCGCGACCGCGTGGAGGAAGGAAGAGGCATTTCGGGCCCTCTCAATATGGCAAAATACTTTACCCCCATGGTGATCCAGATGGTCTCCATCGGCGAGGAGTCGGGCCAGCTCGATGAGATGCTCCGGGCTGTCTCGACTCACTATGATGATGAGGTGGCCTATTCCGTTCAGCGGTTATCCGAAGCCGTGGGCCCGATTCTGGTGGTCGGCCTCGCGGCGGTGGTGGGCTTTTTCGCCCTGGCCATATTCCTTCCGATGTGGGACCTCACACAGGTTGCGCGGAAAGGGTTCTGATATTCGTTCCAGCGGTCGGTCGCCTATTTCTCGAACAGAGGCTGGACCGGAAATCAATTGGGCAGGGATTCGTTGAGAACTTTATCGGATACTCGATGCCATGAAACGTCCCAAGATCAACGTCAGCCTTTATGTCCTCATTCCGGTGATCTTCAGCGGGATCGCCATCTTCGCGATCATCATCACTTACCGGATGATGGAGACCTATGCCCAGTATCCGGTGGAATCCATATCCTACCTCCAGTGGTGGGCTCTGGGCATC
>CAZJPV010000067.1:0-9977 GCA_964547985.1 uncultured Syntrophaceae bacterium
TCCCTCTTCGCCTTCCAGGCCTACCTCGGGTATGTCTTCGGCCCGGCCCAATCCCTGGCCTCTGTCAATCTCGAATTGCAGGGCGCAAGGGTGTCACTGGAGCGGGTGTCCGCCCTCTTCGACATTGTTCCCGAGGATGAGGACGGCAGGGGCGTGAAGGTCGAGCGGCTTTCAGGTGATGTCGAATTCAGGGATGTGAGCTTTTCGTACAATGGTTCCGACCCTGTCCTGCAGGGTGTTTCCTTCAGGGCCCGCCCCGGGGAGCGGGTCGCCATCGTGGGGCCGAGCGGCGTGGGAAAGACGACGCTCCTCAGCCTCCTTATGAGATTCTACAAACCCACGGGCGGGGAGATTCTCTTCGACGGGAGATCCGTTTCCGATTACGAGGTGCGGTCGCTTCGCGAAAGGATCGGCTACGTCTCCCAAAGCCCGCTCTTACTGACGGGTTCGATCATGGAGAACCTCCAATATGGAAACCTCGACGCGCGCGAGGATGAGGTCATCCGCGCCGCCAGGGTAGCCGGCATACATGATTTCATCGAGAGTCTTCCGGAAGGATATGGGAGTGAGATCGGCGAGAGGGGCGTGAATCTCTCGGAGGGTCAGAAGCAGAGGCTTTCCATCGCCCGGGCCCTGGTCAGGGATCCCGATATACTGATCCTCGACGAACCGACATCGGCCCTGGACAGCCTTACAGAGCAGTCCGTCTTCCATGAGCTCCCATCGCTTGTGGGGAACAAGACCCTCTTTATTGTTGCTCACCGCCTCTGCACAATCCAGGATGCCGACCGGATCCTTCTTCTGAACGAGAACCGCCTCGAGGCCATCGGAACCCATGAGTCCCTGCTGAAGGGAAACGAGTACTACCATTCCCTTGTGGCTTACCAGCAGATGAAGACGGAGGCGGCACTGTGACAACGAGGCTTTTACAGGCGGATAACCCGGCATGAAAATTTCTGTGGTCATACCCGTCCACAACGGTGATCGATTTCTCCCCGAGGCGATCGAGAGCGTCCTCGGCCAGAGCCACCAGGATTTTGAAATCCTTCTGGTGGATGACGGCTCCACCGACGGAAGCCAGGGGATCATGAAGCGCTATGCCCGGCTGAACAGTCGTGTGAGGTTCGTCACGCAGGAAAACCTCGGCCGCTGCGATGCCGCCAACCGGGGCCTGGAGGAGGCTCGCTACGATTGGGTTGCCAGGCTCGACGCCGACGACGTCTTTCTTCCGACAAAGATCGAAAGGCAGATTCAATACCTGGCGGAATACCCGGAAGCCCGGGTGCTAGGGACCTTCGGTTATTTCATCAATGGGGAAGGTCAGCGTCTTGGCTTTCTCGGCACCGGCGGGCCCTTCGATGAGGGGGGATTCCGGAAACATGCCGAAAATGGTGTGCCCATCCGATTCATTCACTCTTCCGTGATGATGCACCGGAAGACCGTACTCGATGCCGGCGGATACCGGAGCGAGTTCCTCCAGGTTGAGGACACGGACCTCTGGAACCGCCTGGCGGAGAGGGGGCACCTTCTTCTCACCGTCCCCGAACCCCTCGTCCTCTACAGAATCCACGGCAGATCCGTCTCCATCGAGAAGAAGAAGGAGCAGGAGCTTTACGACGCCTGGGCCCTCGAGCGCATGCGGAGAAGGAGGCAGGGAGGGGCTGAGCCTTCGCTTGCGGATTTCATGGAGGAACAGGAAACACGCCCCTGGCATGAGAAGGCAGATGCACGGCGAAAATACACGGGGGAGGCCCTCTATCAGAAAGCGGCCCTTTACTACGCGGAGGGAGACTTCATCGGGATGTCTTTTACGCTGGCTGCCGCCGCCGTGGTCCACCCCGTTCATGTTTTCCGGCGGATCTACGAAAGAAAAGTTTATCCCCTGCTGAAGGGGTTCTGAGCGCTTACATGGAGAAACCTCTCAACATGCGGCCCGAATACAGACTGCTTCTTCTCGGCATCAAGGCTGATTGCAACGGTCAGGCGAAACATGAAATCGCTGCCCTGCTCGAGAAGGGGATGGACTGGGTTTTTCTCCTCGGAGCGGCAGCGAATCACGGCGTCATGCCACTTCTTTACCGGGCCTTCCGGAAGGATTATTCCCGTCTTGTTCCCGAGGAGATCCTGTCGCAGTTCCGATCGGCTTATCAGGCCAACACGGTCCGGAATCTTGTCCTCACCACAGAGCTTCAAAAGATTGTGAACCGCCTGGAGAGCGGCGGCATCCCCTCCATCCCCTACAAGGGGCCCGCGCTGGCCGCCCAGCTTTACGGCGATATCGCGCTCAGGCAATTCGTCGATCTGGACATCCTGGTGCGAAGGCGCGATGTCCTGAAGAGCAGGGATCTGATCGTCGGCATGGGGTACCAGGCAGACATGGAATTTGAAGGGGCGCAGGCCCTGGCCTTCAAGCAGGCCTACAACGAGCTTGCCCTGGTTCGCAACGACGGAAAAGTTTATCTGGAGCTTCAGTGGGAGATTGTCCCCTGGAGCTTCTGCTTCTCCCTTGATGATCTTGACATCTGGAGGCACAGGCAAAAGTCCGTCACAAAGGATATACGCTTCAATGCCCTGCCCCCGGAGGAACTCCTCCTGATTCTCTGCGTTCACGGCGCCAAGGATTTCTGGGGGAGATTGATCTGGGTCAGCGACGCCGTGGAGCTTATCCGCAGGCACCCGGCTCTGAATTGGGAAAGGCTTACGAGGCTTGCGGATCGGACCGGCGGGCGCCGGATGCTGCTCGTCGGTCTGAAGCTGGCCCGTGACCTCTTCGGGACCGTCCTGCCGGAGGATGTTGAAAGGATGGTCAAGGCCGATCCGATGGTCGGACGGCTCACCCGGTGGATAAAAGACAGGCTTTTCGGTCTGGACGAAAGCCCTCTCGATTTTTATAAAAAGTACGCCTTCTACTTCCGGATCCGTGAACGCGCACGGGACCGCGTCGAATACCTCTTCCGCATGATCATCACAGGTCTTCTCATCGAATGGAGGCCCCTCCACATGCCCCGCTCATTCCTCCCTCTTTACTACATGCTCCGCCCCTTCCGCCTGGCGAAGAAACACGGCACCACCCTCATAAAAAGGGGACAGGCTACTTTTTCAGGTGCTCTCTAAATGCTTGAAATTCAACGAAAATAAAAAAGGGGACAGGCTACTTTTTGGAGAGAGTTTGAAATGCCGAGAATACCAAGAGGATTAACCAAGGGTTTTTGCTATCACGTCATCAACCGCGGCAATGATAAAAAGGCGGTCTTTCGCAAGGCGTACGACTACAGTGCGTTTCTTGATCTGGTACTCATGGCCAAAGAACGCTATCCCGTGAAGCTCGTCGCCTATTGCCTGATGCCCAATCACTTTCACTTCGTCCTATCTCCTGATGAGGGGAATTCATTGAGCGCATGGATGCAGTGGCTGATGACAAGCCATGTGCGCCGTTATCATCGTCATTATGAAAGCAGCGGTCATGTGTGGCAAGGCCGTTTCAAGAGTTTTCCCATTGAAGGTGATAATCATCTGCTTGTGGTGATGAGATATGTGGAGGGAAATCCCGTCAGGGCCGGATTGACATTGTCAGCGAGGGATTGGAAATGGTCCTCTCACCGAGAAAGGACAGGTGAAAAGCCGCGTATCCTCACGGATGAAATCTCCCTGGTTTTACCCGAGCGTTGGACGGCTTATGTCGATCAGCCGTTGTCAGCAAAGGATTTAGAACAGGTGAAGGAGAGCGTCAACCGGCAGGCGCCGTTTGGTTCATCGCAGTGGCAGTCGGCAATAAGTGTAAAAATGGGGCTCGAATCCACAATCAGACCAAGAGGGCGACCTAAGAAAATCACCGGACTAAAAAAGTAGCCTGTCCCCTTTTTTAAAAGAAGCGCCGGTCGATGAGACCGGCGCTTTTGTTTTACCGTTCTTCAGTTAGTGAATGCGCTATGCCTTTTTTGGCGGTTTCATGAGCATGAAGGCGATGATCATGCCGAGGACGGCAAGACCCGCCGTGGGGTAGAAGGCGATAGCGTAAGAGCCGAAAGTGTCCTTTGCCGCGCCGGAGATCAGGCCGCCCAGGATGGCCCCAACACCGTAGGCGAAGAAGACGACACCGTAGTTTCTCGCGTAGTTCCTGATGCCGAAGAAAATGGTCGTCGATGTCGGCGCGATGGCCAGCCAGCCGCCGAGCACCAACCAGAACCCGATGAAGCAGATCACGTACATCATCATGTCCCCCTCTTTTGCCGTCAGCATGCCCAGAGAAGCGACCAGGATGATGACAAAGGAGATGAGGGCGGCGTTCCGTGCCGTGAGTTTGTCCGTGAGAACGCCGAAGAGCGGCCTGCCGACGCCGTTGAAGATGGCGAAAACACCCACGAGGGTCGCGGCTGTCGCGGCGGGAATCTTGATGATTTCCTGGCCCACGGGGCTGGAAATACCAATGGCCATGAGCCCGGCAAGGCAGCCGATGGTGTAACACAGGAAGAGCCCCCAGAAGGTCGGAGTCTTGGACATTTCCGCCATGGTGAAATCCGCCGCTTTTCCGGCGGCAGCTGCCGGTGGCGTCCATCCCGCGGGTTTCCAGCCATCCTCCGGGTAACGGAAAGGAATGAAGCACAGGCAGATGATGACGAGGAAGGCCGCACCCATGAGGAAGAAGGTCTGCATGGGACCGACGGACTTGATCAATGCGGCTGCCACGTTTGCCGAGATGAAGGGTGAACCGCCAAAACCGGCGAGTGTCAACCCCAGGGCGAGGCCCCGCTTGTCGGGGAACCAGCGGCCCACGCAGGCAAGGGGCACGCCGTAGGCAAGACCCACGCCGCCCCCGCCGATCAAACCGTAAGTGATTGTGAGCATGTTGATGCTTGTGGAGTATTTGGCGAGCATCCAGCCTATTCCGACGACGATACCGCCGAGGATACCCAGGTTTCTCGGACCGAGCTTCGCTATAATCTGGCCGCCGAAGAAAACCAGGATGGCAAAAAAGGCGAGAAAGGCCATGAAGGGAAGGCCGGCCTCTGTTGCGCTGGCGTTCAGGAGGGTCTGAACAGGTTTTCTGAATACGCTGTAGGCGTAAACGCTTCCGAGACAGAGGTTAATAATAAAGCCGAGTAAAACTAAGATCCATCGCCCGCTCTCCGCGGGCATCCCAAAAAGCTTATTGTCGCTCATTTAATTCCCCCCTTTTGGCTGATATTAAGGAATCGTGCGCCACGGTCAACAGGCGCAAAAGTGACGAGTAAGTATCCAAAATCCCCCGACTTGTCAATTGAAAATTGGGATGGGACGGGATCACCTGTCGGCGAGTTTTTCGAGGTCTTCCGGGGTGTTGATATTCATGAAAAGACGTTCTTCGGGATCGAAGGGAATGCTTTCTTCCCGTGGAATTTCCAGCACCTTCTGTTTCTTGAAAAGCTCAGTGATTTTAAGGTGATCGGTGTCAATGAGCCTCCGGATGGGCTTCAGGAGATTGCGAGAATAGATGGCGTGGAGGGGCTGGAGGCCATCGGCGGAGCGGGGGACAATGATGTCATGTTCCCCCGTTTTCTCCGTCATGAACCGGATGAATCGGGCGTTTAGAAAAGGCATGTCACAGGCCGTGACAAAGGCATATTCATGGGCTGCAAAGAAAAGACCGGTGTATATCCCCCCGAGGGATGCCTTTCCGGGGATGATGTCGGTCACGATCTTGGCGTCGAATTCGAGGTAATCAAGGGGGGAGTTGGTTACGATGAGCGTCTCTTCAAAGAGGTCCCGGTAGATCCGGAGCGTCTTTTCTATGAGACGCTCCCCCCGGACTTTGATGAAGGCCTTGTTAAGGCCCCCGAGACGGCCGCTTTTGCCGCCGGAAAGAATAATCCCCGTGACATTAGAGACAGTTGTGAGTGGTGAGTGGTGAGTGGTGAGAATTTTTTAATTCCTCCGATTACCTGCTTTTCCCAATGGCATCCAGCCGTTTCTAAACAGCCTGAATGCTCCGCGCCCCCTTTTTGGTACTCTGCTGTGAGTGGTGAGCGCATAAATAATTCAGGTCTTAGCGGCAGAGTTTCAGGATGTCGGGGGCCTCGCATCCGAACATTTTTAAACAGTCTGGATGTTCCGCCCCCTTTTTGGAATCCGATGCTCACAGCATGTAAGAAGCCGGAATGGTTATCTGCACAGCTTCAAAATGTCGGCGATGATCTCCTTCGTGTAGCCCGAGAGTTTCCACGTTTCGGCGAGCACCACGGCATTCTCCGCGATTTTCTTAATATCCTTCCTCGGGATGTTGACTTCCCTGAGTTTCACCGGTGTCTTGATGGAAACGAACCACGACTTGAGCTTCGAGATCCCGCGAGCCGCTGCCTTCACGTCGTCCTTGATCTTCACGCCGAAGACTTCCCTTGCGAGTCTCGCAAACTTGGCCGGGTTTTTTCGGCTCGCCCAGGTCATCCAGGCGGGGAGCACGATTGACAGTCCCGCCCCGTGGGGGACGTCGTACATGGCGCTCAGGGAATGCTCGATCATGTGGGCCGGATACCCCACGATCCCCATGCCCGCCGTCGTGAGCCCGTTGAAACCCAGCGTGGCGGCCCACATGAAGTTCGCCCGGGCATTATAATCCGCCGGGTCCTTGAGGCAGACCTCCGTCGCTTCCATGAGCGCGCGCATCAAGCTCTCCACGAGGCGGTCCTGGAGGTTACTTGCCGGTTCCGTGTTGTTGAAGTACCCTTCGAGCATGTGGGTGACGGTATCGGCGGCGCTGTATGCCGTGTAGGCATCGCTCAGCGTGGAAAGTGCGCAGGGGTCCATGATGGAGACCTTCGGCTGGATGAAGGGTGAGCGGATGCTGAACTTCTGGCAGGTGTCTTCCTTCGTGATGACGGCCGCCGGGTTCATTTCTGAGGCGCTCGCGGAAATGGTGAGGATCGTCAGGACCGGCAGTGCGCCCCGGATGGGTTTCTTGTAGGTGAAGAAATCCCAGATGTCGTGGTCGGCTTTCACACCGCAGGCAATGGTCTTCGCCGTGTCAATGACACTCCCGCCGCCGACGGCGAGTATCACATCCACCTGCTCCTTTTTGGCGACTTCGATTCCCTCCAGGACCTTGGAAAGAAATGGGTTGGAGCGGACGCCCCCGAATTCAACACAAGGGATCTGAGCCTCTTTCAGTGAGGCCGCCACCTGGTCGTAGACACCGTTTTTCCTGATGCTCCCCGAGCCGTAGACCATGAGAACTTTGCTTCCGAAGCGCTTCAGCTCCTGGCCGATTCTTGCGATACTGCCTTTCCCGAAGATGACCCTGGTCGGGTTTTCAAAGACGAAATTCTGCATATTACCTCCCGGTAATCGATATGGAATAATGGAACATTGGAATAATGGAATAATGGAATAATGGGTCTCGGGGTTAAAATCAAGGAAATTAAAGGTCGTCGTCCCAGCTGCCTTCTTTGGCTTTTGCCCTCAGAGAGGAGATGAGCCTGACAAGGGAGTTCTCGATCCTGTAATGCAGCTCCTCTATCTTTTTGTAATCCGTATCATTGATCTGGCCTGCGGCTCGGCAGCTTTCGTAACAGGAATGAAATTCCCCGCAGGATGCCAGTGCGATGTTGAGAAAGTTCAGATACTCTTTCAGGCTCTTCCGGCAATATCCTTCCGCGATGTTTCTGGATATGCTATGGGCGGCATCGATGCTGTTTGATGCTACTTTCTTGAAGGGATAAGGAAATTTAGTAAATACGGTGGCTGCCAGCATGTAAAGTGAAACTGCGTCTTGCCAGACCCGGAGGTTTTTGAAACCGCGATTGATGTTCTTGCGTTCCATGGAGGAGATAATCCCTTTTTTCAAATTACCCATCATTCCAGCATTCCAACATTCCAATACCCCGGAAGTTGCCTCGGTGCAAGGGTCAACTTCCCGGGCCCTTCCTTTATAGATTTGACTTGATAAATTCACGTCCCGATTGTAAGAATTCCACAAAAGGTGAGGAGGGGGTATTACATGTACTGGGAAAAGGATATCGAAACCCTGCCGAGGGAGAAGCTCGAGGCCGTCCAGCTGGAACGTCTGAAAAGCACGCTCCAGAGGGCCGCTAAATCCCCGCATTATGTCAGTGTTTTCAGGGAAAAGGGATTTGATCCAGCGAAGTTCAACGCGCTTCACGATGTGAGACACATTCCCCTCACGACGAAGGAGGATCTTCGTGCGAGTTGGCCTTATGGGTTCCTGGCTGTTTCGAAGGACGAACTCGTCCGGATGCACTCATCCACCGGCACCACGGGGAGGGCGACGGTCATCTTCCACACGGCAAACGACGTCAGCGAATGGGCCAACCTCGTGGCCCGCTGCATGTATATGACGGGCGTGCGCAAGGGTGATGTCTTCCAGAACATGATGACCTATGGTCTCTTCACGGGAGGACTCGGCTTCCATTACGGGGCCGAAAAAATCGGGGCCCTGGTCATCCCCGCGGGCGCCGGAAACAGCAAGCGCCAGATCCAGCTCATGCGCGACTTCGAAACCACGGTGATTCATATCATTCCCAGCTACGCCCTCTATCTCTACACGGTCTTCGAGGAGGTGGGTCTTGATCCGAAGAAGGATACGAAACTGAAAATTGCCTTTGTCGGGGCGGAGCCTCACTCGGAGAAAACGAGGAAACGGATCGAGGAATTCTACGGGATCAAGGCCTACAACTCCTATGGCCTCTCTGAAATGAACGGCCCCGGGGTGGCCTTCGAGTGTCCCTACCAGGCAGGCCTTCACATCTGGGAAGACAATTTCATCGTGGAGATTATCAACCCCGACACTCTCGAACCGTTGCCGGATGGTGAGGAGGGGGAGCTGGTCATGACGACCCTCCTACGAGAGGGGATGCCCATATTAAGGTACCGGACTAAGGACCTCACGCGGATTGTCCCGGGGACCTGCGAATGCGGCCGGACCCATCGCCGTATCGACAGAATCAAGGGAAGGACGGATGATATGCTCATCATCAAGGGCGTCAACATTTTTCCCATCCAGGTCGAGAAGAAACTCATGGAAATCCCCGGTGTGGGGACAGATTACGTCATCATTCTGGAACGGGAGGGATTCAACGACGTGATGACAGTCAAGGCGGAGGTGCAAAAGGAATTTTTTGACGGCAATCTCTTCCACCTCGAAGCCCTGCAGAAAAAAATCGTCGAAGCCTTGAAGAGCGACATCCTCATTACCCCGAAGGTTGATCTTGTGGCGCCAGGAAGCCTGCCGAAGACAGAAGGGAAGGCGGTCAGGGTTATAGATAACCGCAAGGAGTAGCGGGCCTATGGCCCGCAGTGGCGAGTGGTGGGTTGTGAGTTGTCAGTTGTGCGTTGTGAGAAAGACTCAGATAGACCTGGATGGACTTAGATAGACTTAGACAGCCCGAATAGACTGGATAGACCGGATAGACCGAACAGACCAGACAGACCCTGAACCCTTTGCCCATTAAAAAGGAGTGCAATATGACGGTGCATCAGCTATCGGTCTTTGCGGAGAACAAGCCGGGCCAGCTGGCCCGGATTACGCGTGTTCTGTCAAAAGAAAAAATCAACATCCGGGCCACCACCATCGCCACGTCGCATAGCTATGGCGTCATCAACATGATCGTGGATGACGCCAAGCGGGCGCAGAAGGCGCTCACGGCCGATGGGCTCATGGTCACCATGAAGGAGGTCATTGCCGTTGTCATCGAAGACAAGCCCGGTGGGCTTGACAAGCTGACACAGCTTCTGGCCAAAGAAAATGTCAATATCAACAACGCCTACGGTTTTGTTCTGGAGAGCTGGAAAACGGCTATATTCGTCGTTGATGTGGATCAGATGGAAAAAGCCCAGCAGCTCATCAAGAAGGCCAAGTTCAAGACCCTCGATGATGAGTCGCTCGGGGCCGCGGAGCCATTCCATTATGTTAAATACTAACAAAGTAGTTGTGAGTTGTGGGTTGTGAGCATAAAAGATAGTGAAGAGTGCAGAGTGGTCAATGGTGA
>CAZJPV010000068.1:0-6965 GCA_964547985.1 uncultured Syntrophaceae bacterium
ATACATTTTATCAAAAAAGCAATACCTCCCCCAAACATTTACCCCCCATCACGATAAAAGGCATTGGATCGTTCATGCGTGCATTCGTGGCATATGCCGGGTACCCGGGGGAATCCCGTCCCCCTGGTTGCCTCATATGGCGGTCTCCAGCCCGCCGGGCTGGAATTTTGGCCTTGCCATCTCTGCAAAAAAGATAGATATTATCCGCACGAGGCTTGCCAAGATGTTCTTCTGGAGGGTATACAGGGGGGTATCCTTCCTTTTTTGTCGTGAAACATGATTCTTCACCGGGATACTTCCATTGAAGCTCTTCTCCGGATGCCTGTTGCGATTATCCTTTCCTGGGAGCGTCGAAAGGCCATGAAATACGCGAACGAGACGGTTACGATCAAGCAGTATTCGACGGAAAAAGTCGGGGATGGCGCGGTCCTCCTGAGCGTGCTCAGCGTGGGGCACAACTTCGTTTTTGTCAGGGTCGGCGCCATCGGGCTTCCGAACCGCGACGAACGCCTCAACATCGGTGAATTTCTGAATTTCGATGTAGGTGAAAGCGGCCTCTTTGAGATCAGGCTTCTCTCCGTCGCGGGATTCGACACGGCGACCTTCCTGGTGACGCGAATCAAATAGCCCGCTCCGGGCAATCTTCCCTGCATCAAGAAAAGGGCGAAAGAATCGGGAAGGAGTTCACAGAATCCTTTTTAAAATGATCTGACGCTTTCGCAGCCACAATTTGCCGCCATGACCGCGTTTCAATCCTATGGACCGTGCTCACCACCGGGCTTGGTCTCTGGGTTGCCGTTGTGGAAGGCCTGTGGGTATGAAAAGGGATGAGATCTGCATGGCGGGGTCAGAAAGGATTTATCGTTGAAGGAATTTGACCGGAAGGCGCTGTCGGAGTTCAACGGGCAGGACGGCAGGCCGGTATACCTGGCCCACGACGGCAGGGTCTTTGACGTCAGCGAAAGCAAGATGTGGAAGAGCGGTCTCCACATGAAGAGGCACCATGCCGGGCGGGATCTTTCCGGCGATATTCACGCGGCGCCTCACGGCCCCGAGGTCTTCGAGCGGTATCCCCAGGTGGGAACTCTAAAAAAGGAATCCCTCGAGGGGCCGATGCCGTCTTTTTTGTCGAAGCTCCTCCATCGCTTTCCCATCCTCAGGCGCCATCCCCATCCCATGATGGTCCATTTCCCCATCGCCTTCATGTTTGCCGTTTTTCTCTTCGACGGCTTGTTCCTGCTCACCGGCGCGGAGGTCTTTGAGGCGACGGCCCTGCACTGCCTGGCCGCGGGCGTTCTCTTTTGCCCCGTGGCAATCGCCACAGGCTATTACACCTGGTGGCTGAACTACCGCTCGAAGCCGATGCGCCCCGTCACGATCAAAAAGAACCTCTCCTGGGTTCTCCTCTTCGCTTCTATCGCGGCCATTGCCTGGAGAATCCGGGACCCGCAAATCCTGTCAGCGGCCGGGCCCGGCCGGATCCCCTATGCCTTTCTGACCTTTGCCCTCTTTGCCCTCACCGTTGTGATTGCCTATTTCGGCGGGCAGCTCACCTTTCCCCATGAGGATTAACAGGAACAGACGCTGCTGTGCAAGATTCACGGTCCGGTGGGGCAAAGACGTCTGCGGGCGTGGGCCGGAGGCGTGAGGGGGCCTATTTTTTGACGAGCTTTGTTTGCGATGTGAGGAGGACCTTCCGATAGATCGGGTCCACCTCGTAAACCCACTTTTCGTGGGCCTTGTTGAAGGCGACCGCCCGGTCCCGGGCGAGCAGAAGGGATTCTTTTGTCTTGAGGGAATGCTGGGATTCGTTCTTGTAGATAATGATTTCACCGGCCGGCTTCGAATATTCGGCCGCGGCTTTCATGTAACACCTGTCGCCCCTCTCGGCGAAGTCGAGCTGGTAAGTTGTTCGGTCCCTTTTCGTCAGCTGTAACTTCGTGTCGAAACGAAGGTCCTTAAAATCCTCCTTCTTGAAAACATTCTTGATCTTCAAATCCAGGGATGTAACGAGGATTTCACCGATGCGCTCACCATCCTGCCGGGCACCGCGGGGGAGGCTGCTCAGGATACCGCCGCCGTCCCGGATATCGATAGCGTAGCTATCGGGGTTCGTGGAAACGGACAGCTTCGAGTATTCGGTGTGGTTGCCGGAGAAGAGATTTTTCTGGATGTAGTCGGTGTAGGCGAAGCTGATCGGGGGGATGACCTTGCTGCTGATGTAAACCGTGTCATCGTCCTCCAGTCGGATATAGTTACCCGGGGCCCCTTCGCTCCTCTTCCCGATGACGATCCCCGCCATTTTCCGGTCGACTTCATCAAAGAGCCGGATGACCGTGGCACCCTGGTCAACGGTGACACCCAGGGACTCGTGGTTCTGCTTTTGGGATGTCACTTTTTCCACGGACTGGATATCGGTGAGGAGGCCGAGGAGTTCGTTCATCTTCTCGTTGGAGGCGGGGTAGCCGTACCGGGTCGTGATGACGAAACTCTCGCCGAAGCGTTTGAACTGTATCGCGTATTGACTCGAGACGATCTGGATACCGTACACCTTTTCGGGGTTGAATCCCTGGAGGAGGTGTTTTCCCGCCGCGGGGGAGTCGGTTCCCTTCCAGCGGTCCGTTGCGGCAAGGAAGACCGTGAGGGCGGAGAGGATTACCGCCGCGGTGCCCAGGAGGATGAGGTGACGGTTCCTGATCATAGGGGTCTCCACACCATGTTTCTCTTCTTCATCGCGCGATAGGCAGACACGACACCTGCCGTGATCAGGACGAGGATAGGCGCGAAGAACATGTAAGATATCTTCAGCATGGAAATGAGGGTGTCGACCTCCTGCCGTTTGTCCTCGTTGAGATCCCAGAGCTCCCGTCTCTGCTTGGCGATCCTGCTTTCGATCTCCTTTTTCCTGTTGAGGGCCTCGTTTTTCAGGAGCGGCACCTGCTGGTCAGCCGATTTCCTTTCCAGCAGGGCAAGCTGCTTTTGAGCGTTCGCGATGTCGGACTTCAGGAGCCAGATCTTGTGGCTGTTTGCCGCGTCGAATTTTGCCTCGATATTGTCGATGACCCTGAAGGGCCGGATATACTCCCCCCGCGTCCGAACACCCGCCAGCGTGCCTGTGCCGAGGAGTTCCTCCGTCGTGTTCAGAAGCAGATTGTTGTTACCCCCGGCCAGGCCCGTCACCGATGGGCTTTCGCTGTCCAGGAAGAGGTTGCTCACCATGTCCACGTCGCTGTAAACGACGATGGTCGTCATCTCTCTTGACTTGATCAGTCCCCTGACGGCCGTCTCCGGTTTACCCGGCTTTTCGGTTCCCGGATTCGACGGTGTGTTTTCCCCGCTGGAATTCCTGGCAAAAGCGGTGTCGAAGCGGCCTGTGAGTTTCGTCCCGAGGATAAGCGGCTCTCTGCCGCTCTTGAATTTCTGCATGATGGCTTCCGGATCCGGCTGCTGCAGGTCCAGCCCCTCTGTTTTTAAAACATTTGCCGATTCCGTTGTGACCAGAAGCGTCCGGGCCCTGACGTTTCTAACCTCCCGCACCTTCAGGTGGCCCGCGTTGAGCATCTTGACATCGTCAAGCTTGGCCGTGATCGGTTCGTCCCGGTTCAAGGCAGAGCTGGAAAGGCTGAGCATCGTGATGAGTTTTCGGTTTCGCTCCCCCTCAGACATCTGGATCGTACTCCCGAGGTTCGGATCGGCGACCACGACGTCCGGGGTCATCTCCAATCCCCAGGCCCCGAGCAGCCGGTTGAAGTCGGCGGCCTGTCCACCCGGGGATGCGGCTCTTTGAGCGCCCTCCCCGGGCATGGCGTCGGCGGTGAAATAGGGGTCGACAAAAACGATCAGTTTTCCGCTCTTCATGACGTATTGATCGATGGCGTACAGCGTCCGCTCGTGAAGGTTTTCTGGATGCACGATGAGAAGGGCATCGACATCTTCGATCTTGTCGACGTCAGAACGCAGCGGAACGAGATGGTAGTCCTGTTTCAGTTGCCCGATGAGGTTCCAGGCCGCGGGGGTCTGCTTTCCCTGCATCTTGAGCATCTTTGTCATGTAGGGCGAGGCGGTGCTTCCGAAAAGATCGAGGGAGGAGAGAACACCGATCCTCTTGCGGTTTCGCTGCGTGGCGTTGAAGATCGCTCTGCTGATGTCGTATTCGAGAAGCCCCTGGCGGTCCAGGGTGAAAAAGGGGACTGTTTTTTCCTGGCCGAATTCTGTCAGGAGCACCATGCCGAAGAAGAAGCGCTCCTCGTTTGTGACGGGCTCACTCGGCAGCCCGTAGCGAACGGCTTCGGCCGCGGCCTCGGAGTCCGGTCTCGGATCAACGAATTCCAGGCGGATCTTTCCGCCCGACAGCTTGGCATACTCTTTCAGGAGATCCCGGACGTAGACGTAGTAGTTGTTGTAGAGCCGCATCGATTCGGGTCCCTTGAGAGCGGCTGTCTTCGAGTAGAAGAGTTTCAGGGTGACCGGTTCCGATATCCCGCTGATGATGTTCCGGGTGCCCTCGGAGAGCGTGTAAAGCCTGTTTTCGGTCACGTCCACGCGAAGCGGACGGCTGAGGATCCCCGAGATCGTGATCGCGCAGAAGGTGATGACACCGATCAGAAGGATGGCCAGGGTTGCTTTCAGGGTCGCTCTCATGCCGGCTCCTTCCTGACGTCGAGGATGACCATCGCGCATAAGAGCCACCCCGTCATGATAAAGGCATAGTAGGCGAGATCGTTGAATTCGAAAACGCCTCTTTTGATCGAGTCGAAGTGACCGATGAAACTCAGGTTCGCGACGGCCTCAACCATGAAGGAGGGCAAAAAGGACGCGAGCGTGCTCAGGAAAGCGGGCTGATCGGTAGAGGCGAAGAACCCGCAGATCAGCACAGAGAGGATGAAACTTTCGATCTGGCCCCGGGTCATGGCCGAACAGAAAATGCTGATGGCCAGGTAGCAGCCCGAGAGCAGAATGGCGCCCAGGTATCCCGTCGCGATAACCCACGGGTCGGGTTTTCCGAGCAGGCTGACCACGATGGGAAGCGGCAGGGTCATGATAAGCGCGATAAGGAGAAATCCCCAGGCGGCCAGAAACTTTCCGATGACGGCGTCTTTAATTGTGACAGGCAGGGTGAAGAGGAGTTCAATCGTCCCTGATTTTTTCTCCTCTGCGAAGACGCGCATGCCCACCGCGGGGATGAAAAAGATGAAAAGGATCGGCAGGATCGAGAAAAAAGGCTGCAGGTCTGCCTGGCGGGCCTCAAAAAAGCGGCCCTTGATGGTCAGGAAGCTGCTCAGGAGCAGAAACACCACGAGGTAGACGTAAGCCACGGGTGTGGTGAAGTAACTTTTTAACTCGCGTTTGAAGATGGCGAAAAAGACAGGCATCGCCCTATTCTCCTGTGGCATGTCTGAAGAAGGTATCGATCTTGCCGTGGCCCTTCTCCCTGAAGTCTTCAGGTGTAGAGTCGCTCAAGATGGATCCCCTGTGCACCATGAGCGCGCGGTTGCAGATCGCCTCGAGTTCTTCCAGCATGTGCGTGGAGATGATGATGGATTTGTCTGCAGACATCTTGATGATCAGTTCCCGGATCTCCATTTTCTGGTTCGGATCCAGCCCGATCAGCGGTTCGTCCAGGATCAGGACCGGGGGGTCGGCCACCAGGGTCTGTGCGAGGCAGACCCTTCGCTGGAATCCTGTCGAGAGGGTGTCGATCCTCTGGTAAAAAACCTCGAGGAGATCGCACATCCCCGCCACGCGGATGGCCTCGTTCCTGCGGTTGCCGCGATCCACGCCCTTTACCTCGCAGATGAAGTGGAGGAAGGACTGAACTGTCATTTCACCGTAAAGTGGCGCCCGCTCCATGAAATACCCGATGGACCGGCGCACCTGGAGAGACTGTTCCCGGATGTCATAGTTGTTTATTTTGGCTGTGCCGTCGTCCGGCGCGATGAAGCAGGCGAGCATCCGGAGCGTCGTCGTCTTCCCGGCCCCGTTGGGGCCGATGAACCCCAGAATGTCTCCCTTGTTCACCTGGAAGGAGATGTCGTTGACGGCAACGATATGTCCGTATGATTTCCTTAATTTATCTACGCGAATCAATACACGCACCTCGCCGTAAGGGTCTGCACTTAAGCCAAGTATGCAAGAACGATGCTAATTGTTCAGGCAAGGGGGCCGGGCGCGTTAAGAGCCTTGAAATTCCTCTGTAATTCACAGTTTTTCCCTCTTCTGGAGGGTATCAATGCAGGAAAAGTACCATTGGCCGTCAGGCCGTTTCTCTCAAGAAAATCAGCAAGAAAGAAGGGGACATTTCGGTTGATGGAACCCCCCTGCTGTGGTAGAAGCACGGCGATGCTGAACGTGGGTCTGACAGGTGGGATCGCAAGCGGAAAATCCACGGTTGTAAGGATGCTCATGGAGAAGGGCGCCTTCGTCGTCGACCACGACCGGCTTGCCCACCTGGCCTATGAGCCCGGCGGCCCTTCGTACGAGGCCATTATTGCGGGTTTCGGTCGCGAGGTCTTAGCCGACGACGGGAAGATCGACCGGAAAAAGCTGGGTGACATCGTCTTTAAGAATCCCGGGAGACTGCAAGACCTGAACGCCATCGTTCATCCCGTCGTGCTTGAGGGGTGGAAGAGGCGGCTTGCGGAGATCGAAAAGCAGAACCCCGGGGCCATCGTCCTCTCCGACGTTCCTCTTCTCATCGAGGTGGGCTGGCAGAAAAAGGTTGACGTGGTTCTCCTGGTCCACGCCGGTCCCGAGATCCAGATCAAACGTCTCAGAAAAAGGGACGGCTATGCCACGGGCGAAGCCCGCGGAAGGCTTGCCGCACAGATGCCGATGGATGAAAAGAGGCGCTTTGCCGATCTCATCATAGAGAACAACGGCACCCTGGAGGAGCTTCAGAAGCAGGTCGACGCCGTCTGGGAAAAACTCCTTGCCCTCGAGAAGAAAAAAAGGGGACAGGCTACTTT
>CAZJPV010000068.1:7065-9361 GCA_964547985.1 uncultured Syntrophaceae bacterium
AAAAAAAGGGGACAGGCTACTTTTTAGCAGGACCTTACATACAAGATAGAACAGTATAAAAATTCAAAATTCAAAATTGCATTAATCTTAACTCAAAACTCAAAATTCAAAACTCAAAATTGGTGCAGGCCTTCGGCCTGCAGGAGGCTTGTGATGATAGGAAAAAGCGTCTTAACGGATTTCAGCTCAAAGGCGTGTGAGCCGGTTATCGACCCCACGGCTTACGTGCACCCCTTGGGGGTCGTCATCGGGAACGTGATTATCGGAAAGAACGTCTTCGTCGCGCCCTTCGCTGCCGTCCGGGGGGATGAGGGCCAGCCCCTTTTCGTAGGGGATGATACCAACGTGCAGGACGGTGTCGTCATCCACGGCCTTGAGACGGAGGAGCACGGGAAGCCCGTGGAAAAAAATCTCGTCGAGGTCGGAGGGAAGAAATACGCCGTCTATGTGGGAAGCCGCGTATCGCTTGCCCACCAGGTCCAGATCCATGGACCGGCCGTCGTGCAGGATGATACCTTTGTGGGGATGCAGGTTCTTGTTTTCCGGTCGCGGATTGGCAGGAACTGTGTGATTGAGCCGGGTTGTATCCTGATGTTCGTAAATGTTTCTGATGGGAGATACGTGCCGGCGGGAACCGTGCTCAGGAACCAGGCCGATGCCGATAAATTGCCCGCCATCACCGATGATTATCCTTTCAAGAACCTGAACAAGGGAGTGGTCCACGTCAACAAGTCGCTGGCGAACGGATACGCCGCTGCTGAGAAGAAGAATTAATCACGCCACGCAAAACCCCCGCGCTCCGGTCAATAAAGCGCGGGGGTTTTCTATTACCTGACCTTTCCCTTTTTGATCCTTTTACTCATGCCGAGCATTTCATCGGCTTTCCTGAGAAGTGCGGCCGCGTCACCCACGTTTCGGTCTTTGTTCGTCGCCACACCGCAGCTGAGCGACAGGGTCATACTGGTGTCACCGCGGCGCATCGGGTTGGTGAGGAAGAAAGTCTGGATGCGGTCGGCGAAACGGAAGGCGTCATCGCCTTCGGTGTTGGGAAGGATGACGACGAATTCATCCCCCGCGAATCTCGCCACGACGTCGCTCTCCCGGCTCATGACCATAAGATGCACAGCCACATATTTCAGGGCTTCGTCGCCGAAATCATGGCCGTAGCGGTCGTTGAGTTCCTTGAAGTTGTCTAGGTCCAGGAAAACGACAGAGAGGGGCGTCCCATAGCGGCCGGCGCGGCTGAACTCCCGCTTCAGCGACTCCTCGAGGACGCGGCGATTCAGAAGCCCCGTGAGGGCATCCTGGAAGGCAAGCATCCGGAGTTTCTCCTGGGCCATGACGTTGGCGAGGCAGATGGACACCTTCACGGCAAGCTGTTCCAGCAGGGTCGTCTCCATCCCCGGGGCGTAGCGCTGGTCTGACGAATCGGCCAGGTTGAGGCTTCCGATGACCTCCCGATCCAGGGTGAGCGGAGCAATGGCGAGGGATCTTATTTTTTTCCGGCCCTGCTCGGGGAGAATCTGCTCGTAATCCTTGAGATTGTCGTTGACCAGAACGGGTGAGCGCTGGTGGTCCGTCAGGCGCGCAAGGGTGTCCTTCGTGATGGCCCGGACGTTCTTGCGAACGCTCTGGGGGGCCTCGATGGTGTCGAGGAGCTTGAGCGGCTCGCTTCCCTCGATCAGGGCGAGCCAGACGTAGGGAATTTCGAATTTTTCCCGGATTTCCCGGAGGAGTCTTTGAAGGAAATCCTTGAACAGGCGGATGGTGAGGATGCTCGTTTCGATCTCGAAGAACTTCCGGGCGATCTCCTCGTTGCCGCAGATGACCTGGAGAAGTTCATCGACATCCTTGATAGGTTGCCTTCTTGTCATGAAGTCTTCTTCAATTCCTCGATGAGCTTCGGTACCACATCATAGAGGTCGCCCACGATGCCAAGGTCAGCGGCGCCGAAGATGGGCGCGTTTTCGTCCTTGTTGACGGTGGCGATGACCTTGGCGCCGCGGATACCTGTCATGTGCTGGATCTGGCCGGAGACCCCGAGACCGATGTAGAGTTCGGGCTTCACCGAGATGCCGGAAAGGCCGATGCAGAGTTCCTCGGGAAGCCAGTGAAGTTCTTCGGAGATGGGCCTTGTGCAGCCGACCTCGCCGCCGAGCGCTTGGGCGAGTTGCGTGACCAGGGCCATATCCTCCTTCTTGTCGAACCCCCGGCCGGCACAGACGACCACGCGGGCATCGGGCAGGTTGGTCGTCTTCCGCTCCTTCGCTTTCTTCTCGACAACACGGGCGGGTGA
>CAZJPV010000069.1:0-9300 GCA_964547985.1 uncultured Syntrophaceae bacterium
CCATGTTGAGTGCAAATCCCGCGGCGTCGCCCGCCACCAGAATGCCATCGCCGAAGAGCGGGCTCAAACCTTTGTATCCTCCTTCGGGGATCATGTGGGCGCCGTATTCCAGGGTGTTTCCGCTTTTGACAAGGGGGGCAATCTCCGGTCGTGACTTGAATGCGTCGAGTATGGCAGGGACCTCCGAAGTGCCGCCCTTTTCGATGAAGTCATGGAGGCCAATGACAAGCCCGAGGCTTATGCTTTCCCTGTTGGTGTAAAGAAAGCCGCCGCCGAAAAGACCTTTTGTGACCTCACCGATATAAAGTCGCGCCGTGCCTTCATTTCCATCCAGGCTGAAGCGGTCGTTGATCACATTGGCATCGAGGGCGATGATCTCCTTGATGCCGACAGCGAAATCTTCCGGTTTTCCCGGCGGATGAAGCCCCGCTTTTTCGGCGAGAAGTGAAAGGACGCCGTCGCAGGCGATGACCAGGTCGGCGCGGAGGTCGTCGCCGCCCGCCATAACGCCTGAAACTTTACCGTTTTCCTTGATAACTTCATCGACGCGGGTCTTGGGTAGGAGCATGACACCCTTTTCCTCGAGACGCTCAGCCATCCAACGGTCAAATCTCGAGCGAAGAATGCTGAAACTCTGATGGGGCTCGGCCCGAAGCTCGTCACCGGCATAGTCCGTGGTAAGCGAGCGCTCCTTTGCCATCACTGTGACCCCTTCATGAGTGATGAAGCGCTCGAGTGGTGCCTGCTCCCACAAACCGGGGAATAGATTACGGACAGGGTTCACATAGAGGCGGCCACCCGAGAGATTCTTGGCGCCGGGATAGTCTCCCCGCTCCAGGACCAGAACTTCCATTCCCTGCCCGGCAAGGGTCCAGGCGCATCCAAGGCCCGCGAGCCCGGCCCCCACGATGATCGCGTCAAACTTTTCCATTTTTAACTCTTTCCGGTTATCGAAAGGCCCTATGTGACATACCCTATTTACCGGCATTAGCGCAACCCAAAACAGGGTTCTGACGGCCCTTACGCGCGTTTTACCTTCGGTTCTGTGTGCTCGAAGTCCAGGGTCCCTCACGTCCTCAAATCTGAAACAGTATCCAGGCTAAAGAATACGAAGAGAATAGACAAAAAGAGCTTCCTTGTCGGTTGTTCACAACTCGGATGTATCAATAATTTCCGATGATTTTATCAGGGTATGTTTTTTGCACACCCATTTTCCTGATCGAGTGCGTCTTGGTTTGGGTGCGGCATGCTATAGCTTGGAAATTCTTTATCTGTCTGGAATCATTAAATATATTACAAAAGTTAAGCAGGAAGGAGAAATGGATATGAAAGACAAGCCGGTAGCGAACCCGCTCATCGTTCTCCGTGAGGAATTTGACGACTGGGCCATCCTCTTCGATCCCGACACGGGAAACGCCTTCGGTCTCAATCCGACAGGGGTCTTCGTCTGGAAACTCCTCGACGGCGAGCATTCGCTCGAGGATATTTCGGCGGAGCTCCGAACAAATGCTGAGGATGTGCCTGAAGAGGTGAAAGACCATGTCCACGAATTCGTCACAGACCTCGAAAAGCAGGGCCTCGTCGGCTTCGAGGTCACAGGGTAGGGATCAAGTTGGAATAATGGAATGTTGGAATAATGGAATAGTGGGAAACACGCTTTAATAATGGAGAGAAAAAACGTCAACAGGGGATTTAAGAAACTTCGGGTCTGGCAAGACTCAGTTTCCCTCTATATTTTAGCAAGCAAGATTTTTGACAAATTTCCATATAAGTTCACAAAAGTGGCTGCGAATAGTATCGATGCGGCCCATAGCATATCGAGAAACATTGCTGAAGGATACTGTCGAAGGAGCTTGAGGGAGTATCTGAATTTTCTAAATATTGCCCTCGCTTCATGTGGAGAGTTTCATTCATGCTACGACAGTTGCAAACAGGCAGGTCAAATCAGTGACGATGAATATGAGCAATTAGAGGATCTTCACTACAGGGTTGAGAATGCTCTCTTGAAGCTCATATCGTCACTTCAAACGAAACTGAAGAAAGAGGATTGGAAAGATGAATTTTGACCATCATTCCAGTATTCCAGTATTCCATTTATCCATAGTTGCCTTGGGCAACATCGACTCTCTTGTTAAGGAGATCGCGTCATGCGTCTGATGAAAACCCCCAAATCCGTGGATCTGGAAATAACCAACCGGTGCAACCTCCGGTGCACCTACTGCAGCCACTTCGAGAGTGATGGTGACGTGGGTCAAGATCTGCCGAAAGAAGAGTGGCTTAAGTTCTTCGAGGAACTGAACCGCTGCGCGGTGACGAATGTGACCTTATCGGGTGGGGAGGCATTCATACGTGAAGATTTGAAGGAACTCATCGAGGGCATTGTCAGGAACCGTATGCGCTTCGGCATCCTGAGCAACGGGACGTTGATCACCGACGAAATGGCCGCCTTTCTGGCCTCAACGGGGCGCTGCGAGAGCGTGCAGGTCTCCATCGACGGTTCCATGCCGATTACCCACGATGTATGCAGGGGGAAGGGGAGTTTTGTAAAGGCGATAAACGGAATCCGATCCCTGCAGAAGTTCAACCTTCCAGTAACCGTGCGCGTCACGATTCATCGAAAAAACCTCCACGACCTCGAGGCCGTATCGAAACTTCTCCTGGAGGATATCGGGCTTCCCGGCTTCTCAACAAATTCAGCCTCCCATATGGGCCTTTGCCGGAAGAATGCAGAGCAGACCCAGTTGACGCCAAAGGAGCGGTCCATCGCCATGGAGACCATGCTGAGGCTGGTCGCGCAGTATAACGGACGGATCGGCGCCACCGCAGGACCACTCGCCGAGGCAAAAGCGTGGATCGCGATGGTAAAAGCAAGCCGGGGTGAAGAAGCGGAACCCTTCGGGCAGGGCTTCCTCACGGGGTGCGGTGGTATGTGGAGCCAGATGGGTGTCCGGGCCGATGGGGCCATGGTTCCCTGCTGCCAGATGCCTCACCTCGAACTGGGCCGGATAAATAAAGATGATCTCAAACAAGTCTGGCAGAATCACCCGGAGCTTAGAAGATTGAGGGAACGTTGCAAAATTCCCCTGAGCAATTTCGAATTCTGCAGGGACTGCGAATACATCAACTTCTGCACGGGGAGTTGTCCGGCACTTTCATACACCTTTGTTGGTGATGTTTATCATCCGAGTACGGGTGACTGCCTGAAAAGATTTTTGGAAGAGGGGGGTAGACTCCCGGATGAGAGGCTTCTGATCCTTGAAAGTGAAGCCGGTTGTGGATGCACGGCATGCAGGAGCGACAGTCTTAAGGAGCGGGAACACGTTTCCCTTGAAGAGCGCGAGGCTTGAGGGTTGCTGAAGGATCACTTTTTGAGGTCATGACCTTAACGCAGATATTCCGGCGACGAAAATTTATCAAAGAGAATGAGTCGTCAGAAATAAAAGTACGGGCTGAAATAATTGATCGGAAATTACATGGATTGATTAAATCCTTAAGGAGCAGAACATGAACCAAAGTGAGCGGAAAGATTTCCCTGCAGTCGAAACGAACCTCGAGCGCAACACTCCTGATGCAGGGCGCTCCTCAAGCGAAGCGCTCCTTGAACGCAGTGCTCCTCAAGCTGAGTGCTCTTCGAACGCAGCACTCATCGAGCGAAGCGCTCTTAATTATCCCCTCGGCCGCATCTATTTCTATCTGACCGAAGGTTGTAATCTCTGCTGCAGGCACTGTTGGATTCAACCCAAGTTCCAGAACGGCGAGCGGGTGTATCCGTCACTCGATGTCGGGCTTTTCAAATCGATCATCGAACAGGCAAAACCCATGGGGCTCAATTCCCTAAAGCTGACAGGCGGTGAGCCGCTCCTCCATCCGCAAATCGCTGAGCTTCTCGATCACATCAAAAAAGAAGAGCTCCGACTGACCATAGAAACAAACGGTGTCCTCTGCACATCCGAGCTCGCGCGTCAGATCGCGACCTGCATGAATCCCTTCGTCTCCGTGAGCATCGACGGAGCAGACGCGGAGACGCACCAGTGGGTAAGGGGAGTCGCGGGCTGCTTCCAGCAGTCAATCGACGGTGTACGAAACCTCGTCGATGCGGGCATTCACCCCCAGATTATCATGACGATCATGCGCCGGAACTACAAGCAGATGGAAGACGTGGTCCATCTTGCCGAAAGGCTGGAGGCAAACTCTGTCAAGTTCAACATCGTTCAGCCCACGGCCCGCGGCAAGAAGATGCATGAAACGGGGGAGACGCTGACCATAGAGGAACTGATTGAAATCGGCCGGTGGGTGGAAAACGAACTTTCAGCGAGAGCGAGCATTCGACTTTACTACAGTCACCCCGCTGCTTTCCGCCCCATGGGCAAGATGTTCGGCGAGAACGGGGACGGCTGCGGCGTGTGCGGTGTTTTAGGGATACTGGGTGTTCTGGGTAACGGTTCCTACGCGCTTTGCGGGATCGGCGAGACGGTGCCCGAGCTTGTCTTCGGACATGCCGCGAAAGACCGGCTTATTGACGTCTGGGAAAGCAATCCCGTCCTGAAGGAACTCCGTGAGGGCTTGCCTCACCGCTTTGAGGGCATCTGCGGCGACTGCGTCATGAAGGGCATCTGCCTGGGGAGTTGTGTAGCCCAGAACTATTACAGCTCAAAGAATCTCTGGGCAGGTTACTGGTACTGCGAGGCGGCAAAAAAGAAAGGGCTCTTCCCCGACAGCCGTATGGAGGGTAGACGAAGGATCAAACAGGAAGAGGCAAGGCCAGGCGTGTAAGGCGGGAGGATGTCAACATCTTTGTTCCACCAGATAATATCTGTAAAGCCTCCAGATTATGACGGAAATTGTTAGATACGAAAAACCCATACTCTTCAGCCTGAGCAATCATGGCGATTTTGCTAGCGGTGATGGAGTATGCGAGCCCAGCGGAACAAATGTTAAATGTTCAACTTATAACCTTACAGATATATGCGAAATCGGGACAGCTCCAAAACATGGTGCACTGGGACGTTCATGTAAAACTGGATATACGGCCATTTACAATTGCACTAACGGAGTGGGTGTCGACAATTGCCAATGCTGCGCAAGCGGAAACAAGGCGGGTCAATGCAGCGCCGGCACGAATTATCAGTCATCTTGTTAATATTAACACATTTAAATTATGTCTACATAAAATGTTTATTATACTTAACAAGCCGATTTATAATTGTTAGATGTCTCATAGTGGATGCAGGATTTTCTTATCGAGGAGATTCAACTTGAGTGAAATTGTCAGTGATACATTGTGTCGCGGAGAAGAATACCTCCTTCAATTAACGGCCGGCCTCGGCTGGAGGCTTGCTGCGACAGAGAAGGCCAGACCGTGGCTGGATGAACTGGCCAGGATTATGAAATTAGAAAAAGCTAACTCGGCGACATATCCGAAGATAATTTTCTGCGGAAATGAATTCGGGAAAGAGACATTAAAAGGTATGATCGTGCCTCCTGGCCAAGAGATGACAGATGATAATGACATTTTCGATCATTGGTCCATAAAAGTGAAATCACAAGCTGTATTTAACCTGTGGACGATTGAAGGTCGTCCGGAGATGATTTTTGACCTGGGAGAAATAGGCATCCACGAACTCGAGATCCTAAAGATGTCCTACACCGTTTCGGAAATATTCGTCCAGGTTTGTTTGAAAGACGGGATTCCGTTTCACGCGGCAGTCGTTGAGCACACGGGGCGGGGAGTAATATTAGCGGCACCCAGTGGGACTGGGAAATCGACTTGCGCACGGCGTATTCCCGCTCCGTGGAGGGCTTTGTGTGATGATAAAGCAATTGTCATAAAGGATAGTAAAGGGAAATACCTGGTACACCCTTTTCCGACATGGAGCGAATATGCGTGGGGAAAATCCACCTCGACATGGAATGTTGAAAAATGCGTTCCACTCTCAGCCGTGCTTTTCATTGAACAGGCTGAGGGAGATCAGGCGATCCCTCTGGAAAAGGCCAAAGCGGTCGTCTACATGGTCCGATCGGCAGGTGAATCTCTTTACTCAATTACGGCACGCTATTCCCCGGAAGAGAGGAGACGTGTTCATGAAAGGGTCCTGGAAAACGCCTGCGAGCTGGCGAAAACCATTCCTGCTTATATCCTGAGGGTCAGCCTCGACGGCCGGTTCTGGGAGAAAATGGAAGAAGTGCTCGGGGGAAAAAGCCTGGTCGAGGCCGTATGAGCGAGATGAACAAATTCTCAGAAGCCATAACCTACGTGGGCTCGAGCATGAACCCGATCTTCCGGGACGGCGACGCCCTTACTCTTGTGCCATGTGATGGAAACGTGCGGCGGGGGGATGTGATCGTTTTCATCCCACCGGATGGCGAGCGGAAGATCATTCATCGCGTGATCTCCGTCGGGCCGGAGGGCATCCGGACCCGGGGCGACAACAACGGCTCCGTCGATCCCTGGGATTTGAAACACCATGAGATCATCGGACAGGTGGTGTCACTTAGGAGAAACGGAAGGGAAATCGCAATCGCCGGGGGTGTTGCGGGGAGATTGCAGGAGTTGGCCGTCCGCATGCTTCGGAGGGTGGATAAGACGTTTACGAATCTTTTCCGAGGCACCTATCACCGGCTTGCGCAGTCAAGTTTTGCGAAACGGCACCTGCATAGCCTTTTTCTCAGAAGGGTCATCACCGTGAACCGCCCCGAGGGAGCGGAGCTTCAGCTCATGGTCGGAAACCGGCTGGCGGGAAGACTTACCTCGGGACAGAAATCGTGGACGATATGGCGGCCCTATCTATTGTTCGTGGACGAGAATTCTCTCCCGATGGGTAACGGGGGTGTATCGGATAGAACGGAATCCCGCAAAGGAAGCTCTGGATGTCCGTAATGAGAGAGAGAGAGAGAGAGAGAAAGAAAGAGAAAGAAAATACGGCAGGCCATTGCTCATCCCGCTCGATAGCGGTTGTGACTACGCAAGCGGCTACTGCGGGACGGGGGGTTCGAACACCTGCGATACGGGCATAGGGGTCAAGAGCGGCCTTGGCGGGCAGTGTCTCGGAGGCCAGTACGCGAGAACCTGTGCCACCGGGACAGGTGAAAACACCCAGAACTGTCAGAAGGGCAACCAGGCAGTGGGGTTCTGTACCTCCGAGGGTCAAAAAGCAACCATGGGCTGTACTACGGGCGATAGGGCGAGAGGCGGAAGCTGCGGCACCGGAAGTTCCGTCAAAGTATGAGTGGTTGACGGGGAATGATGGGGTTTTGAGTGAAAAGGCATGAAAGAAAGAACCTACGACAGACCGAAACTCGTTCTTCTTGATGCCGGTTGCGACTGTGCAAGCGCCTACTGCCAGGGCGGTGGCGCGAATACGTGCGGCGCGGGGATAGGGGTCGGCAGCGACCTCGGCGGTCAGTGTCTAAGCGGCCAATATGCTAGACAAGGTCGGTGTAGTACAGGGACACGTGTCAATATCTGGAACTGCCAAGAGGGAACCTCGGCTAAGGACTGCACATCTACTGGAAGCAGTGCCACATCAATAAAAGGCTGTACTAGTGGCTCAAGCGCGACGTGGAAATGCAACCCCGGCAGTGGTAGGTAGTGGGCTAGCCCGGAATAGAGAAATCACATTGAACAAAAAAACTACCACAAAAAAATGTTCATTTCGCTCGATGCCGGCTATTCATTTTGACGTTTTGTGAAATTTGCATTTGATGGAAACAGGGAAAAGAATTTGAGCGAATCAATTAAAACATACTCCATGAGAATCGCCGGGGGGCATAACTGGAACTTCATGGCGACAGAGGAAGAGATGACCCTCGTCGAGAGAATCGCCTCCATGATGGAGCTGGAAAGTAAGGTGGTCGGAAGCTCCCCGCGGCTGATTGTGACGGGGGGCGGCAGGTACAAAAAAAGCAGGGGCGCTCCCATCGGCCGGCTTGACGGGTACATGCGGGAGGGCCTTCCCCGCGGGGGCTGGCGGAGTCGGGACTGCGGGGCGCTGCGGGCCTGGTTCCATGAGGAGAGAGAAGACGTGGTTTTTGAGACCTTCCGTGATACGAAGAATAAAAGGGAGCTTGATCATATATACCTCTGCCTCTTCCCTGTTTACAGGAAGGTTTTTCAATCCGGCGGCATGACCGTTCACGCCGCCCTCGTGGAATGGAATGGCAAGGGAATCATCATAGCGGCGAAGAGCCAGACGGGGAAATCAACCTCCTGCCGCAGGCTGCCGTCCCCGTGGAAGGTGCTCGGTGACGAGGAGGCCATAGTTGTCAGGGACCACCAGGGCAGCTATTTAGCCCATCCCTTTCCCACCTGGAGCGACTATTACGAACGCAAACTGAAAAAGTCCTGGGATGTGCAGAGATCTGTGCCCCTGAAGGCCGTCTTTCTCCTGGAGCAGGCGGATCGGGTCGAAATATCTCCAATCGGGCAGGGGAAGGCGGCCATCCGGTTATGCCACCGGGCCGTGGAAAAGGCAGCGATGAGCTGGTGGTGTGTCGATTTGGAAGAGAGAAAGTTCCTGAGGGAGAAGCTCTTCATCAACGCCTGTGACCTCGTGACGGCAATACCGACCTTCATTCTGCGCACGAACCTCACGGGGAAATTCTGGGAGGCGATGGAAGATGTCATGGTTGGACTCGATGAAGAGGCACAGGTTATCGGATTCAAGGGCAAGAGGGAACCCTGCCAAAATGCGGCAGGGAGCATCGCATGAAGGAAATAGCCTACGATAGGCCGCAACTGGTCCTGCTCGACGCCGGTTCCAACTACGGATACGCTCCTGCACGGGCGGGGGGATGTGATTGTCTTTACGCCGCCTGAAGGTATTTAGCATGTTTACGGCTTATGAGAAGAATTAATCATGTACGAAAAACCCATACTCTTCAGTCTCAGTACTCAGGATAATCTTGCTCATGGAGATTGTAATACAGGAAGCACGTGGGGTGGATCCTGCATGACTGGGGGCTGTGCCACGTGTTCAAATTATTCACCGAGCTGCAAAAACGGAGATAAGAACACTGCTAATAATCCTTGCATGACTGGCAACGGGGCTAAATTAAATTGTACTGTGGGAAATACTGTGACTGTTACTAACTGCTGCAAGAGCGGAACCACTCCGGGGGCCTGCTCATCTGGCAACAAATATACAACATGCCAATCATCATAAGCAGGCTCTTTTGAACTAAATGAGCCGATTCGTAAGTATCAGATATCCCCGGGTTCGCTGTTGGCAGATGCTCTGCTGGAAACGGGGTAGTGTAAAAAATCTTGTGTAAATTCTCCGGGTAGTAAAAAAGGCGCTTTTC
>CAZJPV010000070.1:0-8528 GCA_964547985.1 uncultured Syntrophaceae bacterium
GGCATCGGCCTTGGAAATCTGATTCCCTTTGATCAGGTTCATGCCGGACTCGAGTTTGCCCCCGCAGAGGCAGAACTGCTTCACAAAGGTCGCAAGGGCCGGACGCTTCTGCTGCAGACCTTTGCGGGCGATCGTGTGAATAGATTTCTTCTCGTCGATCCAGTTGGGGCCGAGGTCTTCGACCTGCTTGGCGTATTTTGTGTAATAGGCCTTCTGCTCGGGGAGTGTCGCGCTCATCGTGGCGTCGTATTTACCCTCTGCGACACCCTTCCACATTTCTTCAACGTTGGTCTTGACGAGGTTGACCTTGATCCCCACCTTTTCCTCGAGGACGTATTTGAGCAGGAACGATTTCGCGATGGACTCCTTCGACTCTACATAGGCCACGGTGACCTCTGGGGGCGCCGCCATGGCGGCCGGGATTGCCATGACCATCGTGAACGCGGCGACGAGGGCCATCGTCAACACATACTTCTTCATGAAAACCTCCTTTCTATTTTATCACTTTTAAGGTGGGACGACCCGTGGAATCATCCAACGGGCCGCCCTATCTTCAAAGGAGTTCAGGCAGCCCTGAACTCGATGGTGTCGCCGTTTCCGAGGTAGGCCTTGTCCTTGGTCCTGAATCTTGCCGTCCCCTGGATGACGGGATAGCCCGCTTCGATGAACTTCTTGGCGCAGATGATCCCCGTGCAGTGGTTACAGCCCACCTTCTCAAAGCCGTATCTCTTGAAAGCGAAGACCAGGTCGTCGTACTTGGGGTCCCAGTCCTCAAATGGCGAGATGTGGAGGCCCCCGTAGATGCCGTGGTTTTTGGCGACCTTGATGGTGTTGCGGGCCGTGTCGACAAACTGGATGATCCCCTGGTGGTTGCAGCCGGTAACGTAGACCAGCCCAGCATCCTTCACGTTGAAGAGAAGCGAGTTTTCCCCGTAAACCCGGCAGATGATCGGGATGGCAAAGTTATAGATGGCCACGCCGGGCCACATCTGCGTGAGACCAGGCTTGCAAGCGATTGCCTTGCCCCGGTGACCGCTGTCCTGGATGTACCTCTGACCCTCCTGGTAGAACCCCTCTGGATAGTAGATGGGGATTTCCGGGTTGTATTTCATCGCGACCGGCAGACCCCAGAAGTGGTCGAAGTGCTCGTGGGTGATGAAAAGGAAATCGAACTGTTTGTTGGCGAGCATCCTGTCGATGCCCTCCCGCTTGTAGACCTGGTCCATCCAGTCGTAGGACCAGCCCACGTCCTGGAGGATCCTCTTTTTCGAGCCGTCCAGGAATTCCACCTCGATCACACAGGAGAAGCCGCCTGCGTTTTGCGGGTGGACGGCGTTTTCCATCTGGAACTGCCAGGCCTTGTCTAGCTGGTTGGGGAGCCACTGCTTGATCGGCTTGATGCCCTTATCGTAGGTACCCTTGCCAAGCTGCCCCTTCGGCTCGGCGAAGGGAGGCCAGTTGTAGGTGTACTGGTTGACGAGAAGCCCTCCGGAGCCCTTGATATCGCCCATGAGGACCTTGTTGTCGAACCAGCTTGTCTCGGAGATGTTCAGGATTTTGACGCTCTTGCACTCACCAATGTCGACGCCTTTCGGTACCGCCTTCGCGAAATGGCGCTTCCGCCACGGGCCGTAGGAATAGAGGCCCATGGCGCCGATGAACCCCACCGATCCGCCGACAGCAAGACCCTTGACAAAATCGCGCCTGCTCAGACCCTGTTTTTCCTCTTTCTTTTCTTCTATGGTCATTTATTACCTCCTGTCTATGGGTTCAGGCCCGCAGGCGGACCCGATTCCCCGTGTAGTTACGTGAACATCCAGGTCCATTTCCCCATGATGGGAAGAGCCCAGATCAGCAGGGCATAGACCGCGACACCGACCAGGATGCCGACGGCAATTCCTGTTTTATATTGCTGACTCATGCTGCTTCCTCCTTCCTGTGTTCTTTTTCACCCTCTTTGACCAGTTTCCATCCCGGCCAGTTGTCCATGAACCAGTGGTTGATCAGCATCAGGTTGATGAGCCAGATCGTCGGGATCATGGGGAACTGCTGGGGGTGGGAGTAGCCCTTCTGCGTGCCGAGGACCAGATGGCTTGTGTTGTAATAAATCCAGTAAACAAGCATTCCCCCCACGAGGGCGATGAGCGTCCGGATCAGCCAGTTGACGGGCCTGCTGTACTTCCTCGGCCAGTTGTTGCAGTAGAAGGTGAGGAAGAGCGCCGGAAGCAGGAAGAAGACCATCGTCTCTCCCACGTGGAGCCAGCGCCAGTCAGGGGCGGCGTCTCTTTTTGTTCCTCGGATCGCGGGACCCCACCAGAGCTCCTGGGCGAAGTAGAGGAAGAGGAAGAAGCACCACGCGATGGCGATGATACCGAAGAAGGCCGTCCACCTCCTGAGCATGTCATTCTTGATAACCCTGAAGGGGTAGCGCTCCCAGACGGTCTCGTTCATCCAGACGACGATCGTGCAGCACATGATCCAGGCCACGTGGAAGTTTCCGGAGACCGTGTCGGCGAAGTTCTCCCAGTAGGGCGGCGCGATCGAGCAGAAGTACTGCCAGGGGTAATAGAGAATCCCCATGTGAGGGTGCATCGTGCAGAAGTACACAATGGTCCCCAGGAAGAAGGTCACAATCAACACTGTGATGCCCAGGACCGGCTGTTTCAGGCTCTGCCAGGGCCACATCTCCATGGCCACGGGCCACGAGGGGGAAAGCCACGAGGCAATGGCCGCAAACATGAGGCAGGCCAATGCCGCGTACTCGACGGCAAAGAACTCCGTAACGCCCGGGAGTTTGGTCATCTGCCCGGGATTGAAATAGGCCATTGCAAAATTGCCCAGGAGTCCCTCGAAGAAGCCCTTGATGAGCACGATCAGGATCAGCGTTGCGACACCGGTCATGACCACCCCTTTAACCACGGGGTGCCAGTTCTCGAGCTGCCGCCTCTTAAAGGGCCAGTAATAGAAGAGGTAGACCATCCAGATGAGGACGATGAGCATCCAGCGGGTGTACATATAGCCCACGTAGGGTGTGTACATCCTCATCAACCCTCTCGGGTCCTGGAAGATCCACCAGGTGACGTAGAAGACCGCCAGCAGAAAGATCGTGTTGACGATCTGCGGCCATGGCGCGGGCCACCGGGGAACGAGCTTCCGTTCCTCGAGATATCCCGTACCGTAACGTTCTTCAACTTTTCCTTCCATAGAAACCCTCCTTTTCTGAAGCGGAGCCGCTTGCCCCGCTTCCTTCAGCGAAAAATGATTTATGTTTTTTCCATATGTGCGAAAAGGTCCCGGGCGATCTCCTCCCGGCTTCTCCCCTCGACCCTGATCCCCCGCCTGACGGCCTCCTCGATGAGCATCTCGCCGGCCTCGGACAGAAGCGGGTAGCAGCTCTCAAAGGATTCAAAATAATCCCGCTTCGGCGCTTCCGCACTGTTCGAACCGGTGAGCTCTTCGAGCAGTCTGACCCCCGACCCGAGGAGATCCCGGGTGAGGAAACTTCTTCTGCTTTTATCGACAGGCATATTCACCTTCCTGCCCTGCGCTTACCGCGAATCGTCAGTTGACGATGTCCCCCGAGCGCAGTTCCCCCTTTATGAACCGCTCGAGAACGGCGTCACTGTTTCCGATCACATTGTCGATGAGGCGGATGTTTTTCCTTTTCAGCATCTGCTGGCACTCTTCCTTGACCCCCCCGCAGATGACGGCTTCAACGCCCAGTCCGGCAAGAAACTCCGTGAGTTCATCGGGTTCCAGTATTGAAAGGGTCACAACCCTTTTTTCCAGGATACGGCCGTCGCCAATGATCACCGTCGCGATTTCGGCTGAGTGGTTGTAACGGGGCGATATTCTTCCCTTGAGCTGGCAGATGGCGATTTTCATGTTATAGAGACAGGTTATCAAGAGGCGTGCCATTGGCCAAAAAATTGCATTTATACAAATGATATCAAATGGTTAAAATTTATTCAGGGGGGGAGGAAGGGAAGGTTGTGCGACTTACTGTTGCATAAATGAAACATATCAGGCAGGGAAAAGTAACTTTATCTACTAGAAACAATATGTTGTTTTTTATCGACCCTTGCGAAACATCGTTGCATTTTGTTTCCTAAATCAAACGGGCTTTCCAGGAATAAGTCCGTGCCTCTTCATTTTTCTCCAAAGGGTCGTGCGATTGATCTTGAGAACCTTCGAGGCCTTCTTCCGGTTCCATCCGCTGCCTACGAGCGCTGAAAGAAGCGCTTCTTTCTCCATATGCCCGAGGGGATTGGTTGCATCGGGCGTCGTCACGACCGCCGGCCCTGCCTTCCCGGATATCGTTTCATTGAAGAGGTACAGGGGCAGGGCGTCCACACCGATTTCGCTTCCCCGGCAGATGATGCAGGCGTGTTCCAGAATATGTTTGAGTTCTCTCACGTTTCCCGGGTAGGAATAGTGCAGGAGAACCTTCATCGCCTCGCCGGAGACTCCGTAAATTTTCTTACCGAGCAGTTGTGATTCGGCCAGGAGGAAGTAATCGATGAGCAGCGGGATGTCACCGGTTCTCTCGCGAAGAGGCGGGATATCCATGCAGATGACGTTGAGCCGGTAGAAAAGGTCTTCCCGGAAATGCCCGTCTACAACCATCTTCCTGAGATCACGGTTCGTCGAGGAGATGACTCTCACATTCACCTTGACGGGACGGGTGGATCCAAGGGGGTAAAATTCCTTTTCATCGAGAACCTGCAGGAGTTTCGCCTGGATCTCCCGAGACAATTCTCCGATCTCATCCAGATAGATAGTTCCTCCCTCGGCCATCTGGAAACGGCCCGGCTTGTCGATCCTGGCGTCTGTGAAGGCCCCCTTTTTGTACCCGAAAAGCTCCGACTCCAGGAGGGTGGCCGGGATGGCCGCGCAGTTGATCTTGACGAAGGGCCCTTCCTTCCTGAGGCTGGAGTTGTGAATCGCCCGGGCAAAAAGGTCCTTACCGGTGCCCGTTTCGCCCAGGATGAGCATGTGGGAGTCCGTTCTGGCCACCGATGCGAGGACGTCGAGAATCCGGTGAACCTTTTCGTCCTTTGAGATGATGTCCTCGAAGGTATAGGAGTTCTGAAGGGTCTTTTCCAGGGCCACACGAACGGAATCATCCAGGAAGGATTCGACACCGCCTATGGCCCGCCCCTGGTCATCACAGATCACGGCACAGTTGACATCCACGGGGATGTCCATGTTTTTTTTCGTGAGAATCCTGTTCCTGGCCTGAACAATGTTCGTACCGGTTTCAATGGCGCGCCGGAGAAAACAGCCTTCCTGGCAAAGTTCCGCCCTGAAAATTTCGTAGCATTTGCAGCCGATAGCTTCCCCGCGGCTGAAACCGGTGATCCGCTCCGCCTCCCGGTTGAAAAAAATGATGTTCAGATCGAGATCGACGGTGAAGATGCCCACGGCGAGGCTGTTGAGAATCTTCAGGCTGTCCTTCGGGGTATTCATGACGCGCTCACTGGTGGGACCAGGATGGTCGATGATCGGTCGACCGCAGGAGGTTGTACACAGTGTGAAGGAAAAAGAAATCAAAATAGCGTTTCAACGGCTAAAAACTTAACAGCAAAAGGGCAGAAAGTCAACGGGTTGTCACCCAAAGGCACTTGAGCATGATTCTTCCTGCGAATAGACGGTTTTTGACCGCTCTAGCGCTCGCTCCACTGCAGACGCAAAAACTCACCCTAGGGGCTCAAACAGTTTGCGCTGCGGACGTTTCGCTTCGCGAAGGGCGGTGACCAAAAATACGTCTAATTTCGCTATCCAGGATCCCGCTCAATCGCTGAGGGAAAGAAACAAGATTCGGGCAGCAACCCGTTAATATTTGAGAAGGATTTTGAGCGGGGTTTAGGGGGATCCATTCTTGACTTCATCAAAATGGTATGCGAGAAAATTCGCGGAGGTTTATCTTGATTACCCTCAGGGAATTTCAGCCGACAGGCATCATCGGGGAGCCGGACCTCGGCTTGCCGGGTCTGGTGGAGAACCTCTTCATCAGGACCTTCTACGAACCCCGGATCAAGGAGAAGATTGGCTGGGTCGGCATCGCCTACCGGGCCGGCCTGCCGGGGAGCTGGACACTGAAGCTGAAGGGCCGCAGAGGGGTTTACGGCCTGAGTTATCGTAAAGATGAACACGAAGAAGGCTGGGTTCACGGTATTTTTGATCTCCAGTATTTTCCCCTCAGAGATGAGCCCCTGCTGGATCGCTTCTCGTTCCGGGAAAACCTCCTGCGCCAGGATCACGGGTTCGAGACCTGGATTCGTCATCTCCCGGGTAAAGAAGATCCTCTAGAGAATGCCTTTATCGTCGGAAGGATTCTCCTTTCCGTGGACCGGGAGGAGAAGAATCTCTTCCTCTCTCTGTGGAGCCCCCTTCGATGGATTGAAATTCGCAGGGAGGGCCTTTTCCTGACCCGGGAGGACGGGACGCGTCTGGAGGTGCTCCCTTCGGGCGGGAAAGACCGCGACTTGCCTGCTTTTGCACTTACCTTTGCTTTCTTCGCCAGACTGGTCCAGGCCTTTGCCTATCATTTCAAGGGCGGGCCGGTTCACGCTTCCCTGAGAAAGCGAAAGGCGCCGGTCTGGGAAATCACAGGGGACCAGGAATGGATGCCGAGGACAGGGCAGGAGACGAACGAGTACTTCGTCACCGTCGGGTTCGGCCAACCGGATGGTCACATAAACGCCCCCCGGATTGATCGACTTAGAGAGTTCCTTCCCGATGCCACGGGTACATCAGAACATTTGCAGGTAGAGCCGGTCTGGGCGGTCGAACCGGGGAAGGGGAGCCCCAAAGGCATGACGCGCCTGTGGTGGGAGGCACCTGGATGGAAGGTGAAAAGCGGCGCCGGTCCTTTTCAGACCCTGGGGATACAATACCGTCCGCCCCTCCTGGTGATCACGGGTTTCCTCGGAAGCGGCAAGACAACTCTCTTGAATCAGATCGTGGAACACAAGACCCTCATGGCCAACCGGTTTGTCGCCGTCATTCAAAATGAGGTGGGATCTGTCAGCGTCGATGAATCCCTGGTGGACAGCGCCTACAACGTCACGTCCATGGAGGAGGGCTGCGTGTGCTGCACCCTTCTCGGTGATCTCCGCCAGGCCGTGCGCCGGATCTGCCTGGAGTTCGACCCCGACATCATCATCCTTGAAACGACCGGTGTGGCCGATCCCACGAACATACTCGAGGACTTGCCCGACCTGGAAGATTTTGTCCGCTTCGATTCCCTGGTGACCGTCGTGGACGGCGCCAATTTCAACAAGGTCCTTGATGCCTACCCCGTCGTCACATCCCAGGTGAAAAGCGCCGGTTTGATCCTTCTGAACAAGGTCGATCTTCTTGCCGACAGGGAAAAAGAGGATGTCGAGAAGGCCCTCCACGCGATCAACCCCCGAGCACCGATCATACGGACCGTTCATACCTCCATACAGCCGGGCCTGCTCTTTTCCATGGAGGACGACACGGATGTGCTGCGCGTCCCGGAGCCGGAGGCAACAGCGGCAGGAAACGATCACCGGGGCCGTGTTTCAGAGGGTCCTGATACAGATATTCACGCCCAAGGCATCATCAGCTTTAGCGTCCGGATTCCGGGGGTTTTCGATCCGCAACGGTTCATCCAGTACCTTGATCAGGTCCCCGACTCGGTCTACCGCCTGAAAGGCGTCGTTCGGATTGCGGGCACGAAACAGGCACAGCTTGTCCAGTACGTGTCGAGCCGTTATGAATTGACAAACCACTATGGATCGGGGATCGAGCCCAACACGCTTGTTTTTATTGGCCGGGACATGAACAAGGAGGAGTTGCAAGACCGTCTCAGGAAATGTCTTGCCGATGCATGATGAAAAAAACCGGGCCGGCTTCCCGCCGGCCCGGGTGAATTTCCCCTTCGAGATTTTTTCATTTCGGTAAATGATCACCTTGAGGATACAAGTTCCTTGGTCAGGGTTTTTTGTCCTCCTCGTTGAGGTTCTTCAGGAGATCGATGATCTCCGCGTAGTTCGGTGAGCCGTCCTTGGCGTATCGAATGACGCCCTTTTTGTCGATGACGACCGTTCGCCGGTTGAAGACAAAAACGGATCCAGAAGGAATCACGCCGAAAAAATCACCGAGATAACCCGAAATGTTGGAGAGGATCGGAAAGGTCACATTCAGGGATTTGGCCCAGTATTTCAGGGTGATCACATCGTCGCGGCTGACGCCCGTGACCCGGGCGTTGAGGGACTCATAAAGGGAGAGTTTCCCCTGATGGCCCTTCATCTCGCCCGATCAGATGGGTGTGAAGGCCGCCGGGAAAAACGTCATGATCAGATAGTACTTTCCCTGATAGTCCTGGTTGTAGCCGATGGGCCGATCTTCCGTGGAGGCGAGGTTGAAGTTGAGCGTCTGTTTGTTGAGGAGGCTGTCTGCCTTGAAGGCAGCCAGGGCGTTCGTCGCCGTCAAAAAAACAAAGGCGAAAGCGACAAGAATCAGAAACGGGATGGTCTTTTTTGTCATGAAAACCTCCT
>CAZJPV010000071.1:0-8322 GCA_964547985.1 uncultured Syntrophaceae bacterium
GCGCGGTTTACTTCATCTAATGCTTGCATCTTAAAATTCAGCCGAAAAATTTAATACTTAAAATCATGCTCCCGCCTGATTGTTTTCCCCCTTTAAATGTTTAGAATTTAACACAAATTTAAGAGATCACGCCTGTTCGGCGCGAACCCGAGTGAGAAAACAAAGGGGGTTGTCATGAAAAAGTATATTGGTCTCCTCATAATCGTTTTGATACTGCCGTTCACGTCCCAGCCGGCGGTCGCCATCCCCGCGGATCTTACCGAAGATATTTATTACAGGCCCGGCTGGCCAGGTACGACCTTCAACACTGATGAACTCCGCATCGGGAATGGTGTGGGTAGTCCTTATACCGCCTATGTGACCTATGTGGGATTCACACTACCGGAAGCCAATAGCGGGGGGAACTATGACTTCCATTTCGGCGTCTACTTCAAGGGGGGCTCGAATTCAAATTCATCCTATGTGGGATTATATATTGTCTCGGACGATGCACTAACCAACCCCCAGCCCATGACCGCTTACTACCCTCTCGCAGGCGGTTACTGGTCGCCCTCAAACGCCCTTGCCATTCAGGAGATCAATCCCGCAAATCCCGGCTGGGTCTATTTCGATTTCACGATAACCCCGGATTCTCCATATTACAGCGGGCTTCTCGATGGCAAACTGGCCCTGGCAATGGCGGTGCCCTATGGCTGTGGGCCCAACGGTGAATATTATTTTTCATCCATGGCCGGTTCATACGCGCCTAGCGTGGACTATACAGGTCCCTCCGCTGTACCGGAACCCTCTACACTAATCCTTCTCGGCGTCGGGCTCTTCGGGATCGCGATTATCTATGCAAAACGGCTATCTCTGGTAAAAGCGAAATAGTGCTTTTGAAGAATTCAACCCATCCATAAAAAAATGTGGTGAGACAAATGATGACAACCTCGGAGACGCACAAATTGAAGAACATTATGAAACACTGCGTGCTTGCCTTCATGCTCATGGCATTTGTGACCGGCATTGCCTGGGCGGAGCCCGTGACCTTCGAACTCGTCGGGGTCAATGATCAGTCTCTGATGGCGAGTGTCACTTTTGGTTATAATCCTACAATCGGGACCATCAGTATCGCCATAGAAAATCTGTCACTGATCCCCCCGAACACGGATCCTAGAATCACATCCTTCGCTTTCAATACGCCGGTAGAAGTAAGCGGCGTATTAGAGGCTTCTTCACAACTTCCTGACGGGTGGACAATTTCTTACTCGCCGGACGATATCAACACTCCCGGCAACTATGGCAGATTTGATCTTGCTGGCATCACAGGCCCTGATTTTCAGGGAGGCTCTCCGAATTCTGGCATTCCAGCAGGTTCTGAGTTTCATTTCGAGATCGTACTTTCTGGAACGAATTTAGGCACACTGACTGAGGAGAGATTTCTGGAACTAATCTCCGCCGACGAACCCGGGAATACCTCTTCTCAATATTTCATCGCGCGTTTCCAGCGTACCGGAATTGATGGCGAAGGCAGTGACGTGGGAACGCCGAGCGGGCCACCCACACCTGCACCCGTCCCCGAACCGGCAACGCTACTTCTTTTAGGCGTCAGACTCGTCGGCCTGGCTGGCCTGAGGAGAAAGAAACAGATTTAAATTCTGCGATCGGAAATCGCCGCAACTGAAACAGACCAGGGGTGCCGCTGACGGTTCCCCTGGTTTTTTATCGACTGTCATACACGCACAAATGAACTCTTGATTATTGCCCTCAATTCGATATAGTGCGTCCAACTTTCTGAAAGACTCGATGCAAGGAGCAAAGCATGAAGCTGAATAGAGAATCCCTTCGTTGGCTGATCATAATTCTTGTTGTGGTAATCGCCGCCTGCGCGAGCCCCGAGCAGAAAAAAACAAAGTACTTTGAAAGCGGGAAGACCTATTACGAAAAGGGCGAATACGCCAAGGCGGTCATCGAATTCAAAAACGCCATCCAGATCGACCCCAAATTTGCCGACGCCCACTACATGCTCGGCATGTCCTACCTGAAACAGCGTGATTTCCGCCAGGCCTATGGATCATTCCAGCAGGCCGTTGAGGCAAACCCCGATCAGCTTGACGCCCAGGTCGGCCTGGGGAAAATCCTCCTCCTCGGGGGCAAGAAGGACGAGGCGATGGAAAAGGCAAGGCTTGTCCTGACGAAAAACCCGGATCACGCGGAGGCCCTTATGCTCAAGGCGGCCTGCCTGGTCGTGAGCAAAAAGGACCGCGAGGCCGAGCAGATCCTGAAGTTCGTCATCGAAAAGAACCCGAAGCTCGCCGAGGCCTATTTTATGCTGGCCAACATCATGCTCAAGAACAGGAACACCGCGGAGGCGAAGAATGTCCTGCGAAGCCTCCTTGCCCAGGACGAGAAAAACAGAACGGCGCGAATGCTGGTTGCCCAGATCCTGGAAAGTGAAAAGAAGTTCCAGGAAGCGGAAAACGAGTATCTCATCCTCGTCAAGCAGGAACCCGATGCCGACGAGCCGGGGATGCTGCTCGCAAGGTTTTACGCCCGCACAAACAGGGGTCTGGAGGCTGAGAAGGTGCTTAAGGACCTGATTGCCGCGCACCCGAAGAAGCAGGAGCCCCGCCTCCTCCTCGCGAGCATGTACAGCGAGAAGAAGCAATACGGCCCCATGGAGCAAACGCTCCAGTCAACAATCAACGATCTGCCCGACCAGTATGCGGCCTACGAGGTGCTTTCCAGGTATTATCTCTCGAAGAACGAAAAGGACAAGGCCCTGAAGCTCCAGGAGCAGTATATATCAAAAGCGGGCTCCGGCCCGGACGCGCGGAAAGCGAAAATGTTTGCCGCCACGCTTCTCCTCCAGGACCGCAAGACCGACGAAGCTATGAAATACGTAAACGATGTCCTGAAGGAAAACGCAAAGGACATGCCTGCAAGGCTCATGAAGGGAAGCATCCTGGTGAGCAAGGGGGATTATACGGGGGCTATTGCTGAGTACCGATCAATCCTCAAGGAGGACTCCGGGAATATCCCGGCTACGCAGGGCCTCGCTCGCGCTCACATGCTGAACAACGAAAAGTCGCTCGCCGAGGAGGCCTACAGGAAAGTCCTCGAGGCAAACCCTAAAGACAGGGAAGCCCTGCTCGCCCTGGGCGATCTTGCGCTTTCGAAAGGGGATTTCAACGAGGCGGTGAAATACTATGCCCGGTTCACGGAACTGGAACCCCGACAGCCTGCGGGCTACTTCAAGAGTGGTGTTGTGCGTAAGGCGCAGAACAAAAACAGGGACGCCGTCGTCATGTTTGAGAAGGCTCTCACACTGAACCCCGATTTCGTCCCGGCCCTGACCGAAATTGCCGACATTTATATGAGGGAAAGAAACATTGACGGCGCCATCAATCGCGTCAAACAACAGGTCTCGAAGAGCCCGAAAAACCCCGGTTACCAGGTGTTGCTGGGAAGGCTCTACATTGCTAAAAAAGACAACACCAGCGCCCGTAAACACCTCGAGACGGCCGTCAGCATGGACCCCGACAACCTCGAAGCCATGCTCGGGATGGCCCAGCTCGAGCAGTCGGAAGGCTCCATCGACAAGGCCCTCGCCCGGTACGAAAAACTCATGGCAAAAAACCCCGACAATACGGGCATAGCACTTTTAATGGCCTCTTTGCTCGAGCGAAAGGGAGAGCCTGCGAAAGCAAAGGTCATTTACGAGGACGTCCTCAAGAAAAACCCCAGTGCTGCGGCCGCGGCCAACAACCTCGCCTTCTATTATGCCGAGTACGAGCCCACGAAGGATAACATCGCGAAGGCGGAAAAGCTGATGGCCCCGCTTCTCGAAAAATACGGCAATGTGCCCCACGTTATCGACACCGGTGCCTGGGTTTATTACCGGAAGGGAGACTATGAAAAGGCACGAAGCCTTATTCTCGCCAACTATGAAAGCGCGAGCCGTTTTCCGGCCATCCAGTACCACCTTGGCATGACATACCTCCGTCTTGGGGACAAGGATAAGGCGAAAAATCACCTTCAGCTGGCCCTGCAAAGCAAGGATCAGTTCCCCGGCAGGGGTGAGGCGGAAAAAGAACTGAAAGTGTTAACAAAATAAACCTCCTTTATGGGTCTTTAAATTTTCATCTTAATGATTCAAGCTAGTTGCATGTCTATCCCGCCTTGTGCCAATGGATAGCCTTTTTAAATGATTTGAACATCACTGCTAAAATTCACATCATATCAATAACTTGAAAAATTCCTTCCCACTGCCCCTGTTGTGAACTTCTCTCCAGCCTTAACCAAAATCGCACTCAACAACAAAGATTCGATTATTACAATATTTTGTAGTTGTATTATATACCTGTTATTACTCATATTGTGGTAATATCTTCAAAGTATGAAATTGCCCCGTATGAGGGGATCTCACCTGCTCCCGCCTGAAAAGCACTCCTAAAAACTCATAATATAATGTTATAATTAGCATTTTATCGTTTTTTGCACCTGGTAAACCGCTGGATCCGGTCGTTCTAATATCTTCAAATTTTGTAGATTGAATTCCGTTTCCTTTCCAAATCTGAAGAAATACTACTTTTATCTTAGCTCGGCAAAAAAAATGATTAGATCATAAATTATTAATATTACTTATCAATTTACTTTTCTTGAAACAATTTTTAGGGTCTGGCACAAAAAGTGCCTAAGGAAATAGTATTAGAAGCCGATCTAATCTGGTATATAGGCATTATTAGAAACGTAATGGAACTCAAAAAAGACGAAAGAGAAGAAGCCATGGGAACATCAGCGAATAAGCAAAGCATCTACATTATAGGGCCCCGTAAATTGCAGAACGACATCCTGGCCGATTATCTCGAAAAAGAGATGGAGGCGAAATGCACAGTCTCGGTGGACGCCCACCAGGGGCTGCCGACAACCAATGGGTGCCAGGCCCTGGTCCTTCTGGACTCACCGGAAAGGGACCTCGACAAGTATTTTATGGGCCTCGAGTCGGCGAGTAAAAAGACCTTGGCCGAGCACATTGTCGCCCTCTTTAACGTGAAACCGGGGTCGGGAATAGAAGAGAAGGCCATCTCCTGGGGGATCAGGGGCTTTTTCTACGAGCAGGACTCTCCCAAACAGTTTGTAAAGGGTATTTCATCCATGTTTAAAGGAGAAATGTGGTACCCGAGGGATGTCATGGCCAAGTACATCCTTGCCAGGAAAGACAACAACAACAATAACAAGAAGGATGTCGTTGTCCTCACGCAGAGGGAGCTCGAAATATTGACCATGGTCATCAGCGGCTCAAAAAACGAGGACATCGCCAATCACCTGTGTATCAGCGCCCACACGGTGAAGACGCACATATACAACATCTTTAAAAAGATTAACGTACCCAACCGCCTGCAGGCCGCGCTGTGGGCGGCAAAAAACCTGTAGGATAGTTTCCTCCTTTCTTAACTCCTGTTGGAAGTCCCGTGGTTCCTCCACCACGGGACTTTTTTTATGCGGTTTTTTTCCGGAGAATAGTCGTATACAGGAAAAGGATGATCGCTTGCATGAGCGAAAGGACGGATGTGTCCTGGCGGGAAACAGGGGCTAATAGTATTTTCTTGATCTGCCGGTCACCCTGCGGAAAACGCGCACACCGATTAGTAAAACGGCGAGGATGCCGACAGTGGGGTATTTTACGGCGTAAACGACCGGCGCGAGGAGGAGCCTTGTTGCCGTTCTCAGTCCTTCATCTTTGCGGATGAGATTGGCGAGGGGCGGTGAGAGGCTGTAGTATAAGCTTACAAAGATTCTCCCCGGGGCATTTGTGAGTAGATGCTCGTTCCGAAATTTTCTGAGAAGAAGAACCTCGGGCTCCATGAAGCTTCCGTAGGCGGCCGTAGCGATGAAGCACCCCCCCGAGTCGACGGAACCGCCGGAACTTCCTGGATCTCCGGTTGACGCACCCTCGGGGACGGTGTAACTGATCTCGCCCGAGAAGTCGCTCTCGATTCCTTGGGAGTCGTAAGCGGTGACGCAAAGATAGTAGGTCTCACCGTTGACGAGACCCGAGATGGTGGCAGAAGGCCAGTTACCCACATCGATGGATTCGGTGTAGTACCGGCTTCGATAACCATAGTATACGATGTATCCCGCGATGTCGGACTCCGAGTTACGGTTCCAGGCGAGGGTTATCTGCGCGGCTTGAGCGGTGGGCACAAAAAAAGGCAATACGGAAAGGATGGTCAGGAGAAAAACGATGACAGGAAGGCCTGAACGGCGCCGACCTTCTTGTTCTGTTCTGGAACAAAAAAACATGATCGATAAGACTCTCTTCGTGGCTGAGGCGTTGATTGAACTCTTTAGCCGTCACGGGCATCCTGACAAGTGCGAAAACGATGCCATACAGAGTGCAACAGCCGCCGGGGTAGTCACGTCGCCCTGCCCATTTACATATCTGAAACCGTTTGTCAACAAAAAATTTTACTTTTTTTCAAAAAGGTCAATCATGAAGAGCCTTTAGAGCGGCTCTTTGCGTTACCTTGAGGTCAAATGATCTGATTTCGGACTTTCTACGCACCGGATATTTTTTTATCAATCCGGAGAATATTGTTTCGCGTGGTCAGCCGTATAAAAAATATCCGGAAAATTTTTCCGGCGCGGGTCTTCAGTGGAATTAATGACTCCCTCTTCTGTTGACTTTCACATTGCCTTTGAGGATAATGTGTCCCCGAATTCAACGAGGAACGCGATGTCGAAAATCACTCTGAAGCCCTGCCCCAAGGCCTACATCCTTGAAACTCACCGTCACCGGCCCCCCGATTCCACGCTTCACTTTGTCGAGGGGATGAGGGAGCTCCTCGGGATGAGAGACTTCCAGGACTCCACCCATATCGATCGCACCGGCATCCCGGTTTTCACCTGCTACCGCATCAGGCCGGACAATTCGAAGACCTTCCACACGGGAAAAGGCGCTTCAAAAATCCAGGCCCAGGTATCCCTCACGGTAGAGTCCATCGAGCGATACTCATCGGAGTATCGTGATGAGTACCGTGAAAAGATCACACACGGGAGTTTCAGTGACCTTAGGAAGCAATTTAACGTTCTCGATCCGCGCGACCTTGTCCTCTCGCCCTACAGTGAATACATGCCGGAAAGCCCCATCCACTGGATCTGGGGCCACGACATCGCCCGGGACAAGGAAATACTGGTCCCCGCCTGCGAGGTCTTCCATCCCTATCACCTGGACGATATCTCCGTCCTTCACACGCACACGAACGGCCTGGCCGCAGGCAATACGATGGAGGAAGCCGTCTTTCACGCCATGACCGAGGTCATCGAGCGCGACGCCTGGAGTATCGCGAAATACAACCGCCTCGACGGCGACGCACTGTACATCGAAGATGTCCCTGAAAACAGGTTTTTGCTCGACATCGTCGAGAAATTCGAGCAGGCCGAAATCCACGTCGTGGCCAAAGACATCACCTCCGACATCGGCGTGCCAGTGATCGCGGCGTTCTCGCGGGACATGGTCCACGAGAACATGATGGTAATCGACGGGTTCGGTTCGCATCTCGATCCGAAGGTTGCCATGGCCCGGGCCCTCATGGAGCTTGCCACCACGAGGGCGTTATTCATCATGAAGCACGGACAGGAGGGGCTCAGGGAAACATCGCTCGCCTACCTTGACGGTCATCTCGAGATGGAGGACCCACGGTTCTATGCTTCTCAGGAGAAGGGCCTCGCTGAGATGGAGGTGGGGTACAGCCAGGATATCTTAGAGGACATTAATACGGCTCTTAAAAAACTTCGCGCGAGGGGTCTCGACAGGACGATCGTCGTTGACCTGAGCAGGAAAGAGACGGGTATCCCGACCGTAAAGGTCATCATCCCGGGGACGGAAACGTACTGCTTCGATCGGGGGCGGAGGGGTGACCGGCTCCTGCGCGATGTTGAAAAAGGGGGCTGAATGCTCACGGAGAAAGACATCTGGGAAAGGGCTGAATACTGCTATCTCGTCTGCCTCCAGCTGAACTGGCTTGACGGGAATTACAGCGCCCGTCCCCCTCAATATCTCGATTACCTGAAGAAGTCATCCCTCGGCCTCGCCGAGGACGAGTACATCAGGGCAAGCATAGAGGAGGGCCTGATGGCCGGGAAAGAGGACGCCGGCATTAATGAGCTCATCCTTGTCTATGAATCCCTCGTCATGGCCTTCTGTGAGGTCCTGGAAATCAGCAGAGAGAAACTGAAGGAAGGCATCCCCTTCGACCGGCAGAAAGCCCTCGCCGCCGAAATGGGCATCACCCTATAATTAGTGATGAGTGGACAGTGATGAGTGGTGAGTGATTAGCA
>CAZJPV010000072.1:0-8151 GCA_964547985.1 uncultured Syntrophaceae bacterium
GTGCTACCTTCACACGGTAGAAGTCACTGGTTCAAATCCAGTACCGCCTACCATGAGATGGTCAAGGGGGCCGGTCCTCACGGATCGGCCCCTTGCATTTTAGGCCGTCACGATATATGGAACGGGCAGGCAAGGGGTCTTTATGAATCTCGGGAAGGAAATCAAATATTACCTCCTCAATAATTTTTTGATCTACCTCGCCTACCAGGTCTGCAACCTGCACGTCAAAACCACCCGCATCACCATCGACGGCGAAGAGATCATCCGCGAGCACGTCGAAAAGGGCGGAAGGGTCATCTTCGCCTGTTGGCACCAGCGCTTCTACGGCGGCTTCTATGTCCCCCGGATTCTGGAGATGACCCCCTGCATCATGATCAGCGCAAGCCGCGACGGGGATTTTGTCTCGGCCGTCGTGGGTCGGATCGGCTGGGTCCCCATCCGCGGATCCAGTTCCCGTCGCGGGAAGGAGGCCTTGAAAGAGATGATCGAGGGGGTGAAAACCTACCGTGTCGGCGCTCACATCGTCGACGGCCCCCAGGGGCCGCCCCGCGTCATCAAAGCGGGACTCATCACCCTGGCCCAGCAGACCGGCGCCGCCATCTTCCCCGGTTACATCTCCTACGAAAACCCCCATGTCTTCGGAAGCTGGGATCGCTTCATGATCCCGAAACCCTTCAGTCGCGTCCTCATTCGCATAGGCCTTCCGGTGTATGTCCCGCAGGAATCGCTGAGCGACGAGCAGTTCGAAAAGATCCGCCTGGACATCGAGCAGAGGATGATTCAGGGTTATGCCGAGGCGGATTCCTATTGGAAGCAATAGAAAGCAAGGGAGGCTTAATCGGACAATGGAGGTTGGCTGGTTGCGTCCTGTTCGGGAGCCTATAGGAAGGTGTTCCTGTAAAACTTTTGGATGTAATCAGCGGCGGACACGATGCTCAGGACCAGGGCGAGATAGAGAATGACCATACCCACCTCATGGGCGTCGATCCCCCAAAAAGGGTAGTGAATAATCAGGGCCGAGACGGCCACGATCTGACAGAGCGTTTTCTTTTTGGCCAGAGGACTTGCCCCGATCACCCGTCCGCTCACCGACGCGATGGACCGGATGCCATCGACGACCAGATCCCGGATGATCATGATGGCCACGATCCATGCCGGTATTCGCCCGATGGGGATGAGGAGGACCATGGCCGCGCTCACGATGATCTTGTCCGCCATGGGATCAAGGAGTTTCCCGATCTTGGTGGTGATCCCGTAACGCCTGGCCACGTAACCGTCGAGGAGATCCGTCAGGGCCGCCAGGATAAAGAGGATAGCGATGAAGAGGCTGAGCGTCCGGTCGGGCTGAAGCAGCAGAAGAAAGAGCGCAGGGATCACGGTGACCCGAAGCATGGTGATCGCGTTCGGGAGGTTAACAACCTTCCGGTGTTCCGTCTCGAGGGGAAGCCCGTCGAAGAATCTTTTCAGTGAATCAAACATAACAGTCGCTTCTTCGAAGCTTCAGTTTTGAATGTTGAGTTTTGAGTTTTGAATTCAAGAAATGAAGTTCGATCAACTCAAAATTCAAAATTCATAATTAATGAGGCGTATGCCTCATTTCCGGGGTATTTTCTTCCAGTCCGCCAGAAATTTTTCAATCCCCGCATCCGTAAGGGGATGCTTCGCCAGCTGCGCGATCACGCCGAAGGGGATGGTGGCGATGTGGGCACCCATCAGGGCGGCCTCCACGACGTGCCGCGGGTGGCGGACACTGGCCACGATGACCTCCGTGTCAAAGTTGTAATTTTCGTAGATCGTCAGGATCTCCTCGACCAGCCCCATCCCGTCGTGTGCCACGTCATCAAGCCTTCCCACGAAGGGGCTTGTGTATGCCGCGCCGGCCTTGGCCGCCATCAGGGCCTGGACAGGGGAAAAGACAAGTGTCTGGTTCACCCGGATCCCCATTTCGGAAAACATCCGGGTGGCTTTCAGGCCCTCCGTGGTCATGGGGACTTTGATCACGACCTGATCACCCAGTCTGGCGAGCTTCTTCCCTTCATTGACCATGCCTGCAGCATCGAGGCTCACCACTTCAAGGCTCACAGGGCCTTTGACGATACTGAGAATGTCTCTCACGACATCTTCAAACTTTCTCTTTTCCTTTGCGATCAGGCTCGGGTTGGTGGTCACACCGTCCACCATTCCCAGGCTGATGCCCTCTTTGATCTCATCGATGTTGGCCGTGTCGATAAAAAATTTCATGTCTCCTCCGCCGGCATATCGCCATCCGTCATTTTCTTTGCGGCAGCGTGCGGCCTGTCCATCATGATTGACCGCCCGTTTTAAATTTCTCAAGGCACTCCCGGCTGCAGAAGTAAAAGGTCCTGTCATTGAGGGAAGTCTTGAATGCTTCGCTCTCCGGAATGTACCGATGGCAGCACGGATCCTGAACCAGATCTTCGGTTTTAACCGGCCCGGGCCTCCGGGCTGAACGGTCTTTCCTCCGGGCAACGGAGGCCGCAAAATTCCTGACGAGAATAAAAACCAGGTATAACAATATCGTCAAAAGAAGAATGCGAAGAATCATGATGCCCCTTTGCTCCCTGACATGAAAGACTTCACGCCTTTGCCAAACCGCATGGTCTCTCCTACCGGCCTTTCATGGCTGCATCCAGCGGGATCACAGCGCTTTCATCGCCGAGTCTTTCCAGGAGACCTCTGATCGAAACACCGTAAGCAGGATGGATGAAGTAGGACGCGACCTCGTTGAGCGGAACGAGCACGAAACGCCTCTTGTGCATCTCGGGATGGGGTACCCAAAGCGTCTCGTCCCGGATGATCCTTTCCCCGTAGAGCAGGATGTCCAGGTCAATCACCCTGGGCCCCCCTTTTTCGACCCTGACACGTCCCATCCGCTCTTCGATGGTCTGCAAAACATCCAAGAGGGCATGAGCTCCAAGGGCCGTCCTGATCTCCACAACCGCGTTGATGAACCACGGCTGGTCTTTGAAACCGACGGGCTCCGTCCGGTATAGAGAGGATCTCCGCAGGACCTTGATCGTTTCACAGGCGGAGAGACGGTCAACGGCCCCCAGGCAGTTCTGAACAGGATCGCCCTTGTTGGAACCGATACCGATGTAGCATACGACACTACGAGAACTCTCGTTCAATTCGCTGCATGGCCTCTTTCAGTCTGTCGTCCGGCACCGTGAGGGATATCCGTATATATCCTTCACCATATTTCCCATAAGCAGTCCCCGCCGCCACCACCACGTGCGTTTTTTCAAACAGCCGGTCGGTCAATTCCAGGGAACTCAGGCCTTTCGGCGTGGGAACCCAGAGATAGAAGGTGCCCTTCGGCGGCTTGAACCGGATACCGATCTTGCGAAGCGTGCTGACCACCAGCCTCCGCCGCCTCTTGTATACTTTGATCATTTTGTCGATGTTGGCATTCTCGGTCTTCAGCGCGTGGATCGCCGCATACTGGATAGCGTTGAACACCCCTGAATCCGTGTTCTCCTTGACCTTGCTGATGGCCGCAATGATATCTTTGTTGCCGAGCGCCATCCCGATTCTCCAGCCCGTCATGTTATAGGGCTTGGAAAGGGAGTTCAGCTCGACCCCCACCTCCTTGGCCCCACGAGCAGAGAGAAAACTTAATCGCTCCTGGTCGTCAAAAACCACCTCGCTGTATGGGTTGTCATAACAAACGGCAATGTCATATTGCCGGGCGAAGGCCACCACTTCGTCGAAAAATTTCCGGGTCGCGCAGGCGCCGGTCGGATTGTTCGGGTAGTTGAGGAACATCCCTTTGGCCCGTCTGGCCACATCGGCGGGAATGTCCTCAAAATCCGGAAGGTAATTGTTCTTGACCAGGATCGGAACGGAATAGGGTTCTCCACCCGCCATCAGGATGCTTGCCCGGTAAGCCGGGTACCCCGGGTCTGTCATGAGAACCGTGTCGCCGGGGTTGATCGTCGCGAGGACAAAGTGATGGACACCTTCCTTCGAACCGATCAGGCCGAGGATCTCGTCGGCGGGGTTGAGATCGACGCCGTAGCGTTCCCGGTACCAGCGGGCGATCTCCTGTCTGAAGGTCAGCATTCCCTTTTCCTCGTCCGTGGGATACCGGTGGTTTTCCGGGTCCCGGGCCCGGAGGCAGAGCTCCTTGATGATCCCCCTGGGCGTGGGCTCCACGGGGTCACCAATGGCAAGACTGATGACATCCACACCGTCGGCCCTGGCCTTCGCTATCTTCTTCCTCAATTCCATGAACAGGTAAGGGGGGATTTTTGATAATCTGTCCGCAATCTGCAAGGCTCTTCTCCTCCTGTCCGGATGTCCACGGATCCCGTCCGGAATCCTGAAAACTTTTTAACAACAAACGCGGCGTCCTCTCGCGTGGACGCCGCGGTCTTTTTCCTCTGTTGAAGAAGACCTCCGGTCCTTGCGCTACTTCCCGCGAAGGCCCAGGACGTCCTGCATGTCATAAAGGCCGTTCTTCTGGCTGATGACCCATTTGGCGGCCCGGATGGCACCTTTGGCGAAATTGTCCCGGCTGTGAGCCCTGTGAATGAACTCCAGGCGTTCGCCGATTCCGCCAAAGATCACGGTGTGCTCCCCGACGATGTCCCCGGCCCGAACGGTCTGGATGCCGATTTCCTCCCGGGTCCTCGCCCCGATCATCCCTTTCCTCTCGTAGATCGCCGCCTTGTCTAGGTTTCTCCCAAGCGTTTCCGCAATGATCTGTGCCATTCTCATAGCCGTACCGCTGGGTGCGTCCTTCTTGAGATTGTGATGGGCCTCCACGATCTCCACATCAAATTCGTCCCCCAAGATGCCCGACACATATTCCAGGACCTTGAACATAACGTTGACACCCACGCTCATGTTGGGTGCAAGCATGCAGCGGGTGCCGGGCGCCAGTTCCCGGATCTTTTTCATCTCATCAGCCGTAAAACCCGTTGTGCCGATGACGATGGGCGCCTTATGCTTCACCGCTATCTCAAGATGCTTGAGGGCGGCTTCATGATAGGTGAAGTCGATGACCACGTCCCCGTCGCGGATGCACTTCTCGAGGTCGTCGGCGATATTGACGCCTGTTTTTCCCAGTCCGAGGGATTCCCCGAGATCACGGCCGATCAGGGGATGCCCCTGCCTCTCAACCCCACCAGCAACCTGGATTCCCTCCGTCGTGGAGATGAGGCTGATGACCCTCCCTCCCATCTTTCCGCCGGCACCTGACACGATTGCCTTGACCATAGAATCTCTCCTTTCCATTTCCCCCGAATTACTTCTGTCGGGTGGAATCCCGGTCCCCTACTTGATGAGCCCGTAATTCTGCATGGTTTTCTTCAGCTTTTCAAGATTGGCATCGGAAAGCTTCCAGAGCGGCTGTCTGACTTCGTACTGGATCTTGCCCATCAGTGAGAGCGCGGCCTTTACCGGGGTCGGGTTCGTCTCGATGAAGAGCGCGTCGATCATGGGGGTCATCTTGTAATGGAGCGCTTTTGCCTTTTTCAGATCTCCCGCAAAGAAGGCATCGACCATGGCGGCCATGTCGGCCGGCACGATGTTGGATATGACGGAGATGATCCCGTGGCCGCCAAGGAGCAAAAGCGGATAGGTGAACCAGTCATCACCGGAGAGAACGACAAAATCGGGGCCGCAGCGTGAGATGACATCCTGCATCTGGCGCAGGGACCCGGCCGCCTCCTTGGTCCCGACAATATTCTTGATCTTTGAAAGCCTCGCCATGGTCTCGGGTGTGATGTTAACGCCCGTCCTGCCGGGGATGTTGTACACGATAATGGGGATGGGAACCTTTTCGGCGATCAGCTTGTAATGCTGGTAGAGGCCCTCCTGGGTCGGCCGGTTGTAATAGGGGGCGACCATGAGCGCCCCGTCAGCGCCCACTTCGTGCGCATGCTTGGTCAGCCTGAGGGCTTCCTCCGTGCTGTTCGAACCGGTTCCCGCGATCACCGGGACTCTTTTCTTCACGGCTTTCACGGTGATTTCGATCACCCGGTCATGCTCTTCGTGGGACAGGACGGGCGACTCCCCGGTCGTACCGCAGGGAACAATTCCATCGGTCCCATTGGCAATCTGGAACTCGATCAGATCCCTTAACGCTTTCTCATCTACCTTCCCATTTTTGAAAGGTGTGACGATCGCTACGATGGCTCCCTTGAACATAAAACCCTCCCTTTTTGTTCTTTGTTTAACCTGTTGTTTATTCTAATAATTATGCCCTTCATCCCAGAGGTTACCCTCGTAAACCACCCGGGCTCCGCCCTCCAAGTAAACCTTTTCGAAGCCTTTCTCCGTTTTTGTAAAATAAATTTTCAATGTCTCGCCGCTTTTTACCAGAACATCAACCGGTTCGTCAACCAGACCTTTCCAGGCAGAGATGAGGGCCGAGGCCACGGCGCCCGTGCCGCAGGCAAGCGTCTCACCCTCCACCCCCCTTTCGTAGGTCCTTAAGCGGATCCGACGACGATCAAGAACCCTGACGAAGTTCGCGTTGGTCCCGGCCGGCTTGTAGGCCTCGTGATACCGGATCAATCTTCCGTCGGAAAAGACATCGTGGTTTTCGAGATCTCTGATATAGGAGACGACGTGGGGCACGCCCGTATTGACGCTGTTGACGGGAAAGGCCCTTTCGTTCAGGGGGATGATGTAATCCACTCTGAGATCCCGCGGATCCGTGAGACGGAGTTTCACCTGGTCGCCTTTGACCTCAGCATCGATGATGCCTGCACCCGTGACGAAGGACATCTTCTCGCCGGCGATGCCCTTGATGAAGGCAAATCGCGCTGCACAGCGCCCGCCGTTTCCGCACATGTCGACTTCGCTGCCGTCGGCGTTGAAAAAACGCCAGCTGAAGTCGGCCCTGTCGGACTTCTGAATGATGATCAGGCCGTCCGCACCGACGGAAACCCGCCTCTCACAGACCTTCCGCACAAAATCCTCCAGCCTGCCGACGGCAAGCTTTCCGTCCCGGTTATCCATCAGGATAAAATCATTCCCGCTTCCGCTCATCTTGAAAAATTCGATCACGCAATACCTCACGGCTTTGGGCATGGGGTTTCAGGCGTCAGGCTTCAGTTTATGGACCCCTACCTGATGTCCAATGCCCAATGCCTGATACCTATTTTAGAAACGTTGGTACGTCTTCGCCCCGGACCAGGTCCCTGTAGTTCTCCCTCTCCCGGATCACGAAAAACTGGTCATCCCGAACGAGGACCTCTGCGATCCTGGGCCTCGAGTTGTAGTTGGAAGACATGGTGAAACCGTAAGCACCGGCACTCATCACGGCCAGGAGTTCGCCTCTCTCCACGCGGGGAATCGCCCTGCCCTTGGCCAGAAAATCACCGGATTCACAGATGGGACCCACCACATCGGCCACGATGGACTCCCTCCCCTTCATGACCACGGGCTGAATCAGGTGGTAGGAGCTGTAAAGACTCGGCCGGATGAGGTCGTTCATTCCCGCATCGATGATGACAAAATTCTTCTGATCGGTGCTCTTGTTGTAAAGCACGCGGGTCACCAGAATGCCGGCATTGCCGACGATCACCCGCCCCGGCTCCAGGATAAAGGTGCACTTCAAATCCCCCGAGGATCCCAGGATGGCCTTCGCATATTGTTCCGGATGAGGCGGCAGTTCATCATTGTAGGTGATCCCGAGACCCCCGCCGAGATCCAGATACTGCACCTCAATCCCGTCTTTCCTCAAAAGGGAGATCAGGTTCTTCAGGCGGCCCAAGGCGTCCACAAAGGGGGCGAGCTGGGTGACCTGGGAACCGATATGGCAGTCCACGCCGATCACATCAATGTTCGAGAGGCCCTTGGCCCTGCGATACTCCTCCCGGGACTTCTCGATGTCGATTCCGAACTTGTTCGATTTCAGTCCCGTCGAGATGTGCGGATGGGTCTTGGGATCCACGTCCGGGTTGATCCGGAGCGCGATCCTCGCATGCTTCCCCATTGCGCGGGCGCGCTCGTTGATGACACCCAATTCCTCCGACGACTCCACATTGAACATCAGGATTCCGGTTTTGAGGGCGTAGTCGATTTCATCCAGCTTCTTCCCCACGCCGGAATAGACGATCTTCATCGGATCCACACCGACCTGAAGGGCGCGGTAGAGCTCCCCGCCCGATACGATAT
>CAZJPV010000073.1:0-8122 GCA_964547985.1 uncultured Syntrophaceae bacterium
TTTGTGCGAGGTGCTTGCGCTGTGCGGTCTGGGTGACCCTTTTGCGAAGGCTTCTCCTTCGGGTCTCGAATCCCTCGCTTCGATCTTTTTCTTTTCGCCTGTCGGAACTTCGGTTACTGCATGACCATTTTCGCGCTTCCTTCCCGAGTACTCGGCAATGGACACGATGACCGTGATCAGGAAAGCCTGGAAGACGAGGAGAATCCCGTCGATGGGCCGGGCGTTGCGAAGGGCGACAGCACTGAGCCCCAGGGTGGCGCAGAGAAAATAGATGAAGAGGACTGCTTTCCTGCGATCCCCGAGCAACTCATACAGGCGGTGGTGCATGTGATCCTTTCCCACGTAATCCACCCATTCCTTAAAGGTATTCACCTTCCCCGTCAGAATCCGCTCCACGGTGATGTAGGCCATGTCGAAGATGAGGACCCAGAAGATGAGGACCGGCGCCGAGAAGGACACAATCTCGCTCTGCGCGGCCCATTCCCCTTTCACGGCAAGCGCCGCCAGGATGAATCCCAGAAAGGTACTCCCGGTATCGCCCAGGAATATGGAGGCCTGGCGCTTCCGGGTGAAGTTGTAGGGGAGGAACCCCAGGCAGCTCCCGAGGAGGGCTATGGCGATCCACCCCATCACGATCTGCCCGGTCTGGTAAGCCACGATGCCCAGAAACAGAGATATGATGGCGGCTACCCCTGCGGCCAGCCCGTCCATACCGTCGATGAAATTCATGGCGTTTGTGATCCCAACGATCCACAGGATGGTGAAGACAATGTTCATGACCTTTCCCCAGACTTCGCGGATCGGGAACAGGTCGAGTACGATGCCCTGGTGGATCATCAAAAGGACAACCATAACCTGGACGAGCAGCTTGAAGCGGGCAGGGATCTCCCGCCAGTCATCCACGATGCTCACCGCGGCAACGGCAAGGCCCCCGGCCAGCAGGACCACCATGTCCCTGTCGGGGATCATGTTCGCGAAAAGGGCGGCGTTGAATGCGATGATAATGGGCACCCCCCCGAGAAGGGGTGTTTTCTTCTCGTGGATCTTTCTTCCACCCGGCATGTCCACCAGGTCCAACCGGAGGGCGATCCGTTTGACCACCGGCGTGAGGGCGCCAGCCAGAGAAAAGGAAAAAAGGAAGATGTAGAGCCATCGGAGCCCCAGGTCGAAGAAGTAGATCCGGGCAAAGGGCATCAGGAGAGCGCAGCAGGCCGCCGCCGAGACCATCCAGAAGATCCTGGCCGGGAAAACATCCCTGTATTCCGCTGCCGCCATGCTCAATGCCCTCCTCGCGTCAGGAGCGCCTGCAGGTGTTCCGTTATGTGTTTTCTCTGACCGTTCATCATCGACGGATAAATGGGTATGGAGGAACTTCTTCTCCAGACATCCTCCGCCACAGGATAACCGGAAAGATTCAAGTAACGGTGAAGAGGTTTGAAAACGGGGCGGCGGCAGTCAATCCCTTTCCTTCTCATGTCATGAATGAAAGATGCCGAATCCCCCTCGTGGAGAATCACGTATCGGTAATAAACATGCTCACGCCCCGGCGGTGAAACCGGCGGGAGTGCGCTCCCGCCGTCGAGACACCGGTTGAAGCACTCGGCGATTTCCTTCCTACGCCAGATGAAAAGAGGGAGTTTTTTCAGCTGGCTGACCCCGAGGGCGGCCTGCATGTCCGTCATCTTGTAATTGAAGCGAAGCTGAAGGTCCTCCCTTTCATCGTAATCCCGAAGATCCCGGATCCTCTCCAGGATTCCTTCATCATCGGAAAGGACCATACCCCCCTCTCCCGTGGCGAGCATCTTGGTCGCGTAAAAGGAAAAGATGGAAATCTTGCCCAGGGATCCAGTTTTCGCACTTCCATATTTCGAGCCGATTGCCTGCGCGCAGTCCTCGATCACGGGGATACCGAGGGAGAGAATTTCTTCCATGTCCGCGGGCAGTCCGAACATGTGGGGTACGATGATGGCCCTGGTTTTTTTTGTAATCCGTTTCTTCAGGCTCCCGGCATCGATGTTAAAAGTCCTCGAATCGATGTCCGCGAGCACCGGTGTCGCCCTTACGTATGATACGGCCTGGAGAAGCGCGCCGCACACGAAGGTAGGGAATATGACCTCGTCCCCCGGGCCGACTTCGAGACCGAGAAGCGCGAGATGCAGCGCTGCCGTCCCCGAACTCACGGCGACACCGCTTTTTGTCCCGATGTAAGCAGCGAGGTCCTTTTCAAAACAGGCGACTTTCTCGCCCTGGACCAGGTGGCCCGATTCGAGGACACTCAGAACGGCCTTTCTGTCGCTGTCATCCAATGTCGGTCGGGAATGGGAAATCATGGACCTGCCTACATGTTGATGAAGACGCGGAGGGGGATGTACCCCTCGGCGTATTGAACACGTCCCTGGATGCCGCGAAAGATCGCTGTGGACCTCACGACATCGACAACGGAGAGCCCTTCAATATTTGTTTTCATGACCTGCGAGTTGTGAGTGAGGAGGATGGCGATCTTTTCCTCGATTGTCTTGTGGATGTCGACAAACAAAAGGGGCGAAAAATTGACCGTCGTCGGCCCCTCGTAGAAGAGAACGTTCCGGACGTAACGCGTGGCGGAGACAGTAGCTTTGGCGAGCGATCGATGATCCTGGTGAGTGTCATTGCCGTAGTTGACGAAGATGAAATCCGGCGTGATCTTCTTGATCAGGTTTTCGATGACGTGGACCATCCGGTTCATGTTCGGCGTCAATTCCGTGTCCCGGTAGCCTCCCCAGATGAGATCCTGCGCGCCCATGCGCCCCGCGGCCTGAACCTGCTCCTCTTTGCGCACACCCCCTTCGCCACCCCTTTCACCGTTCGTCATGACGAGGAGATAGAGATCATGGCCGTCTTTTGTGTACTTGATCAAATTGCCGGCGCAGCCGACTTCGATATCATCCGGATGGGCCCCGATGGCGAGTATCTTCATTTTCACGTTCTGCCGTTCCCCCTCAGGATGTTGAGACTCTTTTCCCCGTGGTTATAGAGAAGGTCGATGGCGGACATGTAAGGCTCAAACTGCCCGTAGAGCTGGCCGTAAGTTGGGTGATGATACTCCTGGAATATGACCTGGATGCCGCTTTTCTCGTACTTCGCAAGGTCCATGTAATCCTTCCCCCCGCTTCCCGCGAGGTAGGTGTCACCCCCCAGGTGCTTTGTGAGGGCGATAAGCCGCTCGTCGGGATCTTCGGGAAATATCCCCATCTCGGAGGCCACATGGACGGGCGTTTCGATGCCCAGAAGGCCGATGATCTTTTTCACCACATGTATGTTAAGCTCAGAAATGAGCGCCCACTGCCGTGAGAACGTTTCCTCGAAGAACACCTCCAGCCTCTGCCAGAAGGGCGACTTCCGGTAGTTGGAAACGAGGGCCTGCCTTTGCTTGTGCTGCCAGCGATCGGTGTTATTCACCCCCACCTCGTTGATGAGTTGAGGAAATTTGTAAAGGACCGGGACGGTGAGCCACATCCAGCCCTGGGCCGTCTTGATCTTGTTGCGGTTCTGCCACTCGTTTTTCTTGAACTGGACATTGTCCAGAAGGACGAAGGCATCGGCCTTGTCGATCTTGTCGAAATAGCCCAGCCAGGGCAGATACTGCGGTTGATGTACGGAGATGATCATATCTTTTTCGCGTATTCTCCTGTCTTTTTCCTTTCATGCTTCGCTTTCTTTATCTTCTTCTGCACCTGCGGTACAGGAGGCTCATCGGAGGCCTCACACTTCACGAAGATCGGGTTGGAGACGAGAATGCCGCACCCCTGCATGTCCACCCGGTAAAAGTGCTTTTCGCCGATTGCCGCGGATTCGTCTTCGTAGTCCACCGTCACGGGCAGTTTGGCATCGAAGGTTTCGATCAGTTGACCCGACCGGATGAGGCGCACCCGCACGGGTTGATCCGACGCCTCCGACACGGAGAGCGCAACCTTGATCCTCGGCCGTCCCTTGATGACAACGTCATCCCCTGAGAGGGCTTTTTTCTCCCCCGCCGGATCCGACACGGAGAATTCCTCCAGGCGGACAGATCGGGGGTAAGCCCCCCGGTAGGCGTACATCTTTCCAGCCTTTATGGCCTCCAGGACAGCTACCTTGGTTTTTTCCTTCACGAGAAAGACGGTCTGGAAATTTCCCAGCTTTTCGCCGGCATCCCCTTCCTTGTGGTAATCGGCTGTCGCGATGCCCCAGGCCGGCCGATCCCTGTATCCCCGGCAGTACTCGGTGAGGACTTTGTCCCAGAGGTTTCCGGGCTCCGTGATCGTGATCGTGTCCCCGTAGAGCGCTGCAAACCCCGTGTAACCCTTTGAATCAAGCAGGACCCAGGGATAGGGTTCCGTCTTGACCTTGACAGGCCCGAGTTCCCGGACACCTGATTTCGTCTCGGGATAGTTCCAGAAAGTGATCCCTCCCCTCGAACTCACATCGTCGATGAAGTATTGATAAGGGGCAATACCCTGATCGCCATGATAGGGATCGTAGGGGGAGCTTCGGAAGGGGTTGCTGTTCCACGCAAAGACAAGGCTTAAGAGCGCCAGGGCGACACCGGCAATCCTGTAGAAGCCCCGCCAGATGATGAGTGCGATTCCGGTCATAAAGGCGAAGCCGAAGAGGACAAGCTCCGTGAAGGCCATGGAGAGGTGTCGCTGGGTAAAGCCGTTGTGCAGGACGGGAAGGCCTTCGTAGTCCTGGGGGTTTTCCATCCCAACGGTGAGGATACGTCGTTCGTGATTGTTGGCTGTCAGGCCACCGTTGAAAGCACTTCCCGTCCAGTAGTAGAACGGTGACGACTCCGACCCGGGGATAATGATCATTCCCGGGTTGCTCTTCTCGGCTTCCTGTATCGCATGGAGGTACTGATCCGCCCCGGAGGCATTGATGGAATTACGCTCCTCGCGCTTCTTGAGCACGTTCCGCAGCGGGGGAAGGCCGTATTCCATGGCCATCACGTCGTGGTCGTTGACAACGACAACCTCGAATCCCCTCTCCCTGGCCATCTTGGCCAGCGTGTCCACATCGTAGGCACCGTCACTGAAGGTGCTCCTGAGGTCCATCAACCCGGCCACCTGCTGATATTCCGCCCGCGCCGTGCCGGTGACAAGAAAAAAGACGAGAACGATTCCAGGTAAACATCTGAACGCCAAATTTCTCATGTGCTGGATAGAGGTCATGCCCTGCCCTTCAAGAAGTTGAGTTTCATAGATTTAATAATGATTTAAGTAACTTATAAAGGCTCATCCCTGGCCGGACATCGCAGACGAACATTAGCCCTGCGGCATCTACGACATCACAGGATTATTGAGCAAAAAGCATACCAGCTATGTCGTCACATTCTTAATGATTTCGAGGAAATAAACTGATGGGGTTAAGTTTCGACGGGATGTGAATCTGATAGGCAAGAGAGTACTGCTCAGCGGCCTGCCCGATTTTCAATGACAGCCTTTACCTCGCCGTGGACCGAAGGGATCGACAAACAGGGCTTCTCAGTGAGCAATGCCAGGTATAGTTGGTCGATTTCCTCGACCATGGAATCCGCACTGTACCCCCCGGCCATACGTTTACCGGCCATGCCGAAGGCCTGCCTGATCTGCGGGTTCTCCAGAAGATATTTAATCCTTTTTGCGAGCAGCTCCGGCTGTGCCGGCGGGACGAGAAAGCCATTTTCCCCATTCACAACGAGATCTCGGATTCCGCTGACATTGCTCGCCACGACCGGCTTTCCCATGGCCATGGCTTCCACAAGAGCCTTCCCCATGCCTTCGTTGAGCGACGGAAAGGCAAAGACATCGTACGTTGACATTATGGATGCGACGTCAGGCCGCCAGCCGAGCAACATGACCTGCTCTCGGATGCCGAGCTGTGAGGCTCTTTCCTCCATCTGCTTCTGTAGTTCTCCCTCGCCGAGAAAAACAAAGATTGTTTCGGGTTTTTCCTTGATGACCTCTCCGGCAGCCTCGAGCAGGAAATTCGATCCCTTGATGGGTATCAACCGGCCCACCGTCCCCACAACGAGAGCGTCATGCGGAATCCCGAGGCTTTCCCTGACCGATGGGGGATCGATTTCCGATTCGGAAAATTTCTTCAGTTCAACGCCGCTATGGATTATGCGGAAATGATCCTCACGACCGATTCGGACGCCGATGTGATCTTTTTTCTCCTGATTTGTCAGAGTGACGATCTGGTCTGTCAGGCAGGCAAACACCCTCTCCAGCAGGATGAAAAGAGAAGTCTTCCAGGAAGCAAAGTAACCCCAGAAAACGTGTCCGTGCGGGGTGTGTATGATCACCGGCACACGGCAGAGAAAGGCCGCGAGCCGCCCCAGAAGTCCTGCCTTCGAGGTGTGCGTGTGCACGATCGTCGGACGCTCCTGACGGATGATTTTTACGAGGGAGACAAATGCCCTGATATCACAAAGGGGATCTACCCGCCTCACCAGGTCGGGGACGGTAATGACTTTCACACCGCACCGTGACGCTTCAGCCAGGCGATCCTCTACAACCTTTTGCTCCGCACCGTTCATATTCGATTCGAAGGAAAGTCCTCGAATCAGGGTCACATCATAGCGGCCCTTATCAAGCCCACGAACGGTCAGAAAGGTGTTCTCAGCGGAACCTCCCTGGTCAAAACGGGTGATAATATGGACTACTTTGATCTTGTGCATCAATATAACCCACGAGTTATTAGACTCTGCCGCCTTCGAAGTAATTCGAGTACCAGGCCTGAAAAACGATCAGGTTCCAGATCTGCCAGGATGTGTCAGAACGATTTGAAAAATGATCGCTCAGGATCTTTTTGATCACCGGGTATCTGAATATACCCTGGCGTTCAATCCTATCCTTGGAGAGATAATCGTCTACAAGATATTTCAAATCTTTCCTGAGCCATTGGCTCACGGGCATCTCGAATCCCCACTTGGACCTCCTGTGCAAACTGGCAGGGAGGATATCCTTAAAGGTTTCCATAAGGACATACTTGCCGCGGCCTTGCTTAATTTTGAAATCTCCAGGGATTCCAAAAGCCACTTCGCACACCCGGTGATCAAGGAAGGGAACACGGACTTCCAGGGAGTTCAGCATGCTCATAGCATCCACCTTCTGGAGCATGTCACCCGGGAGGGATTCCATCACGTCGGCATAGAGCATCCGGTTGATGACATCATAATTTTTTTCACATAATCTATGTGCCAATCTTTTTTTACCGAAGTCGAGATCAATACCGTTCGAGATGGACAGGATGTTTTCGCGGATTTCTCTGGAAAATATTTCATTCCAGGCAAAAAACCGATCTTCAAATGACCCTCTGGCGCCCCTAATAAATTTTTTCATGCGTCTCACATACTCGAGGGCCTTGTACTCCCGGGAATCAGGCAGGATTGAGATAAGACCGTTCATCACGCTTCGTAAAGGTCCCGGCAACATAAGATATCGGGAATACAACTGCTCACCTGTGTATATTCTGTAGCCGGCGAAGAGCTCATCCCCGCCGTCACCGGAGAGTGCCACCTTTACGTCTTTGGCCGTCTCACGGGATACCGCATAGGTAGGAACAGCCGACGAGTCTGCAAAGGGTTCGTCCAAGGCTGCAAGGACCAGAGGGACTGCCTCAATAATGTCTCGGGCCGCGAGTTTGATTTCATGGTGTTCCGTCGCATTGAATTTCGCCACATCCCGGGCGAAAGCGGTCTCGTCGTACATTGGAATGTCGGTATAACCGATCGAGTATGTTTTTATGGGGCGTCTCGAGTTACGGGCCATGAGACCAACGATAATGCTCGAATCGATCCCGCCCGAGAGAAAAGCAGCCACGGGCACATCGGCGATCATGTAACCCCGCACAGCCTCCTCCAGGGCTTGATATATGGCTCTCTTGTGTGTCTCTAAACCATTCCCGTATTGCTCGGGCTCACCAGCGATGTCAGGAAGTTCCCAGTAGGCTTGCTCGAGAACCTGTTCTTCCCCTACAAGCAGGTAGTGGCCGGGCTTGACCTTTCGTATATTTTCAAGGATCGAGAATGGAGCGGCAATGTAGTTGAAGGTCAGGTAGAGATCAAGTGCCTGCCAGTCGATTTGTTTCCTGACATCAGGGTCCTGCAAAATCGACTTTA
>CAZJPV010000074.1:0-8017 GCA_964547985.1 uncultured Syntrophaceae bacterium
AACTTAGGGGTTGTGAAGTGAAGTTAAATTTGTTAAATATGCCGAAGTAATGGGAATTTTTTAAAGAATGAAGAAACGCCTGAACATATCGTTCCTGGTTTTTCTGGTTTTCGCGGTTCTACCCCTGCCGCCAGCCTTCGGCGTGACCCACATCCTGAACGTCAGGCATTGGGCGGCGCCTGACTATTCCCGTGTTGTCTTCGACACGAGCGAGGAGGCGAAGTACGCCGTCTCCAAAGAGGGGAAAAAGATCACCATCGACTTCGAGAGCGCGATCGTCGATGAGGAAGTCCCCCTCCAATCCTTCTTGAATAAACCCGGCATTGAAAAAATTGTCGTCATGGCCCTCCCCGGGGACACCGCACGGGTCGAGGTCTACCTGCTGGACAATGTGGAGACAAAGATCTTCAAGCTCAAAAAGTTTCTCGACAAGCCCGACCGCATTGTCGTGGATATCGAGCTCCCCGAAGTGGAAAAGAAGGAGACCGAGGATCGCCTTCAGTACGGGGCTGCGAAGAGAGAAAAGATCATCGTCATTGATCCCGGTCATGGCGGTGAGGATCCCGGCGCTATTGGAAAGAAAGGTACGAGGGAGAAGGACATCGTTCTGAAAATTTCAAAGAGGCTGAAAGACACCGTGAACCAGCGAACCGGTTACAAGGCCTTCCTGACGAGGAACGGGGACTACTATGTCCCCTTTAAAAAGAGGCTGAAGATCGCCAGGGAATACGGGGCGGACCTCTTCATCAGCGTTCACGCCGACGCCGTAAGGGACCGACGGGTCAGGGGCGGTTCTGTCTACGCCCTTTCCACGCGTGGGGCGAGCAGCGAGGCGGCACGGCTACTGGCCAGTCGGGAGAACCTCGCGGACATCATCGGCGGGTCGGAGAACGACAACACGACCGATACGGCCGATCACATCACGTTGGACATGGTTCAAACCAACACGTTTAACCTGTCCAGAAGCTTTGGCAGTGTCGTGCTCACCAACATCAGTGATGTCAATACCCTGAAGTTCAAAACCGTCCAGGCAGCCCCCTTCAGGGTGCTGAAGCTCCCAGAAGTCCCATCGGTCCTGGTTGAAACGGCCTACATATCCCACCCTGTGGAAGAGCAGCTCCTGCGGACGCCTGCTTTTCAGCAGGAAGTTGCCGACGCGATCGCCGCTTCCGTGTATGCATTTGTTCCCTCGACATATAAACCGTCTTCCCCTGCTCCCGTCCTTCTGACCAGGAAAGAAGAGCCGGCCAGGGCGATGAGGACATCAGAGACAACAGCGGCCTCCTCGCCGGTTTACGGGACATACGTCGTCAAAAAAGGCGACACACTGGAGAAAATAGCCATTCGCCATCGAACGACGGTTGGTGAGTTGACGAAATTAAATAAGATCAAGCGAAACGATCATATCTACATCGGACGAAAATTAAAGATCCCGCTCGAATCCCCGGAGGATGAAGAGATCTCCTCCCCCGTCCTCGCGTCCTACGTGGTCAAAAAGGGAGACACGCTCGACAAGATCGCCAAGAAACATCACATGAGCGTGGCAGCTATTTTAATTCTGAACGACATGAAACCACAGGATCCGCTGTATCTGAACCGCAAGTTGAAGGTTTACGCCGTCGGGCGTGATAATGGAAAGACCGAAGCCTCTGTGTCTACAAAACGCGGTCTCACGGTGTATACGGTGAGGACAGGTGACAGCGTAGAGAAGGTTGCGGCAAAGCATCACATGACTGTTTCCGAACTTCGAAAGGTCAATGGCATGCAGCAGCGGGAATTTCTCACGGTGAATCAGAAGCTCAAGGTGTACTCGGAAGAAAACAACCCGGACAAAAAGAAACGTCAAGTCGCTCGATCCAAGACCCAGACAAAACAGCAGCCGGTAACCTACGTGGTCAAAAAGGGAGACACGCTCGACAAGATTGCCCGTAAGCACAACACCACCGTTGCCACTCTCGTGAAACTCAACAAGCTGAAAGCAAATGACCCTCTTTACATCAATCGAAAGCTGAAACTGCCTGCCGAAGAAGATATTTAAGGAAATACCGGTTCCTCCCCACCACGCACTGGTCGTTGACAGCGACGACGGAACCGATAGGTGAAGCCCCGGGGTCAAAGGACAAAATATTCAACCCATTTTGTAAAGCCGGGCGGACTGTCCAATGCAAAAGAAATTCTGTAAAGGCCCGTTCATCCCCAGTGCGGTGATCGGTGCGGTGGTGGCTGTTTTACTCTGCATGCCGTCACCCAGTCTGGCACAGGCGGGGGAAAAGGGAGTGGTGGATGCCATTGCCGATTTCCTGCGATCCCTGATGCCGCGGCCTCTTTTTTTTGTCGAGGATGAAAAGGGAGATTTCAAAGTGTTGAGAGGACACACCGACCGGGTATGGACGGTGGCGTTCAACCCAGACGGAAGGACTCTGGCATCGGGGGCCATGGATGACAACATCATCATCTGGGATGCCGCGACAGGTAATGTTCTCCACACGCTGAGGGGGCACACGAAGCCTATCTTCTCACTTATCTACAGCCGTGACGGTAAAAGGATCGCTTCGGCAAGTCGTGATCAGAGCATCATCCTGTGGGATGTGGCTTCACGTAAACCGATCAAGACCCTGAGCGCCCACAGCGCCTCTGTTGTCTCTCTCTCCTTCAGCGCCGATGGCAAGCGGTTGCTGTCGGGAAGTGAAGATCGAACGGCGATTATCTGGGATGTGGAGAAGGGGCAACTCATGCACGTCCTGCGCGGCCATCGGTACGCGGTCAACGCTGTCTCCTTCAGTCCTGACGGGACCCGGGTGGCCACAGGAAGTGATGATTTCACAATCATCCTCTGGGACGCGCTGAAAGGAAAGCTGATCCAGAAACTCACGGAGCATAAGAGCCTGGTCAAATGCCTGTCCTTTTCTTCCGACGGGAAGACCCTGGCTTCAGGAGGTGCCGATCAAGCGATTATCCTCTGGGACGCACGGACAGGGCAAAAAATCCGGACACTCATCGGCAGCGGGAGTCTCGTGTTCTGCCTTACCTTCAGCCCTGACGGCAGGCGGCTGGCAGCGGGGGCTGATCAAAACGTCATGATCTGGGACGTCTCAGCGGGGACGCTCCTGAAAACGCTCAAGACGCCTTATGGGTATGTGCTCTCCCTGTCCTTCAGTCCCGACGGCAAGCGGCTGGCCGCGGCAAGGGAGGATCTGGTCGTAGTGCTTTTTGAAAGCATAGATCTCTCGTCATAGGGGACCCCGGCTTGATGGGCGGGTTCCGGATTCCATCCGCGGAAAGGAGGGGAAATCCATGATCACGGTCTGCACGAGCGGCTGGTTTGATCCGATTCACGTGGGGCACATTCGACTTTTTCGGGAGGCCAGAGGCCTGGGTGATCGGTTGGTCGTCATCCTCAACTCGGACGAAACGCTTCTGAAAAAAAAGCATTACTTCTTCCTGCCTTTCAATGAGAGAAAAGAGATCCTGCAGGGCATCCGGTACGTTGATGAGGTCATTGACTGCGTGGATACGGATTTCACGGTCTGCAAGACGCTGGAGATGCTGAAACCCGCTATCTTCGCCAAGGGCGGCGATTACAAACCGGATAACCTCCCCGAACTCCTCCTCTGCAATAAACTCGGCATCAAGGTGGTTTTCAATGTCGGTGGCGAGAAGGTTAAATTGACGGGGAGGCTGGCTGCCTATGAGTGATTAAACATCCAGCCATCGGGTCATCAACATTCGATTTGCTTTTACTTCGACCCTCTGCTATATTCCCCGCGATAATTTTCAGGGCAGGAAGATTTAAACCATAAGTGGTTGTATTTATTCATTTTTCTTAATTGTCCCCGGAAAGGAATAGGAAAATGGAAGAAAAGAAACCCCTGGAAAAACATACGGTAAAGGAATTGAGAGAGATGGCCCTGGCTATGGGGGGAATATCCGGCGTCAGTGCCATGAAAAAGGAGGAGTTGATCAAGGCCATCAAGGAGGCCAAGGGTGTCCCTCTCAAGGCCGTGCGCGAAAAGCCCGTAGAGAGCGTCGTGACTCTGAAGAAGAAGTGCCGGGAACTCAGGGTAAAAAGGGATGAGTTGAAGGCAAAGGGAGATCGCCTACAGGCACTGTATATCAAGAGAAAGATCAGCAAGCTCAAGAAGAAAACGAGAAGGCTGGCAAGGAAGGTCGCTCCCCCGGGGAAATAGTTCAACCGGAGTATCCATCATGTTTGTCGGCAGGAGAATGACGAGAAACGTCGTGACCGTGACACGGGACACGAGTATTCTTGCCGTCAGAAACACTCTCCATGAACATCAGTTCAACCAGGTCCCGGTGGTGGATGGGAGGAAGGTCGTCGGCATCATCACGGACGGGGACATTCGTGAGAACTCCGCATCGCCTGCAAGCACACTCTCGGTTCATGAGCTCAACTATCTCCTTTCAGAGATGAAGGCCGGGGACATCATGACCAAAGACCCGATCACAGTGACGCCGGAGACGCCCATCGAGGAAGCAACCGAGATCATCAACCGCCGCAATATCGGCAGCCTTCCCGTGGTGTCAAAGGGGGAGCTGGTCGGGATCATTACAACTTCTGACCTGCTCAATGTACTCCTCGAAGTGATGGGAATGGGAACGCCCAGTTCGAGAATCGAGCTCGCGATCCCGAGCGACATGGGGGAACTGGAGAAGATAGCGGGTATTGTCAAAGCCAGGGGGCTCCAGATCATTTCCATGGTGTCGAGTGTCAGCAAAGATGATCCCGCAAACCGGCTGGCCGTTATCCGGGTCAACACGGAAGATGTAAGGGATCTCTGCAAGGCCCTGAGGGAGGCGGGATACAGGGTCACAACCCGCTACGAAGAGTAGGGCTTCGATCGGAGAATGTCAAAACTGAAGAAAGGGGAAAAGGACTGAAACCGCGTGTCTTTCCCCTTTTTCGCTGAATTCTACAAGGGAGGAGAAGGGATGCTATGAGTAACGAGAATCTGGAAAGCAAACGATGGATCATTGCGATTGCGGCGATTGTCATGCAGCTCTGTCTGGGTACGGTCTATGCCTGGTCCGTTTTCAAAAAGCCATTGATGATGACCCATGGCTGGGCCGAAACGCCGACGCAGGCCACCATGATGATCAACATGGCCATGATCGGTCTGGCTGCAGCCTTCGGCGGCACCCTCGTCGACAAGAAGGGGCCCCGATTCGTTGCCACGATCGGCGGTATCCTCTTCGGCGTCGGCACGCTCCTGGCCGGCTTGGCCGACCAGTTGGGCAACATGTTCCTCCTCTGGCTGGGCTTCGGTCTCATCGGCGGCATCGGCAACGGCTTTGGCTATGTAACGCCCATCGCCACGCTGATTCGATGGTTCCCCGACAAACGCGGCCTCATCACGGGGCTTGCGGTCATGGGTTTCGGTGCCGGCGCCTTCTTCATGGGCCTGATCGCCCCCGGGATGGTCAATAGCATGGGCGTGGCCAAGACCTTCTACATCTGGGGCGTGATCTTTCTGATTCTCGTCACAGGCGCCGCCCAGTTTTACAAGAACCCGCCCAAGGGGTGGCTCCCGGCAGGATTCACTCCCTCGGCAGCGACCGTTTCCGCTGCCGACTCCTTCACCTTTGAGGAGGCCGTGAAGAGACCCCAGTGGTGGATGCTCTGGTCGATGCTGTTTCTGAATGTCTCCGCCGGCCTGGGGCTTATCTCGCAGCTCTCTCCTTTGGCCCAGGATGTTATTAAAAAGGCCAGTCCCGGTATCGGTGTTGCCGAGCTGGCCGTTGCGGGAGGGGCCATCCTTGCCATCGCTTCCATTTTCAACGGCCTGGGAAGGCTCTTCTGGGCCTCCGTATCCGACTTCATCGGCCGCCGCATGGTGTTCCTCACCATGTTCGCCAGCCAGGCGGCCCTGTACGTCCTACTGCCTCAGATCAGCAACCAGCTCATTTTCACGGTCATCGCCTGCTATCTCCTGGCCTGCTACGGCGGCGGGTTCGCCACGATGCCCCCCTTCGCGGCCGATTCCTTCGGCCCGGGTTACATCGGGAAGGTCTACGGCATCATGCTGACGGCCTGGGGTTGTGCCGGTGTGGTGGGGCCCCTGGTCTTCGCCCAGATCCCGAAACAGGCGCTCTATGTGGCTGCGGGACTTCTCATGCTGGGATTTGTCGTCGCGCTGACCTTCAAGCGTCCGGCACCGAAAGGGGCGAAGGCGTGAGGAAAGTTGTGAGTCGTGAGTTATGAGTGGTGAGTAAATCGAATAAAAAAAGAGGCGGGCATCAAGCCCGCCTCTTTCAGTTTTTCCTGTCTTTATTCTCAGTCAAATCATTCGTCATTCAAAATTCAAAACTCAAAATTGTGTAACAGCCTCACGTGCTGTTACGCTGCCTCTATCTTCACCGCGCAGACCTTGTATTCCGGGATCTTCGCGATCGGGTCGAGTACAGGGTTAGTAAGGATATTTGTGCGTACCTCGTGGAAGTGGAAGTTCATGAAGATCGTGCCTTCCGGCGAGCGTTGGGTCACCTGTGCTTTTCCTTCCACGCTCCCGCGCCTCGAGGTGACCTTCACGTTTTTTCCATCCTCGATGCCGTATCTCTTCGCGTCCTTCGGGTTGATCTCGACAAGACTCTCCGGATATCTCTCCATGGCACCCTTGGAGCGGCGCGTCATCGTCCCCGTGTGGTAGTGGTAGAGGACACGGCCCGTGGTCAGCGTGAGGGGATAGTCCGCGTCGGGGAGCTCGTCGGGCGGGATGTACTCGATAGGCGTGAAGAGCCCCAGTCCTCGCGTGAAGCGATCCCGGTGGAGGAACTTCGTTCCCGGATGCTCCTCGTTGATGCAGGGCCACTGGATGCCGGTCTTCTCGATGCGGTCGTAGGTGATGCCGGCATAACTGGGGGTGACCTGTCGAACCTCCTCGAAGATATCCTTCGCGGAGGCATAGTGCATCGGGTAGCCCAGCCGGGTGGAGATGGCCGCGATGATCTCCCAGTCCGGTTTAGCCTGACCGGGGGGATTGATCGCTTTCCTGATTCGCTGAACCCTTCGTTCGGTGTTGGTGATGGTCCCGTCCTTCTCGGCGAAGCAGGCGACCGGCAGGACCACATCGGCATGCTCAGCCGTCTCCGAAAGGAAGATGTCCTGAACCACCAGGAAATCCAGCTTCTTCAGGGATTCTTCCAGGTGGTGCAGATCCGGGTCGCTCAGCATGGCGTTCTCACCCATGATCCACAGGGCCTTGATATCGCCTTTGTGGGCGGCATTCGTCATCTCGACGACCGTGAGGCCGGGTTTTGCCGGGAGCATGACCTTCCAGGCTTTTTCGAACCGGGCCCTCGCCTCGTCGTTAGTCACCATCTGGTAGGCGGGGAAGACATTGGGCAGCGCCCCCATGTCGCAAGCCCCCTGGACGTTGCCCTGGCCCCGGAGCGGGTTGATGCCGCCGGATTCAATACCCATCTTGCCGCAGAGCATGGCGAGGTTTGCGAGCGACTTCACGTTGTCCGTACCCGTTTTGTGCTGGGTAATGCCCATGGCGTAAATAATGCTCGATTTGTTCGCCGTGGCGTAGAGGCGGGCAGCCGCCCGGAGCCGGTCGGCGGGAACACCGGAGATCTTCTCCACGTACTCGGGAGTGTATTTTTCCACGATCTTCCGGACTTCCTCGAAGCCCTCGGTCCGGGTCTCTACGAACTCCTTTGCGTGGATGTTTTCCTTGAGGATGGCGTTCATCAGGCCGTTGATGACGGCCACGTCGGTCCCGGGCTTCTGGCGCAGCCACAGTGTGGCGTACTTGCAGAGCCCGATCTCGCGGGGGTCGATGACGATGAGCTGTGCATTCCGATGGCGGACAGCCCTCTTGACGTACATGCCGATGACGGGGTGGTTTTCCGTCGTGTTCGTTCCCGTGGCGAGGATGACATCGGCGAATTCGAGTTCCTTGATGGAATTCGTCATGGCACCACTTCCGAATGCGGCGGCCAGACCGACCACCGTGGAGGAGTGTCAGAGCCGGGCGCAGTGATCGACATTGTTGGT
>CAZJPV010000075.1:0-7673 GCA_964547985.1 uncultured Syntrophaceae bacterium
GGTTTTTCTTGGCATTGAAAGCAAATATCATTGGGTAGAGGCAAACTGGGAATATGAGGGAATAGAAGTAGATGCGGAACTCGATGGATGGACCATTACCGGTAATCTTGGTATTAGATTCTAAGAGAATTTTAAGAGACTGATGAGGCAGGGTCAAATTGGCCCTGCCTTTGTCGTTATTGAGAAATTGTCAATTACCTTACATGCCAATCAGCGCGGCTAGATGTCATCAGAAAAAAGTATGAACCCCGCCTATCCCGCCTCATACTTTCTCACTAGATAATATACATCCAAAAATCCGAGTTAAAATCAAACTTCCTACCGATTGTTTGTTGCCCCGGAAAAGCACATAATTCCCGCAGTGTCTGCATGTCAGGAACTGACCGGACGCACTGCGGGTTTTTGAATGTGTGAAAAAATCCTTCGATATCCGGAAGATGACCGAAAACGGCACTCCCTTCTCGCTGCAGGCATTATTTCTTTGTTTGTTCTTCTGCAGCCCCTGTGCGCACAAGGTGAGAACCTCACCTATAAGGACGCGGTCCATGACGCAATAAAACAGTCCGCGAGGCTTCGGGTGAAGCAGGCTGAAATTGAGATCTCGGAGGCCTCCTACAAACACTCCCTGTCAAATCTTTATCCCGGTCTTTCTCTCAACAGCCGGCTGGAGCGGTTTGAGACCCTGACAAAGGATGGGGAAATCCGCACCATTTACGGCCAGGTCATCGGAGGAGATGTGGATGAGTGGAGGTCCTCGGTTTATCTGCTCGGGGAATACCTTCTGTCGAACTGGTACAAAAAAGGTTACCACTCGAAGTATTACAGAGAGCTCATTGACGCCGCCAGGTTAGACGCGCAGGTTGAATCCAAAAAACTCATTCTGGAACTTACCGGCACTTACAGCACGCTCAGCGAATCTTTCATAAAGGTCCGGTATGAGGGCGCGATCATCAGGAAACTGCAGGAGGCCGTCACTTTGCGTAAAAAGGCACATGAATCCGGGGAGATTTCATACGAAGAATTTTTAAAGTCAGAGGCCGGGCTCGCAGCGGCAGAGAAGGAGCAATCCGCCGACCGAATGCAGTTGAGACAAAACCTCGCCCGGCTTTCGGCTCTGACGGGAAAAGATTATTCCGAAGACGTCTACATCGAGCCGCTCCCCTCCGGGGACGTATCCCTTTCAGGGGAGATCATGAAAGGCGTTGAGAGCATGCCGGAATACCAATACCGCCAGAAAGAAAAGGATGCCCTTCAACATAAAGCGACAGCCGCGCGAAATGACTTTTTTCCCGACATCGGCATCTACGCCAGATACGACTTCTATGGGAACAAAAGCGAGCTGTCGGATGCGGTCCATGACATGGAAGAAATTTCTTATAATGCGGGTGTATTTCTTTCGATTCCCCTTTTTGACGGGTTTGCAAGGAAGTGGGAAAGACAGAAGGTTCTCCGGGAGATCAAAAGACAGGAAGAGAGCATTCAATCCCTTAAAGCCGAAAAGGCGAAGGAACTGGAAGCCCTTCATGCCGGCCTATCGGAGCAGGCGAGAACGGTGGAACACTACCGGAAGCTCGCCGCCCGGTACCGGCAGGTCATCGAGATCACGAGAGGTGCGAATCTCCTCGGTGAAAGAAGCGTCATGGAAATTGCCGAGACGGAAAAGGAAGCCCTCTCCGTCGAGAGAGATTTGAAGGTCGCGGAAAACGCGCTGGCCCTGCTGGAGAAAAAGGTTTTCATCGAATCGGATTACAAAAATTTCATGAGAGAATATTATGGAAACGGGTCTGATATCCATTGAAGTGGCGGCAAAGCTGCACTCAATCGCCGTGGACGTGCAGGCGATCCGCAGAAAATACTTCCTCGAGGGCGAGCTGAAGACCGAGGAAATGCTTCGCGTCCTCCGGGATCACGGCTTCCGGGCGCGTCTGAAAACGGGGCAGACGGCGGAGAACCTGCTCAAGTATCCGGTGCCCTCGATCCTCGTGGCTCGTGACGGGGCCTATCATGTCCTTCTGGGCCGCAAGGAAGATCGGGTGCTTGTCTTCGAGACCCGGAAAAAAGCGGTGGTCGAGCTCACGGCCGACGGACTGAAAGAACTATGGGACGGGCGGATCATCCCTCTCTATCCCCGTTTTGCCAAGACGGAATTCTATCTCAATTTTAAATGGCTCTTCAGGGAGTTCCTGAAATATCGTAATATCTTCTCGGAGGTCGTCACGGCGTCGTTTTTCATCCAGACCTTCGGGCTGGTGACGCCTCTGTTCATTCAGGTCATCATCGACAAAGTCCTGGCGCACCATGCCGTCACGACCCTTCAGGTGGTGGCGGGTGTGTTTTTCGTTGTCGTTCTCTTCGATGCTGTTTTGAACCTGATGCGGAATTATCTTCTTTACCACACGGCGAACAAGATCGACGGCGGGCTGGGCGCGAAGGTCTATCGCCACCTCCTGTCCCTCCCGTACCGTTATTTTGAAACGAGAAAGGTCGGGAATATCATCGCGCGGGTCCGTGAACTGGAAAACCTGCGGCAGTTCATGACAAACATATCGCTGACGGTCCTACTCGACACGCTTTTCTCCGTCGTCTTCATCGTGATCATGGCGCTCTACAGCGTGATGCTCACGGTTCTTGTTCTTTGCTTCGTTGCCGTGATCGGCGCCATCTCGTTCTTCGTGACACCGGCGATCAAAAGCCGCCTGGACGACAAGTTCCAGAAAGGCGCGGCGGCGCAGTCTTTCCTTGTGGAATCCATTACGGGGATTCAAACCGTGAAATCCCTCGCCATCGAGGGGAAGATGGTCCGGAACTGGGAAAATCATCTTGGGGATTACATCCTCTCCGCCTTCCGGCTCTCGAATCTGGGAAATGCTGCTGTCACTTCATCACAGCTCCTCCAGAAGCTCATGACCCTTGCCGTGATCTATTTCGGCGTGAGCCTCGTTTTTGAAAACCGGCTCAGCGTGGGCCAGCTCATCGCCTTCCAGATGTTCGCGTCTCAGCTGAGCGGCCCCATACTCAGACTGGCTCACATGTGGCAGGATTTCCAACAGGCTAGGCTTTCTCTCGAGCGGATCGGCGACATCATCAACACCCCCTCGGAGGTTATCGGGGGGAGTGTTGCCGTCAGGGAGCTGAAAGGTGACATCATCTTCAAGGATGTGAGATTCAAATATTCACCGGAAGGCCCGGTGGTTCTGGACGGTATCAGTCTGCGCATCGCTCCGGGGAGCATGGTGGGTATTGTGGGCAGAAGCGGCTCCGGCAAGAGCACCATCGCGAAACTGATCCAGCGCCTGTACGTCCCGACGGAAGGTACCCTGACGGTGGACAGCATCGATGCCAGGCACATGGATCCGCTACAGTTTCGCTACAGGATCGGCATGGTGCCCCAGGAGTGCTTCCTTTTCAGCGGGACCATCCGGGAAAACGTTTCGATGGCCATGCCCGATGCCGCAATGGAAAGAATTATCGGGGCCTGTCAGGCGGCCGGTGCCCATGAATTTATCGCGGAGATGCCCCTGGGCTATGAAAGCCATGTGGAAGAGAGAGGTGTTTCCCTCTCCGGGGGGCAGAAACAGAGGATTGCCATCGCGAGGGCGCTCATGACCAACCCCCCCATCCTCATCTTTGACGAGGCCACGAGTTCTCTGGATTACGAGTCCGAGAAGATCATCCAGAGAAACCTTGCGCATATCGGGAAGGGGAGAACGATCATTCTCATCGCCCACAGGCTTTCCATCATGAGAAACTGCGATATTATTTTCGTCATCGACAAGGGCCGGATCGTGGAATCGGGAAATCACGAGGCGCTGATGAAGAAAAACGGCCTCTACAGCTACCTTTACAAGCAGCAGGAAGGTGAACATGACGGATTATCACGAATTCAAGCCCATACTGGCTGAGGTAGAGGAGAAACCGCCCAATCCCATCGGCAGGGCTTTCCTCTGGACGACGATCGCTATACTCGGACTGGCGCTCGTCGGGCTCATCTTCATCAAGGTGGACGTGGTCGTCACGGCTCGGGGCAAGATCATTCCGGCGGGGGATGTCAAGGTTCTCCAGCCGCTCGAGACGGGTGTGGTCAGCAAGATCTGTGTCAGGGAAGGGGACTACGTAAAAGCGGGTTCTCCCCTCATCGAGATTGACCCATCTGTTGACAGCGCGGACCTGGAAGGGAAAGAGAAGAACCTGAATCTCTCCCGGGTGTCCATGGCCCGCATCCGGGCAGTGCTCGAGGACAGGGCGTTCAGACCGTCCGGCGAGGGCCGGTCCCCGGAGATCGTGGATACGCAGGTGAAACTTTATCAGTCTCAAAGGGCGCTCTATCGCTCAACGTTGAGAGAAAAACAGCTTGCCCTCGAGGAGGCCGAGCATGCCGTTCGAACATTGCAGGATGAACTGATCAAGCTGAAAAACCAGCTTGCAGTAACGCAAGAAGTTGAACATAAGCAGAAGGCCCTCGTCGAGATCGGCGCCCTCGCGGAGAACCGCTTCAAGGAAAAGGTCAGGGAGAGGATGAGTCTGGAACGTGAAGTGGAGGTCAAGCGGGGACAGATCAAGGAAGCGACGGCAAGGGCGGAGCGGGTGAGAAGCGAGGTCGAGACTTTCAGAAACTCATTCCGCGAGAAGATGCTCAGCGAGCTTTCGAGCAACATGCAGGGCAGGAACATCCTCGAGGCGGAGGTCACCAGCCTGAATTTCAAGAAGGGTAAACGCTCCATCAATGCGCCGGTCAGCGGCTACGTGCACATCCTTTCGATCAAGACTGTCGGCGGTGTCGTGACGCCGGCCCAGCAGGTGGTCAGCCTTGTGCCGGAGGACGCGGCTCTGATGGCCAGGGTCCTTGTCCTGAACAAGGACGCGGGTTTCGTCTGGCCCGGGCAGAAGTGCGTGGTCAAAGTGGACACCTTTGATTTCCAGAAATACGGGATGATCGACGGCTCCGTGGAATCGGTCAATCCCTTCAGCGTCGAGGAGAAGGAAAATTCAGGGGACGGTTACCCGGTCCAAGTAACCCTCGCCTCCGAGGAACTGAAGACGAAAGATGGAAGCATTCACAAAGTGAGGCCCGGTATGTCCGTGAGCGCGGAGATCCAGGTGGGCAAAAGGCGGGTCATCGAGTTTTTCCTTTTCCCGATCATCAAGTACCTGGACGAAGGGTTGAAGGTGAGGTAAATTCGGAGAATAGAAAGAGCTTCAATAAATTATCATAACACATTGATTATGTTGAATAATAAGTGTTTTATAACTTTCTAAATTCTGTCAGGGCAACATCATCCCTGGGGGTTTAGCTGCTGGTGCCAGCTCTGGGCAAGCGTTGTCTGGTAAGCCTGGTCATTCCTGAGCGTGTTGTACTTCTGGACGATGTCCATCCCCTGGGTGCTGTTGAAGTCGATCATGGCGTTGACGATTTGCTCCATGTCCTGCCGGGTGATGTAGCAGCCGTCCGTCACCTCCAGCCGCTCGACGCCGTAGTTGGCCTGGAACTGCCTCGAGATACGGATGTAGTCATCGTCGTCGGTGAAGATCAGAAGGTCCTGCCCGTCACGGAACATCACCAGTCCCTCCTTGTCGATGCTCTCTCCCAGTTTTACCGTGTCGATGTTGCCGGCGGCGGTATCATAGTCCTCGATTTTGTCCTGGCCATGATGCCTTTCGAAAATGTACGAATCACTGCCATAGCCTCCGCAGAGAGTGTCATTGCCCCTGCCTCCAACCAGAGTGTCGACGCCGTTACTACCCACAAAGTTATCATTCCCGTCTGTTCCATTGTACGAGTATCCGATATTGTCAATATCAGTTGACTTCAGGACTGTCCCATCATAGAACCGGAACTGATTCACACGGTATTCGTAATTCCCGTACTCGACCGTAAACCACTTCTGAACCGTCAGGGAATCCTCGGCACCCTGGATGGCGATCCGAAGGTCATCCCCCTGTCGTATAAATGAAACATCCTCCTTCGATATCCCCTCGCCGAACTCCACCGTGTCCACTTTGCCCCAGCAACGGTCATAGTAGCGGTTATCGTATATCGTGTCCTGGCCGTCACCCCTCCCAAAACGATAGGTGTCGCTCCCCATGCCTGAACCCCCGGAAAGGAAGTCATTGCCCGCCCCGCCTTCCAGGATGTCATCGCCATCACCACCATAGAGACGATCATCGCCCGCTCCACCCACGAGAAGATCCTTGCCGCTCTCCCCGTTCAGGACATCGTTGCCTGCCATACCGTAAAGAACGTCATCACCGTAACCCCCCGACAGGGTGTCCGAACCGTTGCCGCCGTCAAGGTAGTCGTTGCCTCCTCCCCCCAAAAGGGTGTCGTTTCCGCCGTTGCCGTAGAGACGATCAATAGCATCTGTGCCACTCAGGGTATCATCGGCCTCGGTCCCATAAATTGAATATCCCAGCAATTCCACATCTGAAACCTTCAGGACTGTCCCATCATAGAACCGGAACTGATTCACACGGTATTCGTAATTCCCGTACTCGACCGTAAACCACTTCTGAACCGTCAGGGAATCCTCGGCACCCTGGATGGCGATCCGAAGGTCATCCCCCTGTCGTATAAATGAAACATCCTCCTTCGATATCCCCTCGCCGAACTCCACCGTGTCCACTTTGCCCCAGCAACGGTCATAGTAGCGGTTATCGTATATCGTGTCCTGGCCGTCACCCCTCCCAAAACGATAGGTGTCGCTCCCCATGCCTGAACCCCCGGAAAGGAAGTCATTGCCCGCCCCGCCTTCCAGGATGTCATCGCCATCACCACCATAGAGACGATCATCGCCCGCTCCACCCACGAGAAGATCCTTGCCGCTCTCCCCGTTCAGGACATCGTTGCCTGCCATACCGTAAAGAACGTCATCACCGTAACCCCCCGACAGGGTGTCCGAACCGTTGCCGCCTGATATGGCATCATTCCCTGATGACCCGGCCAAGGTGTCAGCATTCAGGGTCCCGGAGATAATCGTTTTTCCGGAAGAATCGATGATAAATGTCGTTTCTTCATTATTCCAGGCCAGGCTGGCAGCTCTGAATTGTTCTGTGTTCATGAGCTTCTCGATTCCCACTCCGCGAAGCCCGCGCATGAACTCGCTCAGGGTGGTGAGGCCTGATGCAGCGCTTTCGGACAATTGAGCATGGATCATGCTTTCAACATCGGTCAAATCACCGCTGAGTGTATGCGTCGCCGGGTCCCATTGGAACATCATCTTGCCGAAGATATCCTGTAGGTGCGTTTGGAACATCAACTGGGCATAATACATCTCATAAAGGGCATTGTAGGCCTGGTTAAGATGTCTTGAAGCAGTCTCATTCGGGTTCGCGCCATTGACACCAAGGAAATCTGTGCCGAGAAACATTTCAAGAACGTAAAGTTTCCTGGCATCAAAGCAGGGACCCCTGCTGGATGGGTCAATACTCTCCGCACCCGTCCATCTGAATAGGATCTGATCCATCAGGCGGTTTCTGCCATCGACGGTCTCTTCATTTACAAAGCTTTCAACAAGCGTCTTCAGGGAAACCATCTGAATGTCAAAACCTACCGGGAGATTGTTCATCTGCCCCGTAAGCAGCATCTCTCTTGCCATGGCCTGGTGGAGGTCATATACGGTTCCAGTGCCCCTCAAATCAGGAAGCATTTCCAATTCAGCCGGCTCCGGAAGCCAATC
>CAZJPV010000076.1:0-7594 GCA_964547985.1 uncultured Syntrophaceae bacterium
GCCCACCGCGTAGTACTGACCGCTAACCTTGATGTCAACGGCGGAGGCGGGCGCACTGAGGGCAACCACGATTCCGAGCACAAACAATGCGAGTAGAATCTTTCTCATTTTCTCCTCCTGAATATTTTTTTGTTTTTTCCGGATATCCCCTTAAGGGATATCCCTCCTTTCAACATGCGGCCTCAACTACCGCATGCCCCGGGCCTGGAGGATTTTTCCGCCAGCCTGGGACCTCGATTTTTTTTAAGCCATCACCCCCCTTCTCGTCATCGGGGCAAACCGCCCCCTTTAAAAATTCGGGCCAATAATTAACATCGCGTCGTTGCCCTGTCAAGCTTTTTCTGCCCGTCTCAAATCCCGTGAGGTCACTCGTGTCAAGGGGTTCAATGCAGAAGAAAATACAGCGTGATACCGATATCTTGCCCCCCTTGACCGTGACACGACCCTGGTGTGAGCAAGGACCATACCACGAGAGAGGGATTTCCCCGATGAAAACTACTAACTTTTTGATTCAATTAGTATTTTAATGGTTTCTGGATATGAATTATCGTGCCATGCGGGCCCTGCGGAAGCCTGTGAGTGTGTTTAAAATGCAACAGTTCTCCGGGACGGTTGGCTTTTTTACCACGGCTTTTCCCCTGTTGGTCTGCACACCGGCCGCCACCCCTGCCAGGAGCCATTCAAGATTTGAAAACAAATAAATTTTCACTTGACATGATAAGGAGGCTAATTTATACTCCCTCGACTTTTACGGAACCCTCCGTTTCAAGAGCCGGAATTCAGGTTCTAACTTACGATTTATAAAGTGAATTTGAATTGTCCTGGGGCTCTCGCTCAAGCGGTCATCTTTGATTTCGCTTTGATAAAAAAAGTCGGATGCAAAACGGGTCCTGATGAGGGGACCCCGCTGTCATCGCTTCCTGCGGCAACCGGGGGAGTGAAATTCCTGCGAACGGCACGGGAGAAGCCTTCTTGACTTCACGGGGCTCGAGACAAGGAATGTTCTCCCTTTGAAAGATAAAGCAGAAACTATGGAGGTGGAGAGAAGATGGCAGAAGTAAAGTTGAAGGATGTATATCCAGTCCCGGAGAAGATCAAGAAGATGGCGTACGTCAGCGGAATGGACGCCTACAAGAAGCTCTGGGAGCGTTCCATCAAGGAACCCGAAAAATTCTGGAGCGAGATCGGCTCGGAATACGTGACCTGGTTCAAGAAGTGGGACAAGGTTGAGGACTTTAATTTCGACGTCCGCAAGGGCAGCATCTACGTGAAGTATTTCGTCAACGGAAAGCTCAATGTCTCCTACAACTGCCTGGACAGGCAGCTGGAGAAGAGGGGCAACAAGATCGCCATCCAGTGGGAAGGCAACGAGCCCGGCGAGGACAGGGCCTTCACCTACAGGCAGCTTTACGAAGAAGTCTGCAAGTTCGCCAACGTCCTCAAGTCCCTCGGCGTGAAGAAGGGCGACAGGGTCTGTTTCTACCTGCCGATGATCCCCGAACTCGCGATCGGGATGCTCGCCTGCACGCGCATCGGCGTGATCCACAGCATCGTCTTCGGCGGCTTCAGCTCCGATTCCCTGCGGGACAGGCTCCAGGACAGCGAAGCGAAGATCCTCGTGACCTGTGACGGGACTTTCCGCGGGGCCAAGGCCGTCCCCCAGAAGGGCGGCGCGGACGACGCGGTCAAGGACTCCCCCTCCGTCGAGAAGATCGTCGTCGTGAGGCGCGTCGGCGAAAAGATGCCCTGCGAGATGAAGAAGGGCAGGGACCTCTGGTGGCACGAGGCGATGGCCAAGGCCAGCCCCAAGTGCGACCCCGAGTGGATGGACGCCGAAGACCCCCTTTTCATCCTCTACACCTCCGGCTCCACGGGAAAGCCCAAGGGCGTCATGCACACGACGGGCGGCTACCTCACCTTCTGCGCTTACAGCCACAAGATGATCTTCGACTACAAGGAAAATGACATCTTCTGGTGCACCGCCGACATCGGCTGGGTGACGGGACACAGCTACATCGTCTACGGCCCCCTGGCCAACGGCGCCACCTCGGTCATGTTCGAGGGCGTGCCCAACTATCCCGACGTGAGCCGCTTCTGGAAGGTCGTCGAGAAATACAAGGTCAACATCTTCTACACCGCCCCCACGGCCATCCGCGCCATCGCCAAGGAGGGGAGCGAGTGGGTCAAGAAGGCGAACACCTCGAGCCTCAGGATCTTAGGCACCGTGGGCGAGCCCATCAACCCCGAGGCCTGGAACTGGTATTACAACACCGTCGGCCGCGGCGAGTGCCCCATCGTGGACACCTGGTGGCAGACAGAGACGGGCGGCATCCTGATCACCCCGCTTCCCGGCGCAATTCCCGTGAAGCCCGGCATGGCGACACTGCCCTTCATGGGTGTTGAGCCCACGCTGGTCAATGACATGGACGGCAAGGAGATCAAGGAGACCGTGGCCTCAGGCGCCCTCTGCATCAAGAGGCCCTGGCCCGGCATCATGAGGGGTGTGTACAAGGATCCCATGAGGTTCCAGGAGACCTACTTCATCCAGTTCCCGGGGTTCTATTTCACCGGTGACGGCGCCCGCAGGGACAAGGACGGCTACTACCAGATCACGGGCCGCATCGACGACGTCATCAACGTCTCCGGACACCGCATGGGCACGGCCGAGGTCGAAAGCGCCCTCGTGGCCCATCCGAAGGTGGCCGAGGCGGCCGTTGTCGGCTATCCCCACGAACTGAAGGGGCAGTCGATTTACGCCTACGTGACCCTGAAATCCGGCGTGCCGAAATCGGACAGCCTGAAGAAGGAACTCGTGGCTCATGTCCGGACCCTCATCGGTCCCATCGCGACCCCGGAGAAGATCCAGTGGGCCGACGGTCTTCCCAAGACCCGAAGCGGCAAGATCATGAGGAGGATCCTCAAGAAGGTTGCCGCCGGCGACATCACCGAACTGGGCGACACGACGACCCTGGCCGACCCCTCGGTGGTTGATGACATCATCAAAAATAGGCTATAGGCATCAGGCGTCTACCTGACGCCTCATGCCTAACGCCCAATGCCCAAAAAGAATAAAACAAGTGGATGTGTGAACCGCTGATCGGCTGCCCGGCAGCCCGGCGGTTCACGTCCGAGAAAGGAGGCAGATGTGAACATCATCGCATGTGTGAAGCAGGTTCCGGACACGGAAACCCTGATCAAGGTCAAACCCGACGGATCCGGTATTATTGAGGACGGGATCAAGTGGGTTATGAATCCCTATGACGAATACGGCGTGGAAGAGGCGCTCCGGCTGAAGGAAAAACATGGCGGAGACGTGACGATTGTTACCATCGGCCCGGCCCGGGTCATGGAGACCATCCGGACGGCCCTGGCCATGGGCGCCGAGAAGGGGGTCCACATCGACGACCCCTCGCTGAACAGTGCCGATGCCTACACGACGGCCACGGCGCTTGCGGCCGCCATCAAGGCGCTGCCTCATGACATCATCTTCTGCGGCCAGAGGGCCGTTGACGACGACTCCGGTCAGGTCGGTTCCATCCTGGCCGAACTCCTGGGGCTCCCCCAGGTGACGCTGACGACGAAGCTCGAGATCGCCGACAAGAAGGCGAAGGCCTCGAAGGCGATCGAAGGCGCGACCGTCACGATCGAGATGAACCTCCCCTGCGTGATCACCGCCCAGAAGGGGTTGAACGAGCCCCGCTACGCGTCCCTGCCCGGGATCATGAAGGCCAAGAAGAAACCTGTGGACGTGAAGAACGCCGCCGCGCTCGGAATTACCGCCGACCCGAAGGCGAAGGTCGCGAAGACCATCCCCCCGCCCGCGAGAGCGCCCGGAAAGATCATCGAAGGCGATGATCCGGCCCTGAAGGCCCAGACGCTGGTCAAGCTGCTGAGGGAAGAAGCGAAAGTCATCTAAGCAAAAAGGATCGGAGGTAAAGAACGATGGCAAAAGGTGTATGGATAGTAGCAGAGTTGAGAGATGGGGCTTACCGCAAGGTGAGCTTTGAGATAGCCAGCGCGGCAAGGAAACTCGCCGACCAGCTCGGCGAGGAGGTCTGCGCGGTGGTCTGCGGATCGGGCGTGGAAGGCAAGGCGGCCGAACTCGGCAAGTACGGTGTGGACAAGGCTTATGTCGCCGACAACCCGGCCCTGGAGCCCTACACGACGGACGCCCACGCGACGGCCGTGGCCAAGATCGTCAAGGAAAAAGATCCGGCGATCCTGCTGCTCGCCGCGTCGGTCCAGGGCAAGGATCTTTCCTCCCGGCTCGCGGGCAAGCTCGCCACGGGGCTGGCGACGGACTGCACGGCCCTCAGGATCGACGGCGGAAAGCTCGTGGCCATCAGGCCCATGTACGCCGGCAAGTGCTTCGGGGAGGTCATGACGAGTTCATTCCCCCAGATGGCGACCCTGCGCCCCAATGTCTTCGCGATCGCGGAGAATGCGAAGGCCGGCGCCGTCGAGAAGTATGATCCGGCTCTCGATCCCGCCCAGCTGAAGACAAAAGTGGCCGACCTCCAGAAGGACGTCAGCGGAAAGATCGAGCTGACGGAGGCCAATATCATCGTCTCCGGCGGCCGCGGCATGAAGGGCCCCGAGAATTACAACATCCTCGAGGATCTCGCGAAGGTTCTCCACGCCGCCGTGGGCGCATCCCGCGCGGCCGTGGATGCCGGTTGGAGACCCCAGACCGACCAGGTGGGACAGACGGGCAAGACCGTTTCCCCCAACCTCTACATCGCCTGCGGCATCTCCGGCGCGATCCAGCATCTGGCCGGGATGAGCTCTTCGAAGTTCATCGTCGCGATCAACAAGGATCCCGAAGCCCCCATCTTCCAGAGGGCGGATTACGGCATCGTTGACGACCTCTTCAAGATCGTTCCGGAAGTGACCGCCGCGGCCAAGAAGCTGCTCGCGTAAATCAAAAGCATTTGAATCGGGGACGAACGCAAATTCGTCCCCGATTTCCCATCAACATATTCTTCCCGGGCGGGCTGTTCAGCGCCGTCGCCGGGGCTTCGTCCGACCCGAAGGTCCAACGGGTCTTCCGGGGGATCATCGGAAGAGGGCAGGCGGCAGGCGGAGCGGCCGCAGTTATTTAAAAATGGAATGGAGGAGTTATGCAACCTGTCGACCTTACTACGGGGCATGAGACGAGAGAGGTTTTCTGGAACACGGTCAACTATCAGATCCCGCTCGATATCTTTGCCCTCCTATCGCTTGCGATCTTCGGCTACGGTCTTTACAAGCGCTACCAGCTATGGATGGCCGTGGGCAAACCGGAGCTCCGCAAGGACAACCTCGGCGAGAGGATCAAGATCCTCTTTAAGAACAGTATTCTTCAGCTTTCCGTCTGGCGCGACGCCTACCCCGGGATCATGCACGCCCTTATCTTCTATGCCTTCTTCATCCTGATCTGGGGTGCCGCCGTTGACGCGTTTTCTTTCTATTCGGGTCTTCACCTGACGGGCAAGGGTTACCTCGGATTTTCATTCATCATGGACCTCTTCGGCCTCTTCGCCATGATCGGTATTATCCTGGCCGTGGATCGAAGGTACATCCGCAAGCCCGACCGGCTGGGCTACAAGGGGGAGATGGACAACCGGCCCGACGACGCGATCGTGCTGGCCCTCATCTTCCTCATCATGGTGACGGGTTTCATCGTCGAGGGCCTCAGAATCGTGGGGACGGGCGTACCCCCCTTCGAGAAGTGGGCCTTCGTCGGTTTCTTCACGGCCCAGTTCTTTATCGGCATGAACCCGGACGGCATCCTGCTCTGGCACAAGCTCACGTGGTGGTTCCACGCCTTCCTCGCCATGGGGTTCATCGCCTACATCCCCTGGTCCAGGCTGCTCCACATGGTGACCGTGCCCGCCAACCAGCTCATGAAGACGCTCAAACCCGCCGGCGCCCTCGAGCCGATCCGGGATTTCGAGACGGCGGAAAGCTTCGGCGTGGGGAAGCTCGATGAGTTCACCTGGAAGCAGATATTCGACTCCGACGCCTGCACGCGCTGCGGCAGGTGCCAGGACGGCTGCCCGGCTTATCTGACGGGCAAGCACCTCTCCCCGAAGAAGCTGGTCCAGGACATCAAGGACCACTGGCTCGCGAGGGCGCCCGTCGTGCTCGCCGCCACGAAAGCGGCGGGATCGGGAGGGACGCCGCAGATCCCCGAGCCTGAAAAATCCCTCATCAATGACGCGGTAGGCGTCGAGTCCGTCTGGGACTGCACCAACTGCATGTACTGCATGGAGCACTGCCCGGTGTTCATCGAGCACGTGCCCAAGATCGTCGACATGAGGCGCTACAAGGTCCTCATGGAGGCCGATTTCGCCCCCGAGCTCCAGCTGAGCTTCAGGAACATGGAAAACAACTCCAATCCCTGGGGCATCGGCGCCCACTCGAGGGGCGACTGGGCGAAGCCCCTGGGCGTCAAGACCATGGCCGAGGACCCGAAGGCGGAGTACCTCTGGTACGTGGGATGCTCCGGGTCCTTCGACGACCGCGGCAAGAAGGTGTCGGAGGCCCTGGCGAAGATTCTCAAGGCGGCGGGCGTGAGTTTCGCCATCCTCGGGACCGAGGAGAGCTGCTGCGGGGATTCCGCCATGAGGGGCGGCAACGAATACCTCTACCAGGCCCTGGCCCAGGCGAACATCGAGGTCATGAAAGGCTACGGGGTGAAGAAGATCTTCACCGCCTGCCCGCACGGCTACAACTGCCTCAAGAAGGACTACGCCCAGCTCGGCGGCGAGTTCGAGGTCTACCATCACTCCGAGATCCTGGCGGACCTCATCGCCAAAGGGAAGATCACGCTGAAGAAGCCCGTCGAGGGCGTCTTCACCTACCATGACTCCTGCTTCCTCGGGCGCTACAACAATCTCTACGATCAGCCGAGAAAGTGCCTCACCTCCATCCCGGGGCTCAAGTTCGTGGAGATGGAGAAGAGGCTCGACAAGGGCTTCTGCTGCGGAGCCGGCGGCGCCAGGATGTGGATGGAAGAGCACGGCGATCGGATCAACAACGCCCGGACCGACCAGGCCATCGCCACGGGTGCCGACCGGATCGCCGTGGGCTGCCCCTTCTGCCTGACCATGATGAGCGACGGGATCAAGGACCGGAACATGGAGGAAAAGATGGCCGCCCGGGACATCGCCGAGCTCGTCTGGGAATCAATGGATCTGAAGGAGTAACCCGCAATAGTCATTCTCGCGGTGAATTCTGATAAAAATTAAATAGTTGTGAAAAATCCCCGGCTTTAGCAAGTCGGGGATTTTTTTATAAAAAAGCTTTCTTTCTCTGCAAAAATTTTATATATTTTCGAAAAGTTCACAAGATAAGGGGGTGATGAGGAGACTCAAGGGAAAAAGCGACGACCGTTCATATCGAGCCAAATAGTTCAGAAATCAAACATCTTATCTTTATCTGTTCAGGTAACGAAAGTTTCTGTTAAAGGAGGGGTTATATGAGAAGAAAAACGTTACTCTGGATCTTTCTTGCCGCTTCGCTCGCAGTACTTATGAGCGCCGGATCCGTCTTTGCCGCGGGGTTCGCCCTCTATGAGGGGAGCGCCCGCGGGCTCGTCCTCGGCGCGGGG
>CAZJPV010000077.1:0-7525 GCA_964547985.1 uncultured Syntrophaceae bacterium
TGGGATAAAGCGTATATATGTTCTCTTTAGCCTGGATATTTCTGACCCTTTAACTGTCAAAAATTACATACAGAAGGATGCGAAATCATGTAAGTCTTTATGGATGTAATTGGGGAGAATAGATCATAAAAAAGTCGTTTGTTTTCAGTTAGTTGAAATTAACCTGGTAAGGATGTGAAATGGCATAAAATCTGCACAATTTTAAAGGAAAAACCCGTGTTTTACCTTCGGTCATGGATACGGATAAAAGTGAAATCAGGGACGAGATGCCCCGCGTGATGAACGTGGAGGACGAAAAGTTCCTCGTCCAGTGGCTCGTCGAGAGCAACAAGCAGCTCGCCCAGCGAAACAGGGAGCTTCTCGTCGAGAACCTGAATCTCTCCTCGCGGGTCGAGGCGCTTGAGAAGATCAGTTTCATCGACTTTGCCACGGGAATTCATAACCGCGGTTATCTGCAGCAGCGGCTGGATGAGGAATTCTCCCGATCCCGCAGGACGGGATCATCGCTCTCCTGCCTCTTCATCGACCTGGATGATTTCAAGAAGGTCAACGACACCTACGGCCACCTCACCGGTGACAGGCTGCTTCGGGATGTGGCCATGCTACTGAAGAGTTTCTGCCGGCGCGAGGATGTCCTGGTTCGATTTGGAGGCGAGGAGTTTGTCATTCTCATGTCCTGCACGGGTCATCGCAAGGCCCAACTCGTTGCCGAGCGCATTCGCACGAGAACGGAGGCGCGCACCTTTGATTATGGCGACTTCAAGCTCTCCATCACGATCAGTATCGGGGTCAGCACGCTGAAGAAAATTGATTTCAAGCGCGTGAAAAGCCCGGAAGAGTTGATCTGGACTGCCGACCGGGCCATGTACGAGGTGAAACAGCACGGGAAAAACCACTCCTTCTATCTTCCTTTTTCCAGCGATCGGCATGATGTTGCCCCCGCAGCTTCGGCCACGACCTGATCTCCTGTAATTTTTCCTGGTTATTTAGATGACATTTAATCGTGTCGGGAAAAAGATTTCCTCTGATTTTTTTTGCAAATATAGCCGGTATGCCGACTCGAAAATTTATTAATTATCTGATTTTATTCATTTATTATTTCTCATAAAAAAATTAGAGAAGGTTAAAGTTTTTCTTGATTTAAGACGATAAATTTAGTGCAATGGTTGCGTTTGATTAAATTGTTGCCATTAAACGCAACTTAAATTTTGAGGGGTTGGTCATGGGCAAGCTTTTCTATTCGACGTCCGAAGTGGCGAAACTTTTCAAGGTCAACAGGGTAACCATCTATCGATGGGTCCAGGAGGGAACCGTCAAGGCCTACCGGATCGGGAAGCACCTGAAGATCCCGCTGTCCGAGGTGAACCGGCTCCTGAGGGAGTTTGGTTTCAAGGAGATGACGATCGGGGCGGAGGAGGGCGCCAGGGAGGGGCAGCTCATGGATTCGATCGACCATGTCGCCCGGTACGGTCAGAGAAAGAAGGTAGTCATCGCCGTCGATGACGACATGAATATCCTCACCTTCATCAAGAGCGTCTTTGAGGGCATGGGCCTCGATCAGAAGTGCGATCTTCGAATTTATCCCGACGCCATGGAAGCTCTCCTGCAAATTGGAAAGGAAAAGCCGGATCTGATCCTCCTCGATATCGTCATGCCCGGCCTGAACGGTGTGGAACTCGCCAGAAAAGTCAGAACGATGTACGAAGACGTTAAGATCATCATCATCACGGGCTATCCCGTGAACGACTATTTGACGGATGAGGAAAAGACGAATTTCTCCGACTTTCTGAACAAGCCTGTGGACATTGCGGCTCTCTACAAATCGATCAACACGGCGCTGGGTCTCGGCTGAGGAGCCCTCCGTCCACCGGGTGAGGTTCCTGCCCGTTACGGACGAGAAATAAAAGATGATCCCTGTGACTTCCTGTTCGGAGGTTTCCGGAAAATGTCAAAGGGATATTGAATACCATTTAAGCCATGAAAGAAATTGTCGTTGGCATAGCTGACCTGAGGGTGAGCCGCAATTCGGATGACGTCATGGTTACCTATGCCCTGGGTTCCTGCGTTGCTGTTGCTGCTTATGACCCGAGAGCCAGGGTGGGGGGGCTTTTGCATTTCATGCTGCCCAGCTCTTCCCTCAACGTGAGCAAAGCCAGGGAAAACCCTCCCATGTTCGCGGACACAGGTCTTCCGGTTCTCTTCAAATCCTGCTACGAGCTCGGGGCGGACAAGAGGAGAATGGTTGTCAAGATCGCGGGCGGGGCGAATATCATCGGTGATGCGAGTTTCTTCCGGGTCGGTCAGAAGAACCTCACCACCTTGAGGAAAATACTCTGGAGAAACGGCATTCTCGTTTCGGGAGAGGATACGGGCAGCAACACGAACCGGACACTTCGATTCCATATTCAGGATGGTCGGGTCCTTGTCAGACGATCCGGCGGATCATTGGAGGCGATATGAAGATCAATGCGAGAATACTGAAATCCATCAAAAGCCTTCCGGCTTTTCCAATAACCATCAAGAAGATCAACCGCATGATCAGTCATCCGGATTACTCGGCAAAAGAACTGGCGGGCGTTATCAAATACGATCAGTCGATCACGGCAAATATCCTGAGAATGTGCAATTCGGCATACTTCGGCCTGCGACACAAGGTCGACAACGTTCAGGATGCCATCCTGTACCTGGGCCGGGAGAACCTTGTCCGTGCGGTCCTGGCGGCGGGGATATCGCGTTATTTCAAAAAGACCAAGGGCTACGCGGTGGAAGGAATCGACCTCTGGGAACACTCCGTCAGTGTGGCATTGATGGCCCAGATCCTTTCCCGGAAGATTTACAACCAGGAAGACCCGAAACTCTTCACTGCGGCGATCCTCCACGACGTTGGAAAGGTCGTCCTCGGGGAGTATGTGTGTGAATCCTGCAAGAAGATCAAGGCCCTGGTGGCCGAGAAGGGATATGATTTCCTCGAGGCGGAGGAGGAAGTCCTCGGCGTCAACCACGCCCATTTGGGCGGAGAGATGGCCCTCCTGTGGAATTTCCCGGCCGACATCAAGGATGCCATCGCCTACCATCACCGTCCGGATCTGGTGAGGCGGAAGAGCAACGGCCTGGTGTGGCTCGTTTACCTTGCGGATCAGATCTGCCTGATGACCGGGATCGGCGGGGGTGCTGACGGGCTGGCTTACCGCGGCCTGAAGGAGGCCTTTGATAAATTTAAACTTCGTCAGCAGGATGTCGAGGAGGCCATGATTCTCCTCCTCAGGGGAATGGAGGATGCCAGGGAGTTGCTGGATATCGTCCCCGACAAGAGAAGCGTGCCGAGAACGGCACCGCAGGAAAGGAGTCTGCGGTACTGATCATGTCTATCACCGCCCTGATCGTTGATGATTCCCGTTCCATCCGTGAAGTCATCCGGAGGATTATTCGCATCTCCGGATTCGGGCCCGTACGCTGTATCGATGCTGTCAACGGAAAGGAAGGGCTTGAAATCCTCTCCAGGGAAAAGGTCGATGTTGTGCTCACCGGTATTCACATGCCGGAAATGGGGGGGTTGGAAATGCTTGCGGAAATGAGGAAGCAGGCAACGCTTCAAAATCTGCCCGTCGTGATCATCGCCTCTGACGCCGGTCTGAGGCGACTGAAAAACGCTGCCGACCTGGGTTGTGGAAAATTCATCAAGAAACCCTTCTACCCGGAAGAGATCAGAAAGGCGCTGGCAGATGCCGGCCAATTGAAAGAGGCAGGCCCGGATGAAAGAGCTGAGACAGACATTGATGCAGTCGATTTTTGAGGTTTTCGAGAAAATGTTCTACATTTTTCTCGAACCTTCCGATGTCCATTTTCTCGGTTTTGACGTCGAGGCGGATATCGATTTCAAGGGCGCCCTGAAGGGAAGCGTCTCTCTGCAGTTATCCCACAACATGATCAAGCACATGGTCAGCCATCTGCTCAATGTGCCCCTCGACCAGGTCACCGATGAGCATATCCAGGATTGTGCGAAGGAAGCCACCAACATGATCTGCGGGAATTTCATCACGAGGGCCGATCGACAGAACGCCTACGATTTTTCTTCCCCGCGGTTCTTCACGACCCTGAAAGGCCCCTGGCCTTATTCGCCCGACGGGAAGTCCGAGTCAATCAGACTGAATTTCGATTCCGACAGCGGACGGGCCTCTGTTATTCTCTCCCTTTCAAACTAAAAAATGACCGGGAAAATCGGACGAGAAAACACCGCAGATCCGCCATGGCGGGCCGGACACAATCCGGTATCACCGGACACTGAAATTCTTATCCGGCGACTTTAAACTCTGGTACTTTCGCACAACTTCCCTGAAGGCCGCGATTTCCTCTTCGTCCATCTCAAAGCTGTATCTGTAGCCCCCTTTGAACTGAACGCTGATCGAGTTCGATCGGGCCAGCCGATTCACCTTTTCATCATCGGCGATTTCGTCGTCCGACCATTCCGCGATGCCGTCCCCTTCAACGGCAGACTGTTTACGGGGGTGGACGCTTTTGACCTCCACACGGGTGCCGTTGTCTCCCTGAAGAATAACCATGTCGTAGGAAAGATAATCCGGTGCGCTGAAGCGGGTCTTGAGACGGTAGGATTTCTTGCCCGTGTATTTCTGGACGATGTAGAGCTCCACGTAGAATTTCTTGTCGTATCCCACCTGTTGCTCCACCGGTTTCGTCGTGCGGTAGAAGATGGCTTTCCGGGTCTGATCGTCTTCGACCACGATGTGCCTTATCATGTGCCTTTGAGTCTCGCTCTCGTGCTGGAGCTTGACCTTCCTTTCCGTAAGGGCGGCGGCGTGCTCTTTCGTAAAGTATGTTCCCTTGAGCTCACGGTCCATGAGATCGATTTTGGCCCTCACCGTCGTCTGGGCTTCGAGAGACTTGAGAAGCGCCTCGTAGTTGGCTGTCGACATGTTTTTCATCGCTGTGATTTTTTCCTCTGCGGAAGGGACCAGAGGGCTGGTGGGGAATCGGTCTGTCAGCTTGTCGAAGGCCTCCAGGGCATCGCCGTATCTGCCCTGCGCGTAAAGATCTTCGCCCGTCTTATAATAGAACCGGGCGGCTTGGTGGTAGGCATCCAACTCCCTGTTGAGGGTGTCATTCTTTTGTTCGAGTTCATGGACTCTTTTCGTAAACTCGAGGTTCTGGGCCTGGAGATCGTCGTATTTCTGCTGGGACACACAGCCCGACAGCAGAAAGAATAGAGAGCATATCCAAAAAAACCTTCTCATCCTTACACCCAGGCCCTTCCGTCACATGACGGTCCAGGCATTTCTATGAATGAATGGTAATGAATGGTATTGAAGAGGTGCCGGTGCGGATCCGGAGAGCATGACGCTGACGGGAAGGTTCGCAGTATCAAAAGATAAAAAAGCCTAAAAGGGATTTCAGATCTTTAATAAAATGCCTTTCGGCAACAACGCTGACTGGCCTGTAGCTGTTCAATGAAAGAAAGTGTCGAATCCTCCATCCGGTTTGTCTTAATGTCACTTTCCCCGTTTTTGAAAGAGCCCGTGTCTCTGCCGGTATTTTTATCCACACGCCGACATTCTCATTTTTCTTTTTGGCAGTTTATATATCAAAAGGTTGCAAAAGTCAAATTCGATCATCAAAATGCTGTGCTTGATACGGAGAAAATGAAAATTTGCCCACCATCCCCCGCTCAAAGAAAGGGAGCCTCTGTAAAGTCCCCTGGGTTGAGGATGGGTGTTTCCTGCCGTATAGGCGTTACGGGCCCGGGTTTAGCCCCGGGTTCCACGGTTGTTCTACCCCCTGCCTTTTCATGGTGTAGCCTGACTGCTCATCCCCCTTGGTCTTGTCCAGCGTCGTGGCGCAACCCATGATAGAAATAGCAAAAAGGATCGAGAGCAAAAGAGCCGCAATCTTTTTCATTTTATCGCCTCCTTCTCCGGTTGACTTCACGCAATTCGCACACTATTAATATAATAACTCAAAAAGGGCAGGCAAGGCAAATATTTGATGGGCCCGCGGTTAAAATGATGGAGAGGGTGGGGTATGCTGTGTGAATATGATCCTGTACCAGGCGACATAGATCAACAGAAGCGCGGGACCAAACCAAAACATGTAATGATCGGGAAAAGCCATCAGACGTAGAAATAATGCGATACCGTTGATAACCAGATGAATGAACAGGAGTTGCGTGATGGCTTTTTTCTGTTGACTCTGGAAGGCTTCGATGGCGACTTTCATGATGGCGGGCAGAAGCAGTGCGTAATCAAAGGTCCAGCCATAGGGTGTTGTCAATAGCGATGCGAAAATAACAGCAGGCATCCGCTGATCCCATCGCCAGGTTTTTCTATACGCTCGCCAGTACAAGAAGAACCATGTGAGACCTATGCATGGGGGCAGGGTCTGCAACCAGATCCTGTCTTCTCCCAGCAGAAAGCGTAAAAAGGAACCCGGGGCAGGCGATATGTAGAACAGGGGTGGTTGATTTGAGATGAAGGAAATATACCCCGGGATGATATCGGGGTAAAAGATTATGGGGACAACGGTCGCGGTTAGTCCGCCTGCGCCGATGCCCAGGACGATCCGCCACTTTTTTCGGTCCCAAACCCAGAACAGCAGGGCGATCCAGAACAAATATAGGGTGTGTGGCTTGATCGCCACCAGGACAAGAAAAAGCCCCGCGATCCACCACTTTTGAAGCTTTTCAAACTGAAGGAAAGCCACGACACCCAGAAGAATGAAAGGCACAATCTGTCCCACCCCGATGGCAAAAAGCACGGGAGCGAAGGTGAAGGTAATGAGCAGAGACACGTATCGATATTTTTCAGAGCCGCCATAGAGACGCCAGATCCAGTCCCCGCAGATGAATACAAGGACCATATTGAATAAAAACCAGAGAAATTTACTCAAGAGGTAATGATCCAGACAGAAGGGGAGGGTAAAGGAGAAGGTCCAGGGCGGATTATACATCATCAGAGGGTCTGCCTTTGTCCACCCTGCAGATTTTTGCAACGAAAATAATTGATCGGGCGAATAGGGATTGTTGCTGGATAGAATCGCCCGCCCGGCTGCCCAGTACTCGATAAAATCAGGCAGTACATGGTCCGCGCTCATCTTCGGGTAAAGCCACCTGAGCTCGAGACTGAAGGCAATCAGTACGACAATCAGTGCGATGATCGTGATCGTTTTCGTTGGTTTATGAGGCATATGCCTGAAGGAGCGGACCTGCATGATGGTCGAGCCGAGCCGGATGATGATTCCGCAATTTTACCCGTTATTTGATCTATACCATATCTTGATTCGGACTTCTTCCGTTTCATATTGAGCCCGGGGTCAAGTTGATGTTTTTCATGAGCAGAGACGCTTCAATATGGATTTCTTTCCGTGACAATCACATCAGGCTTACGGGGGTGGACAAGAACATCCGCTTTTTGCCAAGACAAAAAAGAGGTCCGGCAATCCGCCGGGCCTCTTTTGGTCATCTCTGGTGCCGGAGGACGGAGTCGAACCGTCATGCCCCCGAGGGGCGGGGGATTTT
>CAZJPV010000078.1:0-7484 GCA_964547985.1 uncultured Syntrophaceae bacterium
CTCACAACGGGCAAAGGCTGTCGCCTTTGTCAGCCCCACAGCACCAGCCCCAGTTCCTGCTTGGAAGCCAGGTCCTTGTTGTAAGGCATGATCCGGACACCGTAGGAGTGAGGACCGTTTTCCTGTACCACGTATTCGCCCGTAAAGGTCACTGTCCCGTCCTTGGCTTTCCCGGCCATGTGAAGCGGTATGGCGATCGGCGGCTTGATGAAAACCTGTCCGTCCCGCCTGCCGATGACCAGTTCGGCCAGGATCTCCTCCGGCTCCAGCTTCCCGGGATCGACGCGCACGCTCACCGCGAAGGGCGTCCCCACAATCACGCAATCCCCCATGATGCCGTCCACATGCACATCGAGAAGCTTCACGGACGAGAAGCGCATGGGGACCTTGCGCTTCCAGTCTGCCAGTTCTCTGGCGAGCCTGTGATTATCCCGCATGACAGCCTGTGCCCTTCTGGCCGTGGGAAGATACATCTTGCCGTAATAGTCGAGCATCATGCGGTCGGAGTTGAACACGGGGATAAGGGTCTCCATGGCGCGCTTGATCATGCTGATCCAGCGGACGGGGATGCCCGCTGAACCTCTTTCGTAATAGAGCGGTGTGATGGAGTCCTCGATGAGCGCATAGAGGGATTGAGCATCGGATTCATCGGTGAACCCGTCTTCCTGGGGCGTGTCCATTGCAACCGGCCCGATGGTCCAGCCGTTGGTGCCGTCGTAGCCCTCGCACCACCAGCCGTCAGAGGTGCTCACGTTGAGGCAACCGTTGATGGTCACCTTCTGTCCGCTCGTGCCGCAGGCCTCGAGGGGTCTCCGGGGGTTGTTGAGCCAGAGATCAACCCCCTGGACGAGGATGCGCGCCGACTGCAGATCGTAATCCTCGACAAAGAATATTTTCCCCCTGAACCTTTTGTCCTTCGTGACATCGATCACTTTTTTGAGAATGTCCCTACCCATCTGATCGTTCGGATGCGCCTTGCCCGCATAGAGGATGTGAACGGGGCGCTCGGGGTGGTTGACGATCTTGTCGAGCCGGTCGAGGTCCATAAAAAGCAGGTCGGCCCGTTTGTAGGGGGCAAAGCGTCTCGCAAATCCGATCATGAGGGCCGCCGGGTTAACCTTCCCTATTATTTCCTCTCGCAGGCCCCTGGAGTACCCGTACTTTCTCCAGTGCCTCGAGATGTTGTCACGGAGGAAATTGATGAGATCCTGCTTCAGCTCGTACCGGACACGCCAGAGGACAAGGTCAGGGATGTTGTGCACCCGGCTCCAGCGCTTCGCGTCCATGATCTCCTTTTCCCAGTCCAGCCCAAGATAATCCTCCAGGAGCTCCCGCATTCTCGGCGCCACGTAGGTGGGCAGATGGACGCCATTGGTGACGTAATCGATGGGGATGTCGGTATCGTAAAACCCCTTCCAGACCTCCCGCCACATGCGGCGCGACACGGCGCGGTGCATACGGCTCACGGCATTGTTCATGTTTGAGAGCTTGAAACCGAGGATGTTCATGAAGAAGGGCTTGTCGTCACCGATTTCCTTCCTGCCCAGTTCGAAGAGCTGTGACCATGAGATGCCGGCACGCTTGATGAAGTTCGAGAAGTAGTACTCGATGAGATCCCGGGCAAATCTCTCATTGCCCGCTTCCACGGGCGTGTGCGTCGTGAAAACTGTACTGCCCCGGACGACTTCCGCGGCCTCGTCGAAGGAAAGCCCCTCATCGGTCATGAGAGCGGTAATCCTCTCAAAGACGAGAAAAGCCGAGTGCCCCTCGTTGATATGATAGACGCGGGGTTTGATTCCCAGCTTTTCCAGCAGACGGACACCGCCCCGCCCGAGGAGGATCTCCTGTTCGATCCGTGTCCGCTGGTCCGCGGGATAGAGCCTCGCCGTGATCCGTCTGTCCTGCAAGGTGTTCTTGCTCACGTCGGTGTCCAGCAGAAACAGGGAAACACGCCCCACCTTGATCTCCCAGATTCTCGCGTGGAGCGTCCGGCCGGGCAGATCGATGGATACCTGGACTTCATCTCCTTTGTCGTCCTGGACGATCTGGACGGGCAGGTTGGAGAAATCGCTCTCCGGATACTCGGCCGTCTGGATACCATCCTTGTCGATAGACTGCTTGAAGAATCCACTCTTGTACAGAAGCCCTACACCCACCATGGGAATGTTCATGTCACTGGCCGTCTTCAGGGTGTCTCCCGAGAGGGTGCCGAGACCGCCCGAATAGAGAGGGATGCACTCATGGAGGCCGTATTCCGTCGAGAAATATGCGACGGGCGAGGACCACTTGATGTCATTCTGCCCCTGCTTTTTGTGATTGCCACGTTCGGCCATGTAATGATCAAATTGTTCGACGACCTGCTCGTATAGCTTGAGGTAACTCTCCGAATCCGCTGCTTCCGCAAGCTTCTCCGGCGAAACAGACTCGAGCATCCGGACAGGATTATTTCCCATCTCCTCCCAGAGCTTTGTGTCGAGATGGACAAAAAGATCCAGGGCCCGGGGGTTCCAGGACCACCAGAGGTTGTATGCCAGTTCCCTCAGTCGTGCGATTTTCAGGGGAAGGTTCACAACAGCCGTGAAGCCGCGGAAGTGCGGCTGCGTGGATCCGGTTCCCGGAAACACGTGTTTCACCTCTGCCCGGTACTCCGTTGACACGAGCTTGGCCGCGCGACCGCCGGCAATGGTAGCGGCCCTTTCATAGGCCTCCAGGTAACGGCCATAGAAGTTGCCCCAGTCCGCCAGGTCTGCAACCTCCCGGGCGGCACGCCTGCGGGCATTCGTTTCTTCCTCATTCCAGCCAAGAGAATCCCGCAGGATGTTGAACAGGTTCTCTTCAACGGAAACCGTGTCCCTGCCCCGGCGCCGGAGCACGATCACGCCGCCGCCGACACCAATCTCGTTCTGGACCCAGAGGCCGAACCCGGACTGATCCACCGTCACGGTCGGCACGGCATGGGCCGCACTCTCCAGTGTTGTGTACCCCCAGGGCTCATAGTACGAGGGGAAGACGCCCAGATCGCAACCGGCGAGAACCTCATAGTAGGGCATGTTGAAGAGCCCGTCGAAGCCGTTGAGATAGGCGGGCACAAAGATAACGTTCACACGGTTCTGTGGCAGATTTTTGAGTCCCAGCCGATTGCAGGTTTCCAGGATGGGGTCGGAGGCCTCGTAGTGGAGCCGGTGCGTCGCGATGGGCGGGGCACTGCCTTCGGCCTTGGTATATTCGCTCTGCAGGGCGGGAATCAAATCCATGTGGCCACCCAGGACACAGAGGAGAGCCAGGACGGTGTATCCCTCTCCGATTTCTTTGTCCAGGCGCCCCAGGCTGTGGAGTAAAATGTCGATGCCTTTGCTGTGAAAATCGTAATTTCCCGAGAGGATGAAGATCTTCGTGTTCGCGGGGAGGCTCTTCTTCAGGAAACGCGATGCCTGTGCGAGAATTTTCTCGCGGGCCTTCGCCGCGGGTTCGCGGTTCTGCGACAGATCGGGGATTTTCTGGATGTCGAGACCGCTCGGCAGGATGAAATCCGGCGTCCGGCCGAGGAAATTCCTGGTCTCCGTTGTTGTAATCTCGCTCACCGTCGTAAAGACATCGGCCTCCCGGGCTGTGGCAACCTCCAGGAAATACTTGGCCATGATGTTCAGGGATGCCGCCTCCCTCTGGGGCGAGATGTGGTCCATCTCGGCATACATGTCGACCCCCGAGTCGGCCAGAGACTTTCCCAGAACCGTGGCATGGGTCGTGAAGACGGTACCGATGGCAGGAACCCGATTCTTGAGCGTCAGAAGCCCCGCACCGCACATCCATTCATGAAAATGGGCCACAGCCGACGCACCGCCCGGCTTCACCTCCAGATTGAAGATCGTCTCAATGACCTCACTACAGGCGGCGCCGAACATGACCCGCTCAATATAGTCCGCTGACCCCGAGATGGAGTCAACACCGTACTCCGCCCAGAGCTGATAGAGGAGCTGGTCCTTGTTGTATTTCTTGCTGTAGTTGACCAGGATGACTTTCGGCTCCCCGGGGATTTTCCACCGCCCGAACCGGCAGGGAATATCCCGCATGGCCGTGTTTTCCCGAATCGGCTTCCAGTACTCTTCATCCGTTTCCTCGAATTCCTGGTTGTTCTTGAGATCGGGGCCGAGAAGGTAATACTTCTCCCCGAAGGCCGAAGCGGCCCTCGGGACCTTGCTTTGGATGACGGTATAGATACCGCCGACCTTGTTGCAGACCTCCCAGCTGACCTCAAAGAGATATCGGTTGTCTTCTCCGCTCATATCCATGTTTCTCCTTCCTCCGCCGTCGTTTCCGGAGGAATCTATCAACTAATCCATGCCGCCCGTCAAAACGTCATGGACGAAAGAGATTTCTTTAATTTATCAAGAATTATGCCAGAGGCAAGACATAAAATCCTCTTTCTTTTACCCCTTCAGCCTCCGCGGACGAAACAGCTACTCCGGGTCTCGGACGCTCCGGCAAATAGGGCCTCGCCCCCGCTTGAGAAGTCCCCTCCAGCCGTTATCCCTACACCCGAAAAGTAAAAGGGGCAGAACTGCGAACCTCTCTCCCCCCGCGGGTTCCTTAGCACTATCGGGGGCAAAAGTCCAACCGGATAGTGGCGGTTGAAGTACTCGATCCTCAAGGATTTCTATTTCCCCGACGGCTTCAATAACCGGAAGGATGTCCTCTTGTAACCGGTGCTTCCACCGGGCACTTCAATGCCGGAGGACCCAGGCCGTATTTCACCCTCAGAACGTTGGAACCCCTTGATTATTCAAAAAAATTGGGGGAACAGAATGCTCATGACATGGAACTTGCATAATTGCCCCTCTGTCGGGTCATATCCGGCAGGGATTCCTGTACGTTGACCCGGAGAGAATTCCGAAAAGGTTTCAGGCACCTCGGAGAAAGCCGACTCATGGGCATTCTGAATCTCAACGACCTCAAAGATGGAATGGTCCTCGCGGCCGATATCAAGAACAAGCACGGCAACATCCTCATCAAAGAGGGCAACACCCTCACGGCAAAGCATATCCTCCTGATGAAGGCCTGGGGAATTACCGAGGCTGACGTGGTCGGTTTCGACAAGGACCAGGTCGAGAAGGAGGAGATGCACGCCCTCTCGCCGGAGCTCATTGAAGCGATCGAAAAAGAACTCAGGGCCGTCTTTCCACCTTGTGACAACCACCCCGTCATGGCGGAGATTTACCGGATCGCCAGGAAGCTCAAGCTGAGGCAGGCTGCCGGCAACTCCGGGGAGGCTGCCTCATGAAGTTTTCCGACGTCGAACAGATCCTTGGCTCGCTCGATAAACTGCCGACGCTTCCCGTCATCTACACGAAGCTTCTGCGACTGCTCCAGTCGCCGGACAGCACCATCCATGCCATCAGCAACATCATCGCCGAGGATCAGGTCATCGCGGCGAAGGTCCTCCAATTCGTCAATTCGGCCTTTTACGGCTTCCCGCAGCGGATCGGGAGCCTGCAGCGCGCCATCGTCATCCTGGGCTTCAACGCCATTAAAAACCTGGTACTGGCCACATCGGTCTGGGACCTGTTCCAGAAGGTCCAGGCCGGTCACCAGTTCAACAAGGAGAGTTTCTGGAAACACTCTATCGGTTGCGCCGTGGCCTCAAGAGTCCTGGCTGAGGCGGCGGATCTCAAGAACCCCGAGGATGTCTTCACCGGAGGGCTCCTGCACGACATCGGCAAAATCATACAGGCCGGCTATTTCGCCGACCAGTTCAACCGCGTCATCGACCTCGTGGACCAGACGGGACTGCCCATGGTCGAGGCGGAGAAGCGGGTCTTCGGGTTCGATCACGCCCAGATCGGGACGGCAGTCGCCACTCGGTGGCGGTTTCCCCAGGAAACGGTCAACATGATCGCCCTGCATCACCTGTCGAATGGAACGACGGGGCTGAACAAGACGATCGCGGCCGTTCACATCGGAAATGTTCTGGCCATGGCCCTCGGTCTCGGGTACAGCGGGGAGAAGCACGTGCCCTTTGTGCACGACAAGGCCTGGGAAACGCTGGGACTCGGTCTCGGCAGCCTCGAGCTGGTCATGGACAAAGTCGTCAAGCTCTACAAGGAAAACATCTCGATTTTGGAATCATCATAACCGCTCATGGAAATCATCGAAGAAAAGTTGAGCAGCCGCTCCGAGGCTGAAAAATCCATCGTGGAGAAGCTCCACTACCTGGAGGGGCAGAACCAGGCCCTCATCGCCATACAGGACAAGCTCGAAAGGCTGAGTGATTTCCGCTCGGATATGGTGCTCTCCCGGGAGATTCACTCCATCTTGAAATCGGGCATCTCAAAATTTCAGGAACTCGTGAAGACAAAAGTGTGTTCGGTTTTCCTCGTCGACACCGAGGGGTTTGAATTCCTTCACGAGGTCTCCATCCCCGATGAACTCTCCCACAGGGTAAGGATGGAGCTGGACGCGCAGATCAACTCCGGAACCTTCGGCTGGATCATCAACAACGGTCACCCGGCCTGCGTTCCGGCGGAGGTCTTCGGGAAGGGGGAAACCAGGAGTTTGAGCACCATGATCGCTCCGCTTTCGAACAAGGAGCGAACCCTCGGCGCCGTGATCATCATTTTCGAGGAGGACGAGGACTTCATCCGTCAGCAGACCCTCAAGCTTTTGTACATCCTGGCGGGTTTCTTTTCACTCTCCCTCGAAAACGCCTACCTCTTCGAGGACCTCAAGCGGAGTTACTTCGACACGATCCGGGCCGTTGCGAACTCCGTCGAAGCGAGAGATCCCTATACCCGCGGCCATTCAGGCCGGGTGGCGGACATCAGCAAGGTCGTGGCGGCGGAACTGGGCTGGAGCAAAAGGGAAATCGAGCTTATCGACTGGGGTGGCGTCCTCCACGATCTCGGGAAGGTGGGCATTGACGACGCCATCCTGAAAAAACCCGGGAAGCTGACGGACGAGGAGTTCGAGATCATGAAATCCCACCCCCTCATCGGATCCCAGATCATCGAAGGCATTTCCTTCCTGGAGCCGGTCACACCCTTTATTCTGGAGCACCACGAACGCTTCGACGGCAGGGGCTATCCCCGCGGCCTCAAGGGCGATCGGATCTCGAAGGAGGGAAGGATTCTCGCCGTGGCGGACGCCTTCGACGCCATGACTACCGATCGACCTTATCGAAAGGCACTTGCCGCAAGGACCGCCATGGACGAGCTTCTTCGCGTGGCGGGAACACAGCTCGATCCCGACATGGTCACGGCCTTCGAGAAGGCCTGGCGGGCGGGCAAAATCAAATAAAAAAGGTCACTTCTTCCAGACCCCCATAGATAATTTTGAGCTTTGAGTTTTGAATTATGGAACAAAGTACCAGGCTTAAGGCTAACGTCAAAAGGCTAAAGGCTTCGGGCTTGCGGGCCCGATCTCACAACTTTCTTTACTGCTCACCACTCACAACTCACCACTCACAACTTGTATGTTAAATTCCTGGCTCA
>CAZJPV010000079.1:0-7200 GCA_964547985.1 uncultured Syntrophaceae bacterium
CTCCGAAGCCGCCCCCGCCGCGGCTTCTTCCCCCTCCACCCATCGATGAGAGGAGAAGCAGGGCGAGGAGCCGCCGCCCCGATCTTGTGGAGAGAAGAAGCGTTAAGATCAACAATAATATGATCACGGCCACCGGGTTTATGGAGGGCTGAATTTCCCTCGCCGCCGGCACCTGAAGACGAGGCGCACCTGTCAAAGTCACGTTGGCGTTTTTGGCGAGGATTTCCGACACGGCCATCATGGCGTTGTAGAGGCCTCGTCCGTAATCACCGGTTCTCAGGTTGGGCATGGCGTAACGGTCCAGGATTTCCCCTGCCAAGCCGTCTGTGATGACCCCTTCGACACCATAACCCGTCTCGATCCTCACACGTCTTTCCCGGAGGGCGAGAAAGATGAGGACGCCTTTGTCTTCCCCTTTTCTGCCGATTCCCCAGGCCTCGTATAGACGGTTGGCGTAATCGTCCGGGTCGTCGTCTCCCACCGTCCGGAAGGTGGCCACAACGACGGCTGTCCCTGTTTTATCCAGAACCTCCTGGGCTAGGCTGCTCATCGCAACCCTTTGTTCCGGCGGGATCACACCGGCAAAGTCGTTCACGGCCCCGGTCGGCGCCGGAAACTTCTCGGCGGCGAAGATACCCGTGTCAAAAACAAGACAGATAAATAGGGGAATGACGAGAAAAGTCCATTTTTTGAACGGGAGAGTCATCTTTCCGACCAGTCCTTCCGGGAAATACTGGTGTAAGCTAAATCCTGGATGGGAAAAAGTCAAAGATTTTGTAAAATTTTCAAGCCCTTCCATTATGCCGAAACATCTCGAGTTTTCGCTCTTTTTTGGCGTAATATTTGCAAATGTGGATGGATAATTTTCACCCACCAAGATTGGTCGATGGGACCCCAACAAGAAGGAGGGAATGAGGGGGATGAGTCGTCAAAAGGAGGCGCTGAGGTCCATCGTTCATGAAGTCGATACCTTGCCAGAGAAGATAGCCCCGCAAGAGGGGGTAATGATCACGCCCGGGAATTCCGATCCGCTCTACACCATTCTCGCGAATAGTTCTTATGCAGGCGTCTACATGGTCCAGGATGGAAAATTCGCTTTTGCCAACCACCATGCGGCCCACTACGCAGGGTATGGACCCCAGGAAATGTTGGGTGTCCCTACCCTGAAGGTCGTCCACCCCGATGACCGGGAGACGGCGCGGGAAAATGCCGTCAGGATGCTCAAGGGCTTCCGCTCCGCCCCCTATGAATTCAGGATCATCACAAAGGACGGGCGTGTTCGCTGGATCATGGAAACGGTCACACCGATCACCTACAGGGGCAAACGGGCCGTCCTCGGCAATTCCATGGACATCACCGAGCAGAAGGACGAACGGGAGAAGGTGCAGAACCTGGAGGCACTGAAGGCCTCTTTCCTGGATGCCATTCCCCATGCCGCCGTGGGCCTGCAGAACCGGGTCATTATCTTTGCCAACAAGGCCGTGGATGACGTTTTCGGCTGGCATTCCGAGGAACTCGTCGGCAAAACCACTCGAATCCTTTACCGGAGTGATGAGGAATACGAGGAGATCGGACGGTATGTGTATTCTGTTCTCGATGGTCAGCGGACCTGCAGCCTCGAGATTCCCTGCGTCCGGATGGACGGCCGTGAGATCACGGTCAAATTGACGGCTTCCCGGATCGGTGAAAGCCTCCAGGAAGGGAAAATCATTGCCATTTATGAAGACATCACGAAGCGCAAGAGGGCGGAGAAGGCCCTACGGGAATCGGACCAATTCAACCAGGCTATTATTTCCGGAGCCAACGTGGGGATCGTCGTTTACGATCGGGCCCTGCGTCACCAGACGTGGAATCACTTCATGGAGCACCTGACGGGGTGCCGGGCCGAAGATGTCCTGGGAAAATCGTCCAGGGATCTTTTCCCGCAGATTCACGAGGAGTATCTCGATACGATCCTGGAGAAGGCCTTTGCAGGCGAAACGGTTGCCTTACCGGACATGACCTACTTTGTGTCGCAGAGCGGAAACTCCGGGTGGGTATCGGGTAACTACGGACCCTACAGAAATACCAAGGGAGAAATCGTGGGTGTCATCGGAATGGTCTATGACATCACGGAGCGCAAACTCGCCGAGGAGGCTCTCAAGAAAAGCGAGGAGCGCATCCGGGCGATCTTCGAGACGGCCCAGGACTGTATCTTCATCAAGGATCGGGGCCTGAATTATATCCTTGTGAATCCCGCCATGGAATATGTCCTGGGGCGCCCGGCCTCCGAGATCATCAGCATGTCGGACCGGGAACTATTCGGAGATGAGGCGGAACAGCGGATCCGTGAGACGGACTGCGGGGTCCTCGACGGGGAGACCTCCGAGGACGAGTACATTCTGAACCTCAACGGCATTCCGACAACCCTTCATGTCGTGAAGGTCCCCATGCATGATGCCTCCGGTGAGATCATCGGTATCTGCGGCATTGCCCGGGACATCACGCAGACCCGTCAGCTCGAAGCGCATATCCGGCAGGCCGCGAAGATGGAAGCCATCGGGACTCTGGCGGGCGGCATCGCGCACGACTTCAACAATCTTCTCATGGGTATCCAGGGACATTCATTCCTGATGCTCATGGATATCCCCTCCGATCACCCCCACACATCACACCTCAAGGGCATCGAAGAGATCGTCAGGAGCGGTGCCAGCCTCACGCGGCAGCTTCTCGGTTTTGCTAAAGGCGGCAGGTACGAGGTGAAGCCGACGGTCCTCAACGATCTCATCCGGAAGAGCTCCGAGATGTTCGGGCGGACAAAGAAGGAGATCCAGATCCACCACAAATACGAAGAGGCTGTCTGGATCGTCGAGGCCGACCAGGGCCAGATCGAACAGGTCCTGCTTAATTTCTACGTCAACGCCTGGCAGGCCATGCCGGCCGGCGGGAAGCTTTTCCTCGAGACGGAAAATCTTGTTCTCGATGAGAATTTCGTGCGGCCTTACAAAGTCAAGCCCGGCCGCTACGTCAGGGTGTCGGTGACCGATACGGGGATCGGTATGAGCGAAGAGACACTTCAGAGAATCTTCGAGCCTTTCTTCACGACAAAGGAGATGGGGCGCGGCATCGGGCTCGGTCTTGCCTCCGCTTACGGAATCATCAGAAATCACGGCGGCTTCATCACCGTGTCCAGTCAGAAAGGCCGGGGGAGCACCTTTACGATGTACATACCCTGCTCCGAGACCTATTTAAGCCAGGAAGCGGCACCGGAAGACCTCGTCCTCAAGGGATCGGAAACCGTGCTCATTGTGGACGACGAGGATATTGTCCTCGATGTGGGTGTGGAGATCCTGAAAACCCTCGGATACCAGGTCCTCTCGGCACAAAGCGGTCAGGAGGCCCTCGAGATCTATGAAAATCGAAGCCAAGATATCGCCATGGTCATCCTGGACATGATCATGCCTGAAATGAGCGGCGGAAAGGTCTTTGACGAAATCCGGACCCTGAACCCGGATGTGAAGGTCCTCCTTGCAAGCGGTTACAGCATGAACGGACAGGCCGCGGCCATTCTGGAGCGTGGCTGCAACGGCTTCATCCAGAAACCCTACACGATCAAGGCCCTCTCGGAAAAGCTCAGGGAAATCCTGGAAAAGCAAAGCGTCCATTAATTTTTTCCAATTCTCAATTTGACATACCCCGTCCCCCTATTCTATAAGAATCGGGTTCTGCCGATCCTGCCTGTTAGATCCCTGGAAAAATTCGCGACTTCAGAAAAGGAGATCTCATGCGACTTTTTTTCGAACCGAAAAGCGTTGCGCTGGTCGGTGCTCCGCGGAAGACCGGTACCGGAACCTACAACAACGTCGAATGCCTGCTCCGCTACGGCTACAAAGGGTCCGTCTATCCCGTCAATCCCAAGGCCGATGAGATTTACGGGGTCCGGTCCTACCCCTCCGTCATGGAGATACCCGAGGTGCCGGACTTGGCGGTGATTTCCCTGGGACGGGACCTGGTGATCCCCGCCTTTGGAGAGTGCATCCAGAAGGGCATCCGCCGGGTGGTCATCATCAGCCAGGGCTTCGGTGATGCCGACTCGAAGGGAAGAGAGCTTCAGTCCGAAGTCACGAAGATGGCCCGCGAGGCCGGCGTGCGCGTGGTGGGTCCCAACACCATGGGGGTTCTCAATAATTTCCTGTCATTTACCACGGCTTTCGTCGATCTCAAGGTGCCGGAAAAGATTTTTCCTGTCGCGATTATCGCCCAGACAGGGGTCATTCAGGTGGCCGCGGACATGTTTTCCTACGGAAGCTGGGGGAAGGCCATAGACATCGGAAACAGCTGTGATGTGGATTTTGTCGATGCGCTGAACTATTTTGCTGATGATCCCCAGACGAGCGTCATCGCCGTTCACATGGAGGGCATGCTCCGGGGGCGCGAGTTCCTGGCAGCGGCGCGGAAGGTCACACGGAAAAAACCGGTCATCGTCTTGAAAACGGGACGGACTGCAGCCGGCGCAAAGGCTGCGCTCTCTCACACGGGGATGCTCGCCGGGGAGGATGAAGTAAACGATACGGCCTTCGAACGCGCGGGCGTCATTCGCGTGAAGGAAACCTCCGAGATGCAGACGGCAATCCACGCGCTTCTTCTCATGAGGGAAATGAAGGGCCCGAGGATCGGTGTTATCACCATCTCCGGTGCAGGCGGTATCATGACGGTGGACGCCTGTGAGGAACTGGGACTCACCCTCGCAAAGCTTCCGGCAGGTCTTGCAGCAAAGTTAAAAGAGGGGCTTCCCGATTGGGTTCACGTGGGCCATCCGATTGACATCTGGCCCATCGGCATGATCGGGGGGAATTACCGGGGTGTATTCAAACTTGCCCTGACGGAGTTCCTGGCATCGGAAGAGGTCGATGGGGTCCTGGGTATCCTTCCCACTATGACCTCTCCCCTGCACGCGGATCTTGACCTTGTGGAGGTTGTGGCGGCGTCGAGCGAAAGAGCCGGAAATTCTAAGCCCTTTGCCCTGTGGGCGTACCCGACGGATCCATCGTCGAATGAGCGCTTCGAGGCGATCGATGGGGTCGCCTGTTTCAACTCCATCGAAGAGGCCGCGCATGGACTTGCATTCTGCTATCGCTATCACCGGGGTCGCAACGAAAAACCCGTGTCGCCGGGAAAGTTTTCCATCCAGCCCAAAAAAGCCGACCGGCTCATCCGGGCGGGAAGAGAACAGGGGTATCTCCTGGGGGAAGATGCCCTCGAGCTTCTGCGCAGTTTCGGCATTGCCTGCGTGAAAGGGAAAAGGGCCGGAACCTGGGTTGAGATCAGGAAGGCTTCGGCGGGACTGAAATATCCGCTGGTTCTCAAGCTTGCCGGGCGTGCCTTCCTTCATAAAAGCGAATGGGGCGGTGTCATAACAGGGATCGAAGGGTCGAAGGATCTGAAAGAGGCCTATGAGGGGCTTCTGAGGAATGTCCGGCGGCGGGATCCCCGGATGAAAGTCAAATCCTTCCAGATCCAGGAAATGGCGAAGGGCAGGGAACTCATCCTCGGGCTCAAATGCGATCCCCAGTATGGACACGTGATCCTCTGCGGTTTGGGCGGGATCTACACGGAGGTATTCCGTGATGTGAGTCGGGAGATTGTTCCCATCGATCGAAAGCGGGCGGAAGAGATGGTCAAATCACTGAAGATGTATCCCTTCCTGGAAGGGGTTCGCGGTGAGAAGGGTATTGATATGGAGAGCCTCCTGGATACCCTGGAGCGGCTGTCCTTTCTGGCCATGGAAGTGCCCGACCTGAAGGAGTTCGACATCAACCCGCTCATGGCGGGTCATAAGGGCGTGATGGCGGCAGATGCACGGATTCTCTGGTGATGGCCGCGGAATAGATCACGTGTCCTTTTTCGGCACAAAGAGGTGAAATTCGTACTCTTTTTCCTTGACCTGGAAGGACACCTTGTCCTCTTCGTTTTTTACAAGGGATCCCTCCAGTATCCTTTTGCAGCCGAAATCGTAAAAGGTGAACTGGTGGGTGGGCATTTCCTTCTCGGCCATGCCCTTGAAGGACCTTTCCCGTTCGTCTTTCGTCAGCTCGCGAACCGTCAGTTTCTGGGCCCTTTCCTTGGCTTCCCAATCTTTCGTCCGGATGGTGACCACGTAATTTGCGTGAAACTTGACGGGCATCTTGATTTCCATGGTCATACCTCCTCGCGGTGATGTTTCGGGGGACCCCATAACACAGCCGGAGTGAATAATCTATCTTTTTGATGGGATCGCTTCAGAAAAAGACCCAAATTCGTTGCACCAGAGTGCCAGGCATTGAGAAACGACAGGATGGGTTTGAGGGGTCATTTGCCCGTTAATTTGCGGCAGACTGCAGGGAAATTGTGACTATTAATTTTGCCCTGAACAAAGCTTGATCCGGCAGTGAGTGTCAAGTCTGGTATCGATTTCTTCCTGAAATGTAGCTTCCGGTAATTCCGACGGGTATCCAACATTTCAAGTGATAAACAGTATGTGATGGCCAATATTGCCTTGACCTACCGGTCCATTGCTGCTTATATTCCCTCCGTCAAAAGCAATACCTTATCAAGCCGCGGCAATAGATTAAGGCTAAATTAAAAGGATTTGAAATGAGTTCAAAAACGAAGATAGGAATTATTATTTGTGATCGCTACCGCCGCTGTGCGGGAGGGAAGTGTCTTCGCGCGATGAGAAACAAGGAAGGTGCTTTCAGCATATACACCGACACCGAATTGGAGTTGGTTGGTTTCACGACTTGTGATGGGTGTCCTGGCGGCAACGTAGAATATGCGGGCGAAGAAATGACGAAAAATGGCGCAGAGGTTATTCATTTGGCCACCGGCCTGGTCGTGGGCTACCCGCCCTGTCCCCACATTGATGCATTCAAAGTCTTTCTTGAAAAACGTTATAGGATAAAGGTTGTTGTCGGCACACACCCTATTCCGAAGAAGTATCTTGAGATGCACACTTGCCTTGGAACATGGGAGGATCCTGCGTGGAAGCCATTGATCGAGCCGACCCTGGCCGATGAACATACCCGTGAAAATTACAATTAAAGTATTATCTTGTTCGGGAATCAATTACGGCAGGGCCAGCAATGGCTCTGCCTTTTTTCGTCCATTTCAATTCCAAATCTTCAATCGTTTATCTCCCGCTTGGCCATAGACTTGCAGGTGTACTAGATAATCAAGACTTGA
>CAZJPV010000080.1:0-2608 GCA_964547985.1 uncultured Syntrophaceae bacterium
ATAGGGGAATGACGATAAGCAGGAAGAAAACCCTTCCTACAGAGAAGAACTGCTTATCTTGTTTCTTTTCGGTCATTTTTTCCCCCTCATTGTGTTATTTTTTTTGCGAGTGTTTTAGCCCGTGATGAGGGCGGTAAAGGGGTTCGCATAAAGAATAACAAGGGAGATAACCAGAGCGTAGATAACGCAGGACTCCGCCATTGCCATGCCGACCAGCATTGTTGTCATGATCTTGCCTTGCACGCCGGGGTTTCTGCCGACGGCCACGCAGGCGCCGTTGGCGGCTGTTCCGATTCCGAGACCCGCACCGAATGCACCGAGACCAACACTCAGCCCTGCAGCAATCATCCCGCCGACAGCGAAGATCACCTTATCGGAGGTCTCACCCTTCGGGAGAGCTTGCGCCGCACATACCATCGGGGACGTCAGCACCGCCACGGACATTGTTGTAAGTACGGTTAAGAGCTTAGTAACTAATTTCTTTAACATTTTCCTTCTCCTTTCAATCATTATTGAAAATCGGTGCCCTCCTTGGTAGCACAAATGCTTGCCAAATAAAAGGGAAATATTTGCAAAACCGCAACGGTCGCTGCAATCGATATGCCACGGATTTTCAATGGAAGTTCTTCACTGTAAACCATCAAAAAATATGCTTTATCACTAGATTGTCCCGTATGCACTGCGTTGCCGTAAGACCTGTTTGATTTAACGTTTCTTTCAATTTGTAGCTCCAATTTAACGAATCGTCTAATAAGAGTTCTGGATATTTGACTGTAAAAAAAGTGCATATGGAATACCGATCCAGGCATTAAAATAGGTATCACCTTAGAAATCTTAAGTTTTTTAATACCATTTATGATACGATCTTTACCCTGGAGATTGTATTTTGCCCCGAAGACAAAGCGAATAGTTGCAAGAATTGTTTTTCATTGAAATATTTGTATGAGAAAGCTATAGGTCTGCAGGAAGTTATGATAGGGGATAAAAAGGTCGGGTTAACCCCTGCCATTCAAGGAGTCTGGGTATGCAGGAGCTGTTGACTGCTGTAACCTATCTTGTCATGTGGCTCATCTGTGACAAGGTTCTTGGGATCCAGAGCGGACTCTACAAGCTGATCATTTCTCTGGGATCAGCCATAGCGGTCTATGTGGTCTGCGCCATTGAAGAGCGGAGGATCAGGCGGAAAAAAGGCGAAGAGGAAGACGATTCGTGACCGGAGCAAGAGCCGGAGGCTCAAAGAAAAAAGTTTTCAAAGACACGATGCTCTCGGTGGAGAGTATCCTGGAAGGTTCGCCCATCCCGATCTTTGTCATCGACCGGAATCACCGGATTATCCTGTGGAACCGGGCCTGTGAGGAGCTGACGGGCTTCAGGGCGGGGGAGATGATCGGTACGGACGGGCAGTACAGACCCTTCTACGCGGAGAAGCGCCCCGTGATTGCCGATCTCATCGTGGACCGGGACGTTCAGGGCCTGGGGAAGTACTACGGCAAGAAGCAGGTTCATCAATCTTCGGTCATCGAGGGGGCCTACGAGGCGAGCGATTTCTACGAAAACCTGGGGGGGAAGCGGCGTCACCTGTATTTTCTGGCCGCACCGATCTATGACGAGAAGGGGGAGATCATCGCGGCCATCGAGACGCTTCAGGATGTCACCCGGGAGCGGGAGATGGAGCTTTCCCTCAAGGAACATGCCGAGAGCCTCAAAGGAGAGCTCGAAAAGAATGTCCAGCTGCGAAGCACCATTGAGGGGATCATCGAGGGTTCGCCCATCCCGATCTTTGTCATCGACCGGAATCACCGGATCATCCTGTGGAACCGGGCCTGCGAGGAGCTGACAGGCTTCAGGGCGGGGGAGATGATCGGCACGGACGGGCAGTACCTGCCTTTTTACGGAGAGAAGCGCCCCGTGATCGCGGACCTCATCGTGAACAACGATATCGAGGGTCTGAAAAAGTATTATGGGGATAAAGTCGTCAAGTCATCGGTCATCGAGGGGGCTTACGAGGCGAGCGATTTCTACGAAAACCTGGGGGGGAAGCGACGTCACCTGTATTTTCTGGCGACACCGATCTATGACGAGAAGGGGGAGATCATCGCGGCCATCGAGACGCTTCAGGATGTCACCCGGGAGCGGGAGATGGAGCTTTCCCTCAAGGAACATGCCGAGAGCCTCAAAGGAGAGCTCGAAAAGAATGTCCAGCTGCGAAGCACCATTGAGGGGATCATCGAGGGTTCGCCCATCCCGATCTTTGTCATCGACCGGAATCACCGGATCATCCTGTGGAACCGGGCCTGCGAGGAGCTGACAGGCTTCAGGGCGGGGGAGATGATCGGTACGGACGGGCAGTACAGACCCTTCTACGCGGAGAAGCGCCCCGTGATTGCCGATCTCATCGTGGACCGGGACGTTCAGGGCCTGGAGAAGTATTACGGCAAGAAGCAGGTTCATCAATCCTCGGTCATCGAGGGGGCCTACGAGGCGAGCGATTTCTACGAGACGCTGGGGGGGAGGAAGCGGCGTCACCTGTATTTTCTGGCCGCACCGATCTACGACGAGAAGGGGGAGATCATCGCGGCCATCGAGACGCTTCAGGATGTCACCCGGG
>CAZJPV010000080.1:2708-6158 GCA_964547985.1 uncultured Syntrophaceae bacterium
GACGAGAAGGGGGAGATCATCGCGGCCATCGAGACGCTTCAGGATGTCACCCGGGAGCGGGAGATGGAGCTCAACCTCAAAGAGTACGCCGAGACCCTCAGAAATGAACTGGATGAGAACATCACCCTGCGGAAGGATATCGAAAACCTGTACAACTATCTCCAGTCCATCCTCGACAGCTCTCCGGACCGGATTTTCGATCTGGCAAGCGACGGCATCATCCATTACGTGAGCCGCGATTTCGATACCGGAAAAATGAAGGGCCGGCATTTTTCGGAATTGGTGGATCCGGAGCGTCGGGCGTATCTCCTGGAACGCTGGGCGGAGATCAAACGAGGCATCTACAAACCCTTCGAGATTCAGGTCTCGGACAAGGATGGGTCGAAGCGGGACCTACTGATCACGGCAAGACCCATCAAGGGTACCAATCGTTTCATCATCGTGCAGCGGGACATCACGGACTTCAAGGACCTCGAGCAAAAATTCTATGACAGTCAGAAACTGGCCGCCGTGGGGCAGCTCTCCGCGGGCATTGCCCACGAGGTGAGGAATCCGCTCTCCTCGATCAAGATGTCGTTGCAGATCCTGGAAAAACGGATGAACCCCCAGGGCAATGACCTGAAGCGGTTTCGGATTGCTCAGAGAGAGGTCGAACACCTGGAGAAGCTCGTCAGTGATATTCTGGTCTTCGCACGGCCCGCGGAGCCCGAGATGACCCAGGGCGACATCAATCAGTTTCTGAAGTATTCCCTGAATCTGGCAGAAAAGGAAATTGCCGATAAGCACATCCGGATCGACAACCGGTTTGATGACAAAATTCCTCCTCTGCTGTTTGATTCAGCGATGCTCAAACAGGCCTTTCTGAACCTCTATCTGAACGCCATTGATGCCATGGAAGCGGGCGGGGTGCTTTCCATATCGTCCAGATTAATAGACGGCTACGGAAAATCCGTGTCCATCGAGGTCGCCGATAACGGTGCAGGCATTGAGGAGAACGTCCTTCCCCATATCTTCAACCCTTTCTTCACGACGAAGAATTACGGTACGGGGCTGGGACTCTCCCAGGTGAAAAAAATTGTCGATCTCCACAGCGGGATCGTTGGAATAACGAGCAAGAGAGGTGCAGGGACAAAAGTGACGATCACCCTACCGGTGAAGCAGTCCTGAGTCCGGGTCTGCCTGAGAGAATCTCTTTTTGGGGGGGGGAGGCTTCATGGCCAAAGCCACAATTCTCGTCATCGATGATGACCGTTCCATTTGTGAAACGTTGCAGCTCTATCTGTCCGAGGAAGGGTATGAGGTCCACACGGCCTTCACGGGGACGGAAGGTCTGAACAAGGCTGTTCAAACCTCCCCGGATGTGATCATCCTGGATATCCGCCTGCCTGATATCGACGGCTTCACGGTTCTCGAGGATCTCAAGGAAGATGACGAAGACGTCAAGGTGATCATGATCACGGCCCACCACGATATGGACACGACCATCCGGGCCATGAAAGAGGGGGCCTTTGATTACATCCACAAGCCCATCAACATCGACGAGCTCGAGATTTCGCTGCAGAAGGCCCTGAAAACCATCGCGACGGAAAAGAAGATCGATGGTCTGCTCACGGAACCCTCCAGGGATTTCAAGGTGGGGGACATCATCGGTACCGGAAAGGCCATGGGCGAGATTTTCAAGACGATCGGTGTCGTATCCCAGAGCAAGACCACGGTTCTCATCGAGGGGGAGAGCGGAACGGGAAAGGAACTCATCGCCAAGGTTATCCACAACAATACGGCCAAGAACGATCCGTACATCGCCGTCAACTGCTCCGCCATCGTGGAGACCCTCCTTGAATCGGAGCTCTTCGGGCACGAAAAGGGATCCTTCACCGGCGCCATCAACCGAAAGCTCGGGAAGTTCGAACTGGCGGGAAACGGGACAGTCTTCCTCGACGAAATCAGCGAGATGTCCTTTAACCTCCAGGCAAAGCTCCTTCGCGTCCTTCAGGAACTCGAATTCGAGCGCGTGGGCGGAAAGGACAAGGTGAAGGTCCGGGCAAGGATCATTGCGGCCACGAATAAGGACCTCAAGGGCCTGGTCAAAGATGGTAAGTTCAGGGATGACCTCTACTATCGGCTGAATATCGTGACGATTCACATCCCGCCCCTGCGGGAGCGGAGGGAGGATATCCCAATTCTGATCGATTACCTTCTCAAAAAGATTAACCGAGACCTGCACAAAAATGTGGTGGGGGTGTCCAAGGAGATGATGGAGATCTTTCTCAAGTACCCCTGGCCGGGAAATGTGCGGGAACTGGAAAACCTCCTCGTACGGGCCGTCGTCGTGGCGAAGGGACAGATTCTCGGTGTTGCCGACTTCCCGGATTTGCTCGGCAGCTACGCACAGGCGCAGATGGGGGGAGCGGTCGGGGAGCGGGATGTGATTCGGTCTCAGGAAGGCGGAAAGGTCCTGACCCTTGACGAGGTGGAGGAACGGCATATCCGGAAGGTCATTTCCATCATTGGGAAAAACAAGGGTGAGATCTGCGAGGCCCTGGGGATTTCCAGGCCCACGCTGGAGAGGAAGCTGGAAAAGTACAGGATCAGTTTCGAGTAACGTTGGTGCGGCACCTTTAGGCAAGTAATTTTTACCCTGGCTGTAGCCGGAATCGCAAGTCTCGACTGGGGTATTGGAATGGTGGAATATTGGGATCCATTATTCCAGTATTCCATTACTCCATTATTCCAGGTCCTCCATGAAAATCACTTCGGCCGAATACATCAAGGCGGCTGCAAAGCCCGACCAGTTCCCGGAGCCCGCGCTTCCGGAAGTAGCCTTTGCCGGTCGATCCAACGTCGGCAAATCTTCCCTGATCAATACCCTGGTCCATCGAAAGAAGCTCGCTCAGACAAGTGGTACACCCGGGAAGACCCGCCTGATCCATTTCTATGACATCAATCATCGTTTTTCTTTCGTCGATCTTCCGGGATACGGATACGCAAAGGTCTCGGCCGAAACACGAAAAAGCTGGAGGCCCATGGTGGAGCGTTATCTGCAAGGCCGGCCGAACCTTGTGCTTGTTGTCGTGATCCTGGACATCCGGCGGGATCCTTCCGGGGACGATGTCGCACTTGCCGAGTGGCTTTCGCACCACCATATCCGGCAGCTTTTCGTTCTGACGAAGGCGGATAAACTTTCTGGAAACCAAAGGCGAAACCAGCGGCAGTCCATCCATGCCCGCCTGTGCATCTCCGGGGATGAGGGCCTCATTCTTTTTTCGGCCAGAACGGGTGAAGGACGGGACGCCCTCTGGAAGGAGATCCAGAAAGCCGCGGGTCGTTCGGGCGGGGAGGCATGAATATCCGTTTTTGGAAGCCTTTTTATCGCCCCGTAGATGCCTTCGGGGAGCCTTCTCGACACGTCGCATCACGCCTTTGACAAAAAGCGTTCAAGTCTTTAAATTA
>CAZJPV010000081.1:0-6104 GCA_964547985.1 uncultured Syntrophaceae bacterium
TAAGATAAAAAGCCATCTCTGAACATTTCCCGCTTGCGAGGGGAGGGGGTGTGAGAAGACCATGCGTTACCTGATATACGGGGTGGGGGCCGTCGGCCTGGGACTTGCCAGCTTCATCACCGAAACCGGGCAACCCGTTGATATTATTACCCGGCAGGAGACTGCCGCGGCCCTCCGTGAAGGGGGGATCATCAGGACGGGCCTTTTCGGCTCCCATGCCACACCCCCCGGGCTTCTGCAGGCCTTTACGCGGATCGAGGATGTCGGCGAGGCCCCCTACACCCATATTCTTTTCTGCACAAAGTCCTACGACCTTGCCGAAGCGGCGAAGAACGTGGCTTCCCGCCGTGACCTCCTGGAGCGGATCCTCGATGGCCGCCTGTCCGTCGTCCTCACCCAGAACGGCTGGGGAAATGCCGAGACCTGTTCAGCTTTTTTCCCCGATCAGCGGATTTTCAACGCCCGGGTCATCACGGGTTTCATCAAGACCGCCCCAAACCGTGTCGACATCACGGTTCACGCCGATGCCGTCACCATGGGGAGCCTTTTCGGCGCACCCCCGGATTCCCTTGAAACGCTTTGCCGTGCCATCCGTGAGGGCGGGCTGCCATGCCGGGTGACGGTGGAGATCGAGCGAGACCTCTGGGCCAAGATGCTCTATAACTGCGCTCTCAATCCGCTGGGAGCCATCTTCGGCGTCCCCTACGGGGTTCTCGGGGAGTGGGATTACACGCGTTACATCATGGAAGGCATTGTCCGCGAAATCTTCGAGGTCATGGCGGGTGCGGGATATCGCACACACTGGGAGCGCCCCGGGGAGTATCTGAAAATATTCTACGAAAAGCTCCTCCCCGCCACGGCAGGACACGAATCCTCCACCCTGCAGGATATCCGACGGCAGAGCCGGACGGAGATCGAAGCCCTCAACGGGGCCGTTGTTCGCCTCGGCGAGGGGCTCGGGGTCTCCGTGCCCGTGAATGCCGTCATCTACAGAATGCTCAGGTTTCTCGAGGAGAGAAACATGGGCCTGAAGCCTTCGTATTGAGGGTCCTGCCGTGATACTGCTCGTTCATCCTCCCGTTGCAAAGCCCTGTGAGCCACCCGCGGGGATCGCGAAGATTGCCGGTTATCTGCGAAAACGCACCGGCATCCGATGTTCCCTTCTCGATGCGAACCTGGCAGGGCTCACATACCGCCTCCGGAAAGAGGGGACGGCAGCGGACACCTGGACTCAGCGGGCACAACGCAGCCGATCCGCCCACCTGGACACACTCCGGGACTTCCGGGCCTTCAGCCGCTTTGACCGCTACCGGCGTGCCGTTTATGATCTCAACCGGCTTCTTGCGGTTTCAGACCCTTCGGGTGAACAGGCGCTGAGCCTCGCCAATTTCGTACACCGGAGACTTTCCCCCCTGCGGAGTGCCGATCTTCTCCGGATGGCCGAGATACCCGAAGAGAACCTGTTTCAAGCCAACCTTCAGTATCTCCTCGATGAGGCGATTGACCGGTATCATCCTTCCCACGTGGGGATCTCGCTCAATTATTTAAGCCAGGCCCTCTGCGCTTTCACCATGATCGGTATTGTGAAGAGGCGATATCCCGGTACCCGAGTGATCCTCGGCGGGGGGCTGGTCACTTCCTGGATGCGAAGGCCGGGGTGGGAAAATCCCTTCGACGGCCTCGTGGATCACATGGTCGAGGGGCCGGGAGAGGAAAAACTCTGCGCTATCCTGGGTGCGGAAATTGAGCCGGGGGACGCAAATGATTTCTCTCCGCCCGATTATGACGGGTTGCCTTTCGATGCCTACCTTTCACCGGGGGGGGTCCTTCCTTACAGCGCCTCGAGCGGCTGCTACTGGGGCCGCTGCCTTTTCTGCCCCGAAAGGGCCGAGGGGAACCCTTATGTACCCGTCGCCCCGCAGCGGGCCCTTCGCGAGATCAATAGCCTTGTCGCGAAATTCCGGCCGGCCCTCGTGCATCTTCTCGACAATGCGCTCAGCCCGGCATTTCTTCAGGCCGCAATCGGGAAGCCTCTCCCTGTTCCGTGGTATGGTTTCGTCAGGGTGACGGACCATCTGGCCGACGAGGGTTTCTGTATGCAGTTGAAGCGCTCAGGCTGCGTGCTTCTTCAGATCGGCCTCGAGTCGGGGGACCAGGCGGTTCTCAATGCCCTCCAGAAAGGTATCGATCTTTCGCTGGCAAAAAGAGCCCTCCGTTGCCTGAAAAAAGCCGGTATCGCCACCTATGTCTATCTCCTCTTTGGAACGCCGCCGGAAACGCCCGAGGAGGCCAGGAAGACACTTCAGTTCGTAGCAGAGATGAAAGAGTACATCAGCTTTCTCAACGTCGCCATCTTCAACATGCCGGCCCATGGGCCGGAAGCGGAAGGTTACAGGACATCGCCTTTTTACGAGGGCGATCTTTCTCTCTATATGGATTTCATTCACCCCGCCGGCTGGGACCGCAAATCCGTCCGCTCATTTCTGGACAGGGAATTCAGGAGGCACCCGGGGATAGCAGCCATCCTGAGGCGCGACCCCCCCTTATTCACCTCCAATCACGCTCCCTTTTTTACATTTCGGGGTACTGCGGCGGCGACGGGTTCGGCGGGGCAGGACTTTTCTTCGGGTGCGGGGACATCGATTTCACTTGCAAAACGAGTGAAGAACAGGCTATAGGATGCCGAAATACCTTGTGAATCGGCCCTGAAAAAATATCCGTCGGTTTCCTCTTTAGGCTCAATTCTTGCTCATATCATCTCTGAGGTACAAGAAGTATAATCGGTTGAAACCACCGGCTTTTTGGGGAAATTTTTCAAGGCTTGTAACCATTCTGTCGATATATGAAATTGCTTTATGAAAGGCCGACGAGGTGGGCGCAACCGACCTCAAAGAGTCCGATGAACATTTGATCTTTCATAAGCCTGCGGGGCTGATGACGGCTTAGGGTTTTGGAGAGATAACATGCAGGAAAACATGAATGTTCGGGAACAGATCGAACAAAACGGGTTGATCATCATCGCCGTCGCCATGGCCCTCATCTACTGGTGGTTTGATTCCATGGTGACGGACCAGGTGCTCATTCGAGTGCTCGTGGTCTGCCTTATTTTCGTCTACGGCATCTTCACCCAGTACCTCATCAACTCCAGAAAGCTTGCTGAAACGGAGCTGCAGAGGGCCCACGACGAACTCGAGCGGCGTGTCAAGCAGCGCACCGCCGAGCTGATCCTGGCCAACGAAGAGCTGAAACGCGAGGTCCGGGAGCGCAAGCAGGCGGAGGAAGAGAAGAAGAAACTGGAAGACCAGCTCCTTCATGCCCAGAAGATGGAAGCCCTCGGGACCCTGGCGGGCGGCATTGCCCACGACTTCAACAACCTCCTTCAGGCCATCTCCGGCTATACGCAGCTCCTCCTGATGAAAAAGGACCAGACCGATGCCGATTACGATAAGCTGGAAGTGATTCACGGGACGGCCCAGCGGGCGAGCGAACTGACCCGACAGCTCCTCATCTTCGGTCGCAAGGTAGAAACGAAACTGAAGCCCCTCGATCTCAACCACGAGGTACAGCAGGTCGCGCGGATTCTGGAACGGACCATTCCTAAGATGGTTACCATCAAGATGAAACTTGCCGAAAACCTCAAGGTCATCAGCGGTGATGCCGGCCAGCTCGAGCAAATCCTGATGAACCTCGGGGTAAATGCCCGTGATGCCATGCTCGAAGGTGGGTCCCTGTCCTTCCAGACGGAGAATGTCACTCTGGCCAAAGGTTACTACACGGCGCTTCTCGGCGCGCCACCCGGGGATTATGTCCAGCTCACGGTGTCTGACTCCGGCGTGGGAATGGACAAAGAAACCCTCAAACACATCTTTGAACCCTTTTACACCACCAAGGAAGCCGGGAAAGGAACGGGCCTCGGGCTCGCCATCGTCTACGGCATCGTGAAGAGCCATAACGGCTTTGTCCGCTGCACCAGCGAGAAGGGCGGCGGGACGACCTTCAAGATCTATTTCCCCACCTTCAGGGCCGAAGGCGTTGATGTTGTTGCCGAGGCCAAAAGAGAGTCTGTCATGCCCCGGGGAGCGGAAACCATCATGCTCGTCGATGATGAGAGGGCCGTTCTCGATATCGGCAAGGAGCTCCTGACGCAGTATGGATACCGGGTGCTCACGGCCGACGGCGGTGAGAAGGCGGTGGAGATATACGTCCAGAACAAGAGCGGGATCAAGCTCGTCATTCTGGATCTCATCATGCCGGGGATGGGTGGAACGAAGTGCTACAAGGAGCTTCGCAGGATCAATCCCGATCTCAAGGTGATCATCTCGAGCGGCGCCGCTTCCGAAGAACAGGTGAAGGAGACCTTCGAGATACCGCCATCCGGGTTCATCAACAAGCCCTACCAGTTCAAGGACATGCTGACGAAGGTGCGGGAGGTCCTCGACTACCGCAATTAACCCGCGCTGACGATCGCTGTGAAAGACTCGCACCCTGCGGGCCTCCTGCCCTTTTTTATCCGGGATGAAGATCATGACAATGGGCCCGCCGCAGAGGAGACCAAAGCACATGCTCTGGTCCATCATCATCGTTCCCCTTTCCCTTTACCTGGCCTTCACGGCTGCCGTATGGGTTCTGCAGCCCAAACTCCTTTACTTTCCCGAGCGCAGTCACGATGCCACGCCCGAGGAAATCGGCCTTCCCTATGAGTCCGTCTTTTTCAAGACGGCCGACGGCGTGAAGATCCACGGCTGGTTCATCCCCTCGGAGCGGTCCAGGGGGACCGTCCTGTTCTGTCACGGAAACGCCGGCAACATCTCCCACCGGCTCTTTTTCATCGATCTGCTGCATCGTATGGGGATGAGCACCCTGATCTTCGACTATCGGGGCTACGGCTGGAGTGAAGGAAAGCCCTCGGAGGAAGGAACCTATCGGGATGCGGAGGCGGCCTGGGAATATCTGGTATCGGAGAAGAATTTCAAGCCCGGGGAGATCGTGATCCTCGGTCGGTCCATCGGCGGTTCCATCGCGGCGAGGACCGCCCGCGATCGCAGACCGGCCGCGCTCATCGTTGAATCAGCCTTCACATCCGTCCAAGACATCGGCGCCGAGGTTTATCCCTTCCTCCCCGTCCGGTGGCTCTCGAGATATGACTACAACGCCCTCGAATTCCTGAAAGGGGTTTCATGTCCCGTCCTCGTCATTCACAGCCCGCAAGACGATATTATCCCCATTCACCACGGTAAAAGCCTTTACGAGGCGGCCAACCCCCCCAAGGAGTTTCTGGAGATCAAAGGAAGCCACAACGACGGGGCCGTCATTTCCGGAAGGCTATACACGGACGGCATCGACTCATTCATCGCCCGTTACGTGAAGCCCTGAGAGGTTCCCTCTGCGGGTGAGGGGGCATATTTTGCTTTTCCGGGGCAGAAAATGCCCCTGGGGGTTTTTCTGACATTTGTCCCCGAGACGTCATTTTGTTGACGTTTTTTATCTTTGACTCCCCTGCAGCACCTGTCCGGGTGTAAACTGTCAAAAATCATTGAATTTCCACCTCTTTTATGACCGGTGAAGCCGGGTGTCGTGATATTGGCATGAATTCTGTATATTTATACGGCAAAACGCCCGTAGTGCCTTTTTTCCAGGGTTTGGATGTCTTGAGGAGGTAAAAATGATGAAAAGGACAGCCAACCAGAATTCAGACACCTTCGATCTGATTTACGAAAGACGCAGGCTCGAGAGGTTCAGTCTCGAGGTTCCAGCCCGAATTGAGATTCTGGCCCGGGAGGAACACGGTGAGGAAGTTGTCGAGCTGAACACGAAGGATGTATCAGCCGGTGGCGCCTATTTCCGGACGAAGAAGGCGCTCCCCGAGGGCACGCGGGTAAGGATCGATATCATTCTTCCCCTGGACCGCCTGCGCAGATTGAAGGACGCCTGCAAGGGGCTCATCAAGGTTACGGGGACCGTTCTTCGATCTGAACCGACAGGAATGGCCGTTTGCTTTGACGAGGGATACCTGATCACACCCTTTGGCGAGCGCCTCAGCTGAAGATCGACTTAAGAGTGCAATCGGAAGTAAAAAAAGGAAAGCAGGGCGAAAGCCCTGCTTT
>CAZJPV010000082.1:0-5682 GCA_964547985.1 uncultured Syntrophaceae bacterium
AGTCTTCGTTGTCCTTGATCCACTGCTTGGCATCGGCCTTGGAAATCTGATTCCCCTTGATCAGGTTCATGCCGGACTCGAGCTTGCCGCCGCAGAGGCAGAACTGCTTGACAAAGGTCGCAAGGGCCGGCCGCTTCTGCTGAAGGCCTTTGCGGGCGACGGTGTGGATCGATTTCTTTTCGTCGATCCAGTTGGGGCCGAGGTCCTCGACCTGCTTCAAGTATTTCGTGTAATAGGCCTTCTGCTCCGGGAGCGTCGCGCTCATCGTGACGTCGTATTTCCCCTCGGCGACGCCCTTCCACATGTCTTCAACGGTGGTCTTGACGAGGTTGACCTTGATCCCCACCTTGTCCTCGAGGACATATTTAAGCAGGAACGATTTCGCGATGGACTCCTTCGACTCTACATAGGCCACGGTGACCTCCGGCGGCGCCGCAACGGCGGCCGGGACCGCAATGATCATCGTGAACGCGGCGACGAGGGCCATCGCCAACATATATTTCCTCATGGAAACCTCCTTTCTCTCTGCCTTTCTATTGCGGATAAGGCGGGACGACCCGCGGAGTGATCCGGCGGGCCGCCCCGGTTTCAAAGGCGTTCAGGCTGCCCTGAACTCAAGGGTGTCGCCGTTTCCGAGGTAGGCCTTGTCCTTCGTCCGGAACCGGGCCGTCCCCTGGACGACGGGATAGCCCGCCTCGATGAACTTCTTGGCGCAAACGATCCCCGTGCAGTGGTTGCAGCCTATCTTCTCGAAGCCGTATCTCTTCATGGAGATCACGAGATCGTCGTACTTGGGGTCCCAGTCCTCGAAGGGCGAGATGTGGAGGCCGCCGTAGATGCCGTGGTTCTTCGCGGCCTTGATGGTTTTGTGGGCCGAGTCGACGTACTGGATGATCCCTTGGTGGTTGCATCCCGTGACGTAGACGAGCCCCAGGTCCTTCACGTTGAAGATAAACGACTGCTCCCCGTAGACCCTGCAGATGATCGGGATGGCGAAGTTGTAGATGGCCACGCCGGGCCAGAGCTCTGTAAGCCCCGGTTTGGTCATGACGAGCTTGCCCCGGTGACCGCTGTCCTGGATGTACCTCAGGCCCTCCTGGTAGAACCCTTCCGGGTAGTACATGGTGACGTCGGGCCGGTACTTGAAGACGACGGGAAGTCCCCAGAAGTGATCGAAGTGCTCGTGGGTGATGAAAAGGAAATCGAACTGTTTGTTGGCGAGCATCCTGTCGATACCCTCCCGCCTGTAGACCTGGTCCATCCATTCGTAGGACCAGCCGGCGTCCTGGAGGATCCTCTTTTTGGAGCCGTCAAGGAATTCGACCTCGATCACACAGGAGAAGCCGCCGGCATTTTCAGGGTGGACGGCGTTTTCCATCTGGAACTGCCAGGCCTTTTCGAGCTGGTTGGGGAGCCACTGCTTGATCGTCTTGATGCCCTTTTCGTAGGACCCCTTGCCGAGCTGACCCTTCGGCTCGGCGAAGGGCGGCCAGTTGTAGGTGTACTGGTTGACGAGGAGCCCCCCGGAACCCTTGATGTCTCCCATGAGGGTCTTGTTGTCAAACCAGCTTGTTTCGGAGATGTTCAGGATTTTGACGCTCTTGCACTCACCAATGTCGACGTTTTTCGGTACCGCCTTCGCGAAATGGCGCTTCCGCCACGGGCCGTAGGAATAGAGGCCCATGGCGCCGATGAAACCCGCCGAGCCCCCGACGGCAAGGCCCTTGACGAAATCACGCCTGCTCAGGCCCTGTTTTTCTTCCTTTCTTTCTTCGGTCATTTTAACCTCCCTTTATAATCTGACTCCGGCTCACTGCATTTTACCGTGAAACGGAGGCGTGTATTTTACGTGAACATCCAGGTCCATTTCCCCATGATGGGAAGAGCCCAGACCAGCAGGAAATAGACCCCGACACCGACCAGGATACCGACGGCGATTCCTGTTTTATATTGCTGACTCATGTTGTTTCCTCCTTCTTCTTTTCTGTTTCACCCTCCTTGACCTTCTTCCATCCCGGCCAGTTATCCATGAACCAGTGGTTAATGAGCATCAGGTTGATGAGCCAGATGGTCGGGATCATGGGGAACTGCTGGGGGTGGGAGTATCCCTTCTGGACGCCGAGGGTGAGGGGGCCGATGTTGTAGTAGAGCCAGTAAATGCCCATTCCGCCCACGAGGGCGATGAGCGTCCGGATCAGCCAGTTGACCGGCCTGCTGTACCTCCTCGGCCAGTTCCTGCAGTAGAAGGTGAGGAAGAGGGCCGGGAGCAGGAAGAAGACCATCGTCTCTCCCACGTGCAGCCAGCGCCAGTCAGGTGCGGCGTCCCTTCGGGTCCCGCGGATGGCCGGGCCCCACCAGAGTTCCTGGGCGAAGTAGAGAAACAGGAAGAAGCACCAGGCGATGACGATGATGCCGAAGAAGGCCGTCCACCTCCTGAGCACGTCATTCCTGATGACCTGGAAGGGGTAGCGCTCCCAGATGGTCTCGTTCATCCAGACTACGATCGTGCAGCACATGATCCAGGCCACGTGGAAGTTCCCGGAGACCGTGTCGGCGAAGTTCTCCCAGTAGGGCGGCGCGATGGAGCAGAAGTACTGCCAGGGATAGTAGAGAATCCCCATGTGGGGGTGCATCGTGCAGAGGTAGACGATGGTCCCGAGAAACATCGTGCTGATGAGGACCGTCGTGCCCAGGACGGGCTGTTTCAGTTTCTGCCAGGGCCACATCTCCATGGCCACGGGCCACGAGGGAGAGAGCCACGAGGCGATGGCGGCGAACATGAGGCAGGCAAGCGCCGCGTACTCGATGGCGAAGAACTCCGTCACGCCGGGGAGCTTCGTGAGTTGGCCCGGGTTGAAATAGGCCATGGAGAAATTGCCCAGGATGCCCACGAAGAAACCCTTGATCAGGACGAGCAGGATGGCCGTCGCCACACCGGTCATGACCAGGCCTTTCGTTACCGGGTGCGTGTTTTCCAGCCAGCGCCTCCTGAAGGGCCAGTAGTAGTAAAGGTAGACCATCCAGATGAGGACGATGAGCATCCAGCGCGTGTACATGTAGCCCACGTAGGGCGTGTACATCCTCATCCACCCTCTCGGGTCCTGGAAGATCCACCAGGTGACGTAGAAGACCGCCAGCAGAAAGATCGTGTTGACGATCTGCGGCCATGGCGCGGGCCACCGGGGAACGAGCTTCCGTTCCTCGAGATATCCCGTACCGTAACGTTCTTCAACTTTTCCTTCCATAGAAACCCTCCTTTTCTGAAGCGGAGCCGCTTGCCCCGCTTCCTTCAGCGAAAAATGATTTATGTTTTTTCCATATGTGCGAAAAGGTCCCGGGCGATCTCCTCCCGGCTTCTCCCCTCGACCCTGATCCCCCGCCTGACGGCCTCCTCGATGAGCATCTCGCCGGCCTCGGACAGAAGCGGGTAGCAGCTCTCAAAGGATTCAAAATAATCCCGCTTCGGCGCTTCCGCACTGTTCGAACCGGTGAGCTCTTCGAGCAGTCTGACCCCCGACCCGAGGAGATCCCGGGTGAGGAAACTTCTTCTGCTTTTATCGACAGGCATATTCACCTTCCTGCCCTGCGCTTACCGCGAATCGTCAGTTGACGATGTCCCCCGAGCGCAGTTCCCCCTTTATGAACCGCTCGAGAACGGCGTCACTGTTTCCGATCACATTGTCGATGAGGCGGATGTTTTTCCTTTTCAGCATCTGCTGGCACTCTTCCTTGACCCCCCCGCAGATGACGGCTTCAACGCCCAGTCCGGCAAGAAACTCCGTGAGTTCATCGGGTTCCACTATTGACAGGGTGACAACCCTTTTTTCAAGGATACGGCCGTCGCTAATGATCACCATCGCGATTTCGGCTGAGTGGTTGTAACGGGGAGATATTCTTCCCTTGAGCTGGCAGATGGCGATTTTCATGGTATAGAGACAGGATATCAAGGGGCGTGCCACTGGCCAGTAACCTCCATTTTTATACAATGATATCAAATGGTTAAGATTTATTCAGGTGAACAGGAACGGAAGGTTGTGCGACTTACTGTTGCATAGATGAAACACATCAGGCATGGAAAAGTAGTTTTATCTACTAGAAACAATATGTTGTTTTTTATCAACCCTTGTGAAACATCGTTGCATTTTGTTTCAAAAATCAAACAGGCTTTTCGGGAAGAAGGCCGTGCCTCCTCATTTTTCTCCACAGGGTCGTGCGATTAATTTTAAGGGCCTTCGAGGCCTCCTTCCGGCTCCATCCGCTTCCGACGAGCGCCGAGATAAGCGCTTCTTTCTCCACATGCCCGAGGGGATTGGTTGTATCGGGTGTCGTCACCACTGCCGGTCGTGCCTTTGTAGAAATTGTTTCACCGAAGAGGTACAGGGGCAGGGAGTCCACACCGATCTCGCTTCCCCTGCAGATGATGCAGGCATGTTCCAGAACATGTTTGAGTTCTCTCACGTTCCCCGGGTAGGGGTAATTCAGGAGAACCCGCATCGCATCGCCCGAGACTCCGCAGATTTTCTTCCCGAGCAGCCGTGATTCGGTCAGGAGGAAGTGATCGATGAGCAGCGGGATATCGCCGGGCCTCTCGCGAAGGGGCGGGATCTCCATGCATATGACGTTGAGTCGATAGAACAGGTCTTCCCGGAAATGCCCGTCATCGACCATTCTCCTCAGATCGCGGTTTGTCGAGGAAACGACTCTCACATTCACCTTGACGGGACGGGTGGATCCGAGGGGGTAAAATTCCTTTTCATCGAGAACCTGCAGGAGCTTCGCCTGGAGCTCCCGGGATAATTCCCCGATCTCATCCAGGTAGATGGTCCCTCCTTCGGCCAGCTGGAAACGGCCCGGCTTATCGGTCCTGGCATCGGTGAAGGCCCCCTTTTTGTACCCGAACAGTTCCGACTCCAGAAGAGTGGCCGGGAGGGCCGCGCAGTTTATCTTGACGAAGGGCCCTTCTTTCCGGAGGCTGGAATTGTGGATCGTCCGCGCAAAAAGGTCCTTGCCGGTGCCCGTCTCGCCCAGGATGAGCATGTGGGAGTTCGTTTTGGCCACCGATGCGAGGATATCGAGAATCCGGCGCACCTTTTCGTCCTTTGCGATGATGTCTTCGAAGGTATAGGAGCCCTGCAGGGTCTTTTCCAGGGTCACACGAACGGAATCATCCAGGAACGATTCGACCCCGCCGATGGCCTGTCCCTGGTCATCTCGGATCACGGCACAGTTGACATCCACGGGAATTTCCATATTTTTTTTCGTGAGGATTCTGTTTCTGGCCTGAACAACATTCGTACCGGTGTCGATGGCGCGCCTGAGGAAACAGCCTTCCTGGCAAAGTTCCGTCCTGAAAACCTCGTAGCATTTGCAGGCCATGGCCTCCCTACGGCTGAAACCGGTTATCCGCTCCGCCTCCCGGTTGAAAAAGGTGATGTTCAGATCGAGATCAACGGTAAAGATGCCCACGGCGAGGCTGTTTAGAATTTTCAGGCTGTCCTTCGGGGTATCCATGGCGCCCACTGACTGCATCAGGATGGCCGGCGACCCGTCGACCGAAGAAGGTTATCGTTTGAAGGAAAGAGAAACCAAAACGGCATCTTGACGATTGAAAAACTACCAGCAAAAGTGCAGAAAGTCAACGGGTTGTCACCCAAAGGCACTTGAGCATGATTCTTCCTGCGA
>CAZJPV010000083.1:0-5574 GCA_964547985.1 uncultured Syntrophaceae bacterium
TTCTTCCAGGAGATGGCTCACAAACAATTTACACAAGAAAGTTGACAGTACCGGAAACGGTCTGTGAGGTTGACAAACTAGTGGACATTCAGTCAAGTGAAGTATTGAAAACTTATCATTTCTCTCTTGCCGCCGGACATGAGTGGAAACTCATGGCATCAGCGGGCGAAAGCCCCCTTCTCGATAAGGTGGCGTCCATCATGAGGTTGGGAAACGGGAATGGGGATAATTGCCCGAGGCTGATCATGTCAGGCGAATACGACAAGGCTAAGGATGGGCCCGTTGGGCGGCTCGACATTCACATGAGGGCCGGTCTGCCCCGGACAGGCTGGCGGGAAATAGACTACAGTACAATGCGGATCTGGGTTCATCACAAAGTCGAAGATGTCATTTACGAAAAATGCAGTAGTGCCGGCGCAACCCCCGAACCCAACAAGGTTTGTTTTTACTTTTTCCCGATATACAGGAAAGTCCTTGATGCGGGGGGGATGCCCGTCCATGCGGCCCTTGTGGAGTGGGAGGGGAAAGGCATACTCTTGGCGGCGCCGGGTGACTCGGGAAAATCCACCTGTTGCAGGCGCCTACCGTTGCCATGGCGAGTACTGGGGGACGAGGAAGCACTTGTCATCAGAGATCAAGATGGGAGTTATCTTGCCCATCCTTTTCCTACCTGGAGTGATATCTACGAACGGGGGCTGAAAAAGTCCTGGGATGTCCAGAGATCTGTACCACTGTCCGCCATTTTCTTCCTGGAGAAATCAGAGGAAGTGGAGGTGGCGAAGATTGGCCGCGGGCATGCGGCGATGCAGCTCAATCGCCTGGCGAGAGAAAAGGTTACGAGAAGCTGGTGGTGCGATGACGTAGAAGAGGTCATACGGCTCACATGCAAGCTCTTCGACAATTCCTGTGACTTGGTCCGGGAGATACCGTCGTACGTCCTCCGCACAAACCTCACTGGCCGGTTCTGGGAAAAAATAGAGGAGGTCCTCGAGCGGGGGCCATGTGCGAAGGAGAAGACCGAAGAAACAGAAGGGGTGATGTATGAAGGAAGAAGCGGCACATAAACACTGCGGTCATGAAAAAAGGATGGGACAGCCCATTTTGCAGCCGATCCTACCGGCGTCGGGTCCGGCGGGGGAGAGCAGCGTTTTCTTCAGGGAATGGCTTGCCGGTAACCGCTATCAAAATCAGCTTCCGATCAGCGCGGTCTGCAACAGTCGATGTATCTTCTGTTCGAACAATCTCAACCCCTTCCCGATCGCAAGGGGCATGTTCCGGGACATCGAGGACATCAAGCACCAATTGAGCCTCATGCCCCTGCACAAAGACCCCATCCGTATGAGTGACAGCCTCCCGGGAAGGATCGCAGAAGGTGAGGCCTTTCTCCATCCGAAATTTTTCGAGATTCTCAAGCTCATAAGGCGAAAGTATTTATCGAACAAGATCTGCTTTACAACGAACGGTTCCATGCTTGATGAGGCTTTCCTGAAGGAGCTTTCCCGCTTCAGGCCCATCGAAATCACCGTCTCCATGCACTCCACGCGGCCCGAACTCTGGGCGAAGATCTTCAGGAAGAGGCGCAAGGACGGCGAAATCGCAATCGCATCCCTTCCCCTCCTCAAGAAATATAAGATGGAACTGGTCGGGACGATCGTTCCACTGCCCCGGGTCTGCGGCTGGAACGACATCGAAAACACGTACGAGTTTTTCGCGGAGTATAGCGCGAAGAGCATGATCCTCTACTGGCCGGGCTACACCGTGTGCTCGCCGCCGGAAAACATCGAGAAGCTCCAGTGCCCCATGGAAGAATTCATGGAATTTTCGAGCCGCATGCGGTCCCGCTTCAACATCCCCTTGAATTCCAATCCGGACATGAGAGCATCGCTCACGTTTCCCGTAAAAACAGTCATGAGCCGGACGCTGAAAGGAAACCTCGTTAATTTCGGGGGCGCCTATCGCGGTGTGCTCTGGCTTACGTCCGAGGCGGCGAACGGCCGCATCAAGTCAGCACTTGAGGAACGAAGCGGCAAGGTGCAGAACAGGCATCGCGCCTACCCGGTAAAGAATGAGACCTATGGTGGAAACATCATTGTCTCCGGCCTCCTTATGGTGGATGATTTCATCAAAGCCGGGAGGGCCGCACTCGAAGAGTGGCCCGAGACGGAATTGATCCTCATCCCGAAGGAGCCCTTCGACCAGCTCTACAGGGACCTCAAGGGCGCCCCCGCCTACAGGATTTCGGAGGAACTTGGAAAACCGGTGTGGGTCGTTGAAGGCTGCGGATGCGTGAACCCGCTTCTCGACAGGCCTTTCAGGAAAAAGGAGGAGATGGAATCCAAGAAGATCTTCGACGCGATGAACCTGTTTAACGCTGCTGTCAAGGACCCCGCCCAGGTTGAAAAGAGCCTCGACATGGTGGATGCCTATCCCCTTCAGACCTCCACGGGGGATCTGACACGCGAGGCGCTTCGAGAATACATGCTCAAGATCAGTCAATTGAATGAAAAGCAGCGCAGCCCGTTCAATCAACGAATCGAAATCCTCGACGATGCGCGGGCCCTCTGCATCGAGAACTGGCCCACGGATGATGAGGAGAAATGGGTTACCCGCTGGACCTTTTTGGTCAAGAAAGAAGCAGGATGGAAGATCGATCGCATCATGTCCGGTATGGAAAAGTCTGGAGATGATGTCTGCAAGGTTGGATCTTGCTAGTATTCCCAGGGAGGTGAACATCAGGGCCCTTTGATGCTGTTATTTCACGGATGACGGTATCACCACCTGCCGGAGTCATCGCCATCTCTTTAACTGCCCGTCGATTTTGCTGACTTTCCCCCTTTATCAGGCATAAAATTCGCATTTAATTGAGTTTTTGAGGGATTCCTGCGCCATTTTACCTGCAGGATTAATTGATAAGAGAAACGAGAGGAAAGAAGACAATGGCCGGTGGATTTCAGGGATTGAACAAAAAGGATTATCTGCTTTTTGCCATCGTTTTTATTGTACTTCTGGGACTTTTTGTATACCTCTCCCCCCTGAGCCTCCGCTCCGATGAGGAGGGCCTGGGTTATGTCCAGATGAAGAACTTTTATCTGAACCGATCACTTTCGATCTCCTATCCCGGGGAAAAGCTGGGTCTCGTTCCCGGCCACATCACGGGCAACCAGGAATATTTAATCCAGAAAGAAGGCGGGATTTATTGTATCCTTCAACCGCTCTTCCCTTACCTTTCGAGCCTCTTTTATCCGATCTTCGGTGACCGGGTGACCCATTTCCTTCCGTTCCTCACATTTTTCCTGTCCATTGTCGTGCTGAGCATGATTCTCAGGTTGCTCATTAACGATGAGAGGGTTTACTGGATGCTACTCTTCGGTTTTCTCTTCGGTTCGCCGGTTCTCTTCTACGCCTTCACTTTCTGGGAGTTCGTCCCGATGATATTCCTCATTCTCCTGGGGCTTTATTTAATGGTGCTCCATTTTCATGGCCATCCCTCGCGGGTTTTTCTCTTTTTCAGTACTTTCATCATCGGTCTCACGCCGTTCTTTCGCCCGGAAGCGGTGCTATTTGTTTTTTCCTACGGGGTGTGCGCTACTTTTGTCATGTCGATGCATGAAAGGCCCCGGGAAGCCGGGGCACTGGCCCTGGGCGTTCTTGTTCCGCTTCTTGGATTTCTGATCTTCAACTATGCTGCCTACGGGGACATTCTCGGTCTCGAGTTTCCCTACCGCGTACTCGTAGCCGCCATGCCCATGAAGAAACTGGCCGTCACCGCGGGCGCCATCGCGGGTTTTGTGGCGCTCCTCTTTCTGTGCAAGCGAGACCCGGTGAGCGCGGCCGGAAGAAAGAATATATACGCCTTTATCCCTGTTCTCCTGGTCGGCTTTATTCTCGTTTTCTATGGCGAATCCCCGATCAAAAATCTCATTTTTGTATTCCCGGCATTACTCCTCGTCTTTGTCGGGTTTTCGGAGAAACTGGAGGAGGCAAGGGAAAAGGGAAGCACTGTGGGGACCATTCTCCTGGGTTCGATCATTGTGTACATGTGTCTCATCGCCCTTATTTTCTCCCCTGTCCGGCCGGACTACAAGTTTGCCCTGCCGCTGGTTCCCCTCGTCTTTGTCTTCCTGGCCTCGGAACAGGGGAGGATCTTTTCGTCAAGGGCCGTTCGGGGAGTTTTTCTCGCTTTTGCGCTCTATGCCGCAGCACACCTGGCTCTGAACATTAATAACGATCTGCGGGTCTACAAAAACTACAACGCCGCTAGGATCGAGTTCCTGAAACAGCACACCTCCGATGGCGATGTCGTCATCTTCCAGTGGGCGTCGGCGATGTATCACGCGGGCCCACTTTTCTTTGATCGGGTCTATATGGTCTCATCCGGCTCTGCCGGCGGGTGCGGTGCCAAAGCCCGGCGGAGCGCGGAGGACGAGCTCCTGTCGACCCTTTCCATTCTCAGGGACAGGAAGGTCAAGACCTGCTACTTCTGGACGGGCGAGCCCCAGATACTTAAAGGACAAAAGAAATTCAGGGTGGAGACGGCGATCTTTTCACCAGAGGGCATGCCTCAGCATTTTCTCCACAAGATTTATGTACTGTAACGGAAGTCGGAAACGATGAAAGGCTGGATCACATATCTCAAACAGGGGCTTTCCCGTAAGTGTCCGGTGGACCCCCTTGCCGGCGAAAAAGGGAACGGAAGCATCAAAACCAACCTGCGGAATCTCGTCCCCTTTGTGAAGCGCCACTGGAGGAAGGGCATCGCCGGCGGTTTGCTGATCCTCTTCAATTCGCTCCTAGCCTTTCCCCAGCCGTTGATCTCGCGATACCTCATCGATGACGTCATCCTCGGCCACCGCCTGGAGCTTCTCGTGGGCGTCCTGCTCCTCATCGTCGCGATCGCGCTCCTTGGCCGGATCGCCGGTATCATGCAGCAATATTACATCTCCCGGTACGAGCAGGAAGTGATACTCGACCTCCAGGGGGAACTTCTCGAGCGGACGCTTCGATTCCCCAAGTCTTTTTTCGATAAGAATCAGACGGGCTATCTCATGTCGCGCCTCTCATCGGATGTGCACGGCCTGACATGGTTTTTCTCGAGCAACATCATTCATATCATTGAAAATGTCATCCGCTTCGCGGGCGGTGTCATCCTTTTGCTTTACCTGGAATGGAAACTCGCCCTCGCGGTTCTCATTGTGGTTCCTTTCCTGCCTCTCTTTATCCGTTTTTTCTCAGCGCGTATCTACGCCCTGGGCCACGAGAGCAGTGAAATACACGCCAAAGTGTGGAGCCGACTGGAGGAGGCGCTGTCGTCGGTGTCGCTCATCAAGGCATATTCATCGGAGAAAAGGACGGCGAGCCGCGTCATGACCGAGCTGAGGAAGGTCTTTCACCTCTCCATGGAACAGTCGGCCGTGGGGGCTGTCACAGGGACAGCCATTTCCTTCATGCCCGACATTGCCCGCTTTGTCGTATTCGCCCTCGGCGCCTACTGGGTGATCACCGATCAGTGGACCCTCGGGTCCCTCTTCGCCTTCCAGGCCTACCTCGGGTATGTCTTCGGCCCGGCCCAATCCC
>CAZJPV010000084.1:0-5388 GCA_964547985.1 uncultured Syntrophaceae bacterium
ATGGTGGGTCAGGGCGGGATTGAACCGCCGACACCCGGATTTTCAGTCCGGTGCTCTACCTGCTGAGCTACCGACCCGTTCTGTGATCCTGTTTCAAAGGCCTGTTTGGTAATAGATATCCCCTCCTTTGTCAAGGGCTTTTTTGCCCAGAGGTCCGGCCGTGCCTCGTATTCCAGCCTGATGACAACGGTCCCCGCGATCTTGTCGTGCCACCCCTGTCTCCGTCTGTCGAAAGCGACCCAGATAAAGCCCAGATTCATGCAGACGGTATTGATGATGTACCCCACCCACCGGAGGAATGCGAGACCCGGCCGCATGGACTCCCCCGTTTCCTGCATCACCTTGAGGCCCAGGACTTTCTTGCCCAGTGTCTGTCCCATCGTCCCGTGAAGGTAGGTGAAGTACGCCATGCTGAGCAGGCCGGTCAGGAACTGGTAGAGGAGGACGTACTTGAGACTGAGCCCCCAGAACATCTCCTCGTCGAAGATCATCTCCCTCGTCTGGATGCCGAGGCTCAGGGCGGTCCCGCCGATGAGGAAAAGGAGCCAGCCGATCGCGGTGAGGATCATCTCGTCGATCATGAAAGCAAAAAAGCGCCGCCAGAATCCACCGTAGATATAGGTCATGTTTTTGACTCCGTCTCCTTCGGTTCAGTTAAACCGCCGAGGGTATACTGAAGGATGGCCAGGACCGCCAGCGCCGCCGTATCGACCCGCAAAACCCTTCCTCCCAGGCTTGCCGTCACAAACCCGGCCGCCCTCGCCCTGTCGATCTCCGCCGGGGCGAAGCCCCCTTCTGGGCCCACGACGGCAAAAACATCTTTGACGCCGAAGGCATTCTCCCCGAGGATCTGCCGGAGGGATCTTTCAGATTCCGCTTCCCAGAAGATGACCTTCAGGCTGCCCGCGGCGGCCCGGCCCAGTATCCTTTCAAAGGGGAGGATGCCGGGTATCTCCGGCACGTCGGACCTTCCGCACTGCTCGGCCGCCTCTGCGGCGATTTTCCGCCATCGGATGAGCTTTTGCTCAATTTTGCTTTCCTGGATCTTCGGGATCGATCGCGCGGACGTGAAGGGCAGGATTCCCGTTGCGCCCATTTCTGTCGCCTTCTGGATGATCCATTCAAGCTTTGTCCCTTTGGGGAGCGCCTGGGCGAGGGTGATCTTGGGGGCCGGTTCGACGGGGATGCGATTTTTTGTGGTGACTCTCATGTGCGCCTTGCGTCCGCCGAGGCCGGTGATGACGGCGCTGTACTCGAAGCCCCGCCCGTCAAAGAGGGTGGCGGCGTCGCCTGCCTTGAGACGCAGCACGTTCCGGAGATAATGCAACTGATCGGCCGGGAGCTCCAGGCTCTCACCCGGCTCCGCCGTCCGGGGGAAATAGATCCGGGGGATCATCCGTTTACCCTGGGCGGTTTCTTGAAGACGTAGCTGAGCCACTCCTTGTCGGTGATCGCCCGGTGTGTGGTGAGCTTATCCTTCAAGAAGGCTTTCTCGATGTCTTTGCGATTTTGTTCGATGATCCCGGAGATGATGAGATATCCCCCCGGCTCCATCATTTTGACGAGGTGGGATTTGATCTTGATCAGCGCGTCCGCCGTCAGGTTCGCCACGATGAGTTCGAAGGTCCCCTTGATCTTGACCACGTCGCTGTTGACGATGACCACGCGGTCGCCCACCCGGTTGACGGCGACGTTCTGGTGGGCGATATCCACGGCCTGGGGGTCTATGTCGACACACATGACGCTCTTGGCGCCGAGCTTCGCTGCGGCGATGCCCAAAATACCGGTGCCCGTCCCCACGTCGAGGACGCGCCACTCCCGGAAACTCCGATCCTTCAGGAGGATCTCCTCAATGGCTTCGAGGCACATCCACGTCGAGGGGTGCTGCCCGGTGCCGAAGGCCATACCGGGGTCGATATCGATGACCGTGTCCCGGCTCGTGGCCTGATACCTTTCCCAGGTGGGCTTGATGACGATGCTTCGGGTGACCCGGAGCGGTTTGAAGTACTTCTTCCACTGTTCTTCCCAGTCGGGGTCGACGATGACTTCGGTGGCGAGGTGCGGTCGCTCCAGGTCGGGAAACAGGTCGCTGAGACTGTCGATATAGGTGGTGAGGGAGGAGATCAGGGACTGGTCCGAGGCATTCGAGGGGATAAAGGCGTTCAGCACACCCTTGGAAGGGGGTTCCGGTGTATCCGTGAGCGCCGATGTCTCCAGCTCTTCCTGGAAGACCCCCTGGGCTCCCAGTTCCGTGAGGAAGTTTGAGAGTCCCTCGACAAACTCGGGTGGCGTGGTGATGGTGAATTTGAGCCACTTTTCACGCCCGCTCATCGCCTTTTCCGTCTTGGCCGGCATAAATCCTCTCCCTCTGAAGAGATGAATCCGCGAAGGTTCTCCGTGACGAAGTCACGTTTTTTGGACGTCGTGAATGTATAGCTTTTTTTTCGTAACATTGCAAGTAACTTGAATTTTCGCTGTCATCATGATAACTTTCACATCCTTGTTATTGCGATCTTTTGCGAGGGACATGACGATGAAATACTATCCCGTGTGCCTGGATGTCTCCGGCAGGCGGTGTGTCATCATTGGCGGAGGCGAAGTGGCCGAGCGCAAGGCCCGGAGACTGATGGACTGCGGTGCGGAAGTCCTCGTGGTGTCGGAATCCCTTTCCCCGGCGCTTCAGGTCATGAAAGCCGACGGACGCTTGAGCCACATCAAGGCGGGCTACAGCAGGGACTTGATTGACGGGGCCTTTCTCGTGATCGGGGCCACGGATCGTGCCGAGGTCAACGAGGCCGTCAGCCGTGACGCGAGGAAGCAGGGGATCCTTGTCAACATCGTCGACGATCCCGGACACTGCAACTTCATTCTCCCCTCCCTTTACCGACGGGGGGACCTCCTGATCGCCATCACCACCGGCGGGAAGAGCCCGGCCCTTGCGAAGAAGCTGAGACAGGAGATGGGCCGCCATTTCGGACCAGAGTACGAAACTTTTCTAAAGATCATGGGACAGATCCGGGGCAAGGTCATCTCCCGGGGATACCCCGCTGGGAAAAACAAAGCCCTTTTCGAGTCCATCATTGAATCGGACATCATCGATCACATCCGCGGAAAGAGGTGGGACAAGGTCAAGGAGATGATTCGAAACCTCACGGGGGAAGAAATCGAGGTCGACGAATAATGGAAGCGACCCTCTTCAAAGCGGCCCTCCTGGGCTATCTGGTCGCCACACTCGGCTACACGGTCTCCCTGATGGTCAAAAGGGTTGCGTTCGCCAGGGCGACGGTGTGGATCCTGCTCGCCGCATTTGTGATCCACGGGGTTTCACTGGCCCTCCGGTGTTTCAGCCGGGGCCTGACCCCCGCCATTCATCCCCACGAGACGCTGTCCTTCTTTGCCTGGGCCATGACGGGAACCTATCTTGCCTTCCAGCTCAAGACAAAGACCCGGGTACTGGGCGCCTTCGTATCTCCCCTGGCCTTTCTCCTCATGGTCGTTGCCTCCAACCGGCTGGGTGTTGATGTCTCCGTCCCCGACATCCTAAAGGGGACCCTGGTGCCCGTTCATGTGGCACTGTCCGTCATCGGGGAGGCGCTTCTGGCCATTGCCTGCGGGGCCGGCATCCTGTACCTGGCCCAGGACAGCCAGATCCGGCAGCGAAAGATGACGCCGATGAGCCGCTACCTGCCGTCGCTTGACGACCTGGACCGCGTCAATCATGTCAGTCTCCTGGCCGGTTTTACCCTGCTGACCCTGGGTCTCCTCGTGGGCTCTGTCTGGGCGAGCACAGTCTGGGGAAGGCCCTGGCCGTGGGATCCGAAGCTCATGTGGACATTGGCGGCCTGGTTTTTCTATGCCGTCCTCATCCATCAGAGACTGGCCATCGGATGGAAGGGGAGAAAGATCGCCCTTTTATCGATTGCGGCCTTTGCCGTGCTTCTTTTCGCCTTTGTGGGCGTCAATTCATTTTTTAAAACTGTGCACCGTTTTCAATAGGATCATGAATATCATTTTGATCGGCATGAATCACAAGACGGCTCCCCTCGAGATCAGGGAGCAGCTCGCCTTTTCATGCGGCGACGGCGTGGATCCCCTCAAGGAGATCATGAGGGGACCGCAAATCATGGAGGCCCTCTATCTGTCAACCTGCAATCGCGTCGAGGTGCTGGCCAGCACCCTGGAGATGAATGAGGCCATCGAGAGCATGAAGGCCTTCATTCTGGCACAGGGAAATCTGGGGCGGGGGGAGATGGAAAAGTGTCTCTATATTCACAGCGGAAGCGACGCCGTGCGACATCTCTTCCGGGTAGCCTCGAGCCTGGATTCCATGGTGATGGGCGAACCGCAAATCCTGGGGCAGGTCAAGGATGCCTATCGGCAGTGCGTGGAGGGGAACGCCTCCGGTGTCATCATGAACAAGCTTCTGCACCACGCCTTCCGCACGGCCAAGCGAGTGCGTACCGAGACGGCCATCGCCCAGAACGCCGTGTCGGTGAGTTTCGCCGCCGTGGAGCTTGCGAAGAAGATCCTCGGGCACCTTCAGGGCAGGTCGATCCTGCTCGTCGGGGCCGGGGAAATGTCGGAGCTCGCGGCGCGGCATCTCATCGAGCACGGGGCCGAACGGATCATCGTGGCGAACCGCACTTACGCCAGGGCCGTGAAGCTTGCCGAGGAGTTTCACGGTATCCCGGTCGATTTTGAACACTTGGAGAAAAAGCTGCAGGAGGTGGACATCGTCATCAGCTCCACCGGCGCCGCAGGATACATCATCAGCAAAGAGATGATCCAGGCAGCGCTTCACAGGCGCAAGAACCGGCTTCTTTTCCTGATCGACATCGCCGTTCCCCGGGACATCGATCCGGCCGCCAGCGAAGTGGACAATGCCTACCTCTACAACATCGACGACCTCCAGGAAGTCGTCGACGAGAACATCCGGGGTCGCCTCAAAGAGGCGGAAAAAGCGGAACAGATCATCGACGAGGAGGTCGTGATATTCACGGACTGGTTCAATACCCTGGAGGTGGTCCCCACGATCGTGTCTTTGCGCGACAAGGTGGAGGGGATCATGAAAGGTGAACTGGACAAGACGCTTTCGGGTATGCAGCACCTGGGTGAGGAGGAGCGAAAGAACATCGAGATCCTCGCCTCGTCCATCGTGAACAAGATTCTCCACGATCCCATCACGGGACTCAAAGAAGAGAGCCAGAACGGCAGTGCCATACCGTTCGTTGCGGTGCTGAGGAGGTTATTCAAACTGGACAAGAATAAAGACAGTGATGAGTGATAAGTGACGAGTGGTTAGTGGTGAGTGGTGAGATCGGGCCACAATTCCGAGTTGTGAGCAACTGTGTTTCAAGTCAAGATAATTAACTAAGCATATTTCCAGCA
>CAZJPV010000085.1:0-5339 GCA_964547985.1 uncultured Syntrophaceae bacterium
AACTCAAAATTCATAACTCAAAATTGTCTGTCTAGACAGACGGCATATGTACGAAAAGTTTTTCAAATTAAGAGAAAAGCCCTTCGAGCTCACGCCTGACCCCAGGTTCATCTACCTGAGCGACAGTCACAAGGAGGCCCTTGCTTACCTGACCTACGCGGTTAACGAGGGCAAGGGGTTCACCGTGATCACGGGCGAGGTGGGGACGGGCAAAACCACCCTGATCAGGATGGTCGTCTCCAGGCTCGACGGACAGGTCCGCACGGCCTACGTCTTCAACCCGAGATTGGATACGGAGGACCTCCTCCAGTATATTTGCGAAGACCTCGGGATAAAGACGAGAGCGAATCTGACCAAGGGCCAGCTTATCTACCTGCTCCATCACTTTCTCCTCGACTGTTACAAGAAGAACGAGCGGGTGGTCCTGGTCATTGACGAGGCGCAGGCGCTGAACCCCGAACTACTCGAGGAGGTCAGGCTCCTGACGAACCTCGAAACGACCAAGAGCAAGCTCCTGCAGGTGGTTCTTGTAGGCCAGCCCGAGCTCGACACGACCTTGAGCGACCCGAAGTTCCGCCAGCTCAAGCAGAGGATCAGCGTTCGCTATCACATAAGGCCCATGAGCCTGGTCGAGACGGAAGAGTACATATTCAGGAGGCTTAAGATTGCCGGTGCCCGGCACGAGGTGATCTTCGACCCCGCGGCCGTCAAAGAGATTCACGAACAGTCGGGGGGCATTCCAAGGCTCATCAACGTCATCTGCGACAATGCCCTGCTGACGGCTTATTCTTACGAGCGCAAAATGGTCGGGAAGGCGATCATCAAAGAAGTCGTCCGTGACCTGGAGGGCAAGGGAAAGCAAAAAAAGAGCAGGAAGGTTTTCGTCATCTTCTCCATCCTCATCGCGATATTTTTCGGGGTGATCGGTTACCTGTACGCGGAACACTTTACATCTCCCGTCGCTGTGAAAAAAGCCGTAAAGCAAGAAGTGACTCACATGAAAAATGCATACAAGCATAAGGTTGTAGCGGTTCATTAAGGCAAAAAATTATGGGAAAAATGTTCAAAGCCCTCGAAAAGGCCGAACGCGAGAGGGGGCTGGAAAAAGAAAAGAGGATTTCTCAGATCGACCGGCAGGAGGTACCCCAGCCGCCAAAGGCGGATTCGAGGGAGCGGGAAATCCTGCAGACTCTGAAAATCGCGGGCCGTACCACATTCAGTGACGGGCTTGTGATCTGCACCCAGCCCGGTTCCATAACGGCCGAACAGTTCAGGAAGCTGAGGACACGGATTCTCGGTATGGATCTCGATGACCCCCCGAAAACCATCATGGTCACCAGCGCCACGGAGTCCGAGGGTAAGTCGATCGTCGCCGCGAACCTTGCCGCGGCAATCGCCTTTGAACTTAACATCAACGCCCTGCTTGTGGACACGGACCTTCGCAACCCGTCGGTGGGTGAAATGTTCGGCTTCAAACACACAAGGGGGCTTTCGGATTACCTGACCGGCCAGGAGGACATATCCAATTTCTTCATCAAGACGGGGATCGACAGGCTATCCATTATTCCGGGGGGGTCTCGCCGGGAAAATCCCTCTGAGCTTCTCGGCTCCATGAAAATGGAAAATCTCGTGAACGAACTGAAGTCGCGCTACAAGGACCGCTATATCATTTTCGACTCCTCGCCCCTTCTGGTGACGACGGAGCCGGGCGTCCTGACCAGGATGGTGGACGGGATCATCGTAGTCGTCAGGGCTGGGGTGACGCCCCGGGAGACAATTCAGCAGGCTATAGCCCATCTCGACAGCGAGAAGATTCTGGGTGTGGTTCTCAATGACCTCGAGTTCAAATCGGGTGCCTTGAATTCCCGTTATTTCGGTTCGACGAGCTACTATTACAGGTATCGCAGAGAGCACAGGGAAAAGAAATCGGAAAAGCCCTGGCAGAAGTATTTGTCCTTCCTCAGGCAGAAGGACGAGAGTTAACCGTGAGGTGTGATTGGTGATTATTGGTTAGATTGGTTGGAATAGGTTTTTACTCTCCACTCACCACTGATCACTCACCACTGCCCGTTGGGCGTTGCCCACGGGCTGGTCACTCACCACTCACACAGCCCACAGGCCCATCGTGGGCGTATTAAACATTGTGGACCATAAGAACGCGTTTTCACAAGCGGATTTACCTGTCGATGTAATCGAGAGGGCGGGAGCCTGCCCCCTGCACGCGGCATCGAAAAGAAGCTTCCTGAAGGGTGATTTAACGTGAGCAACGGGATGAGCCAGTTTTCGCACCGCACGACGCTGAGCCTGGCGTTCGCCTTTGTGGACTGCGTCCTCGTCGTCCTGTCGGTCTTTCTCAGCGCCTGGATCCTGACCCGGTCGACGGGGATGGTCCTTCTGGACAGCGATGATCCGACCCTGAAGGTCATGTTCCTGGTCGTCGTCGTGGAGCTCTCTTTCTACTATCTCGATCTTCACGAGTTGCGGCATTTCCGGGAGAGGATCTGGATGGCCGTCCAGCTCGTGAAGGCCCTTCTGGCGTCTGCCGTCGTATTGTCCGTCGCCTATTTTATATTTCCCGATGCCGCGCTGGACCGGCGGGTGTTCGGGATCAGCATGCTTCTAATCTTTTACGTGGCATTCTTGTGGAGGTTCTTGTTTCCCTGGATAACGGATAAGGCGTTATTCAAGGAGAGAATACTGATCATCGGGTCGGGAAACTCTGCGTTGAACATACAAAAACAAATAATGGATCATGGACAGGACGCGTATGAAATCATCGGCTTTGTGGATGAGAGGGGAGAACGGGTCGGTCAACGGGCCGGAACCGGTCGTGATCGGGGACTTCAAGCAGATCTCTTCCATCTGCAGCAAAAACCGGATTGACCGCATCGTCGTTGCGCTTGACGAGAGGCGCGGAAGCCTCCCCGTGGACCAGCTCCTGCTTTGCCGTCTCAGTGGTATCAATGTTGACGATGGTGTAACTTTTACCGAGAACCTGACAGGGAAGCTCTGCGTGGAGAGCCTCCACCCCAGTTCGATCATCTTCTCGAACGGCACCACGGGGAAATTCTACACGAATAATTTCAAGCGTCTGCTCGACATTTTTGCCGCCATTTTCGGCCTTTTGTTCTTCGGGCCCATCTGCACCCTCATCGCGATCGCGATTAAGCTGGACTCGAAGGGACCCGTTTTCTACAGGCAGGAGAGGGTAGGGCGTGACGGGAAAGCGTTCAGGTTGCTCAAGTTCCGTTCGATGGTGACAGACGCGGAAAAGGATGGGCCCATCTGGGCTGTAAACAATGACGACCGTTGCACCCGTGTCGGGAAGATCATCCGAAAGCTGCGCCTGGACGAGATTCCCCAGCTAATCAATGTCCTGAAGGGGACGATGAGCATCGTGGGGCCCCGCCCCGAAAGGCCCTTCTTTGTGAAGAAACTCGAGCAGGAGATTCCGTTCTATTATCACCGGCACCTGGTCAAGCCGGGTGTGACGGGCTGGGCGCAGATCTTGTACCCATACGGCGCCACGATGGATGACGCTGTGGAGAAGCTTAAGTACGACCTGTACTATGTCAAGAACATCTCCCCCGTCATGGATCTGAGGATCATATCGGAGACGGTCAAGATCGTCCTCCTCGGCCGCGGCTCGCGATAGGCCCTAGACAGGACAGACAGGATAGACCGAACAGACTGGATAGACTGAATAGACTCGAGCCCCTAAACCCTGAACCCGTGGCCCTCTGGGCCATCGTCCTAGATAGACCTAGACAGACTTAGAAAGACTTAGAGGGACTTAGAGGGACTTAGATAATGTCATTAACTGAGCAAATTCGCAAATTCATCCTGGAAAACTTCATCCTCGAAAACCCTGAAGACCTTGTGGACGACGAATCCATGCTTGAAAAAGGAATCATAGACTCAACGGGCGTCCTCGAGCTGGTTGCCCACCTCGAGAGCACCTACCAGATTAAAGTCGAAGATGAGGAACTGATCCCCGAAAACCTCGACTCCGTCAAGAACATCGTCACCTACCTCGAAAGGAAGCTCGGCCTCGCCCCGAAACCCGACGAAGTCAAAGTCCCCCTCGCCTCCCGCCTATGATTTAAATTATGACCGGGGCGCCTAACACGTCAGTGGGGCAAACCATGTATAACTAATTCCCTACCGGGGGCACCGATAAGGTGGCCAATTTTGAGTTATGAATTTTGAATTCCGAAAAAAGATCTGATTTAAATCAATTCAAAATTCAAAAACTCGTACTTCAAAGTTGCCGAAATCCACATTAATTCAAAACTTAAAACTCAAAACTCAAAATTGTCGAAGGCCTGCAGGAGCTATGCGTTCCTTTTTGCTTTACAGCGTCTGCATGAATTGGTTATAAATATCGGTAAGTTTTACATGGAGTAACCGATGAGAGAGTATGTAATAAACGCCGAGCAGATTTCCAGACTTGCAAGGCCCATCTTCCGCAGATATGGAATAAAGAAGGCTATCCTGTTCGGGTCCTTCGCAAAGGGAAAGCAGACGCACAAGAGCGACGTCGACTTGGTTCTCATTCAGGATACGGACAAACGTTATTTTGAGCGGTTCGAAGGCATACTGAAAGAATTGTACGAGGTTATTCGAGGCAGGGACATCGAGGTTTTTATTTACACACCCGAGGAGTTGAACGGAATCTCTCACAGGAAGTTCATTCAGAATATTCTCCGGGAGGGACAGGTTATCTATGAGTCTTGAGAAGCAGCATAAGGAATCACTGCGCTGGTTGAAGACTGCCGAGGAGGATCTAGGAGCGGCCCGCGGTCTGCGATCTCTCAAGAAATATTCCCATGCCTGCTTTATGGCCCAGCAATGCGCCGAGAAGGCGCTGAAGGCCCTGTGGTACGCTCTTGGACGTGACCCGTGGGGACATTCAGTTCAGAAACTCATCGTGGACATACCGGAAAAGGCCGCAAGGCAGGTTCTACGGAAGCAGCTGGAAGCGGGCGTGCTCCTCGACCGCTATTACATCCCGACGCGGTACCCGAACGGACTTCCGGATCTCACGCCTGGGGCAGTTTATCTAAAGCAGGACGCAGACCTCTGCATCCGCTGCGCCCGCGCGATCCTGACCTCAGTCAAATCACTCATCACGAAGGCTTGATCCTATGGAACATTTGTAGCGGCTTTTCGTGCAAAAGACATAGCCCTTTCACCCTCTACCCCGAACCCTATATCCGTGGCCCTCTGGGCCATCGACCGGATAGACTGAATAGACTGGACAGACCGAATAGACCAATTGAACCGAATAGACCGGACAGACTGGATAGACAGGATAGACCGATCTAAATGAAAATTAC
>CAZJPV010000086.1:0-4975 GCA_964547985.1 uncultured Syntrophaceae bacterium
AGTTGTGCGTTGTGAGTTGTGAGCAAGACCAGACAGACCAGATAGACCAGAAGGACCAGATAGACCTCATTCCGGAGGAAAGAATGACTTTCAAAACCATTACCGCTGAAGTCAAAGAGGGCAGGATTGGTTTCGTGACCCTGAACCGCCCCGACCGGAAAAACGCCATTTCCGTCGAGATGCGAAGGGCCCTGTCTGACCTCCTGCGGGGTTGGAAGGAAGATCCGGGCATCGGCGTTGTGATCTTTACCGGTGCAGGAGACACCTTCAGCGCGGGATTCGATCTCAGCGAGTTCAAAAACCCCGCGCTCCTTGCTGAAATTTTCGAGACATCGGCTCGCTATCACAGGGATCTGTGGTATTTCCCGAAGCCCACGATTGCCGCCATAAACGGGCCTGCCCTTGCAGGCGGGTTCGACTTCGCGAAACTATGCGACCTGCGGATCTGCTCTCCGAAGGCCCTCTTCGGCCACCCGGAGATCAAGTTCGGTATTCCGCCGCTGATTACGCCGCTTCGATGGATTGTGGGGGAGGGATTGGCAAGGGACCTCTGTTTTACAGGGAAGCGGATTGACGGGGCTGAAGCGTATCGGATCGGGCTTGTGAGCGAGCTGGTTCCGGAGGGTCGCCTTGTTGAGAGGGCCATGGAGATAGCGAGGGTCATACTCGAAGCCCCCGTGGCGGCGCTGAGGCAGGGTAAGGAATTCATGTTGAATTGCCAGGGCCGCGACTTCGAATCATCCTTCAGCGTGGAGCACGATGTCGTCTTCCAGGAATTTCTCCTGAAAAAGGCCGCCGAAGCATTGGGTAAGAAATAGTGGTTAGTGGCTGGTGGTTGGTGGCTGGAGGGTCCAAACAGGACACATAAAAAACCCGCCTTGAGCACGTTGAAGGCGGGTTTTTTAATTTTTGGTTTTGATTATATTTATCTATCCACTAACCACTAATCACTAACCACTAATCACTGTCTTTATTTCAGAGCGCCTAGAATATCTCTCGCGATGATCAATCTCTGGATCTGGTTCGTCCCCTCGTAGACCGAGGTGATGCGGACGTCACGGGCATAACGCTCGATGGGGTACTCGGCTGTGTAGCCGTAGCCGCCCAGCATCTGTTGGGCGTTGTAGCAGGCCCTTTCCCCGGCTTCCGTCGCGTAGTATTTTGCCATGGAGGCTTCTCTCCCGAAACGCTTGCCCGTTTCCTTCTTGAAGGCGGCGTTCATGAGGAGAAGCCTTGCCGCTTCCAGTTCCGTGTAGGACTCGGCGATCATCCACTGGATGGCCTGGAAGTTCGTGATCGGCTGGTCGAACTGGACACGGTTGATGGCGTATCGTGTCGCGTAGTCCATGGCGGCAAGACCGCAGCCGAGCCCGAGTGATCCGATACCGATTCTGCCGCCCGCGAGCTCACCCGCGGCCACGCGGAAACCGTCGTTGAGTTTCCCCATGACGGCCGTCTTCGGAACGCGGCAGTCCTCGAAGACCAGCTCGTTCGTGATCGACGCGTGCTGACCCATCTTGTGCTCCGCGCGACCCACCGTCAGGCCTTTGATGCCGTTTTCCACAAGAAATGTGCTGATGTTCTTGCCTTTTTTGCCCTTCGGGTCCGTGACTGCCCAGACGACGAAGACGCCGGCATACTCTGCACTGGTGATGAACATCTTGTTGCCGTTGATCACGTAGGAGTCGCCGTCGGCAATAGCCGTTGTTCTCATCCCCGCGGGGTCTGAACCGGCGCTTGTTTCCGTGAGCGCGAACCCGCCGGCGTAGTACTCACCGGAGGCTATCTTCGGGATGTAGGCTCTTTTCTGCTCTTCCGACCCCACGGCCTGGATGACCTCGCAGACCATATTGTTGACCGACATGGTAACCGCCGTCGATGCGCAGGCCCTGGCGATTTCAGTGATCGCCAGGCTGAAGGCGATGACACCCGCCTCCGACCCGCCATACTCGCTCTTCACGTTGATGGCCATGAGCCCCAGTTCGCCGAGCTTCCGCAGGTTCTTTAGAAAGGATTCCCTGTCTCCCTCCTGGTCGAGCTTAGCGGCGAGTGGATCGAGCTCCGTCCTGGCGAAGTTTCTCGCCGTATCCTGAATCATTTTCTGGGTTTCTGTAAGTTCTAAGTTCATGTATGGCAAACCTCCCCTGGGTTATATTTTTTGAGACCTTTGAAGATGCCCCCTTTTATCGAGGCCTCTTTTATACGGTCTTGCAATCCGGGTTACGGGTGCTAACGAAAAATTAGTGGTGGAATTTTATTAGTGATTTCGATTCAAAACTCAAAATTCGCAATTCAAAACTGGGACAATCTTCCATTGATGTCGAACTGAAAGATTTTCCTCCCCCCTATACACATTACCGGGCGGACGGGTCAAGGACTTTTATGCGGAGAAAAGACAAAAAATAAAGGCTGGAGAAGGGCCCTTTCGAACCCCTCCCCAACCTTTCTGAAGTTTAAGGTTAACCCTTGATCAGTTTCTTGAGTGACGCAGGGTACTCCACCTTCTGGGGCAGGAAGATCAGCTCGGCATCGACGAACTCTCTGAGCACGAAGAGCTCCCTGTAAGTCGGCTTTTTCGTTTCGCCCGACACGTTTTTCACGTTCAGGGCGAATCCGCAGTTCTCCTTGATCTGATCGACGGTGACACCCGGGTGGAAAGTGTCGAGGTAGATTTCACCGTTCTTGTCGAATTTGTAGTTAGCCATGTTGGTCACAACGACCACGGGGCCGCTGTCCGCAAAGGGAGTACCTTTCCAGACTTCCCTCTTGGGCTTCCACTCGTTGGTCTTGAAATCCCAGCACCACCAGCCGGGGGTCGTGGTATACTCATTCCTATCGAGGAACCGCCTCTTCTCCTGGAGGATGATGAAAGCGGTTCTCTTTGCCATCGTCCCGATGTCGGAGTTTCCACCCGACCCGGTAAAGCGGTGCGTTGGCTTCCAGTAGTCACCGATACAGGTGACGTTGACACCGCCGTACTTGTCAATGGCCGCGCCGCCGAGGAACCCCAGCGAAACGAAACCCTGCTGGAGGTAGAACCCGAAGGTGTCCACGAGGCCGCCCAGTGACGAGCACAGATTTGCCGCTCTGTGGTCGCAAACGGACATGGGGACGTGCATGGTCTTGCCGTCGCAGATACCCGCCTCATAGATGAGCAGAGCGTGCGGGGCGTTGATGAAGTTCGCCGTCATGATCCCCACCATGGGTAGACCGGTTCCGGCGAAGACGATATCATCATCCCGCACCTGATGGGCGATTTGAATGGCCATCAGCTCGGGTAGGATAAACTCGCCCGGCTTTGCCGGCTCGTCGGGTATCTTATCGATCAAATCCATCAATTGTTCCATCGTTTTAGCCATAGTTTGTTCCCTCCCTTCTTTAGTAGCCGCTTCGTGCGACGGACAGAGGCACCGTCATCCTGGGTGCGGGTTTCTTGCCGCGCAAGAGCCTGGTGCTGTAACCAAGTGTGCTATCCGCTCTGAGATCGAGCATCCTCTTGGCGCCGACCTTGGTGATCATATCTTCCCAGCTCTTCGGGCTGAAGACCCAATCGTCTTTCCACTTCTTCATGTCCTCGGGATTCCTGGAAGCGGCGTCCATGCCTCTCAAGAAGGGTGCGTCGTAGTCGTAGTAGTAGGGGACCGAACTCGGATAAGCGCCCCATGGACACTCCACAATGGCATCGACAACGAAGTAGGGAATCTGGTTGTCTTCAGGGTTCTTCCTCAGCTCGGATTCGGGCACGATTTCCTCACATAGGATCACGACCTTATCGGCGGCGAAGCAGATTTCCTTGTCGATTGTGCCGATCCCGCGCCATCTTGCCGTCCCCTTTTCACCGCACTGGGCGACATGGACAACGGCCAGATCCGCTCTCGCGGCCGGCAGAAGGACTACGTTGCCCGTGTTGAAGAAGGGATCCGCCATCTCCATGAATTTCTTCTTGGCGATCTTGGGATTTTTGCCGTCCCTCATGCCTGCCTTTCCGAGCGCGTCGTATTTGGGGTTATACAGGTCAGACCCCTGAGGTGCGTAATAGGGGATAAAGGGTGCCCCGATGGCACCGGCAAGGAACCGCATGGCCATGGCGCCATGGGAGTAGTCCTCGAGTATCATCTTCCCTGCCTTGTAGGTTCTTTCCATGTTGACATCCAGTTTACCGGCCAGCTCGCCCCAGCCCATCCAGTCCGTCTCGTAGATCTTAATGGCACCTGCTGCATTGAGGATCCACGTGCACGCACTACCATGTCTGTCAATGACATGGATATTCTTTTTCCCCTGCCGGACCATTTCCCATGAGAAGGCAATGGGGTTCCTGTTGAATGCCGTGAACCCGCCAAAGGCAACCATCATGCCGTCTTTCGCGTACGTCTTGACGGCCTCCTCAAGAGACATGATCTGGGCCTTTTTTGTTGCTCCACGTTTAAACATCGTTACCTCCTTTTTTTACCGGTGAATAAATACCTCTGATCCTGATCACGATTGAATAAGACATGAAACTTCGGAAAACGGCGTTTCAGTTGTTAGGATTCACCCCCCTTCTCGAATGGAATAAAAAGCGCGAAGAATCAGCTTAATTGCGATTCCGGTGCTTTTCCGAGCGCCCTGTAATGAAAACGTTTCTTATGTCAAATTGTGCTGCTTGTCTTCTGAGGCTGTGATCACTCGATGGACCCTATCCGTTATCGGTAGTCGTCGACGATCAAAACTGAAAGCGGTTCAAAAAGCCGGTGAGACTTTCTGATCGTTCAGACGGCAGAAGTATCCGCCCCAAGGCGTGTATGTTTTTCATAGAAGGCGAGGTGTCTTTCTGTGTTGAAACGCCCACCCTCTTTGAAAGCTTTTCAATAGCGTGCTATATATTTCATCCCTCCCCGCCTGTCAAGGAAAAATTGGGATTTTCGCGGGTATAACTCGCCCTGAGGTATCCTGGTGTCGTGGAGATGTCGCCGCGGCGGTACGCGGGGATAAAAAA
>CAZJPV010000087.1:0-4840 GCA_964547985.1 uncultured Syntrophaceae bacterium
TTCTTTTATCACGACGTGCTGAGCCACCTTAATCCGGCAACGTGAATAAGGGCGCAAGAACAAGCGTTTCTTTCTTTACGTGTGAGAAGATACCTCTCAAGCGCATCATATTTGCGTGCAAAGCTCCTCATGTCTTCGGCCATTTCACTGAACCGTCGTGCGGCTTGCATCAACAAGTAAGCGCCCGTCTGCTTCTCAGGCAATGATGCTTGGAGCATGGCGAGATGATGCAGGCAGACTCCCTGAGAACCCTCATAGGCCTTCCTGCCTTCATCTCCTCTCAGAAAACCCGCAAGCTGCTCAACGTAGTATTTTTCAGAGTCGAGCATGAGCGTACATATCGGACAATCGTCGCGTTGTTTTATAAGTTCTTTTACGCTCTCCTCAAGATTATCGGAGGATCTGGCAATGTTCGAGAGATCCCGGGCGAGACGTTCCAGCAACTTTGGATATCCCGCAGAAATTCCACGCGCAGAGGCTGCGGATTCCAGCCGCCACGTATGAAACGAGCAGAAGCCGAGACCGGCGGCATGCTCATCCTGGACGTCCGGACGTTTCGCGAAACTGTGCACCCACTGAGAAAAGAAATCCAATACAATCTCGTTCACGTAATTGCAGACCGGACAACCGTTCGTTTTTAAATCTTGGTAAAAATTTACTTTCGCCCTGTTCTTTATAGTCATGATCATTCTCTTTCTCTTCAATAAGTCTATTGAGGGATCTTTTTTTTGCACCGTTTTATTTCCCGCTCTGCCGCCTCCCTCAGACCAAGTGGGTATCCTCTGATGGCTTCCGCCAGATGCCGCATATGCGTTTCAGTCCATTCAAAGCGGTTTTCCTTTGCCAGGCGGCGCAGCAGCTCCCATGCGCTTTGCGCACTGAGATAGGATAGCGTCAGGACTTCCGCCGGCATGAGCTCTGCGCGCAGGAGAAGCAGCTCGGCGTCGGACACATAACTTTCCACAATGGCGATAAACCGGAATTTCTTGTCCCAGCCGAGATAGCGGATCAGCGCCAGTCTCTGGCCGGTGAGCCGTCCGATGTTGTCGAGAACAATCACGTGCCGCTTCCCGTCCGGCAATGCCCTGGTGGCGATCCTGAAGCGCATTTCTTTATATCGGTGATGCTGAAAATCCTCTTTCCGGTATCTCCTCTGCGGGAACAAGTCCGACAGAAGCTCCTGGCAGACCTGCCCCGGAGTCTTTGAGAAATCCGCGAACAGAAACCTGAATTGCTGCGTCAGCGACTCTGCGACATGTCTGACCAGGGCGGTCCGGCCGATGCCATATATGCCCTTGACGACGACATTGTCGCCGCGCTCCAGAGCCCTCGTGATCTTCCTTGCCTCTTTTTCCCGGCCGACGAATATCATCTTCAGCGTCCAATCAGTTGACTGAAATGACCGAGCCATCTCTCCGCCGATTCGAATTCCTCCCGCGACAGAGGGATGTCGAAAGGGAAAACAACAGGTGTGCGTTCGAGGTCGAGGCGCGCGGAATCGGTCATGCTATTCTTATTTTTCCCCTCTACGATCATGGCCGACCTGACGGCGTCAATCGGCAAGCAGTAAGCGTTGGTGCCATAGGCCAAGATGCCGGGACTGATCGGCCTTTCTTCAGTGATATAAAGGCAGCCCCCGCGGTCGGTCACCAGAAGAATGCCGTCCGTCGTCAAGCAGGCCTTCTTGTTCTTTTTTTCAGCTTCTCTCCATTTCTCCCTGAATCTCAGAATATCCACGGGTTTTTCGTTGTCTGTAATCAGCGCTTTCAAAAGGTCTACTTGAGAACGCGGCGTCAGGCGAAACACGGGATGCCATCCTGAGGACTCTTCTTTTGAGGATGAATGAGTCTTTTCTGTTAGCCTGCGGTATTCACGAACAGCGGACTCGAAGTGATGGCTGCCCGTGGCAGTATAAAAGAGACTCGTCCTCGATAAGTCACCTTCCCGTTCGAAGGCGATCACGAACCAGCCGAGAAGAAGGGCGCTCCCGATCTCGATGTACAGAACCCGGTCGAAGGGGATCGATTCGATAGATGGGGCCGTCGTCTCGTCGTGAATGTCCTTGGAGATCAGGAAGCGCTGTTCTGTTACGGCCACGGCATGAGATTCAGGATCGGCCTGAATATCAAACGGCGCCTTTTCCGCTTTTCGCACAGGGGCGTACACGAGATAATGAACTTTTTCTTCCGGCCAGAGAGCTGATGCAACCAGTCTGGCGTGGACGCCGATAAGCCCCTCGGGACCATCCGCTCGAAAGACATAGGGTTCCTTGCCGCTGGACTGATAGTCGGACAGTTTCATTGCCCTAACCATATCTTTGAAATTCTGATTTCACTTACAACGCTCTCTCCGGAACCGCTTGGGAGGCTTGATCCCCAGTTCCCCTTCCGTCTTCAGGATGTCAAGCGTCGTTTTGATAACCGTATCCGAGTTTAACGACATGCTGTCGATTCCGCACTTGACGAGGAATCGGGCGAATTCCGGATAGTCGCTCGGGGCCTGACCGCAGATGCCGATTTTCTTCTTCAGCTTCCTTGCCTTCTTGATGGCCAGCGCCACGAGATCGAGGACGGCCTTGTTTCTCTCATCAAAGATATGGGCAACCTGTGCGGAATCCCTGTCGAGACCCAGGGTCAACTGGGTGAGGTCGTTCGATCCGATGGAGAATCCGTCAAATACCTTGCCGAACTCCTCGATCAGGATGACGTTGCTCGGAATCTCGACCATCATGTAGATTTCCAGGCCGTTTTGACCCTGCACGAGGCCGTTTTTCTTCATCACCTCGACGACCCTCTTTCCCTCTTCTACGGTCCTGCAGAAAGGAATCATGAGCTTGACATTCGTCAGGCCCATCTCCTGGCGGACCTTCAGCATAGCCTTGCATTCGAGGGCGAAGCCGGCCTGGTATTTCTCGTCATAGTAACGTGAGGCACCCCGCCATCCGATCATGGGGTTTTCCTCGTGAGGTTCAAAAAAGGAGCCGCCGATGAGATTCGCGTATTCGTTGCTCTTGAAATCGCTCATCCTGACGATCACGTCATTGGGATAAAAGGCAGCACCGATCTTGGCCACTCCCTGGGCGAGTTTGTCCACGAAGCAATCGCTCTTGTTGTCATAACCCTGGGTAAGGGTTTCGATCTCTTCCCTGACTTTCGGGTCCGTTACTTTATCGAACTGGATCAGGGCCATCGGATGGAGGCGGATATTGTTGATGATGAATTCCAGCCTTGCCAGCCCGACGCCGTCGTTGGGGATGGAAGCGTTGTTGAATGCCAGGTCCGGATTCCCGACGTTCATCATAATGTTCGTCTTTGGCCTCGCCATGTCCTGCAGGTTGATTCTCTGGATTTCATACTTGAGGACGCCGTCGTATACGTTTCCGACCTCGCCTTCGGCGCAGGACACGGTCGCTTCTTTGATGCCCCTCAGTTTTTCAGTCCCTTCGCCGGTGCCGACGATACAGGGAACGCCCAGCTCCCGGCTCACGATGGCGGCATGACAGGTGCGTCCTCCCTTATTGGTCACGATAGCCGCCGCGATCTTCATGATCGGCTCCCAGTCGGGGTCGGTCATGTCTGTCACCAGGACCTGACCTTTTTGGAAGCTCTTGATGGCCTCGACGCTTTCAATGATGTTGACGGGTCCGACCCCTATCTTGGATCCGACCGCAGTTCCCGAAACCAGGGGCTTCCTGTTCTCCAGGAGCGAATAGCTCTCCAGGACATTGACATCTTTCTGGGACTGAACGGTCTCCGGTCGCGCCTGAAGAATGAAGAGCTGGCCGGTAGCGCCGTCTTTGCCCCATTCGATATCCATGGGCTTGAAGAAGCCCGCTTTTTTGGAGTAATGGTCTTCGATAATCATCGTCCACTGGGCAAGCTTGAGGATCTCATCGTCCGTCAGGCTGAACCGTTTTCTATCTCCCTCCGGAACCGGAACGATGACGGTGGTTTCATCGTGTGTTTCCGTGGCATAGATCATCTTGATTTCCTTCGTGCCGAGCTTCTTCTGGAGAATCGGACGGAACCCCTTCCGGAGCGTCGGCTTGAAGACGTAAAATTCATCAGGGTTCACCGTTCCCTGAACTACCAGTTCGCCAAGGCCGTATGATCCGGTGATGAGAACGGCATCCCTGAAGCCGGATTCCGTATCGATGGAAAAAATGACTCCCGACGAGGCGAGGTCGGAGCGAACCATCTTCTGCACGCCGATGGAGAGTGCGATGGAAAGGTGGTCGAAACCCTTGTCCACGCGGTATGAGATGGCCCGGTCTGTGAAGAGGGAGGCGAAGCATTTCTTGCATGCGTCGATAAGGTCCACTTCGCCCCTGACGTTCAAGTACGTCTCCTGCTGTCCCGCAAAGCTCGCATCCGGCAAATCTTCCGCGGTTGCGGAGCTTCTCACGGCGACGTCGACGTTTTCACCGTATTCCTTGCAGAGATTCTTGTAGGCTTCCAGTATCTCTTTTTTCAGGTCCGCCGGGAGCTCGGCGTTGTAAATGAGCGCCCGTATTTTTTTCCCTCTTTCGGACAGATTTTCGATGTTGTGCGTGTCAAGATCCGCCAGAATCTTCTTGAGATTCTCCGTGATGCCGGCGCTTTCCAGAAGGTAACGGTAGGCCCCGGCCGTAATGGCATAGCCGTCCGGAATGCTCACCTTCTTCTTCGTCAGCTCCCGCCGCATTTCACCGAGAGAGGCGTTCTTGCCCCCGACCTGGGGGATATCTTTTAATTCGATCTCATCGAACCACAGGACGAAGCGTTTGGCTTTCATAAAATCTCCTGACATATTTTATGGGTTAGTGTTCGCCGTCATTTTACTTTGAATATACAAGAGCTCT
>CAZJPV010000088.1:0-2060 GCA_964547985.1 uncultured Syntrophaceae bacterium
TCCTTGATGACGAGCCGACCGAGTTCGACCACTGAAACATCCCTTAATGATCCGCCGAATTCACCCACGGCGGTCCTGGCACCGCTTACAATGACAACGTCTTTCATCCTCAAACTCCTTTCAACTTTATTGGCTAATGGCTTATGGCAAAACTAAACAGGCTTATGGCATATGGCTTAGGGCAAGAGAAAATACTAAGAGTTCGATCGGGCCTTGATCAGTTTCCTTAACATGCCGGATATTTCCAGGCATCTTGTTTCGATGTTCTTGAAGGTCTTCTCATCGATATAACCAATCTCAAGGGCGACAATGGCATGAGATAGAAGCTCGGCGGCTGATCCTTTCGCGAAGTAGAAGTGCCTCACGGCCTGCTTATCGGTATCCAATTGGTCACCTTCAGCGATGTTGCTTGGGATGGACAGCGCAGCCCTTCTCATCTGATCTCGTAATGCTTGATCTTTTGAGAAAGGTCCGGTGCAAGTGATACTGTAAAGAAAAACCGCTAGATCCTTTCCCTTTTGCCAAACCCTCAGCTCTTTGAACCCCTCCTTGCCCATTTCAAATTAAGAACCTTAATCCTGTTTCAACGGCTTATGGCATAGGGCTAATGGCTTATGGCAAGAAAAAATGTTTCTTTTTCCATACCGCCCTTTACCTTAAGCCTTGGGCCTTAAGCCCTACGCCAGTTACTTTTCTACCTTTATCAGCATCGCATCGCCCTGGGCGTGACCGGAGCAGATGCCGCACACGCCGATTCCGCCGCCCCTTCTCCTCAGTTCATAGGCGAGGGTCATGACGATCCGGGCGCCCGTGGCCCCGATGGGATGGCCGTATGCAATGGCGCTTCCGTTGACGTTCACCTTCTTAAGCATATCTTCCTTGGAAAGACCCAGGATGCTCCGGGCGCTGACGAGAACGACGGCCGCGAAAGCCTCGTTGATCTCGATGAGGTCCACCTTGTCAATCGTCAAGTTGTTTTGCTCCAGCACTTTCTTAATCGAAAGACCCGGGACCGTGGCGATGTCCTTTGTGGGCTGGGAAACCTCGGCATAGTCGAGAATGGTGAAGAGGGGCTTCATCCCGAGCGCCTTTGCTTTTTCAGCGCTCATGATAAGACAGACATCTCCGCCGTCATTGACGCCCGGGGCGTTTCCTGCCGTGACGCTTCCGGGCTGCCCCGTAACGGTGCTCTTGTGGTTGAAGACGGGAGGAAGCTTCGCGAGGCCTTCCATGGTGGTACCCGGCCTCGGTCCCTCGTCCTTGTCAAAGATGATCGTATCCTTCCCCTTCTTGACCTCTACAGGGAAGATCTCCGCATCCAAACGGCCGGCCTTCATGGCCTCGACAGCCCTCGTCTGCGACAGGTAGGCCCACTCGTCCTGGTCCGCTTTTGTGAAGCCGAATTCATCGGCCGTCTCGGACCCGTGGATCGCCATGTGACGATTGTAGAAGGCATCCCAGAGCCCGTCATAGACCATCAGGTCAACGACGCGACCATTGGGAAGACCCATCCGGTTTCCCCACCGCATGTCGGGAAGAGAGTAGGGGCAGTTCGACATGCTTTCCTGGCCGCCGGCGATGATGATCTCGGCCCTGCCCGTCTGGATCATCTGGGCGGCAAGGTCGACGGGTTTGATGCCCGAGGAGCAGACTTTGTTCAGGGTAATCGAGGGGACGAACTCGGGGAGGCCCGCCAGAATCGTGGCCTGGCGGCTGGGGACCTGCCCGCAGCCCGCGGGGACCACCTGGCCCAATATGACGTAGTCAATATCCTCGGGCTTCACCTTGCCATTAGTTCTCCTCAAGCACTCCTTGATGGCGAGTGCGCCGAGCTGCGGCGCATCGAATCCCCTCAGGCCTCCCCCGAAGACGCCGTAGGGCGTGCGGCAGGCCTCGACACAGACCACTTCCCGGAAATTCTTGAACTGGTTTTTGATTTTCCTTCCCATGGTGGAAAAATCAGGTTTTCTTTCCCCGAATTTCGTGATGGGCGCGTGTTTGTAAATTTCAGCTCTGGTTTTATCCAACTTCTGCGGCACCTTTTTCATTTTTACCTCCTT
>CAZJPV010000088.1:2160-4759 GCA_964547985.1 uncultured Syntrophaceae bacterium
CTGCAGTGCTTCAGGATCGCCCTCTCGTCAGCAGCCTCGTTCGGCTGCCTGACAACGAGGGCCTTTACGATTTCCCCCCTCATCAGATCGGGCTTGCCGACAACCTGAGAGGCTTTGACGGCGGGATGACTGTCCAGGATGATTTCCACTTCGCGGGGATAGACGTTGAACCCGCTCGTGATGATCATGCGTTTCTTCCGACCGGTGAGAAAAACGTACCCTTTCTCGTCGATCCTCGCGAGATCACCCGTGTGAAGCCAGCCGTTTTTGATCACCCTTGCCGTTGCCTCTTCGTCTTTATAATATCCCTTCATCACATTAATGCCTCTAACGACAAGCTCCCCGACCTGACCGGCCGGAACCTCTCTGCCACTTTCGTCAAAGACCTTTACTTCGACACCGGGGATGGCGGTGCCGATCGAGCCCGGCTTGATCGGCATGCTCATTCTGCCGACGGTACAGACCGGGGAGGCCTCCGTTAACCCGTACCCCTCCGTCAGGACGCACCTAAACTTTTTTGAAAACGCCGGCATGTACTGGGGCGGCATGGTGGATCCACCGGTGATGCAAAGTCGAAGAGAACGGGTATCGAACTTCTCCGCCTCCTCGTATAAAAGCATGCCGAGAAAAACCCGAGGCACGGCGGCAATGTAGGTCACCCGGTCTCTTTCGATGGCCTTGAGGATCGCGTCGATATTGAACTGGTCGATGATGGTGACGGTGCATCCTATGCTCATCACACCCAGCATGTTCGCCGTCGCGCCAAAGGTGTGAAAGAAAGGAATGATTGCCATGGCGTGATCTTCTGCCTTCCCCCCGAAAAGGTCCTGAAAAAGGGTCGTCTGCGAGAGCAGGTTTTTATGAGTCAGGACGGCACCGAGGGGATCTCCGGTGAGACCGGCCGTGTAGATCATGGCCGCGGGATCATCGCTGTCGATAGGCGGCATGCTGAATTCAAAGGGGCCTTTGCCGGTTACTTCCGCGAAGGGGGAAGAGGGGCTTTCGTGATCGACGAGCAGGAGGTGCCGGCATAGAGGGATCTCTTTTTTTATCTCTTCATATCTTTTTGTCGACTGTGCGACGGTGATAAATACTTTGGAGTCGCTGTTTCTGAGGAGATACCTGAGCTCGTATGACGTCGACATGATGTTGAGAGTGACAGCGACGGCGCCGAGTTTTAAAATAGCAAAATAGGAGATGACGAATTCGGGGATGTTGGGGAGCATGATGGCCACCTTGTCCCCCTTCTCGATTCCGAGGCGCTTCAGATAGTTCGCGAGGGAGTTTACGGCTCTTTGGAGGTCACCGTAGGATAGGGTCTTGTCTTCGAAAATAATTGCTGTTTTTCCACCGTGTTGGCTACAGATGGAATCGAGCATTTCCCCGATATTCATGGTTTTTAAAACTCCCTTGTTAAGAGGGCACACCATAGCACAACGGCATGGACCAATCAATAAAATTTTGCGCCTTTTTTGTTTATTTTCATCATTTATTAATGAATAATTTCAAAATGTTATAGCGCATGCGGATCAGGCGCGGGATTCATCCTTTTCGGCCCGCTCTTCCATCTTTTTGCCGGATGTTATCTTGACATTTAAGGGCTGCTCAAGTAGATGAAGGCAGCTGCGCTGCAGGCGTAAGGCACAAGGCTCAAGGCATAAGGTGTGAAGACGGCTTCATGCGGGGTCCTGAAATATGGCAGTCATCATCGACGGGAATAAAATTGCGAAAGGGATCCGGGAAGAAATCGGCGTACAGGCCCTGAAACTCAAACAGGAAAAGGGGATTGTCCCGGGGCTTGCGGTGATTCTTGTCGGGGACGACCCTGCCTCGCAGATCTACGTCGGACGGAAGGAGAGGGCCTGCGAGGAAGCCGGATTCCTGTCCCGGCATTTCGGGCTTCCGTCACAAACGCAGGAGAAGGATCTCCTGCGTCTTATCGACGAGTTTAACCGGGATCCGGCGATCCACGGCATACTGGTCCAGCTGCCGCTTCCGGGTCACATCAGGACTGCGGCCGTCATCGAGGCTGTCGATCCCCGGAAGGACGTGGATGGCTTCCATCCTTATAATATGGGCCGCCTGCTGGAAGGAAACCCCCTCCACAGGGCCTGCACACCCCTGGGCGTCATCGAACTCCTGGATCGAAGCGGCATCCCCATCGAAGGCAGGGCGGCCGTCATCGTTGGCAGGAGCAACATCGTCGGCAAGCCCCTGGCGCTCATGCTCCTTCTCAGGCACGCCACCATCACGGTCTGTCACACGAGGACGAAGGACCTTGGCAGCGTGACCAGGAGGGCCGACATCCTCGTTGCGGCGGCGGGAAAGGCGGAGATGATCCGGGGAGAAATGGTGAAGGAAGGGGCTGTGGTCATTGACGTCGGCGTGAACCGGCTGCCCGACGGACGGCTGGTGGGCGATGTGGCCTTCTCGGAGGTGGAACCGAAGGCTTCTTATATTACCCCGGTTCCGGGCGGGGTGGGCCCCATGACCATCGCCATGCTTCTTCGGAACACGTTGAACAGCGCGGCAGGTCTGTGAGATAGCGACAGGGGACGCCGATTTTTCATTTCCTTATGGATCGATAGAAGTCGATCGT
>CAZJPV010000089.1:0-4671 GCA_964547985.1 uncultured Syntrophaceae bacterium
GATTCAGGATCCCTCCTTGTGACGTATCCCGGTAGAAATCCCGTGGGACTTCTCTTTGCCGGAAACAGCTCCGGGTCCTATGCCTGGGCGAACCCCATCGATGAGGTCCTGGATGCTTTCAATGTAAAGATTGACGGCGAGTGATTACGAAACGGGTTTTTTCTTGATCCGCGGCGGAGGCAACGCGTGTTCGGGTCGATTTTCAGGAGAGCCTTTTTTTGCCTGGTCGCAGGTGTCTGCCTTCTGGCATGCGTGACGGCGAGGCCGGCGGACCAGGGGGAGCAGGATGTGATGGCGAAGAAGACGATCGATGAGGTACTTGGCGAACACTCCGGCAGATTGATGTCCATACCGGGTGTGGTGGGCACGGCCGAGGGCCTCAAAGACGGCAGACCCTCAGTCAAGGTCCTTGTCATTCAAAAGACCACGGAGCTCGAGAGGAAGATCCCGCGCGAACTCGACGGCTATCCCGTCGAGATCATCGAGACGGGCGAGATCCGCGCCTACCCGAAGAAGTAAAGCTTAAGGACTGACGGCTGAAGCCTGAACCCGATACCCGGCCCTGTGGGCCATTGACCCGGAAGGAATAGGAGAGCCATGAAGATTTTTTCCGTAGAGCCGAATGACACTAAAGTACGCGTCCCTTTCCGCATCGCGCTATCCACCATTTTCGCGGTGTTGCTCATCGGCGCCGTCGCGGTGATCGGCATTCTTTCATACTCCAATCTCCGGAAGAACGCCGACAACCTGTCCGCACAGGTGATCGACCAGACATCGAGCCGCATAGAGCTCTGGGTCAAGAACCTCCTTTCCAAGGCCAATGACCAGAACCAACTGAACCGCGCGACGCTGGGCACGATCAAGATAGGCCCCGAAACCTTTTTCAGGTTGAGTAACTACTGGCGGCGGGTCATGGAGACGCAGCCTTACTTCACCTTTATTTCCGCGAGACTCGAGAATGGAAGCATGCTTTCCATTGAACGGATGAAGGACAGCAAGCTCACCATCCGTGAAAGTCATTTCGACCGCGAGAAAAGAACACTCGAGTTCTACGATTTCTGGCCCGAAGACTACCGGGAGCATAAGCCCTACAACCGCAAAAAGATCGTGTTTACACCCAGAAGCACCCCCAATGGCACCCGTGAATCCTGGTACACGAAAGCCGTGAATGCTGGGCAACCCATATGGATAGAGGCCCGCACCATCCGCAAGGGCGCCGAGACGGTGGCGGGTGTTTCCTACGCCGCACCCTTCTATGGGCCGGAAAAGGAATTGCGCGGAGTGACGAGTGTTGATTTCGACATCGTGGCCATATCAAAGTTCCTTGCCGGAAACCCCGTGGGAAAGGCGGGGTTTGCCTTCATCATCGAAAAGCCTGCAAAAGGGGAGCCGCGCGTTATTGCCCACCCGACCCCGGATATCCTCACCCAGACCGTTGTCAATGAGCGGGGACTGACGCAGTATGAGTTCGTCCCTTACCGGAAGCTCAAGGACGTCCGCGTCGCAGGTTTCATGGAGCAGTTGTCCCGGAAAGACCTGGTTCAACCGGGTGCGGGAGTCCACATATTCAGCTTCAGCGCAGGCGGTACGGAGTATTTCGGAAGCTATCGGAAGATGACCGGTAAAGACATGCCGAACTGGATCATCGCCTCGATTGTCCCCCGCAGAGAGGTCCTGGGCCTTGTCGACCGCAACAACCTGGAGGCCCTGGGGATTGGACTTGTGAGCTTGTTGCTCATCCTGCTGGCCAGCGCGTGGATCTCCGGGCGCATCTCGAGACCTCTGAAGAAAATCTCCAATGAATCGGAAGCCATCGGCCGCTTCGAACTCGAAGGCGGACCCATCGGACACTCGATGATCAAGGAAGTGGACCGCCTCATGGTGGCCACCGACGACATGAAAAGGGGGCTCCGGTCTTTCGGGAAGTACGTGCCGACCGATGTCGTCCGGGACATCATGGCCTCAGGCGGGGAAGCCAAACTCGGGGGCCGCAAGGCGAACCTTACCGTTTTCTTCTCAGACATCGAGGGGTTCACCTCGATATCAGAGCAGCTCGAACCGGAAGCCCTCGTTGATCACCTGGCCGATTACCTGGAGGAGATGAACCAGCAGGTACGCGACGAGCAGGGAACGGTTGACAAGTTCATCGGGGATTCCATCATGGCTTTCTGGGGGGCTCCCATGCCCAATGCGGATCACGCCCTGGCGGCGTGCCGTGCGGCCCTCCGGTGCCAGGAACGGCTTGCCGTGCTCCGGGAGAAGTGGCAGGAGGAGGGGAAACCTCTCTTCTACCAGCGTATCGGAATCAACACGGGTGAGGTCATCGTGGGCAACATGGGAAGCGAGAACCGTATGAACTACACGGTCGTCGGGGATCACGTCAATGCCGCAAGCCGTTTCGAGGGGCTTAACAAGTTTTACGGGACGAACATCATCATCGGGGAGAGCACCTATGACCTGGTGAAAGATGACTTCGTCACGCGTCCTATCGACCTGGTATCCGTGATGGGCAAAAAAGCCGGGCTGAAGGTCTATGAGCTTATGGGGGATAGAAAAACGATGGAGGATAAAAAAATCAAAATCGCGCAACAGACGGCAGAGGCCCTTGAAGCCTATCTGGCAGGGCGTTTCGATGAAGCCATCAAACGATACGAAGCTGTCCGTGAGTTGAATCCCGGTGATAGGCCCGTCGGTTTTATGCTGGTCCGTTGCAGACAGTACCGGGAAAACCCGCCGCCGGATAAATGGGATGGCATCTTCCGCCTGGAGAGCAAGTAGCTGGTCTTGAATCCATTTTGAGCGCCCATTATGAAAGACCCGTCCGGCAGTCAGACTGAAAAAACCGGCGCTGAGAATCACGGCGAGATCCCAGCGCCGGCTCGCCACGGCCTGCCCTTTCCCCATCCGCGCATCCGGCCCATGCAGGGCCGTTACCGGAACGCACTGTTCGCCGTTCTTCTTGGTCTTCTGACGATCGCTATTTTCCGGCCTTCCGGTCAATTCGATTTCGTGAGTCTTGACGATAAGGTCTATGTGACCGCCAACCCTATGGTTCAGAGAGGTGTCACGGCGGATGGGCTGTGCTGGGCCTTCACGAATTTTGATTCGGGGACCTGGCATCCCCTGACCTGGATTTCGCACATGCTGGATGACGAGTTATACGGTCTGTGGGCCGGGGGGCACCACTGGACAAATATCCTGATTCACGCGGCTGCTTCTGTGCTTCTTTTCCTTGTCCTCAATGCGATGACCGGTTTTTTGTGGGGGAGCGGCCTCGTGGCGGCTTTTTTTGCACTCCATCCCCTTCATGTCGAGTCTGTGGCTTGGGTCGCTGAACGGAAAGACGTGCTGAGCGGTTTTTTCTGGATCGCGACGATGGGGGCATACTACCGCTATGTAAAAAAGCCGGGAGCCTCACGTTACCTTCTTGTTCTTGCTTCCCTTGCTCTTGGTCTTCTGTCCAAGCCGATGCTGGTGACCCTCCCCATCGTGCTACTCTTCCTGGACTACTGGCCGCTGCGTCGTCATGAGAATCCCGTCACGCTCTTTGATGACGCTGAGAGGACTTATCCCTTTTTCCGTCACGCCTTCTCCAGGCTCGTCATCGAAAAAATCCCGCTTTTTGTCCTTTCCTTCGCTGCAGGAATACTGGCCCTCATCGGCCAGCGGCGCATCGGCGCGATTCAGACCATGGAGGTGTTTCCTTGCCGGGAGAGGTTCACAAACGCCCTCGTGTCTTATGTAGGGTACATCTGGAAAATGGTTCTGCCGCTCGATCTTGCCGTCTACTACCCGCACGCAGGTATGCCACCCTCCTGGAAGTGGATGGGGGCTCTTGTCATTCTCATTGCCATCACGGCATTAGTTCTGCGATGGGCCCGCACCCATCCCTATCTCCCGGTGGGGTGGCTCTGGTACCTGGTCACGCTTCTTCCCGTGATCGGGTTCGTCCAGATCGGCGCGCAGGCCATGGCAGACCGATACACCTACATCCCCCTCATCGGGCTTTTCATCATGATGGTCTGGGGGGCATATTACGCGGCCGGGGCACGGAAATACCCCCGGATCACACTGGGCGTATTCTTCCCGGCCGTTATTATTGCGTTGATGGTTTTGACGACAATTCAGTTGAGCTACTGGCGGGACAGCCGGACACTATACGGCCACGCCCTCACCGTCACGGAAGGCAATTATCTGATTCACAACAACCTCGGCAATGAGCTTGCGGCAGTCGGAGAGATGGATGAGGCCCTGGTACACTACCTCGAGGCCGTGCGCATTTACCCCGACTATGCCGATAGCCACTACAACCTGGCCAACGCCTTCGCACGGATCGGGGAGGATGATCGGGCCATCCAGCATTACCTGGAAGCCATACGGATCATGCCCGACCACGAGAAGGCCCACTATAACCTCGGGATCACCTTTGCCAGGCGCGGTAATCTTGACAAAGCGATAGAATACTTTTCCGGGACGCTGAAAATTAACCCCAATTCTGTCGACGCCCGTTACAACCTGGGCTCCGCCCTCGCAGCAAAGGGCGAATATAACGAAGCCATAGCGCATTTTACGGAAATACTGCGCCTGGAGCCAGGCGCAACGCAGGTGAGGGTAAGACTCGGGAAGGCATACTGGTTGTCAGGCGACCGCGAAAAAGCCTCGAAGGAGTAT
>CAZJPV010000090.1:0-4529 GCA_964547985.1 uncultured Syntrophaceae bacterium
AGACAGACCTCATCCTTACCAAGGATGTGCTCTACCGACTGAGCTACGTGGGCCTCTCCGCCGTGCAGATAAGACTTCGATTTTTCTTCCCGCCGCGTCCTGAGATCCGCCGGGTCGCGACACTCTGACCATTCCACAATGAGAACTGGAGCGGGAAACGGGATTCGAACCCGCGACCCTCAGCTTGGAAGGCTGACGCTCTAGCCACTGAGCTACTCCCGCTCATCAAACAAAGAAGACAAAAACGTCTTATCCTTGCATGGTGGAGGGGGGAGGATTCGAACCTCCGTAGGCTGCGCCGGCAGATTTACAGTCTGCTCCCTTTGGCCACTCGGGTACCCCTCCAACTTTCATCATGGCCAATTGGAGCTGGCGATGGGAGTCGAACCCGCAACCGGCTGATTACAAATCAGCTGCTCTACCGTTGAGCTACGCCAGCAAAAATGTGAAAAGCTGAATTTATTGAATTTACGGTTCCTTGATGATTTTGTCAAGTGTTTTTTCCGGAAAGGTTTTTATGAGGTGGCCCCGCAGTCTTTATTCCCGGCTGCCAAAAACATCTGCGGAGAACGTGTATATTTCCGTCTTTTCATCCTGCCAGGCATCCGCCGGAAGGCCGGCCTTATAGCAGGTCTCCTTCAGAAAAGTCAAGCGGTCCCATCGATATTCCGTGGCCACCTGGGGCAGGAGCAGCCCGGAATGAAAACCCTTGACCACATAGAGACCATGTTTCCCAACCTTTATTTCATTGATATCATTTATTTTCTTCAGCGGTGTGAGGACCGATATCTCGATGTCCAGATCGGCCAGCTCCTCCCGCTTAAGGGGCGGGAATCTCGGATCATTGAAGGCTGCGGCCAGGGCCATGTCGCCCACCGTCTGGGCGAGCGGTTTACGCGCCTCGATATAGCCAATACAACCTCTTAATCTTCCTTGCTTTTTCAGCGAAACAAAGGCCCCTCTTTTCTCCTGTGTTGCCGAAGACGCATAAGACAGATCCGGCAGGGGTTTCCCCTGAAGGCGGCATTCGATCGTCTTTCGGGCATGCTCCAGGAGCGACTTCTTTTCCTCTTCGCTGAGCCCCCTTTCGGCAACGGCCGTTTTCCCGGAAACCTTGCCCCTGGAGGGGTTATCAACATAAAAAGCAACAGAGAGATATCCGACCACGCGTCCCGTATCGCCAGTCACATCCCCGGAATTGGCATATTTCAAGACCTTGACGCCGGTGCTACCCAGTTTCCTGGCCACCAGCATGGTGACCACCATAGGACCGCCGCCGCAGGCCTCGCAGGAGCCGCTTTCCAGCTCCCGGATGAGTCCGTCGGTGTCCATTTTCTGGACAAGGTCGACGACGCGTCTGTCAAGCACTACGGCCTTATCGTAGGAATGGAAATGGGAAAGGTCGGAACTGCCCACGACAAGGACCTTCTTTCCCTTGACGGCCTTGAAAATGGCCTCAGCCAGTTCCTGACAGGCCTGACGGTCCTGATCCCCCATGACAATGGGTACCAAGGAAAATTGGCCGAGGACAACCTGAAGGAAGGGAAGTTGAATTTCGATGGAATGTTCCTGAAGGTGGGCCTGGGGGTAAAAAGCGATGCTGCCGCCATGGGCGATAATCCTGTCGGCGAGACCGGCATCCACGGGAACGACGCCCAGCGGGGTTTCAAATCCCCCGCTGTTATAAACAGAGGCACCCCGGAAGAAGGACCGGTGGCTGGGACCGATGACAACGACGGAATCAAACCGCTGACCCTGAATGAGTTTGTAGCCGTGTGCCGCGATCTGCCCGGAGTAGGGGTATCCGGCATGCGGCGAGATGAGCCCCACGACCCGTCCGCCCACACCATCACCGGGGACCTTTTTGAGGTAGGCCTTGATATCTCTCGTCAGGACATCGGGATCTCCCGGATACCAGGACCCGGCAATCACCGGCTTTCGGATATTTTTCTCCATGCGAACCCCCTCCCCTGCCTGCGGCAGTAAGAAGACCAGAAGAACGGCTGCGGAAAAAATCTTGAAAAACCTTCGAATCCTTCTTGAATACTGCATAACATGCCGGATAGAGCTCGACAAGATGAGCCGGGGACCGTCGAAGATGAGAAACGAACCTGACTATTCTTTTTATCGAGGGATAGGACGCGCTGTCAAGAAGAAAGCGCTAAAGGAATCGATAAATTAAAAAATCGTTGACACTCACGGCAGGGATGTTTAAAAAGAGCGTCAGACTTCGACAGGGAGGTTCATCATGGCGGTGAAGGTTGCAATCAACGGGTTCGGACGAACGGGCCGCTCGATCCTGCGGGCCTGTACCGGGCGAAGCGATATCGAGGTGGTTGCGGTCAATTCGAGGGCCAAGACATCCATCCTGGCCCATCTCCTGAAATACGACTCCGTGCACGGAAAGATTGGCGCAGAAGTGTCTTACGGGAATGACCATCTTCTCATCAACGGCAAAAAAATCGCTGTGACCGACGAGACGAAAACTATCGGCAATCTTCCCTGGGGAGTCATGGGTGTGGACATCGTCCTGGAGTCGACCGGTGAGTTCCGGAAAAGAGATCAGGTCGCGGGGCATCTGACGGCCGGGGCCAAGAAGGTTATCCTGGCCGCACCCGGAAAGGGGGTTGATGCAACCTTCGTCATCGGGGTAAACGAAGAGAGCTACGATCCCCGGAAACACCACGTGGTATCCAATGCCTCCTGTACGACCAACTGCCTCGCCCCCCTGGTCAAGGTCCTTCACGACCGATTCAAGATCAAGAGGGGGTTCATGACCAGCTGCCACGCCTACACCATGGACCAGCGGCTCCTGGATGGCTCACACAATGATCTGCGGCGGGCCCGCGCGGCGGCCATGTCTATTGTTCCGACGACCACCGGCGCGGCCAGGACGGTGGGGGAGGTCATCCCGGAACTGAAGGGGAAACTCGACGGTGTGGCCCTGCGTGTGCCGACACCGAATGTCTCCCTCGTTGATCTCGTCGCAGAGGTCTTCAAAGGCGTGTCCATCGATGAGGTCAATGCCGCCGTAAGGGAGGCCGCGAAGGGCCGGTTCAAGGACATCATCTTTTACTGCGAGGAGGAGCTCGTCTCCGTCGACTTCACGAGCAGCCCTTTCTCGTCCATCTTCGACGCCCCGCTGACAAACGTGATCGACGGGAACCTCATCAAGGTCTTCGCATGGTACGACAACGAAATGGGATTCGCGTGCCGGATGAGGGATCTGGCCATCTATATCGGGAAGCAACTCTAGGAGGCCCCGCATGCTCAGGCCCTTCATTGCCGGCAACTGGAAAATGCACAAGACCGTGAGCGAGGCCCTCGAATTCGCCGGGGCGCTTGCCCGCCGTTTTCCCCCGCCCCAGGAGCGGGACATCGTCATCGCCGTGCCTTACACCGCACTTCATCCCCTGGGCCGGGCCCTGCAGGGTTCGGCCATCCAGCTCTCGGCGCAGAACGTACACTGTGAAGAACAGGGGGCCTTCACCGGTGAGGTGTCGGCACGGATGCTCCGCGAGGCGGGATGCCGATACGTCATTGTGGGACACTCCGAGCGACGCCGGCATTTCGGGGAGCAAAACCGGGAAGTCAACCTGAAAGTCAGGGCGGCCCTGACAGCGGGGCTCAAGTTCATCCTCTGTGTGGGGGAGACCCTGGATGAACGCGGGGATGAAAAGACCTTCAGCGTCGTGCGACGGCAGCTAAAAGAAGGGTTGAATAATCTGACCCCCGATGATATAAGGCACGCCATTGTCGCCTACGAGCCGGTATGGGCCATCGGCACCGGCAAGACGGCCGCACCCGCGCAGGCACAGGATGTTCATCGCTTCATCCGGCAGCTAATCGCGGGTCTTTTCGGAGAGGATACCGCGGCGGCAATGCCGATTATCTACGGCGGGAGCGTCAACCCCGGAAACATAGGGGCCCTCATGGCCGAGGCCGATATCAACGGCGTGCTCGCGGGCGGCGCGAGTCTCGACGTAGAGTCCTTTTCGAAGATCATTCAATTTTAGAGAGGTTTTAAGTTGCACATCTTTATCAGCATCCTTCACGTGGCGGTCTGCGTGATCCTCATCCTCGTTGTCCTCCTCCAGAGGGGCAAGGGGGCCGATATGGGTGCCGCCTTCGGCGGCTCGAGCCAGACGCTTTTCGGGAGTGCCGGTCCCGGCACATTCCTGGGAAAGATAACCACTCTCATCGCCGTCGTTTTCATGCTCACCTCCCTGTGGCTCGCCTATTTTGCCACGCACAAGGGCGCAACCGTCATGGAAGGGACATCGAAGGCGCCTGTCACCGAGAAGGCCCCGCAGCCGGCGCCCGCCGCAGCACCACAGGCACCGGAAGGTGCGAAGTAATAACAAGGGACCGGCCTTTTCCGCTATTGACAAAGTGGAGGGGAAAGGCTAAACTCCCTTTACCGTTGAAGAAATCTTTAATGTGCCGAAGTGGTGGAATTTGGTAGACACGCTATCTTGAGGGGGTAGTGGGCACAACCCGTCCGGGTTCAAGTCCCGGCTTCGGCACCA
>CAZJPV010000091.1:0-4280 GCA_964547985.1 uncultured Syntrophaceae bacterium
CTCACAACTGCAGGCCACAGGCCTGCATCATTTTCCGGTGAATTTTGCTTTGCGTTTCTCCAAGAAAGCGTTGACGCCTTCGATGTAGTCCTCGGTTTTCGCGGCGTTGAACATACCGATGCGCTCCAGTTCGAGCTGTTTCTCGAGGAGCCCCTCCATGGCGGCGTTGAGGTTTTCCTTGATGATGGCATAGGCCTTCGTCGGACCGCTGGCAAGCTTCTCCGCCACTTCGGACACGGTCGAAGCGAACTTCTCATCCTCCACCACCATGTTCACTAAGCCCATTTCATAGGCCTGCTTTGCGTCGAACATCGGGTCGAGGAGCATCAGCTCCATGGCCTTCCCGAAGCCCACGAGGAGCGGGACGAAAAGGGTCCACCCGGCGTCGCCGACCAGCCCGAGCTGCGGGTAGCCCGCCCGGAAACGCACAGAGGCGGCGCATATCCTCAGATCACAGGCCGCGACAATGCTCATCCCCGCACCACCGGCGGCCCCGTTGACAGCCGCGATGACGGGCTTTTTCATCCTCCGCAGTGTGATGATCCCGGGGTTCAGGATCTTGATGATCTCGCGGAAGGGCTCAGCCCGATCCTTGTCGAAGAAGCTTCTGAAAACGCTGATGTCACCGCCACCGCAGAAAGCCTTGCCCTCGCCGGTTATGACGACGGCGCGGACACTATCGTCGTCGGAGCACATTTCCATCGCTTTGGTGAAATCCTTGACGAAACCGTGGTCAATAGCGTTGAAACTCTTGGGCCGGTTGAACCGGACGTATGCCACGGCACCCTTTTTCTCGTAGATGATGTTTTCTAAAGCCATCGGCTGTTTCCTCCCTCTGTGTGGGTCTATCTCGTCTGTCTAGTCTTTCTGGTCCGTCTGGTCTATGGCATAAAATGCCACGTTTCTATTTAGTTTGTTTCGTTTATTTCGTCTATTTCGTTTATTGCCTAAAGGCAAAGGGCTAATGGCCCCGGGCCTTCGGCCCGATCCAGCAACTAACCACCAGCCACCAATCACTGCTTTTTATAAAAAGGGGACAGGCTACTTTTTCTCAGGGCATCGGGTTCAGGGTTCCGGTCAAAGGGCAATAAGAAATAGTGGGGAGTGATTCGGGGCTCAGCCTGAAAATATCTGAGCCCCGGTTACTGACCACATGTCACCAAACACCCATCACGGCTACTTCGATACCAGGAAGCGGCCAACGGTCATGATCTCGGCTTCCTTGGTGCCCTCATAGAGCTCGAGGATCTTCGCGTCACGGTACCACTTCTGGACGTCATACTCCTCGATGTAACCATAGCCGCCGTGGATCTCCACCGCCGCATTGGCGCAGAAGACGGCCGTCTGGCCGCTGTAATATTTCGCCATCGCCCCGAGCGTGTAATCGGGCTTGCCTACATCCACGAGCCACGCAGATTTGTAGACGAGGCCCCTCAGTGCCTCGATGCGAATCGCCATCTCGGTGAACTTCTGCATGGAGATCTGGTAACTTCCGATGGGCACCCCGAAGGCCGTCCTCTCCTTCGAGTACTTCACCGCCGTCTCCAGGCAGGCAATGCCGAGTCCCAGCCCCTGGGCCGCGACCAGGATGCGCGTCACATCAAAGAAGTGCATGAGCTGATAGAAGCCCCTGCCCTGTTTCCCCACAAGGTTTTCCTGGGGTGCGCGCACATCCTCGAGGGCAATCTCCCCCGTGTCGCTCGCGCGGATGCCCATCTTCCCGTGGATCTTGTTGCGTGTCACGCCCTTGGCATTGGCCGGAATGACAATCATGCTGAAGCTGTTGTGCTTCTTGTCTTCCGGGTTCGTGATGCACTGGGTGAGCATCCAGTCACAGACGGTGGCGTTCGTGATGAACATCTTCTGGCCGTTAATCACGAAGTCGTTACCGTCCTTGACGGCCCTGGTCTTGTAACCGGCGACATCCGTCCCCGCATTGGGTTCCGTGAACGCACCGGCGCTCACCGTCTCCCCCTTGCAAACGGGCGGCAGGTACTTCTGTTTCTGCGCTTCTGAGCCGAAAAAGTACACACCCTCGCAACCGAAGGAGGCAGCCACGATGTTGAGGCCTATGCCCATGTCCACACGGGAGAGTTCCTCCGTAATGATGGCGTTACCCAAAAATCCCGCGCCCGGACCGCCATACTGCTCCGGAATCCAGGCAGCGACAAGACCGTTGTCGGCGGCCTTCTTGCGGATCTCCGGCGTGTACTTCTCCTGCAGGTCACAATCCCGGGAAACCGGCTGTATCTCCTGAACGGCAAACTTGTAGGTCATGTCCTTCAACATCTTCATCTCTTCAGTCAGTAGAAAATCCATCGTAATCCTCCTTAAATGTTTGACTCATCAGACAGTTTTTAGTTATGAGTTGCGAGTTTTGAATGGTCAATTAATTTCTTTAACTCAAAATTCAACACTCAAAACTCAAAATTGTGACGCACAGTTCACTTGCCGTACTGATCCCGCAGGGCGATCTTGTTGATCTTGCCGACGCTCGTCTTGGGGATCGCGTCCACTATCGCGTAGCGGTCGGGAAGCCCGTATTTCGGTATCTTCCCCTCATCAACGGCCTTCTGCAGGAACGCCTTGATGTCATCCGGCGATACCTTGCCTTTGAAGTCGGGTTTGAGCACCGTGACGATCATGGGCCGCTCCCCCCACTTGGCATCGGGAACACCGATGGCCGCAACCTCCGAAACTGCCGGATGCTGACTGACAAGGCTTTCCAGTTCGAGGGACGAGATCCACTCGCCGCCCGTCTTGATGACGTCTTTCAGACGGTCTGTGATCTGCAGGTAGCCTTCGGGGTCGATGTGGCCGATGTCCCCGCCGTGGAGCCAGCCGTCCGGCCAGAGTTCCTTCGTCCTGTCCGGGTCCTTGAAATAGCCCTGGGTGAGCCAGGGACACCTCATCACGACCTCGCCCGTTGTTTTGCCGTCGTGGGGCATCGGTTTCCCGGCCGGATCCACAACCTCCAGCTCGATGAGCGGTATGGGAAATCCCGTTTTGATCACGGTCTCGAGCACCTTGTCTTTCTCCCACCCCAGCATGTGCGGCTTGAGGTTGGCGAGTGTCATGATCGGACAGGTCTCGGACATCCCGAACCCCGAGAAGACCTGAATACCGAGATCCATCGTCGCCTTGGCAAGCCCTCTCGTCAGAGCCGCGCCGCCGATGACCACCTTCCATCTCGAAAGATCGACTTTCTTGGCGACCGGGCTTGACACGAGCATATGAAGGATGGTGGGTACACAGTGAGAGAACGTGACCTTCTCGCCGAGAATCAGCTTCAGCAGCATCTCCGGTTCGTACCTTCCCGGATACACCTGCTTCACACCATAGAGCGTCGCGATGTAGGGAATCCCCCAGGCGTGGGCGTGGAACATGGGGGTCAGGGGCATGTAGATGTCAGTGGTGCGGAACCTGCCTACCGATTCGATGCATCCGAGGGCAATGGCGCCGCTCAGGGTGTGCAGGACGAGCTGGCGATGGGAGAAGTAAACCCCCTTGGGAAGCCCCGTCGTTCCCGTCGTATAGAACGTCGTGGCCTTCGTGTTCTCGTCGAAATCCTCGAAGTCAAAATCAGGGGAAGCGTTTTTGAGCATTTGCTCATATTCAAAGTCAAACTTTATTTTTGTCTCCGGCACCTTGCCGTCATCGGTGACGACAATAAACTTTTTCACCGTCGTGAGCTTGTCCTTGATCGCCTGCAGGATGGGGAGGAAGTCGGTGTGAATGATGACGACATCGTCCCCGGCGTGATTCATCGTGTAGAGGACCTGCTCCGGCGAAAGACGCCAGTTCATGGTGTGCAGAACCGCGCCCATCATGGGGATCGCGAAGAAGCATTCCAGGTAACGATTGCTGTCGTAGTCAAATACGCAGACCGTGTCCCCCTTTTTGACCCCCAGTTTCTGGAGTCCCCTTGCCAGCCTCTTGATCCGATCGTGCAGATCCCGATATGTCATCCGGAGCTTGTCGCGGTAAACAATCTCCTGGTTGGGAGAGTATGCAAGCGGTGTGACCAGCAGTTTCTTGATGAGCAACGGATACTGATACCACTCCCCGGGATTAAATGCTTTCCCTGCCATAATTTTCCTCCTCCTTCGAAAGTCTGTTTATTTGGGTCTATTCAGTCTGTCCGGTCTATCCAGTCTTATAGCCCGAAGGGCAACGGGTATCGCGTACCGCTCAAAGCAATAGGATATGCGTCAGACCTTCTCGCCCAGCAGTTCAAGGTCGGCAAGATCTTTATGGCGCCCGAGGGCCTTTTTATTTTT
>CAZJPV010000092.1:0-4126 GCA_964547985.1 uncultured Syntrophaceae bacterium
TTATTTTGTGACCCGTATTACTTCGTGAAGGTGGGCCGGAATGACAAAGAAATCATGTTAAAAAGACCGCGGCTTTTATTATTTTCTCCTACGGAAGGTTGGCTGGTGAGTCGAGGCAAAAAAAAATTACGAAACAACGTTTACAGGAACTCAAGGACACCCGCCCCGTTGATCTTACCCTGTTTGAGGAGCAGGAGGGCGCGATTGGCTTCTTCCAATGAAAAGGACTGTATCTCCGTCCGGATGGGGATCTGCGCTGCCTCTTTGAGAAACTCTATTCCGTCCTGTCGGGTGCTCGCCGTGACGCTCCTTATCGTCCGCTCGTCATAGAGGTGTTTCGTGTAGTCAAGAACCGGAATGGCCGTCATGTAAATGCCGCCCAGGGCCAGCGTCCCGCCTTTTTCCAGGCGGGTTAGGGCCAGGGGTACCAGCTCACCGGCGGGGGCAAAGATGACGGCGCTGTGTGTTTTGGCGGGCGGTTGATCATCCGGCGATCCCGCCCAGAAGGCGCCGAGGTGCAGGGCCAGCGCCTGATGCGCACCGCCTCGCGTGAAAACGTAAACCTCGCATCCCCGGTGGACGGCCACCTGGACGGTGATGTGGGCCGCCGCACCGAAACCGTAAAGGCCAAGCCTCTGGCCTTTTTTGATTTCAGAAAGTCTCAGCGCCCTGTAACCGATAATCCCTGCGCACAGAAGCGGTGCGGCCTCCAGGTCCGTGAAGACCTTCGGGATCGGGTAGGCGAAATCCTCGTGGATTTTTGTGTACTCGGCAAAACCGCCGTCGGCGTCAAAGCCGGTGAATTGAGCCTTCTCGCAGAGGTTTTCCTTTCCCGCAAGGCAGAAGGGGCAATTCCCGCAGGTACGGAAAAGCCATGCCATCCCCACGCGGTCTCCCTTCCTGTACCGCTTCGTTTCCGGGCCGCGGGACGCGACCGTCCCGATAACCTGGTGACCGGGGATGATGGGCATTCTGGTCGGCTGGATCTCGCCCTCGACAGTGTGGAGGTCGGTACGGCAGATGCCGCAGGCATGCACCCGGATCAGGATTTCTCCCGGGCCCGGTACAGGGGACGGTACGTTGATGTACTCCAGAGGGTTTTTTTCGACGGCCATGGCCTTTTTCAAAACCATTGCCTTCATGTGATGACCAACCTTGTCTGGTCTTTCATGGTGACCATCTTGTCCCCCACGGAGGTTCCGCAAAAGACACAGGTATAATCGTACTTCTCCCCATTCGTCAAAATGAGAAGAAGTTTCTTCCTGACGGGGACGGCCCTGCGGCATTTCGGACAGAAGAGCTCCGTCGCGTCAAAATCCCTGAACGTTTCCCTTCTCATCTTTTTTCGCTGTCCCTGTCCGGAATCTTTCTGACGTTGGCCAGCCAGGCCGCCGACTCACTGTCGCTTGGAGCCCTGTAGTCTCCGCGCGGCGAGAGCGATCCGCCGGATCCCACCTTGGGGCCATTGGGGATGCAGGACCGCTTGTACTGACTGGTCTGGAAGAAGCGGTAGAGATAGACGCGGAGCCACTTCTTGATTTCGCCGATGGTGTACGCTCTTCGTCGGTGCTCGGGCACATCGGGCCAGGCCCCCTTCTTCTTGTCCCGCCAGGCGCAGTGGGCCATGAAAGCGATCTTTGCCGGCATATAGCCGAAGCGGGTGATGTAGAAAGTGTTGAAGTCCTGAAGCTCATAGGGGCCGATCTCGGACTCCGTCTTCTGGGCGGGCTGCTCCCCTTTCTTTCCCGGGATCAGCTCAGGGCTGATTTCCGTTTCGAGGATGTCCAGGAGGATATCCGATGTCTTCTTCCCGAAGAGGCTTCTGTTTGCCACCCACCGTATGAGGTACTGAATGAGCGTCTTGGGAACACTGACGTTGACGTTGTAGTGAGACATATGGTCGCCGACGCCGTAAGTACACCAGCCGAGGGCGAGCTCGCTTAAGTCCCCCGTCCCCACGACGAGGGCGTCCCGCATGTTGGCCAGCCGGAAGAGGTGGGATGTCCGTTCACCGGCCTGGACATTTTCGAAGGTGATGTCGTAAACCGCCTTTCCTTTCGCGAAGGGGTGACCGATGTCCCTGAACATCTGCATGCAGCTCGATTTGATGTCGATCTCGTTCACCTCGACCCCCAGCGACTTCATGAGGCGAAGAGCGTTACGGTATGTCTTATCCGTTGTTGCAAAGCCGGGCATCGTGTAGGCCTTGACGTTGGACCGCGGGCGCTTGAGGAGATCCATGGTTCGTGCGGTCACGATCAGGGCATGGGTGGAGTCCAGGCCCCCGGAGACCCCGACGACGACGTTTTTGATCCCCGTGAATTTCATCCGTTTGGCCAGTCCCTGGACCTGAATGTTGTAAGCCTCGTAGCAGCGCTCATCCCGCTTTGCCGGATCCGAGGGGATATAGGGAAACCGTGCAATTTCTCTTCCAAGCAGGAGGTGCTTGTCGGGGACATTGATGATCAGAGGTATTTTTCTGAATTTTCGGACGTGGCTCCTGTGGATGCGGGCGTTCTGACCAAAGCTTGTCAGTCGCATCCGGTCCTGCGTCAGGCGGTCCAGGTCGATGTCGGCGAAAATGAGCTGCGGCTCCAGGGAGAATCGCTCGGACTCGGCGAGCAGATTCCCGTTTTCGTAGATCATGGCCTGCCCGTCCCAGGCGAGATCGGTTGTGGACTCGCCGGGACCGGATGCCGCGTAAAGATAGGCCGCGACACAACGCCCGGACTGGTTGGCGGCCAGGCTGTGTCTGTACTCGCTCTTTCCGATGGTCACGTTGGAAGCGGAGAGGTTTCCGATCAGCGTCGCTCCGGCCAGAGCGGCAAAGCTCGAGGGTGGCACGGGGACCCAGAGGTCCTCGCAGATTTCGATGTAGAACCGGAAATTCCTGATATTCCTCACCTGGAAAATGAGGTCCGCCCCGAAGGGAATATCTCCCTGTCCGCAAAGCTCAATCGTCTCCATCAGGATTTCCGCTGAGGGGCTGAACTGGCGCCCCTCGTAGAATTCCCTGTAGTTGGGCAGGTAGGATTTGACGGCCACCCCCAGGATCTTTCCGCGGTAAAGGACAATCCCGCAATTGAAGAGCCTCGCCTGGACCTGCAGGGGCGCCCCGATGACGAGGATGAGATTGAGATTTTTTGTCCTGTCGATGACATACCGGATGGCGTCTCTGACACTCTGCAGCAGGGCTTCCTGCTGAAAGAGATCCTCGTTGGAATAAGCGGAGATGCCGAGTTCCGGGAAGAGGGCGAAGACGGCGTTTCCGGCTGCTGCTTTTTTCGCCATCTCCACCGTATTTTCGGCGTTGAAGGCCGTATCGGAAACTTTGACGTCGGGCACGCAGACGGCGGCCCTGATGAATCCATGGTTATACAGGTTAAAAAAGTATTTCATCCTTCGGCCCTCTTTTCATGCTTCAGCGCTTCACACATCCGGTGAATCCGGATGGCGAGTTCACCGGCTTCCCTCATGGTCCTGCCCATAGAGATGAAACCGTGTTTTTTGAGAACGACAAACATCTCCTGGTCTAGGATCTCCAGAACGCTCTCGACCAGCTCCAGGCTGCCGTAAGGTCTTTTTTCACGGGTCTCCCGGATCGCCAGTTTTTCCGGGCCTGAGAGAACTTCGCGGCTGTGCCCGTGGAAAACGGCCTGAATGTCGGATCGTCGCTGATAGATCGCAAAATGCATCATGGACTCCGAGGAGGGCTCGCGAAGACCGGCGGCATAAACGACTCCTTCGGATAGATCACAGCCCGTGACGGTCACGAATTTATCGTCCGAGAGGCGGTCCTTCCAGCCGACCTGGGAGCCCGTGATGATGAAAGCATTTTCACCTTCTTTCAACCGGAAACTCAGGTTGCCCTGGGAAAATTCACCGTAGGGCGGCGCGAAATTCCGTCGATGAAACTCGCCGCACCAGAATTTCAATTCCTCGAGCCTGGGATCATCAGGGACTGCCTTCCCGATAAACTTCGTGTCAAATTTTACGCCACCGTGCTTTTCCATTCTGCGATGGTCACGTCCCGGCCAATCAAGGGGACGAAAAAATCTTTTTTAAAATATGAATTGTGAGAAAGTCGACCGTTGTTTACAGTTTTTCGGGATAAAAGTATTCGATC
>CAZJPV010000093.1:0-4059 GCA_964547985.1 uncultured Syntrophaceae bacterium
TTTCGCTCGGAATCTACTAGCTCACCTTGAATGATTGAAAGGACATTCCGTTTTCCATATCTACGGGACTAGTTAAGAAGTCACCAGAAGGGAGAAGCGACGGAATTTATCTCTCGTGAAGCAGCCAGTGTCGTAGGATGTCAAACCGATCTCCTGTATTTTTCTATTTATGAAGATTCCGTAATCCGCCTGGTGAACATCATCGATCAACATAACACCTTCCGGGGTTCTCATCCTCGCGACTTTTTCGAAGTTTTCATGTCGAAATTCGAATGTCCCGATGTCGTATAAAATCAGATCAAATGAACCATCGCCCTTCTGGATAAAATCATCCCAGGTCAGCAAGTGATCGATCGGCATCCCGTTGTCATCCAGAAAACCCCTCGTTTTGTTTAACCACTCAGAAGAGTCATCAACAGACCAGATGGTCGTATGGTGTTTTTCTGACGATTTGTAAAAACGAAACACAAAGGAGCTGAATCCGCTGCCCAGATCCAGAATTCTTCGCGGGCTGAGTTCGTTGCACATGAAAAGAAGAAATGTGCATAATTCCATAGAAATTGTCATGATTTCATTCGACATGTGTTTCGTATAATATTCATAATACGGCTGCAATTTGTGTTTATAATCATGCGCACGGGTTTCATATTCCAACGTCAATGATGGATACTTTTCCTGCAAACGCCGACGATCCACCGAGGAGAGGATCGCCTGTCTGATGGATAGATCATAGAATTTGTTCCTGAAGTAAGTTGTATTATACCTGGCCATATTCTTAATGAATTTATCCAGCCAGGATAAGTTCAGTCGTTTCATCGAAAAGACCCTTTCATGAATATTGAGGATTATACGTCCTCTCCGAGTGGATCACCGTGGCGATCATCTTGCAGGCAAACAGTTTAATCTGACGATGACTTTTCTGCTGATTTTGATTCGTCAGAAAGTGAAAGTCATTGTATGAAAAATAAGAGCGCGAGGATTACTCCTCGCGCTCTATCTTGGTCCTCCAAGCTTGTATTACCTGGCACCGAGGAGCTTCCTGGAGATAACCATTCTCTGGATTTCGTTCGTGCCCTCGTAGATCTGGCAGATCTTGGCGTCTCTCATGTGCCTCTCAGCCGGGTATTCCTTGCAGTAGCCGTACCCGCCGAAGATCTGGACGCCCTCGATGGCCGCCTTCATGGCCACGTCGGAGGCATACATCTTGGCCTGGGCCGACTCCTTCTCGTAGTCCAGGTGGTTGTCTTCCATCCAGGCGGCCTTCAGGAGCAGGAGTTCGCCTGCGTCGAGTTCCGTCGCCATGTCGGCGAGCTTGAACTGGATGGCCTGGAAGGTTGAGATGGGCTTGCCGAATTGTACCCTTTCCTTGGAGTACTGGAGGGCGTCCTCCAGGGCGGCCCTGCCGATGCCGAGGGCCTGGGAACCGATGCCGATGCGGCCGGCGTCAAGGCTCATCAGCATCTGCTTGAATCCCTGGCCGACCTTGCCCAGAAGGTTTTCCGCCGGCACCTCGGCGTCCTCGAAGACGAGCTCCGCCGTCCCGGAGGCCAGAATTCCCATCTTCTCCTCGATCTTGCCGACGGAGAACCCCTTGGTGTTCTTCAGGTCGACGATGAGGTTGATGACTCCCTTGTAACCCTGTGCCGGATCCGTGGTACAGGCGAGCACGCAGTAATGGGCTACGTTACCGTTGGTGATGAACCGCTTGACGCCGTTCAGGACGTACTTGTCGCCCTTCAGTGTGGCCCTGCAGGCGAGCGACCCCGCGTCGGAGCCCGCGTTGGCCTCCGTCAGGGCGTAGCAGCCTTCGACCTTGCCCCCTGAGACGGGCGGGAGCCACTTCTTCTTCTGCGCCTCTGTTCCGAAGCTGTTTATCGGGAAGCCGTAGAGCGAGTTGTTGACCGAGACGATGACGCCGCAGCTCGCGCAGGCCTTTGAAATGGCGATCATGGCATGGACGTAAGTCACGTTGTCCATTCCCGCCCCGCCGTACTCCGTCGGGATCGCAACACCCATGATCCCCATCTCGCCGAGCTTCCGGCAGATCGCTTCCGGGTGCTTGTGTGTTTTGTCCAGTTCTGCGGCAACGGGCTTTATCTCCGTCTCCGCAAACTTCGTTACCATGCCCTTTACCATCTTTTGTTCTTCTGTTAATCCAAAGTTCATAACGATAACCCCCCTTTGCTTAAGTTTATTTTTTAAGATGTTTTATGGTTTATCCTGACGAAAATCGAACACAATCCCGTTTTCACCTGTTAACGTCCCTTGAAAGCCGGTTTCCTCTTCTCGAGGAAGGCCTTCATGCCTTCCTTCTGGTCGTCGGTGCTGAAGCACTGCGAGCAGCACTCCGTCTCGAGCCTCAGGGCATTGTCGAGGGCAAGATCGTAGCCGAAGTTGATCGCTTTTTTGGCCATCTTGAGAGCGAACCCCGGCAGTGTGGCCAGCTTCGCGGCGAACTTCTTCGTTTCAGCCATGAGTTGATCGAGCGGGTAAACGCGGTTCACGAGGCCGATCTCGTAGGCCCGCTTGGCGTCGATCTGCCCGCCGCCCATGATGAGCTCCTTGGCCCGCCCGATGCCGACGAGGCGTGCCAGCCTCTGCGTGCCGCCCCATCCCGGGATCAGGCCGATCAATATTTCGGGCTGGCCGAAACGGGCGTTTTCAGAGGCGAATCGGAAGTCACAGGACATGGCAAGTTCCACCCCGCCGCCGAGGGCGAAGCCGTTGACCGCCGCGATGACGGGCTTGGGAAGCGTCTCAAAAGTCCTGAACGTATCGATGCCCGCCTCCATGAACTCCATGGCCTGCTGGGGCTTCAACTCCGCCATCTGGGAAATGTCGGCACCCGCCACGAAGGACTTCTCGCCGGCGCCGGTGATGATGACAGCCTTGATAGCGTCGTCGGTTTTGCACTTGACGGCGGCGTCGTGAAGCTCACCCATCACGTCCGAGTTCAGGGCGTTGAGCGCCTTGGGCCGGTTGATGGTGATCGTGGCGACCCCGTCCGCCACTTCAAACAAAATGTTTTTGTATTCCATCGTCCTCACTCCTTTCTGTGGTCGTTAAAATGCTTCGCAGATCTGATGCCGGACTGAAAAATGGCATTCGAAGCCCTCGCCCCGGATGACGGGGCACAGGGCTCCAAATGTGACGGTGACCGTCCGATCATCCGGCAGGGACATCTACTTTTTGCTGTAGTCGTAGAACCCTTTGCCCGATTTTCTCCCCATGAAGCCGGCGTCGACGTATTTCTTCAGAAGCGGGCAGGGACGGTACTTGGAGTCACCGAAGCCCTTGTACAGCACGTCCATGATGGCCCAGCAGGTGTCGAGGCCGATGAGGTCCGCCAGGGCCAGGGGGCCCATCGGGTGATTCATGCCGAGGACCATGATGTCATCGATGGCCTTGGGGGTGCCCACGCCTTCCATGAGCGCGTAGACCGCCTCGTTGATCATGGGCATGAGGATCCTGTTGGAGATGAAGCCGGGGAAGTCGTTGCACTCGACGGGGACCTTGCCGAACTGCTTGGAGAGCTTGTCGGTGAGATCGTAGGTCTCCTGGGAGGTGGCAAGCCCCCGGATGATCTCCACGAGCCTCATCACGGGAACGGGGTTCATGAAGTGCATGCCGATGACCAGTTCCGACCTCTTGGTGGCGCCGGCGATCCGCGTGATCGGGATGGACGAGGTATTCGTGGCGAGCACCACGCCGGGTTTGCAGACCGAGTCAAGCGTCCTGAAGATGTTGAGCTTCAGGTCTTCCCTCTCGATGGCCGCCTCGACGACGAAATCGGCCTCCTTCATGTCCTCGAGCTTCGTGCTCTTCTTGATACGGCCCATGATCTCGCTTTTCTGGTCCGCCTTGAGCTTTTCCTTCGCGATGAGCCTGTCGAGATTGCCCGCGATGCCGTTGTATCCCTTGTCCACGAACTGGTCGGCGATGTCATTCAGGATGACCTTCAAACCGCCGGGCGTCGCGGCGACCTGGGCGATGCCACTGCCCATCTGGCCGGCGCCGATGACTCCTATTGTCTTTACATCTTTTACAATTGCCATGATC
>CAZJPV010000094.1:0-4038 GCA_964547985.1 uncultured Syntrophaceae bacterium
AGGCATCTGACCACCTTTCCTACTGTAGTGTCAACTCAAGTCCGTCCTGTGACAAGTTAGGCTATCCTGTGTAGCCCAAATTCCAAGTTTTTATTTTTTCTCATTATGTCCCTTTCGATTCCAATTTCGGTCGTATAGCCTATCTCCGTCCTGCCTGCCTTTCAGATTCCAGTTTTTGTCGTAGATTCGGCCGCTTTCGTCGACACGGTATTTCAGGTTCCTGTCACGATCGTAGACCCGAGTCTCGCCCGAACAGGTAGATCCGGAGAACACCGAAAACGCAAGACTTACAATAACAACGACCGACAAAAGGATTCTCGTTCTCATCCCTTGAAATCTCACAAATGTCTATTCATGGCCATGTCTGAAATCCTGAAGCAGCTTTTCTCCGCCACGGGCTCGAGCTCGGACCGGGCAAAATTTCGGGCGGTATTCTGTATCATCCTTTGGTCTTCCGTCAGATCGAGATACATGAATTTCTCTTATTCAAACATGAAAAGGGGACGGGCGGCAGGTCCCGCCGAGTAGATGTCCCCCGGGAAAACCTTGCACCCCAGCCGAACTCGTTTTCCGATCAGATCCATCCCCACTTTGTCGGGGGCGATGTCGATGAGGTTGCCGGCGATCCACGGCCCCTCGTCCAGCTCCACCAGCACAACGATGTAGGGCGCCTCAGCCTCCCGACCCAGGGGTGCCACGAAAGTCTGCGTGAATGTCGCGATCTTGCCCGTGCCCTTCATCTGGACAACCTCCAGGTCGATCCCCCCGCACTCCTGGCAGGTCATCTTGGGGGGACAGGTGTAGGCCTTGCATTCCCTGCACTTCAGGCCCATCAGTTGGTTTTTCCTCAGCGCGTCACTGTAAGTCTTAAAGTCGAGCTTGTATTCCATTTTTCCTCCAAAACATTTCAATCAGCCTTTAATACGATATTCAGAATGATCCCGTCCCCGCCCAGGGTGTCCACCAGGCCGACTTTGGCACCCTCGACCTGGCGGCCCTGGTCGACCAACTCTCCTCTTAGCTGGGCCACGATCTCGCTCACCTGGGAGGCGCCCGTCGCCCCGATGGGGTGGCCCTTGGATTTCAATCCCCCGGATATATTGATCGGTATTTTGCCGCCGATCCTCGTCTCTCCCTTCTCCCAGAGCTCACCTCCCTTACCGAACTCGGCGAAACCGAGGCTTTCCGCCGCAATGATGCTTGCGATGCTGAAACAATCATGGAGCTCGCAGACATCGATATCACCGGGGCCCACACCCGCCATGTCGTAGGCCTGTTTTACGGCGATCTCCCTTGCCCGAAGCCTCGGGAGGTACTTGTATTGAGAACTGATCTTTCCCGACGAGGACTGTCCCACACCTGCGATGTAGACCGGCTTGTCTGTGAGCTTCCTGGCAACATCTTCGGATGCAACGATAACGGCCGCCGCCCCGTCCGAGAAGGGACAGCAGTCCTGGAGCTGCAATGGGGTCGTCACCATGAAGCTCTTCAGTACCTGATCCATCGTGATCTCTTTCTGGAACTGGGCCTTGGGGTTCTTCGTGCCATAGTAATGCGACTGGATGGAGACCAGGGCCATCTGTTCCTTGAGCCTTTTCAGCGGAACGCCGTACTTATGGGAATATAGATGGGCCAGCATGGCGAAGACACCCGGGAAGGTGAATCCCGCCGGGTATTCGTAGCGGCTGTCGCCGAACATGGCAAAGGTCCGGGTAGCCAGTGCCGTCCCCATGGCCGTTGCTCTCTCCGTGCCGCCTGCCAGGACAATGTCATAGAAACCGGAGGCGACCCACATGAAGGCGTCCCGGATCGCCATGGTAGCCGAAGCGCACGCCCCCTCGAATCTCGTCGCGGGGACATGGAAACAGCCAATGTCATCAGCCAGGAAGGACTGAACCATACCCTGCCCCTCGGAGAAATCCCCCAGCACATTACCGATGTAGACGGCCTGGACATCCCGGGGTTTCAGGTTGGATTTCAAGATGGCTTCCATTGATGCCTCGGAAAGAAGCTCCACCGATGTCTTGGTCGAATTGAACATGAATTTCGTATGGCCGGTGCCCACTACTGCAACTCTTCTCATACCTTCCTCCTAGTTCTGAAGAAATTAGGCGCTCCTGGATAGCGGATCTGTGCCGCTTATTTCCCCGCCATCCTCAGAGCGCCGTCCAGCCGGATTACCTCGCCGTTAAGCATAGGGTTTTCGATGATCTGCTGGACCATCAAAGCGAATTCTTCGGGCTTCCCCAGTCGCTGCGGGAAAGGGGGCATCTTGGCCAGAGCCTCCCGCGCGGCCTCCGGCAGACCCGCCATCATCGGCGTGTTGAAAAGGCCGGGCGCGATGGCCATCACCCGGATCCCGTAATCCGCGCATTCCCGGGCCAGGGGCAGCGTCATGCCGACAACGCCCGCCTTTGATGCGCTGTAGGCCGGCTGGCCGACCTGGCCGTCAAAGGCCGCAGCCGAGGCCGTATTGACGATGACACCCCGCTCGCCTTCAGCATTCGGCGTGTTCTTCACCATCTGCTCCAGGGCAAGTCGGATTACGTTGAAGGTGCCCACCAGGTTGATCTGGACCACCCGGTTGAAATGGGCCAGGGGCATGGGGCCTTTCTTCGAGAGGGCCTTTCCCGGATCGGCCACACCGGCACAATTGATCACTGTGTTGACGGCGCCGAAGGTTTCCATGGTTCGTTTCACGGCATTCTGGACGCTCTCATCGCTCGTCACGTCCGTATTGATAAAAAGAACATTCTTGCCCAGCTCTGCAGCCAGTTTTTCTCCACGCTCCGCTGCAAAATCAAGAATCGCGACCTTCGCCCCAGCACCGATGAGATTGCGTGCGCAGGCTTCGCCGAGTCCCGACGCGCCGCCCGTTACCACGGCGATACATTCTTCTGCTTTCATATGCTCCTCTCCTTTTTAGTTATCATTTTCTCGGACATACTTCATACGGATTATTAACGATGATAATGAAATACGGGATTCAATCGGCCGCTTTTCAGTATGGTGAACTCCCCAAAAAACATGAGGATACCGCAAGTATGCACCTGCGGTATCCCTTGTTGTCGTGTCTTTTGATAAATTTCGTTTTTTATTCTTTTCTCAGTTTGAACCTCTGTACTTTGCCGCTGGGTGTCTTGGGTAAGGCATCCATGAAAACAATCTTGCGGGGATATTGATGTTTGCTCAATCTGGTCTTCACAAAGTTTTTGATATTCTCTTCCAGGGTCGGTGATGGAGCATATCCGCCTTTTAGTACCACATAGGCGGTTACAACTTCCCCTTTTTCAGGATCCGGTTTGCCCACGACGGCAGCTTCCACAACGGCTTCATGCTCAACGAGGGAATTTTCAACTTCAAAGGGGCCGATCCGGTAGCCCGCACTCGTGATGACATCGTCGGTGCGACCATCGAACCAGTAATAGCCGTCTTCATCCTTGCGAGCAAGGTCGGCGGGGATGAACCAGTCGCCGATAAACGCCTCTTTCGTCCTCGTTTCATCATTCCAATAGCCCTTGAAATAGAACCCGTACTGGTTTTTGTGTATGGCAATCCGGGCCGGTTCCTTCCCATCGACCTCCTTGCCGTTTTCATCGACAAGGGAGACGCGATGCCACGGTACGGGATATCCCATGGACCCCGGTTTGATGACCATGTCACAGCAGTTGTAATTGCAGATCAGCATCCCCCCTTCGGTGAAACCATACTGGTCGTAGATGGATAGCCCGAGTTTTTTCACAGACCAGTTGACCGTATCGACGTTGAGCGGCTCGCCTGCTGTGCTGATAGCCCGTAATTTGATTTTATACTTATTGAGCAACTCATCACCGGCTGCAGCAAGAGCGCGAAATCCTGTGGGGGCAAAAGCCAGGTTGGTGATTTTGTATCTTTCGAGAAACTGACAGAAAGGCTCCGGCTGGAAGAGCCCGTCGTGGACCAGAATGGAATTTCCGAGAATCATGGGGACAAAGGCATGGAGGAGGCCGAATGCCCATGCGGGGTCTGCCGGACACCAGAAGTGATCCTCGGGTTTCA
>CAZJPV010000095.1:0-4038 GCA_964547985.1 uncultured Syntrophaceae bacterium
CCCTCCAGATGATCGGGTTATCCGGATCGTAACCCAGGAGGGCAAGGCTGACGGCCCTGAGGTTCGGCAGAACGCGCACCGGTTCAATGCCGAGATCGGACCCGAGGAGTCTCTCTTTTTCGATGTTGAGCATCTTGGCGATATTGGGGCCGTGAATATCGATGTCGAGAAGACCGACCTTTTTGTCCTGAATGGCCCATCCATAGGAAAGATTGACGGCGACGGAGGTTTTCCCCACACCCCCTTTACCGCTCATAACGATGACTTTCCATCGGATTTGCGACATTTTTTGCTGGACCTGTTCGTCCTGTGGTGGGACAGCATGTTTTCCCTCTTCCATAAATTCTCCTCAATGAATCCTTCTCCCCTTTTCAGGGTTCATTTGAATTCATTTTATTAATTTTTCGTCACCATGACCTTGATTCGCCGCCAGACAGAAGATATCTCTCTGCTGACGTCATTCGAAGATATTTCCACAATAGGGCGGGCCCTGACAATCGAACGGCTGACCTCCTCGGAGAACGGGATTTTCCCGATCAACTCGATGCCCCTGTCTTTACACATCCTTTCAATTTCAGTTGTGTTCTCCGGATTGAGGTCGTGTTTGTTGATGACGACGCCTGTTTTGATACCGAAATGTCCTGCCAGTTCCGCCACCCTGGACATATCGTGGATTCCTGATAGTGTGGGTTCCGTTATAATCAGGGCCAGGTCCGTGTCGGCAAGAGAGGCGATCACGGGACAGCCGATCCCGGGAGGACCGTCAATGATGACATAGTCCAGGTTCTGCTTCTCGGCGATTTCCTTGGCTACCTGCCGGACCTGGGAGACGAGTTTCCCGGAATTCTCCTCGGCGATTCCAAGCCGCGCGTGAACGAACGGTCCGTATGCCGTATCCGATAAGAACCATTCACCGGATAGATTCTCTTCCATCACCACGGCTCCGGCCGGACATATTCTGTCGCAGAGCCCGCAGCCCTCGCAGGATATTCTGTCGACGACAAAGGCGGGGCTGATAGCGTCAAACCTGCACAGGTCCAGACACTTTCCGCACTCGACGCATTTTTCAAGATCAATCCTTGCCGTCTTTCCGCTCCGGAATTCATGACGTTCGAGGATACGCGGCTGCAGCAATAGATGCAGGTCGGCGGCATCGACATCGCAGTCGACCATGACCTTGTTTTTTGCCAGTGCGGCAAAGGACGCGGTGATAACGGTTTTACCCGTGCCCCCTTTGCCGCTGATGACCACGATCTGTCGCATGAAGATCCTCTATACATGAAAAAAGTTCTTTGAATCGGGTTTTGTATTCTTTTTTGGCATCGATGATGTTCATTCCCCTGGAGTAAAGCTCCGCGATTTCTCGGTCGTAGGGAATGCGCATGAGGATAGGAATTTTGTTTTTGAGAGCGTACTCATCCGTTCGGTCGTCACCAATGTCGGACCGGTTGATGATCAAGCCAAAGGGGATTCCGACCGTTTTCAGCATCTCAACGGCAAGCTTCAGGTCATGCAGCCCGAAAGGTGTCGGCTCCGTCACGAGAATACAGAAATCAGCCCCTTTGACCGATTCAATAACCGGACAGGATGTCCCGGGCGGCACGTCGATAATAATGGTCCGGCTCGGATCGATGAGTTTTTTGACCTGGCGGATGAGCGGCGGGGCCATCGCCTCGCCGATATTGAGCTTTCCATGAGCGAAGGCGACAGGACCCGCCCGTCCGGATTCAATGACGCCGATCTCTCTTTCGATTTCCCGGATGGCGGCCTGTGGGCAAAGAATAAAGCAGGCTCCGCAACTGTGGCACAGATTCGGGAAAACGAGTACCGAACCCTTGCGGGCGCCCTCGGGAGCCGGGAGCACGACGATGCTGTTGAACGCGCAAACCTCCTGGCACAACCCGCATTCATTGCATCGTTCCTCGATGATCTCAGGAATATGGATACAGGCGGGTTTCCTGTAGGATATATCCGGCTTCAGGAAGAGGTGCGCGTTCGGCTCTTCCACATCGCAATCGATGAGCTGGACATTGTCCAGGGAAAGGGCCAGATTCACCGCAACCGTCGTTTTGCCCGTTCCCCCTTTGCCGCTGGCCACCGCGATGATCATTGGATTTACTCCCGCATCATCCGGGTCCCGCATTCAGGGCAGTTCTGGTTATAGCAGGGGATACCGGCCTGATGGGGTGTCTTCTTCCCGCAGTTCGGACAGATGCAATTTCCAGCGGGTCCGGCACCCGGACGGTTTCCTCCCATCCTGCCGCCGCCACCGCCTCGTCCTGCACCGCCTCCCTGTCCGCGGCCTCCGCCACCGCCTTGACCTGCGCCACCTCCCTGTCCGCGGCCGCCTCGTCCTGCGCCGCCTCCCTGTCCGCGGCCGCCGCCGGGCGGACCTGTTCCATCTTTCAAAGGCATAAAATGAACCTCCTAATCGTGTTTTTTAAAGACTTTGTCCTGAACGGGATCGTTTTTTCGAAGCCATTCTATCAGCATGGCTGCGTGTTCTTTTTCCTCGTTCATGTTGTGTTCGAGAATTTTTTTGAGGGATTTATCCGTCGTCGCGTCGCTCCTTTCCTGGTAGTAATCGATGGCTTCCAGTTCTTCACGAAGCGATTTTCGAGCCCGTTCCAAGTCCAGGTGTTTCGGATCGATTCTTTCGAGGGGCTCGTAAAACGGCATTGAGTTTCTTCTCTTCATCTTCGTCTCATGCCCGCCTTGGAATCCACGCTGGGACCACCGGCCTTCGTAAGCCGGTTGTTTTTGTGGTCCTCCAGGGCCTGCCGAACGGTTCCGCTTGCACCGGTGAAGATACTGATGCTGGCTGCCTGCAATGTCTGGTAGGCATTGGGCCCCACATTGCCGGTGATCACGACTTTCGCGCCCTTGGACGCGACCACCTGGCCGGCCTGGATTCCGGCACCCCCGGAAGCATCGAGACTGGGGTTTTTGACGGACTCGAAATCGAGGGTCTCCGGGTCTACGACGATAAAATACATGCATCGGCCGAACCGGGGATCCACCCTGGAATCCAGGTCTTTACCTTCCGCTGTCACACACACTTTCATCACTCTACCTCCCCGCTGTCATGGTGATGACCCTCTTCGCCTGCATGATCACAGGTAGATTTATCTATCCCGTATCCTTTTCCCGCTCCAGGTTCGCAGAGGCTCTCACCGCCCTGAAGGGTGCCCTTGAGAAGCTGATCAATCGCGTCTTTCACCTTGCCACTCACACCGACGATCGCCTGCATCCCCAGTTCATCAAAAAAGCCGGAGGCTCGCGGCCCCATACCGCCGGCCACAATGTAACGCACGCCTCTTTTATGGAGAAACTGCGGGATGAGGCCCGGAGAATGACCGGGATTTGCGATGGTCTCCTTATTCTTGATTCGACCGTTTTCGATCTCGACGATCGTAAAGGCCGGACATCTCCCGAAATGGGCGGACACAAATTCCCCATCCGTCGATATCGCAATTTTCATGATCGTACACTCTTTTCCGGACAGGATGGAGGGATGTGGTGATCCCTCCATCGCTCATGCCCTATTTTGTTTCTTCTTTCCCCAGAGAGGCGATTCTCTTTTCGATCTCATCAATCTCTTTTCTGAGCAATTCAGCCTCTTCCTGGAGGGCACCAATTTCTTCCTTTGCGGACATCTCGGGTCCATAGGCGCCATAGGCCGGCGGCATGGCGTATGGCCCCGGGCCGAAACCGCCTCTCGCCCATCCGGGAAGGCCGGTGGCGTAATACCAGTGCCTCCACCCCCGGCCGCCGCCTCTGCCGCGGCCGAAGTAACCGAAACCCCGGCCTCTGCCCCCTCCCCATGCCGGGTTCATGTAACCCGGTACGGAGTAGCCGGCGCAGAAACCTGCCGCTCTTCCTGTCATGGGTCCCAACCCTGCGGGACCGGTTCCATCTCCTCTAGGCATTTGACTCACCTCCTGTTGATTTTCACGATTTTTAATGCTGCGGATTGCAAATCTCGTATCCCCTGCATCGGGGGGCATCTCTTTTCGATAGGCTCACCCTCATCGATCG
>CAZJPV010000096.1:0-3960 GCA_964547985.1 uncultured Syntrophaceae bacterium
CGATCGATGAGGGTGAGCCTATCGAAAAGAGATGCCCCCCGATGCAGGGGATACGGGATTTGCAATCCGCAGCATTAAAAATCGTGAAAATCAACAGGAGGTGAATCATATGCCAAGAGGAGATAGAACCGGTCCCGCAGGGTTGGGACCCATGACAGGAAGAGCGGCAGGTTTCTGCGGCGGTTATTCTGTACCGGGTTACATGAACCCGGTACAGGGTCGCTGCAGAAGCCGGGGTTTCGGTTTCTTCGGCCGCGGCGGAGGCGGCGGCCGGGGGTGGAGGCACTGGTATTACGCCACCGGCCTTCCGGGATGGATGAGGGGCGGCTTCGGCCCGGGGCCATACGCCTGGCAGACAGCCCTCGGCGCAAATGGGCCCGACGCGTCCGCAAAGGAAGAAATCGATGCCCTTCAGGAAGAGGCTGGATTGCTCAGAAAAGAGATCGAAGAGATCGAAAAGAGAATCGCCTCTCTGGAGAAAGAGGGGAAAAAGTAAGTCATGGATGATGGGAGGTGATTACCCCTCCCCATCCTGTACGGAAAAGTGAGGACAATGATGAAAATTGCAATATCGACGGATGGGGAATTTGTGTCCGCCCATTTCGGAAGATGTCCGGCCTTTACGATTTTCGAGATCGAAAACGGCCGAATCAAGGACGCGCAGACCATCGCAAATCCCGGTCATCAACCGGGCTTCATTCCGCGATTCCTCCATGAGAGAGGCGTGCGTTGCATTTTGGCGGGCGGGATGGGGCCGCGGGCTTCCGGGTTATTTGAGGAATTGGGGATGCAGGTGATCGTAGGTGTAAGCGGAAGAATCAAAGACGTCATCGATCAGCTTCTCAAGGGCACCCTCCAGGGCGGCGAAAGCCTCTGCAAGCCGGGAGCTGGGAAAGGATACGGGATGGAGAAGTCCGTCTGCGATCACGCCGGAGAAGAGGGTCATCACCATGACAGCGGGGAGGTAAAGTAATGAAAGTATGTGTTACAGCGGAAGGGCAGGACCTGGATTCCAGAGTGGATCCCAGGTTCGGCCGCTGCAGGTATTTCATCCTCGTCGACCCTGAGACGCTCGCTTTCGATGTTGCGGATAACGCTGGCATCGAGGCTTCAGGGGGTGCCGGAATCCAGGCCGGCCAGTTCGTTGCGTCAAAAGGCGCGAAAGCTGTGATCACGGGCAATGTGGGACCCAATGCCTACCAGACATTGCAGGCGGCCGGCATCAGCATTTTCACCGGCGCCACCGGAACCGTTCGGCAGGCTCTGGAGGATTACAAGAACAAACGGCTCGCAAAGGCCGGTGGTCCCAGCGTGGGTTCCAAAGCAGGCATGGGAGGAAAACGATAGGGGGAAAATAAATGCCGTTTTACGAGCCTCTCGAAAAAATTGATCCGAAACACCTGGAATTGGAACGGGCTCGAAAATCGCTGCGTGAAGAACTGGAAGCCATCGATTACTACCAGGAAAGGATCGACGCAACGGCGGATGAATCCCTTAAAAAAATTCTCGAGCACAATATGAACGAGGAAAAAGAACACGCAGCCATGCTGATCGAGTGGCTTCGAAAAAACGATCCCGTTCAGGACGAAGTCTTTAAAAAACACGATTAGGAGGTTTGTTTTATGCCTTTGAGAGACGGAACAGGTCCGCCCGCTGGAGGCCGCGGACAGGGAGGCGGTGCAGGACAAGGCGGTGGCCGCAGGATGGGAGGGAACCGTCCGGGCGCCGGACCCGCTGGAAATTGCATCTGCCCGAACTGTGGAAAGAAGACACCCCATCAGGCCGGTATCCCCTGCTATAACCAGAACTGCCCTGAATGCGGGACCCGGATGATGCGGGAGTAAATCCAATGATCATCGCGGTGGCCAGCGGCAAAGGGGGAACGGGCAAAACGACGGTTGCGGTGAATCTGGCCCTTTCCCTGGACAATGTCCAGCTCATCGATTGCGATGTGGAAGAGCCGAACGCGCACCTCTTCCTGAAGCCGGATATATCCTACAGGAAACCCGCCTGTATCCATATTCCTGAGATCATCGAGGAACGATGCAATGAATGCGGGTTGTGCCAGGAGGTTTGCGCGTTCAACAGCATCGTCGTGCTCCCGGCTCCCGAGGGCGCCCGCAAGGGGTCGGTACTCGTTTTCCCGAATCTGTGCCACAGTTGCGGAGCCTGCTTTATTCTGTGCCCACAGGGTGCCATACGGGAAATCGAAAGAGAGATCGGCGTCATCGAATCCGGATGGTCGGGTTCTATGGCATTCGCCCATGGAAAGCTGAATATCGGCGAGGCCATGGCCCCGCCGCTCATCCGCCAGGTCAAAAAACTCATCGATCCGGGTCAGGCCGTTATTATCGACGCGCCTCCCGGGACATCCTGTCCGGTTATTGAATCGGTCAAAGGGGCCGATTTCTGTATTCTCGTGACGGAGCCGACACCTTTCGGGCTGCATGACCTTGAGCTTGCCGTTGAGATGCTGAAAACGGTCGGAATCCCCTTTGCACTGATCATCAACCGGTCCGACATTGGTGACGACCGAACGGATGAGTACGCTCTCAAAAACAAAATTCCCATCCTCATGCGCATTCCCTACGACCGGGAAATTGCGGAGCTTTACTCCAGGGGACTGAACATCATCGATTCCAAAAAAGAATACAAAACCCGATTCAAAGAACTTTTTTCACGTATAGAGGATCTTCATGTGGCAGATCGTGGTCATCAGCGGCAAAGGGGGCACGGGTAAAACCATTATCACCGCGTCTTTTGCCGCACTGGCAAAAAACAAGGTCATGGTCGACTGCGACGTCGATGCCGCCGACCTGCATCTGTTGCTGCACCCGCGCATTCTCGAACGTCATGAATTCCGAAGCGGAAAGACGGCAAGGATTGACCTTGAGAAATGTGTCGAGTGCGGAAAGTGCGTGGATCTCTGCAGGTTTAACGCCATCAGCCCCGCCTTTGTCGTCGACAGAGTATCCTGCGAGGGCTGCGGGCTCTGCGATAGAATATGTCCGGCCGGAGCCGTGGTGATGGAAGAGAATCTATCCGGTGAATGGTTCGTATCGGACACGGCATACGGACCGTTCGTTCACGCACGGCTTGGAATCGCCGAGGAGAATTCCGGGAAACTCGTCTCACAGGTCCGGCAGGTGGCCAAAGAAATAGCCGAGAAGGAAAATCTGGACTATGTTCTCATTGACGGTCCTCCCGGGATCGGCTGTCCCGTGATCGCCTCTCTGGCGGACACGGATCTGGCCCTGATTGTAACGGAACCCACACTTTCAGGCATGCACGACATGTCCAGGGCGGCGGAACTGGCAGGACATTTCCGCATCAAAACAGGGGTCGTGATTAACAAACACGACCTCAATCCGGAAAACACGTCTGAAATTGAAAAGATGTGCAAAGACAGGGGCGTCGAGGTGATCGGGAAGATCCCGTTCTCCGAAGAGGTCAGCCGTTCAATTGTCAGGGCCCGCCCCTTTGTGGAATTATCCTCGAATGCCGTCAGCAGAGAGATATCTTCTATCTGGCGAAGAATCAAGGTCATGGTGACAAACAACAAATAATATTTTATCACATGATCCCTTTCACAGGGGAAAAGGATCGATCGAGGAGAAGTTATGGAAGAGGGAAAACACGCTATCCCACCACAGGACGAACAGGTCCAGCAGAAGATGTCGCAAATCCGACGGAAAATCATCGTCATGAGCGGTAAGGGGGGCGTGGGGAAAACCTCCGTCGCCGTCAACCTTTCCTACGGATGGGCCATTCAGGACAAAAAGGTCGGTATTCTCGACATCGATATCCACGGCCCCAATGTCGCCAAGATGCTCAACATCGAGAAAGAGAGACTCCTCGGGTCCGATCTCGGCATTGAGCCGGTGCGCGTTCTGCCGAACCTCAGAGCCGTCAGCCTTGCCCTCCTGGGTTACGATCCGGATAACCCGATCATCTGGAGGG
>CAZJPV010000097.1:0-3528 GCA_964547985.1 uncultured Syntrophaceae bacterium
AGGCATCCCTGGTAATCATAAATGCCGTGCGTGACCGACTGACGGGCCGCGGCACTCAATGAAGAACCAACCCGATAAAAAAGTAGCCTGTCCCCTTTTCCCCTACGTCCTTGTTGACGATGACGGCCCCCTGGTAACACAACAGGGCGAAATCGTCCTTGATGGTCTGGGCCGCCAGGTCAAAGCCAAAGGTTGCCTTGATGTACGGCATGTCCTTGATGTCGGCGCCCTTGGCCCAGGCCATTTTCAGGCCGTCACCATTGCATCCGCGGCCGAGAAAGTCTAATACAGTGAATACTGCTACAACTGGAAGGCGGGGCCAGAAATGGCTCGGCATTTTTCATATATAAATAACCCTTGATTTCCCCGCCGTTCCGACTTAAAAATTTTCGAAATTCTCATATGCGTTTCCTGCCTGTCACCCGGTGTTCCATGATGTGATAGACAGGCAGGGAATGTAATGGAATCAAAGGTTCCATGAAATTCTTTACGAGACGCGAGAAATTTTTTGACCTCTTTGAGGCGCTCGCCGACAGGATCGAAGAAGGCGGCAAGCTTTTTGCGGAGATTGTCAACCATTACGAACACTCGGAACAGAAACTGTCAAAACTGAAGGAAATTGAACACGAAGCGGATACCATCACCCATGACATTTACCACAACCTGCATAATACTTTCATTACGCCGTTGGACAGGGAGGACATTTATTCCTTGGCCAGTAAGATGGATACGATCCTGGATCTGATCGAGTCTGCCGCTGTCAGGATGTACTTGTACAAGATCACGAGGCCTACAAAGGAGATTGCCGAGCTTGCCCGGATCCTGAACGAGAGTATTACCCAGATCGGGAAGATTGTTTACTCTGTCAGAAATAAACAGGATGCCAAGATGATTCTTGCTATGTGTGTGGTGATCAACACGCTCGAGAATGAGGCGGATCAGGTGCTCCGAACGGCGATGATGAGGCTTTTTGAAAATGAAAAGAACCCAATCGAGTTGATAAAATTGAAAGAAATAATCCAGACAACCGAGACAGCCACGGATGTCTGCGAGGATGTCTCAAATATCATCGAAGGGATTATCTTGAAATATTGATAGCTTTTCGATGCCTTTTGACAAGGAAGGTCTAGTGCCGGACACTTCCCGGGATAAAGAACAGCGGGATTTATGTCTGCTGAAAAGAGCCGTAAAGAACCTGCTCGAGAAGCATCCCGAAGGGATGACCATTGAGGCAATCTGCCGGCAGTTGCTTCGCGATGCCGGCTTTTCGGGAACCTATCGCAATCTGACCTCCCAGGCGAACTCTATCCTGAGCATCTTAATCGAAGAAGAAAAGATCAGATGCCGTGGCAGCGGCCGCTACAGGATCTACGTCTATATGAGGTAAATCTATCTCAACGGACAAGGCATATTGGCGGTACGTTTCCGGGTTATACTCTGATAGTTTAATTTCAACTCCGGGGGGTATGGATGCTGAATACCGCGATCCTGATGCTGGCCCCGCCCTTGCTGGCTGCTCTTCTTTTTTTTGCGAAAAAAGAATCCACCCGGGGGCTTCTCCTGACAAAGCCCGTTCTTTCCGCCCTCTTTGTCATGACGGCTCTCGTCGGACCCCACACGAACCCAAAATATTTCGTCCTGGTACTTTCCGGGCTTCTGCTCTGCATGGCAGGCGACGTGTTTCTCATCTTTTTCTCCTCGAAGAGGCTCTTCCTGGCAGGGCTGGTTTCGTTCCTGGCAGGGCATGTCCTCTTCAGCATCGCTTTTTTCAGCATGGCATCTCCAGGGACGCCTGCCCTGATCGTTGCGGTGTTATGTATGGTGATCAGCGGATCTGTCTTTGCCTGGCTCAAGCCCCGCCTGGGAGCGATGCTCGTCCCGGTCGTCACTTATATTTCAGTGATCACCATAATGGTAATCGGTGCCGCATCGCTGATGGGGAATGAACAGTTAAGCTTTGCCGGGAGGACGCTCGCCTTTTCCGGGGCCATCCTGTTTTATGTTTCGGACATTTTTGTCGCACGCCATCGGTTCATCAAGAATGAATATGTGAACCGCCTCGCCGGACTCCCGCTTTACTACGCGGGCCAGTTCATGATCGCATACACCACGGCTCTTCTCTGAGGGCATTTATAAGCTTTTTTTGTCATCGCGGGATAAAAATTTAATCTGAACGCGGAATATCCGAAAGGAGGCGAAAACCATGAGTCCCGTCAGCCAGGAAAAAGTTCTCAAGTTGGCCTGGAATTTTATGGAGAGCCGGATCCTCCTTACCGGAGCAGAACTGAACCTCTTTACACTTCTGAGCAAGTCCCGCCTCTCGGCAGGGGAAGTCGCACGCAGGACCGGTGCGGACCTCCGCGCCCTGACCATCCTCCTCGATGCCCTCGCGGCCATGGGGCTCCTGGGCAAGCAGGATGAAACCTACCGGTGCGAATCCCCCGCCTGCGAGCTTCTTTCGGAGGATGCCCCCGATTCGGTTCTGGCCATGGTTCTCCACGCTGCTCATCTCTGGCACCGATGGAGCGACCTGACGAATATCGTTCGGGGTGAAGACATATCGATAGAAGCATCCGGGTCTGGCCGGGACGCAGAGGAGATGCGTGCGTTCATCGGCGCCATGCACGCCGTCGCGGCGCCGCAGGCAGAGAGGATCATCGCGGCGGTCAAGCCGGGCGATGCCAAGGCGCTGATCGACGTGGGCGGCGCCTCGGGCACTTACACCATCGCGTTTCTCCGGGCCGTCCCCGGCATGAAGGCGACCCTGTTCGACCGGCCCGAGGTTATTGAAATGGCCCGAGATCTCCTGCACAGGGAAGGAATGCTTAATCGTGTGAGCCTGGTGGCCGGTGACTTCTACCGGGATGAACTGCCGCAGGGACACGATATCGCCTTCGTCTCCGCCGTCATCCACCAGAACAGCCCCGGACAGAATCTGTCCCTCTTCAAAAAAGTATTCCGTTCGCTGGACGCGGGGGGGCGGATCGTCATCCGCGATCACGTGATGGAATCCAGCCGGGTTCATCCGAGGGACGGAGCCATCTTCGCCGTCAATATGCTGATCAACACGTCCGGCGGCGGCACCTATACCTTTGATGAAATCCACTCCGGCCTGTCGCAGGCGGGCTTCTCCCGTATCAAACGCCTTGCGAAGGGAGAGCACATGGATGCCCTTGTGGAGGCATTCAAACTCTAGGCACGCGAACAAACCCATTCGGGGTCAGGCTTTGATAATTTGATATTTCAGGATTCTCCCCCTGGAGGGGTATGCCGGCCTTTTAAAATGGACACTGCGGGTTCGTCAGGTGACCTTACCTGTAAAGGCAGACATAGGAAGCGTCTTCACTGATATCGAGCTGAAATTTCTGGTTTGCCCCCACCTCGAACCGTTCATAGGGCTTGAAGGTCTTCCATTCTTTTGACCCGGGAAGCTTCACCTTCATAACGCCCGTCGTGACAATCATGATTTCCTTTTGGGAGGTCCCGAATTCATACTGACCTTTCGCCATGACGCCTGCCGTTGCGGGC
>CAZJPV010000098.1:0-3378 GCA_964547985.1 uncultured Syntrophaceae bacterium
ATCCCGCCCAGGTCGATATCGACCTGGCCCGGGCCGGGCTCAACCTGGCCAGGGAGACCATTTCATCGGGAAAGTACGATATGGTCATCCTGGATGAGATCAACGTGGCGGTGGATTTCAAGCTCGTTCCACTCGATGAAGTTCTCGAGATCATCAGGAACAAGCCCCAGAAGGTCACCGTCGTCCTCACCGGCCGGTACGCCCCTCAGCAGATCATCGATCTGGCAGACACGGTGAGCGAAGTCAGGGAGATCAAGCATCATTATTCACAGGGGATCAAGGAACGGGCGGGAATCGAATTCTGACGGCATTGTAAAAAGCCCATCTGCTGCGTTGCGCTGCGGCCTGCGTCGCTGCGACGTACGTTCATAGTACGCCTCACTCCTCGGCCTGGCGCGCCTTGTATCTGGGACTTTTTACTTCGCCGTATCGATGTTCAGAGACGGATAAGGGATAAGGGGTGGAAAAAACGCCCAGAGAAGAGTTGGATCGTCGCGTCAGGGCCCTGCAGGAATTCATGGCCTCGCAGGAGATTGACGCCGCCCTCATCGCGCAGAATGCCGACCTTTACTACTTCACCGGTACGGTACCCCAGGGCTGGCTCTTCATCCCGGCTTCCGGGAAGCCCCTTCTCTTTGTCCGCAAGAACATCAACCGCGTCACCGGAGAGACGGCGCTCGAGCGGGTCCTGCCCGCGCGCAGCCCGAAGGACTTGGCCGCCTTACTTTCAGAGCACGGCATCGCATTACCGAAGCGGCTCGGTATGGAACTCGACGTCCTGCCCGTCAGCCAGTACCTCCGGTTCGAGAGCGTCCTCAAGCCGGCAGGCGTCGTCGACATTTCGCCCGCCGTCCAGTCCATCCGGGCGGTCAAGTCCGAATATGAAATCGCGATCCTCCGCGAGGCGGCGATGCTTGCTGATAACATGATCGCGACGGCGAGGCGGACACTGCGCGAGGGTATGACGGAGGTCGAGTTCGCGGCCGGGATCGAAGCGGCGGCCCGTGTCAAGGGTCATCCCGGCCTTGTTCGCCTGCGGGCCTTCAATGCCGAGATGTACTGGGGGCCCGTCGTTTCCGGACCGGATGCGGCGGAGCCAGCCTTTGTTGACACGACGGAAGGCGGGCGGGGTACGAGCCTCGGGCTTCCGGCGGGTGCGGGGTTCAGAATCATCCGAGAGGGCGATCCCGTCATCGTTGACATGGCGGCGACACTTCGCGGCTATAACGCGGATATCACACGGACCCTCTGCGTGGGGAGGCTCACGGAAAAGCTCAATCGTGCCTTCCGGGTGTCTGTGGAAATCCTGGAGGTGCTCGAAGGCCTGATCCGGCCCGGCGTTGCGGCCGGAGAGATTTATATGGAGGCCGAAAAGGTTGCCGCCAAGAATGGGCTGACGGATCATTTTATGGGTTACGGCAGCGAGAAAGCCGGTTTCTGCGGGCACGGCATCGGAATCGAACTCGATGAAACCCCCATTTTGTCAAGAAATGGAAAGGGAATCCTAGAGCCCGGGATCGCACTCGCTCTCGAGCCCAAGTTCACATTCCCCGGCGAGGGTATTGTCGGGGTGGAGGATTCCTATGTCGTTACTGAAAATGGTATCGAGAAGCTGACGAAGAGCAGCTACGTGGTGGAGGTTCGTGGCTAAGATCGGAACAAGAAGTAAAACAAAAAAAACAAGGCGTGGGACTTCCATGGGGGGAAGCCGGAACAAACTCCTGGAGAGGATCTTCAACGCCTTGAAGGACGAGGGTGCCTCGGAGGTCCGCCTGGTCCCCGCAAGAAGCATCGTCGTTGACGAGCGGGTCCGCCTGAAATGCCAGATCCCTCTTTGCGACACTTATGGGCGCAATCTTATGTGTCCACCCAATCTCCCGTCCATTGAAGATTTCAGGAGGGCCCTTGCGCGGTTTTCCCGGGCTATCCTGATCCAGGTCTCGGCCTCGATTCCGGAGCAGTCCGGCGGCAAATTATCAGAAGATGTCTTTGGCCCGGCGAATAAGCTCCACGAGCTTGTGAACAAAGGGGAAAAGATGGCCTTCGAGGGCGGCCTGCACTTTGCCACGGGGCTCATCGGCGGTTGCTGCAGGCTCTGTGAAGAGTGTGTGGCCGTTCAAGGGGAAACCAGGTGCCGGTTTCCCTTCAAGGCCAGGCCTTCCATGGAAGCCATGGGGATCGATGTCTTCTCGACCCTCGAGAAGATTGGCTTACCCGTATCGGGGCTTCCGGTGAAAAACAGTGTCACCTGGACCGGAATCATACTGATTTGAATGGAGAATTGGAATGGCGGGGGTAATCGAACAATGGTGATCAGAGGAATGGAATCGTAGAGAGTTCTTTTGGCCCAATATTCCATCATTCCGGTTTTTCAAAATTTTATTTTTTACAGGGGGTTTTTATGGCAGTTCTGAAAGAAGCGGGCATTCCCATCGGTCGTTTCATGATTATCGACAAGAAGGATGGTTTGACGAAGGACGATCTCATCATCGAGGCCAACGGGCAGTACCAGGTGACCGAACGGCCGGAAGCGTTCCTCATCAAGAACGCCGAATGCTGCCGCAGTATCATGGTGAAGGTGATGAAGAAAGAGTAGACCTCAGGCATCCGGTTTCAGGCCCGGGCGAAAGGGAAACCTGATTTGTTGTTTCCGGTCATCCCATCTCGCAGGTGGCGGAAGAAAAAGCCGAAAAGGATTGAAAAAAGAGGCGGAGAGGCACAAAGGGGGAACGGCCTTAGCTTAAAAAACGCTCAATTTGAAGAGTATTTAGCCGTTGAGTTTTTCCTGAACCATACGACTTAAAGAGATTTTGTCGAGAAAGGGCATTTGTAAGGGACAACCCGCATGTGCCCTTTTTTATTGAATATTTGTGTTGTAAATATGTATTTTTTTCGAGGCAACCGATAAAAAGACTTGACAGGGGGGATATTTTGAATTATTTTACAAATGAAAATGATTATCATTTGCATTTCCTATGAAACATGAATTTCGAAGACGATATCAGTGGTGTCACGGGAAAATGAGGGGATTCGGATACCGGATGACCGTGGGCCGGGAAGCGATTCTCGACATTCTCTCCAGGGCCAGTGATCATCTGAGCGCGGAGGAGACTTACATGCGGGTCCATCGGACCTACCCCGCGATTGGACTCGCTTCGGTTTACCGGACCCTGGATATGCTCGTTGATCTCGGGCTTGTCTACAAATTCGATTTCGGTGACGGCAGGGCCAGATACGAGCTCGCCGATGAGATCAAGGGCAAAGCCCACCATCACCATCTGGTGTGCACGAACTGCGGGAAAGTTATTGATTACACGGACTTTGTGGACGAGGAACTCGCCCTCCTCATGAAGACGGAAGCAACCCTATCACGGAAAC
>CAZJPV010000099.1:0-3358 GCA_964547985.1 uncultured Syntrophaceae bacterium
GACTTAGACAGACTTAGATAGACAAGAGAAACCCTTGACCCTTTGCTTGGCCCTGCGGGTCATAGGAGGAAATGATGTCTTACAAATTTATTGATCTTCAGGTCAAAGATTATGTTGCGACGATAACCATGGCAAAGACAGAGAGTCTCAACGCCCTCGACGTTTCTTTCTCGACGGAAATAGTGAAAGCCCTCCGGGAGGTGAAAGCGCGCGACGATGTAAGGGTTGTCATTCTCTGCAGCCGGGCCAAGGCCTTTTGCGCCGGGCTTGATCTCAAAGCTTTTACTTCATCGGGGATTGACGGCTCGCCAAAAGGAAGTCTCGAGTTCCCCGAAAAGCTGAAAGTCCTCTTCGACACCTGTGACCTCATCGAGGCCTGTACGAAACCTGTGATAGCGGCCGTCCACGGGATGTGCATCGGCGGCGGGCTTGACATCATCTCCGCCTGCGACATCCGCCTGTGCTCGGAGGACGCCACCTTCTCATTAAGGGAAGCGGCGGTCGGGCTTGTGGCGGACATGGGCGTGCTCCAGCGCCTGCCTCACGTCATCGGCCAGGGCTTTGCCCGTGAGATGGCTTTCACGGCCCGATTCTATAACGCGAAGGAGGCCGAGAAGATGGGGCTCGTGAATACCGTCTATTCCAGCCGGGATGCCCTGATGGAAGGTGCTCGGGCCCTTGCTCTTCAGATCGCCGGGAATGCGCCTCTCGCCGTCCAGGCCACGAAGGAGGTCCTCAACGTCAGCAGGGATGCCTCCGTGCAGGACGGGATGAATCTCGCCAAGCACAAGAACATGGTCCTGTTTGCCTCGGAGGACATGAAGGAAGCCTTCCGGTCCTTCATGGAAAAAAGAAAACCCGATTTCCGTGGCAGATAAGAGAGAAAAAGCCATGACCCATCCAAAACTCGTTGACGCAATGAGCCGTCCTGACTTCTATTTTCACAGGCCGTCGTCCGTCGAGGTCCTTCAAACACACATCTCCTTCATCTTCATCGCGGGCGATTACGTTTTCAAGGTCAAGAAAGCCGTGGATTTCGGCTTCCTGGATTTCACCACCCTCGAGAAAAGAAAGTTTTACTGCGGGGAGGAGCTGCGGTTGAACAGACGGCTGGCACCGGACTACTATCTCGAACTCGTCGAAATCAGCGAGACGACCGGCGGTAAGGTCGTCATGGGCCCGCGCGGGAAGGTCATCGAGTACGCCGTAAAAATGAGAAGTCTTCCCGAGGACAGGATGCTCAAAAGACTTCTTTCGGAGAACAGGGTCATCCCTTCAGAGATGGAGAGCGTCGCTCGCAGGGTTGCCGACTTTCACCGACAGGCGGAAACGGGCGGCAGGATCGACGAAAGTGGCGGACTGAATGTCATCAGGAAGAACCAGGACGAAAATTTCGAGCAGACGGAGAAATACATCGGGATTACCATCCTCGAGAAAAAATACCGGTTTATTCAATCCTTCATCAATGATTTTATGGACAGGAATCGAGCTTTCTTTGAAAAGCGCGTAAAGGAGCACCGGATCCGGGACTGCCACGGGGATCTCCACATCGAGCATATCTGCATGACCGACGGCATCGTCATTTTTGACTGCATCGAATTCAACGAGCGATTCCGTTTCGCCGACGTGGCCGCGGAGGTTGCCTTCCTGGCCATGGATCTGGATTTCAATGGCTATCCGGAGCACGCGAGGGTTTTCGTTGATGCTTATGTGCGGCACTCCGGTGACACCGAGCTTGCGAAGCTTCTCAATTTCTACAGGACCTACTACGCCTATGTCCGGGGCAAAGTCATCGGCTTCCGCCTCGATGACCAGGCAATCGAAGAAAAGGACAGGGAAGAAGCGAGGCAACTTGCCTCCCGCTACTTCGACCTGGCGTACACTTACGCGTCCCGCCCGGAGAGAAAGACACTCATCCTCACAGCGGGGCTCATGGGAACGGGAAAGAGCGTGCTGGCCTCCCATCTCGCCTCCCGGTTTGATGCCGACCTCATCCGGATGGACGTCGTGAGAAAGGCCATGCTCCATATCGCGCCCGCGGAACACCGCTATGACGACTTCGGAAAAGGCATTTACTCCGAAGAGGTCTCGCGAAAGGTTTACGACAGGGCCTGCGAGGCGGCAGCATCCAAGCTCAAAGAGGGGAGGTCCGTGATCATGGACGCGTCATTCAAGAGCAGGATGGAGCGGCAGAGGGCCGCTCAAATCGCGGCAGAGCTTCAGGCAGACTTCTTCATTCTTGAATGCACTCTGCCCGACACGCTGATCAAGAAGAGGCTGTGGGAACGAATGTCAGAGAAGGGTGAGGTTTCGGACGGCAGGACGGACATCCTGGATGCCCAGAAAAGGGATTTCGAGCCAATCGATGAGATCCCTGTCCGCTCTCACATCGTGATTGAAACATCCCGGGACCCCGAGCGCTGCACCCACCAGGTGATCGTCGAGATCAAGAAGCGTCAGAATATATAAAAAGCCGGTCAACACCCTCAAGGTACCACCGGCTTTTTTATAAACACATACTGCGTTCTTACTGTTCCACAGGGGCTCGAATAATCCCTCCCACGTCTTCCTTCGCTGGCTCCTTTTTCTCCAATTTTTCCTTCTCCCAGAGTCTCTTCGACTCGGCATGGAAGTAATTCACTTTGTAATCCAGGCCGAGGTTCGGGTAATTTTTCGCGATACCCTCGAAGCGTCTCATGGCCGCGTAATACTTCTTGGTCTTGAAGTAGAAATGGCCCACGTAAAATTCATGCTCGGCCAGCCGCTCCTTGCATTCTCTTAATTTTTTCTCAGCCAAAAAAGAAAACTTGCTGTTGGGGAAGCGAGTGATTAGCCGTTCAAACGCCGCCCGGGCTTTCACCGTTTCCGTCTGGTCACGGTCAATCGTTTCCATCTGGTTGAAATGGCACATACCGACCTGGTACATGGCGTAGGGAACACTCTGGTTAATCGGGTGAAGCTCGATAAATTCGCCGTAGAACACCTGGGCGTCCACAAATTTTTCATCACTGAAGTAAGAGTCGGCAATGCCGAGTTCGGCCATGATGGCGAGCTGGCTTAAGGGGTATTCCTCCTTGACCCGCCTGAAGGCCTCGATGGCTTTGTCATAATCTTTCTTGTCGTAATATTCTTTGCCCCGGCTGTACAGGCTGTCAGGGGTTTTGACACGCTCCTCGCCTCGGCCCCACATTTTATCCCACCAGGCGCAGCCGGAAGCCGTGAAAAGCCACAATAAAACAAGGCCGACGATAATAACCGACCTGGCCATCCTGTTATCCTTTAATTCAATCCTTTTTTGAAATTTCATGCCTTGCATGATTGTCTCCCGGGCGGTGGACGTACGGATTCTAAATTATTA
>CAZJPV010000100.1:0-3205 GCA_964547985.1 uncultured Syntrophaceae bacterium
GGTCCCGCCAGAAAACTCCTCATCCCGGCCTGCGGGCACATCCCCCACCACGAGGCCCGATCGACGGTTCTAACCGAAATGAAGCAATTCATCGACGAGACCCTGGCGCACAGGCCAGGGGCTTAAGTCATCCGCCATCGGTGTTAAGTAGCAGGCTGACAGAAGAGGCTAAATAAAAAGGGTGGTTTCCTCGAGAAACCACCCTTTTATAATGCTGGCCATCCCGGTGTGTCAGGACTCCTTTTTGCTATCCGTCTCGGCTGCCGGCGTTGGACTCGGTGCTGTTTCCTTGGGCGATTCGCTCTTTTCCTTCTCAACGGCCGGGGGCTTCTTTCCACCGTAATCGGTTACATACCAGCCGGACCCCTTCAGCTGGAATGACGTAACGGACATCAACCGCTTCACGGGGCCTTTGCAGAATTTACAGGATTTGAGCTCGGGCTCCGAGACTCGCTGGACGATTTCAAATGATTTCCCGCATTTCCTGCACTGATATTCGTAAATGGGCATGTGTCAAACCTCCCGGACACTGATTCTAATTCTGAAATATGGCATTCATATCATAACGCTTGTTGAAGCAATCCATCACCATCATGACGCCGCGGTCGGGGACGGAACCCAGAATATTCTGGGTAAACGCATTGACCTTTTCTTCCTCATGCTTCTTTTCCGCCTCTGGGGCATCAAAATTACTGTGGCCGTGCGAAAACCGGATGACATGCGTCAGTTCATGGACGGCAATATAGAGCATCAAAGGCTCATATTTTATGAAAGACTTTCCCCGGTCAACGGCATCCAGGATCCGGTGATCCTGAAGGCAGACCCGATAGTGGGGAAATTCCCGGGTCCTGTCCGGCCCTTCTTTTTTCCGGATAAAATACCGGCAAAGATGCGCGAAGGCCCTGTCTGTCACCTCGTGTTTCTGAAGCTCGACCAGGGTCTTCACGTCATAGCGGTTGGCCTTCAGCTCCTCGGGGTTCAGGCGAAAATATTTCTGCGTCAGCTTCTCGGCCTGATCAAAAATCTGTTTCGCCTGGAATATCTGAAGAGGATTGAAATACCTCATGTCAGGATCTCCCCGAGGGGATCTTTTTTTAAATTTATTTATAATATAATGACATTGAGAATTTTGTCAAGACCTCTTTAAATTCGAAGTCTTAACACTTCCGGGAGCCACCGGCCCGATCTCACCACTCTTCACTAGTTACTGTCTTTTGTGCTCACCACTCACCACTGTATTTTATAGTGGTCCCTTCTTCCCTGAATGTATCTCGAGCGAAAGCTCGATGACGCGGCTGATGAGATCGGTCTGGGTCATCCCGGAAGCAGCCGCCTGGTGGAAGAGGACCGTCGAAGGCGTCATACCGGGGAGGCTGTTCGGCTCCAGGACGGCGATGCGTCCGTCCTTCCGGATAAACATGTCTATTCTCGAATAAACCTTGAGACCGAGCGCCTTATACGCGGCCACGGCCGTTTCCTGGATTTTTTTCATCACCTCTTCGGGGACTCTGGCGGGGGTCTTGTTCTCCCCCTGCCCGTAGAGAAACTTATCCTCCAGCGAGAGAATCTCCTGCGTCGGAACAGTCTCCGATGGGGTGAGTGCCATGGGGTCGTCGTTTCCGATGACACCGCAGGTCACTTCGATACCGGAGAGGAATTCCTCCACGATGACGACGTTATCCCATTCAAAAGCGGCTGCCAGCGCATCGGGGATCCCTGCCGCAGAGACGACTTTTTTGACGGCCGTGCTGCATCCCTCGCGGGTCGGCTTCGTCACGACGGGATACCCCAGTTCCCTGTCGATGCACGCGATGATCTCGGCTTTCCCGTTTTCCCACGCACTTTTTTCAACGGGGATCGTCTTCGGCACATCAATGCCGCTCATGGAGAGGACCTTTCTCGCCGTGTATTTGTCCATACCAAGGGCCGAGGCAAGGACCCCGGAGCCCGTATAGGGAATATTGAGAATCTCGAGCAGCCCCTGAACGCAGCCGTCCTCACCGTACTTACCGTGGAGACCCAGGTAAATGAAATCATATTTTTTCTTGAGGTCTTCATAGGGGATACGCGTCGCCTCTTCCTGGAGATCCATCTCGATGTCCCTGGTGCTGTTCCGCATGAGAAGCTTGACGGGGATCTCCCAGAAAGCGCCCTTGCTATCCATGAAGACGGCCGCGGGTTCATATTTCTTCCTGTCCATCTTGCTGAAGACGTTCCTGCCGCTCTCCAGGGAGACCTCCTTCTCCGAGGAGACACCCGCCAGCATGACACCGACCCTGATTTTATTCCCTTTCTCCATCTTTATTCGACACCTCTCGCCCCGTATCAGAAACCGACCGTCAGGGACACATAGGGTCCCGACAGCTGCGTCTTGAGCAGCACCCCGTCCTCGTCCACGTCGTAATTCACATACCGGTAACCGACTGCGATATCGGTAAAAGGAATCGCGGTGAGCGAGATCCCCGCATCGGCCTCGTAGACCGTGGTATCCGAATAGGTGATCCCCGTCACCTTCCCCCGGGCCTCCAGGATGTTCGCAATGAGCCCAACGTGGGCTGCAAGACCTACCATGGGAATCGGGTAGGAAAAATCCTTCTTCCTGTTATTGACGGGGGATTCGAGACTCACATCCCCTTCCACATACTTCATCTTGGCGATCGCCCCCGCGGACAGCCCGGCCAGCACCGTGTCTATCTCGAAGAAATCGTACTGGTACTCGAAATCCAGTGTATGGAACTTGAGGTCCGTCTGGACCCTGGACCCCGCCGCATAGGTAGCGCCGTCGAAAACCACCGCCCTTCCCAAGTTTTGGTCGCCCGACCAGTCGAAATAGGTGTATGCGAAGCTCAGATGGTGCCTACCGAATTGACCGCCGGCTTCGATTGCATAAGCGCCCTCCTCGTCCAGTCCCAGGTCGTTCTCCACGTCCATGACCGTTCCGCTTGTTCCGCCTCCGTCACCGCGAAGATCCCCGCTGAAGGAAGGATACCAGTACTGGAAGTTCACGCCGACGCCCACGGCCATGGCGGAAGTGCCGGAGACAAGAATAACAGTGGCCAGTGTGAACAAAAAAAGAATCGACGGCGCAGGTCTTTTCATCATGAAGTGCCCTCCTTACTGGGTCTCAAAAATTCGCGGCCCTGCCGCACTTTAAAAGTCTATTTGGTCTATCTGGTCTGTTTAGTCTGTTTAGTCTATTTTGTCT
>CAZJPV010000101.1:0-3080 GCA_964547985.1 uncultured Syntrophaceae bacterium
GGGCCCTTCGCCTGTATTAAACGATATGGACTTTACCTTCCCCTCGAAATACTCATTCACCTTGAACATATCGGCCTCCTCTCCCAGGGTCGCATTTTTCCGCGAAAGGATCGTAAGGGGAAAAGGGGGTACCTGTCAATGAATTATCAGCCACCGTAAAAGAGGCGAACTGCTTGAGCGGTTTTTCAACGGGGGCGGAAGGGATTCTCTTGACAAATTGATGAAATATGGCGAGATTAATTCTGAATCGAAAAGTGGTCAGGTACCCAAATACACCAGCTTTTCCTTCATCTCATCAGGGGGGTCAAGACATGGCAAAGGTTGACATCAGTGTCATTGATTTCGCCATGCAGGCGGAAAAAGAAGGGGTCGGCTTCTACACGAAAGCGGCAAACATATTCAAGGACAGGGATCTGCGCGCACTCTTCATGAAGCTGGCCAAAGAGGAGGTCAAGCACCTCGAGGAGTTCGTCAACCTCAAGGAAAAGGTCCTCAAAAAGGGGATCGAGGAGTACTTCAAGTCCGTTGAAGTCGACGAATACCTCGATGCCATTGCCAGGGAGGGGATCTTCCCAAAGGGTGAAGGTATGACTCAAAGGCTGGAGGCGGTGAAAACGGTGGAAGAAGCCTGCAAGATTGCCCTGCAGGCCGAGCGTAATGCCATACTCCTCTACACGGAGCTTGCCAGGCTCTCAAAGGACAAAGCCCAGAGGAAGATCCTGGAGAGGCTTCTCGACGAGGAGAAATCCCACCTGGTCAGGATTACGAGCCTGAGGGCGGACTATGACCCGCTTTACATGTTCGGGAAGTTCGGTAGGGATTAGCAACATGGACCCCGGAATGATAAAGAAGATTGACACTGTTCTGGATGGGTGAAAACTAGTCCTGCCTTTCTCTGTTGTCAAACCTCTCCGGGCAAGAAACAGGGTCAACGTCCATTGCTCAACCTGCCTTTATGAGGAATAGCCCAAGGGTGATACAGACAATCGCCGACGCCTTGAGGATCGTCATCCGTTCCCGAAGAAAGATCATGCCAAGCAGGGCGCCGATGACGACTGAAAATTCCCGTGCAGCGACGATGTAGCTCACGGGAGCCTGCTGCAGGGCAAAGAGGATCATCAGGTACGTTCCGATCGATCCGATCCCGATCAGCATGATGTGGCCGATATTAGACCTGGCCGTATGGAGCACCTCACCTCTGTATCGCTTCATCACCACCGGCCACAGGACGGCCGCCGCAATCAGAAACATGAGCCATATATAGAGAACGGGCATCATCTTGCTTACCCCCACCTTGTCCACCAGTGAATAAACAGCGATCGACACTCCGACGCAGAGCGCAAGCCTGTATTGATCTACCTCACCTCCTCTCCTGAGGAATGGGATTCCCATCAGAAAAATGCCCGAAAAAATGAGGGCGATTCCCGTCAAACCGACGGGAGAGATTTCCTCATTCAATATGAGCCAGGCGAGAATCGCCGTCAGGCCGATTCCTGAACCCCGCAGGATCGGGTAAACGGCGGAGATTTCACCGTTTTCATAGGTGCGCGAGAGGAGGCCAAAGTAGAGCCCATGGAGGAGTCCCGTCGCAATAACGTAGCCGACGGCCGAGGAAGGAATCCATAGGTGAATCTTCCCGAGGCTGGCGAGAACAACGACCCCGGGAAGCAGAAAAAGACACCCTGTGAACAGTGCAAGCCATATGATGACGAGATTACCCGTCACCTTGCGGGCTGAGAAGTTCCAAAGGGCGTGAAAAAAGGCCGCCGCCACCACAAGGATGAATATGCCTGTCGTCATTTTCTGCCACCCGTAATCATGGCACACGGGTCGTTCATGGATGAAAACCCCGGTAGAACCTCCAAGTTCGTATCACGGATCCCGGTTCCCCAACAATTGATTTTGACTCTTCTGAACATGATCATCAAAAAGATCAGTTCCTTCATACGTGCGGCATCGGGCTTGTTATTCGGGGCGGAAGAGGGTAAAGGGTATTTTTACCAAGACATTCATATAAAGTAAGGCAGAGTTCAAGTCTTGAAAGATATACCCTTTGAAGATGTCCTGCGACCCTGGGGTCTGGAGTTCAAGAGGAGCCTCCCCGAACTTCCCCTCGCGGGGAGCCCCGAGCGGAGCCTCTTCCGCACGGTGGTCGAAGACGGGGAGGGGCGGCGGTTCGTCCTTGAGGAAATCCGTCCGGCAACGCTGGAGCGAAAGCGGGTGATCGCCGCGGCTGTCGAGTTCCTCGCCACGCGGGGGCTTCCGGGTGTTTTCCCATGTCTCAGGAACCGCTTCGATGACTTTATCACAAAGGCCGCCGGCGGCCTCTGGCAGATATCTCATTTCGTGGAAGGCGTGGAGCTGAAGAGGCCCGATTACACGCATGATGCTTGGCGGGGTCGGGCGCTTGCCCGGTTCCTCATCGAAATGAGAGGGATATCTTCCGGCATCCCCTCCGGTGATCCGTCACGGCCTTTTTCCATCGCGGCCTTCGTCCGTGACCTCATGAGGAGGATGAACCGGCATAACCCGGAACAGGCAAGGGCCGTCGGGCTCGCCTTTGTTTTCCTGGAGGAGCGCTTCTTTCCTCTATCGGAGCAACTCCCGGTCGCCTTCTGCCATGGTGACTGCCATCCCCTCAACGTGATCTGGGGTGACGACTGCATCCGTGCCGTCATTGACTGGGAATTCTCGGGGTACAAGCCCGAGATATACGACGCGGCGCTTATCCTGGGATGTATCGGGGTGGAAGACCCGGAAAGCCTCGCCGGTCCCATGGCCCTCTGTTTCATCGAGGAGATGCGGGCCGCTGGGTGTTTCGACGCTTCGGGTTTTGCCGTACTCCCTGAATTTGTGCTCGGATTGAGGTTTGCCTGGCTTTCGGACTGGCTCCGTAAAAAAGACGCCCAAATGGTCGAATTTGAAACGGATTTTATCAGGCTTCTCCTCGAAAACCTTGAGGATCTGCGTCGGGCCTGGACATAAGGGGAAGCATTTTTTTAAAAGAATCCTTGACTTTGCGCCGATTATAAGTATTATATACCAAGATTGCATGTGGGCCTTTCGTTGAAGGGCTTATG
>CAZJPV010000102.1:0-2836 GCA_964547985.1 uncultured Syntrophaceae bacterium
TTATTTTAAAATATGTCGCTCTAACGCTTTGAATATAAATAGTTTTTTTACATCATCCGGCCCCTCGCCCTGAACTCGGCAAAACGACCAGCTCGATAACTTTGTCAAAATATTGTTTCAACCTTCCCGTCTGTTCCTTTTCACGTCTGGAGAGAACGCCCGATCCCAGGCTCTCACCATAGTAGCCATTGGCAATAACTGTCTTAGCCCTCCGGATCCAGTTGAGCAAAACCTCTGTGGTTCCCGCCTGCAAATAAAGGCTGATATCATTGATAAAGAGGATGTCCCTGCCACTTCGCCCGAAGTCCTGAAAAAGCCCTTCTATTTTCGCCACATTCTCCCGTGCGATTTCCAGAGCCTCTTCCTCTGTCCCGGAACTCAGCCTGGGCGGCTTAAGCGATGCCTCCAGATAAAGGACATCACTTTCCTTCGGAGGAAGGAGCTTTCCGCCGACCCCCTGCAGGCCCCTAGCGGCAAGAACATCTCCAGGGATCTCCGGGGCAAGGTCAATGACGGCAATACGCGATGACAGAACCTGCCGGCAGAATTCAACGAGGATCTTTCGGCTCAGGGTGGTCTTTCCCGTATTGACATCGCCCAGGATCAAGGTCCGCTTTCCGAGAAACTCCGATATGTTGATCTCCCGCTCCATCTTTCAAGCCTTCCTTTTGAGCGTTTCCGGCATCAGTAACAGGAGTGCCGCTCCCAGAACATAAACGACACAGGTAACGGCAAGCCCCGTCTGAAGCCCGTAATGCTTCCCGAGATAGCCGATCGTGTAAGGGGCAAGGATGGCACCGATCCTCCCGGTGTTCCAGCAGAATCCCCCCGCGTAGGCGCGGATGCGCTCCGGGAAGAGCTCCGCGTAGTAGGCCCCGAGGATGCCGCCCACGCCGGGGAGCCCGAATCCAACAACGATCCCCCACCAGAAGAGAAAGATCGGGTTTGGAACGACGATGTAGACGGCAATCGACAGCGCGACCATAACAAAGGCGACGATCATGGCGTTTCGCCGCCCGATCCGGTCAGAGAGAACCCCAAAAAACTGAAATCCGAAAAACATGCCGATATACATGAATAGGGAGAAATTCGCCATCGTCGTGAGGCTGAGCCCCCGCTCGAGCGTCAGGAAAGTCGGGATCCAGTAAGCCGCGCCCCAGTACCCGGCAAGATTGATGAAACTCACGAGGGTGGCAAGCAGTGTTGTCCGGGCGATCCCTTTTTCAAAGATCACGCCGATGCCGATCTTCTGTACCTTTTCTTCCGTCCCCTCAACAGTCCGAAGGGGATCCGGCGGCACCATCCAGGCCACCGCGGCGGCAAAGAGGATGGAACTTGTCCCGGCCAGGAAAAGAAACCGCCAGTCCACAGTGAGCACGAACCGTCCGACGAAAGATGCAAGCACGGCTCCGATGGCGAAACTGCTCAGAACGAGTGATGCCGCCCGGCCCCGGTATTCCGGAGCCCAGTGTTCGGCAATCAAAGCGGAACAGGGACCCCAGATGCCCCCGACGGCGATGCCCGTGACGAACCGAAGGACCAGCCACATCCCCCAGGTGTGGATGAAATAAATAAAGCCCATACAGATGCCGAGCCAGAGCAGCGCGAGGATGAGCGAGAAGCGCCGGCCGTAATTTTCGGCGATCAGTCCGAAGACAACCCCACCCGCCACGGCGCCCAACATCGTCGCCGAACCGATCAGTCCCCCCTCGGGCAGCGATATGTCGAGGACCTTGAGCAGGACCGGCATGGCGATGGCCAGGACGATCAGGTCGTAGCTGTCGAGAAGATAGGTGATGAAGGCCGCCCACAGGACCCTCCATCGATGAACCGTTCCGGACGGTGTATTCGAGATTGCAGTACCCAGGGCCTTTCCTCCTTCCAACGTCCCTTCATTCAACTGGGGGGTATTCTCAACCTCAGCGAGGGATCGCCATTTCTTTTTACAATTTTGCTGAAGGTACCCGCAAATTGTGTTAAGACACGGCCTGTTCGTGCATGACGAAAGTCACGCGAACGCCTTTTTTACTTATACAGGAGATCGAAACGTACTTCAATCCCATGAGCCATTTGGGGAAGATAAGCCAAACAGGCGTCCTTTCGAGGCAGTCCTTTTATGTGGAGGCCGCTGGACACCGCCTTTTTGCCGAAAGGGTCCATCCGCACAAACAGGCTTTGAGCGGGAGGTCACCCACGATTGTCTTTTTGCACGAGGGTCTGGGCAGCATCGGTCAGTGGAGGGACTTCCCGGTGGCGCTCTGCCTGATGACCGGACTTGACGGGCTTGTCTATGACCGGTGGGGATACGGAAAGTCCGACCCCGTGAGCCTTCCGAGGCCCGTACGGTATCTTCACGACGAGGCCCTTACGACCCTCCCAGAGGTCCTTGAGAAGTGCGGCGTGGGGGAAACCATTCTCGTCGGCCACAGTGATGGGGGCTCCATGGCACTCATGTTCGCGTCCGTCCATCCGAAACACGTTCTGGGCATTGCCACGGAAGCGGCTCACGTCTTCGTGGAAGATGTAACGGTGAAGGGAATCGAAGAGGCCGTGCAGATATACAGAACGACCGATCTCCCCGGGCGTCTGTCGAAATATCACGGCGCGAACACGGACCTGATGTTTCGCGGATGGGCCGAGACGTGGCTTTCACCGGAATTTCGGAGCTGGAATGTGGAGGCGTATCTGCCGGGGGTGGCATGCCCCGTGCTGGCGATCCAGGGTGTGGACGATCAGTACGGCACACCGGCACAGGTGAAATCCATCACGGGAAAAGTCACGGGTCCCGCCAGAAAACTCCTCATCCCGGCCTGCGGGCACATCCCCCACCACGAGG
>CAZJPV010000103.1:0-1604 GCA_964547985.1 uncultured Syntrophaceae bacterium
GCCGTCAGCCTTGCCCTCCTGGGTTACGATCCGGATAACCCGATCATCTGGAGGGGCCCCCTGAAATTCAACGCCATCAAACAGTTGCTCGGGGAGGTGAACTGGGGCACCCTGGATTACCTGGTCATCGACTCGCCGCCCGGAACGGGAGACGAGCCGCTGAGCGCCTGCCAGCTCATCCCCGATGTCAGCGGCTCCGTCATCGTGACCACGCCCCAGGACATGTCTATCCTCGATGCCCGCAAAAGCGTATTCTTCGCCAGGCGGCTGGGGATCCCCGTGATCGGCATTATTGAGAACATGAGCGGCCTCATCTGCCCGCACTGCCATCATGAAATAAACCTGTTTAAAAAGGGCGGCGGAGAAAAAGCGGCCCAGGAACTCGGTGTACCCTTCCTGGGACGAGTCCCTTTCGAGCCCGAACTGGTGGATCTCGCAGACCAGGGGATCCCTTTCATTTACGCCCGCAAAGAATCGGCCGCCGGAAAAAGTTTCACTGAGATTTTGATCAGAATTGAAGCATTCCTGAGCACGCAACATTGAAACAGGCATTCAAATACCTATACGGTCCCGTCCCTTCCTGGCGGCTCGGAGCCTCCCTGGGCGTCGACCCGCTTTCACAGGGGGAAAAAATCTGCAACTTCGATTGCGTGTACTGCCAGCTCGGCCGAACCCGTGTTTATACCCTGGAGCGAAAATCATACGTTGAACCCGAAGAGATCTGCCGCGAGTTGAACCGCCTCCCCACCGCGGCTGTCGATTTCATCACGATGTCCGGAACGGGTGAGCCGACGCTGGCCGCGAACCTGGGCCGGATCATTGAAGAGATAAAAAACATCAGGCGTGAACCCATTGCCGTCCTGACGAATTCCACCATGCTGCAATATCAGGACGTCCGGGATGCCCTGATGAACGCCGACTTTGTCGTCGCCAAGCTCGATGCCTTTTCACCGGAATCCCTCCAGGCCATCAACCGGCCGGCATCGGGCATCACCTTCGAGCATATCCTGACCGGTTTGAAAAAGTTCAGGGATGCCTTCAGGGGCAGAATGGCCCTGCAGATCATGTTCATCGATGAAAACAAGGACGGCGCCGGGGAATTGGCCGCGCTCGCCCGGGACATTCAACCCAACGAAGTCCAGATCAATACGCCTTTGAGACCCTCTCGGGTGGAGCCCCTGTCCAGAGACACGCTCGCCGCCATCACGCCCCGCTTCAGGGGGATGAAAGCAATCAGTGTCTATGAAACCCCGGTGAAAGTGGGCGTCAAACCCCTCAGCGGTGAGGATACGATCAAAAGAAGGGGCAAGGTATAAGCCGCCCGCCCATAGGACCATCGAAAAAAACTCCGGAGAAGCCTATGCCGATTTACGAGTACAAGTGCGGAAACTGCGGGACCATCTCCGAATTTCTCGAGGGGATGACTCTTGAAAAAACACGCGTGTGCTGCCCGACCTGCGGAAGTGAAAAATTGACGAAGCTCTTCTCGAAAAGCTTCATCGCAAAAAGCGGAAGTGGATTATCCCCCCGGGCAGGCAAAACATGCTGCGGCAGGGAGGAGCGCTGCGAAGCCCCACCATGCTCGGAAAACGGGACCTGCAGGA
>CAZJPV010000103.1:1704-2794 GCA_964547985.1 uncultured Syntrophaceae bacterium
GGAGAGATCATCGGAAAATACGACGGCCAGCCCATGCGCGAGCAGGCGCTGGTGGTAAGCTCCCGGCGGGGTCTTGTAATCATCACGGGCTGCGCCCATCCGGGGATCGTCCCTATGGTCGAAAAGGTCAAGGATCAATTCGGTGAAAAAATTTATATGGTCATGGGGGGCTTTCATCTGCTAGATAAAAACAAGGACGAGATCGCCGCGGTCATCAAGAAATTCAAGTCGCTTGGGATCACAAAAATCGGTCCCACCCATTGTACGGGAGATCTGGCCGCCAGGCTCATGCGGGATGCCTATCAGGGGAGCTTCATGGATATCTGTGAGAAAGCCTGTATTGAAATTCCCGATCCGTAACCGATATCCGGCATCCACCATCGACACCGGCACGACAAGAAAGGAGTGATGAGGTTTTGGATGATGAAAAGCTTGTCATCAGGGAGATCCTCGATTTCCTGAACGCCAAGACCGGCAAGGGCTTTTCAGAAAAGGTGATCGATTACGGATTGAATCCACGGAATTTCGGTGTGATGGAAAACCCGGACGCCCATGCCAGGGTGACCGGTCCCTGCGGTGACACCGTTGAGATATTTCTTCGTATCCAAAACGGTAAAATCAATGATATCCGCTACACGACCGACGGCTGCATGACATCGCACGCTGCCGTCTCGGCGGCCACGGTTCTCGCGAGGGGTAAAACCATTAGGGAGTGCATACGGGTCAACCAGAGTGCGATCATGGAACACCTGGGAGGGTTGCCGGAAGAGGACGAGCACTGCGCCCTTCTTGCGGCCACGACCCTCCACCGGGCCCTCAGGCACTACGCGGCAAAGGGGAAAACAAACCCTAAAACATGAATATATCCATGAAGTTGTGAAAATGGAACCGATCCAGTATCGACCCGTCGGGGTCATCTATTCGCCTTTCGAGGCGCCTGAGGGCACACCCATACAGCCGGCCGGCGCCCGTGGGGTGGCGGGATCGGTGGAGGTGTTTCCCGAGTACGCGGAAGGTCTGAAGGATGTCGAGGGTTTTTCGCACATCGTTTTGATCTACCATTTCCACCTGTCGAGAAAATCATCCCTCA
>CAZJPV010000104.1:0-2775 GCA_964547985.1 uncultured Syntrophaceae bacterium
GTCTAAGTCTATCTAAGTCCTGCTAGGTCTGTCTTCGTCCGTCCGGTCTATCTAGTCTATCCGGTCTTTTCAGTCTTTTTGGTCTTGCTAATCACTAACCACTAGCCACTATTCACTGTCTTTTATGCTCAGGCCTTCTGGCCTGAAAGCTGTCCGCAGGCGGCGAGGATGTCCTTGCCGCAGCTTTTCCGGATGACGGCCGTGTAATGGTGATCCACGAGGACTTTCTGAAACGCCTCGATGGTCTTCCGCGAGGGGGCCCGATAAGGTGTGCCCGGGAATTCATTGAAGGGGATGAGGTTGAACTTGCACTTCATGCCCCTGAAGAGTCGGACCAGTATTTTCGCGTCTTCCGGGGAGGCGTTCACGCCGTCGATGAGGATGTACTCGAACGTGATCCGCCGGCGCCTCGGCATGGGGTAGTCCCTGCAGGACTTGATGAGTGCCTCCAGCGGGTATTTTCTGTTGATCGGCATCAGGGTATTCCTGGTCATATCGTCCGGGGCATTGAGGGAAACGGCGAGATTGACGCAGGCATCCTCTCCGAGCTTCAGAATCATGGGCGGGATACCGCAGGTGGACAGGGTGATCCGGCGGGTGGAGAAAGCAAGGCCATCGTCGCAGGTCATGATCCTGATGGCCTTGAGGGTGTTGTCGTAGTTCACGAGGGGCTCTCCCATGCCCATGAGAACGATGTTGCCGACCTTCTTTCCCTCTTCCATAGTGAAACGGACCCGGGTGATCTGGTCAACGATCTCCGACGGCAGGAGATCTCTCTTGAAACCGGAAAGTCCCGTCAGGCAGAACGTGCACCCCATCCTGCAGCCCGCCTGCGTGGAGACGCACTGCGTCCAGTGATTTCTCCCCGGGATGAGAACGCCCTCGATGTGAAGCTCGTCTTCCAGGCGGAAGAGGATTTTGATCGTGCCGTCCGCAGAGGTCTGGGTAGCGGCGATCTCGAGGGCGCTGAGCCGGGCAATGTCCTCCATCTGTTTCCGGAAGTCCTTCGAGAGGTTCGTCATCTCGTCAAAGGAACCCGCTCCCTGCTGGTAGATCCACTTGAACATCTGCCGCGCCCGGTATTTTTCCTTGCCGTGTTTCGCGACCAGTTTCTCGATTTCCTCGAGGGTCAGATCCTTTAAGTTGGCAAGAGGCATAAGGCGAAGGGCAAAGGAGTTTGCCCCAATTTTGAGTTATGGTTGGAAGAAAAAGGGGACAGGCTACTTTTTTACATGTATCATTAAATATACGAAATTGCTAAAGAATAAAAAAAGTAGCCTGTCCCCTTTTCCCGTGTCCCCTTTTTCGCGCGGTCTGTTTGATTTTGCTAACCACTCACCACTCTGCACTATCCACTATCTCATCTGCAGCCTGTCGGCGACCGCGTCTATGAAACCTTCCGTTGTGACCTGCCTGTTCGAAGGGCTTTTCCTGGCCACGGCGAGGAGATCACCGGTCATGATGCCGCTCTCCACCGTTTTAATCGCCGCCTGCTCGAGCCTGTTTGCGAAGCGGACGACAGCGTGTGTGCCGTCAAGTTCCCCGCGTTTCCGCAGGCATCCTGTCCAGGCAAAGATGAGGGCCATGGAATTCGTCGATGTTGTCTCTCCCTTGAGATGCTTGTAGTAGTGCCGCTGAACGGTGCCGTGGGCGGCTTCGTACTCGAAATGTCCGCGCGGTGAGACGAGAACGGAAGTCATCATGGCGAGACTTCCGAAGGCCGACGCGATCATGTCGGACATGACGTCACCGTCGTAGTTCTTCAGGGCCCAGAGCATTCCCCCTTCAGATCGGATGATCCTCGCCGCAGCGTCATCGATGAGGGTGAAGAAGTAGTTGATCCCCGCCTCTTCGAATTTTTTCTTCCAGTTTTTTTTGTACTCCGCCTCGAAGATGTCCCTGAAGCGGGCATCGTAGGTCTTTGAAATGGTATCCTTCGTGCTGAACCAGAGGTCCATCTTCTGATCGAGGGCAAAGGTGAAACAGGCACGGGCAAAACCCGATATGGATTCATCGGTGTTGTGGATGCCCTGGAGGATTCCCGGCCCTTTGAAATCCTTGATTTTCAGCCTGGCAGGCTTTCCATCAGCGGGCGTAAAAAGGAGCTCCGCCCGGCCTTCGCCGCGCACCCGGATCTCCGCGCTGTCATAGACATCCCCGTATGCATGCCTCCCCACCGTGATGGGTCTTTTCCACGTGGAGACGAAAGGCCTGATATTTCTAACAAGGATCGGTTTCCGGAAGACCGTTCCGTCAAGGGTCGCCCTGATCGTCGCGTTCGGGCTCTTCCACATCTTCTTGAGCCCGTACTCCCGGACGCGGTCCTGGTTGGGCGTGATGGTGGCGCACTTCACCCCCACGCCATGCTGGAGGATGGCCCTGGCGGCCTCCACCGTGACCCGGTCATTCGTCTCGTCACGGTGTTTGACATGGAGGTCGTAATACCGGATATCAATGTCGAGAAAGGGCAGGAGGAGCTTCTCCTTGACCATCTTCCACATGATCCGGGTCATTTCATCGCCATCCATCTCCACGATGGGGTTTTTTACCTTAATTTTGGTTTGTGACATGTCTCGTCCTCATCGCCGGATTCTGTCTACGCAAAAGGCGGAACTATGGGGCATTGGAATATTGGAATAGTGGGCTGTTGAAAAACTTGTTATATTAATATACTTATCATTCCAACTTTCCAGCACTCCATCATTCCAGTGACTTTCCTTTTACGAGATTGAGCGCACCGCCTGCCAGAAGGATGTCTCTCTGCCTTGGAGACAG
>CAZJPV010000105.1:0-2729 GCA_964547985.1 uncultured Syntrophaceae bacterium
CATTATGACTATACCGTGATCATGGCCTATGCCGCCATGGAAGAGGTCGCAAAGCCCAGGAGCTGGTATGAAAAACTCCACGAGGCGGTGAAAGAGACGGGCCGGGCGGACCGGGTCGTTTTTAAATTGCAGGCCTATGATTGGCGCAACAAGCAGTGGCTCGACGATAAGGCGATGAGGGACGACCTGACATTTCTCCTGGCGCTGGGCGTCCGTCACGTGGCTTACTACCCCGATGATGTCTTTGCCAACAAGCCCGACATCGACGCGATTGCTTCGATCCTCTCGTCGCGGTATCTGATCGAACGGTGAAGATCCTGAAGCCTCCCGGGCGAGCGTCCGGGCATGAAAAGTTGCGGATGGGTTGTAAATAGGAATCCCATGGGTTTTTTTGAGATCCTCGGACTTTTTGTATTCATCTACCCCCTCTACATGAGCATTACGTGGATGACCGGGGGGTTGCTCTTCAGCATGCGGCGGGAAAAGGGTGCCGTGCCCGATCTCAAGCACCACCCGTTTTTCTCGATCATCATCCCGGCCCACGACGAGGAGTTCGTCATTGAGGAGACGGTGTTAACCCTCAAAGAGCTGAATTACCCCCACTACGAGGTCATTGTGGTCAACGACGGGAGCACCGATGGAACGGCGGAAATCCTGGATCGCCTCGTGGAAAAAAATGCCGACTGGCTCAGGATCATTCATCTGGAACCCAACAGTGGCAAATCCAAGGCCGTGAATGCCGGGATCCTGGTCAGCCGGGGCGAGTTCTTGCTCGCCATCGATGCCGACTGCCTGATCGACAAAGATGTTCTCACGTGGATGGCCTGGCACCTCATCGAGTTTCCGCGCGTCGGGGCCGTCACGGGAAATCCACGGGTGAGAAACAGGACGACCCTCCTGGGTAAAATTCAGGTCGGTGAGTATTCGAACATCATCGGCCTCATCAAGCGGACCCAGAGGATCTTGGGGAAGGTCCTGACCGTATCCGGCGTGATCGCCGCCTACCGCAGGAGCGCCGTTCTCGATTGCGGCCTCTTCGACAGCGACACGGTGACGGAAGACATCGACATCACCTGGAAACTTCAGAAGAAATTCTGGGACATCCGCTATGAACCGGGAGCCATCGCCTGGATCCTGGTCCCCGAAACCATCAAGGGGCTCTGGCAGCAGAGGGTCCGGTGGGCCCAGGGGGGGGGTGGAGGTTCTCAAGAAGCATTTTGATATTTTCAAGGATGTCCGGTACCGGCGGATCGTGCCGGTCTATCTCGAGTATTTTACCGGCATCCTGTGGGCGCACGCTTTCGTCCTGATGGTCATTCTGTGGGCAGCCTCCGTGCTGACGGGTCTGGCCGTCGAAGGTTATAACATCCTCTTCCTGACCGAGGAGGGAAAAATGGATGCGGGCGGCTTTGTGTTTGCAAGCCCCCTTTACCCGCGCTGGTACGGCGCTATCCTGGGGCTCGCGTGCCTGCTGGAGTTTATGACGAGCTTCATCATCGACTACCATTATGAAAAGAGGGCGCTCTCCCGGTACTATTTCTTCGTCATCTGGTACCCGGCCGGCTACTGGATCCTGTCATCCCTGGCCGCCATCAAGGGATTTTTCAATGTCGCCTTCCGAAGGAAAGGAATTACCGCCAAATGGAAAAGCCCGGACAGGGGAATCCACACCCTGCGATTATTGTAGCCGACGAGGCCAAGTCCAGGTTGCGCGTGGCCGTGGAGGGCCTGCTGACGGTGGCCTTCTGGGTGCTTTACATCTACGTCCTGCTGCCGATCTTCACGCTGGTCCTGTGGGTCTTCGGCGTCCGGACCATCTACGACGAGATCTTCGGTCTGAAAGGATACCTGGCGCTCATAGACATTCTCAAAAACGGGGGGTTGATTACCTTTGCTATCCTGGCCGTATTGGCCGGTTGGGCTTATTACAATTACCGCATGTTCATGTACCGTGGCGAGAGGCGATCCAGCCGCGTCTCGATCAGCAATGACCGGGAGATTTCCCGTCTGCTGAGCGTTGACCTCGATAGCCTGGAAGGCATCCGGAAGCTTCGCCGGTTGAAAGTGAAAATCGAGGGGGAACACTATCTCGTCGAAAAGGAAAGCCCTGAGGAGACGAAATGACGCAGGCGGGCTCATGATGCAGCGCGCGGAAAAACGGTGAAAATGTCAAGCCCCGGCGGAGAGTGCCGGGGCTTTTTTCCCAGGGAGTCATCTTCGTATTTCTTCATGTTTTGATGAAATCACTTCAGAAATTTTGGTTTTCCTTTCGGGGGAAACCCCTTATCTTTGAGAACCTTTGACAGAGCCTCAACGTTGGTTTTTGTGTTATCGTAGATGATGGTTGCTACGGCCTTGTTCGTGTCAATCTGCACGTCCTTGACACCGTCGGCCTTCATCAGGGCGGAACTCACCCTGCCGGCGTTTCTTCACGTGTTGCACCCGGGGACATTGAACTCAACCACCCTTTCAGCAGCCATCACGGATGTCGCCATGAAAATGAAAGACAGCAGCAATGTCGCAGCAAGAATGGTCGTTTTTCTCATCCCCGTGGAATCTCCTCTTCGTGTTTATGACATCAAGCACTGTTTCGATCATGCCGGGTCGTGGCAACCTTCCCGGCTTTTTGTTTCTATCTTCCTCGCCTCTGTTTTCGTCCCGAACCGTCTCCCTCTATGAAGCTCTCCGTCATGAGGCAGGCTTCCTCGTCGGTGAACTGTTTGGGGGGG
>CAZJPV010000106.1:0-2658 GCA_964547985.1 uncultured Syntrophaceae bacterium
TCATGCCTTGCATGATTGTCTCCCGGGCGGTGGACGTACGGATTCTAAATTATTATAATGCCTTGTTTACGAATTCCTTCAGGCGGTCCTTCGGCACAAGGCCGATGACTTTGTCGATCACCTTTCCGCCCTTGAACAGAATGATCGTGGGGATGCTCATGACGCCCAGATCCGTCGCGACTTTCCGGCTTTCGTCCACATTGAGCTTGGCAACCTTGATCTTGTCCTTATACTCCACCGCCAGTTCCTCGATGATGGGGGCGATCCTCTGGCAGGGACCGCACCAGGGTGCCCAGAAATCTACGAGGGCGGGCTTTTCGGATTTCAAAATCTCCTGCTCAAAGTCGCTGTCGGTGACATGAATTAAATCTTCGCTCATCTGATGACCTCCATTGCAACGGTCGTTTCCCGATAAATAAAGGGCACCCTTTGATATATGAACACGAAGTGCCCTCTTTTTTCGCTTTATATGCCATCAGAAATCTGTCCTGTCAAATTCATTTTGACTATGGCCCGCCGCCAGCACCGGAGTCTACGGTCATCATAAACAAGGGCAACAAAGTGTTTTGACAGGGATTTCTTTATCTGGTAAAAGGATAGCCCTCCGTCATCGAAGCGGTCAAACCACAAAATACGGGTTCTTCAATCATACTTAGGGGAAAGGGAAATCGGTGAAACCGATCGGGATTATTTCTGGAATGGTTCTGACAGGAAGGCATGCCTTCGGCGACCTCAAGGAGAAAAAGATTCGTACCGAGTTCGGACAGGCAACGGTCCTCATCTCGCCGGGGGTCGCCTTTGTTCCCCGTCACGGAAGAGACCCCAGAAAATATATCCTCCCTCACATGATCAACCATCAGGCAAACCTCAGCGCCCTGAAAGGCCTGGGGATCGAAGAGGTCGTGGGCGTCAATTCAACGGGTTCCCTCCGGAGAAATCTCCCGCCGGGTTCGATTGTCATTCCCGACGACTTCATTTATCTCTCGGGCCCACTGACCGTTTTTAAGGACCGGGCCGAGCACGTGACCCCCGGAATCTCCGAGCCCTTGAGGCAGAAGCTGATCAAGGCGTCCAAGGCCTGTGGGATCGAATGCATCCCCGGAGGAACCTACTGGCAGACCGCCGGCCCCAGACTGGAGACAAAGGCGGAAATCGGGATGATGGCGAAATTCGCTGACCTCGTGGGTATGACGATGGCGGGCGAGGCCATCATTGCAAGGGAACTCGGTCTTTCTTATGCTGCGATCTGCTCCGTTGACAATTACTGCCACGGCATCGTCAGGAAGCCTCTGACCATGGATGAGATCATCGAGGGCGCCCGGAAAAATGCGGACCGGATGATCAGAATCGTTCACCAATACCTCGAAAGGAGCCGGAAATGAAATTTTCAAAAAGGGGAGATAAAGGGGAGACAAGCCTGCTGGGCGGACAGCGGGTTCCGAAATACGATCCGAGGCCCGAAACATACGGCGTCCTCGATGAAGCAAGCTCCGTCATGGGTGTCGCAAAGGCCATGACGAGAAGTCAGAAGATCAAGGATATCCTCTTCGCCGTTCAGAAGGACCTGCTGATGATGGGCGCCGAGCTTTCAGCACTTCCCGCGGATGTTAAAAAACTCTCAAAAAGAATTGATGAAGCGGACGTGCAGCGCATCGAGGACCTCATCGACGACCTACAGAAAGATGTCAAGCTGAAAAACGAATTCATTTACCCCGGCGAAACGGTGGTGTCCGCCCAGATCGATGTCGCCAGGACCATTATCCGGCGGGCAGAGCGGAACGCGGCAAGGATGAAAGATGACGGCCTGGTGAAAAACCCCGAGATCCACAAATACCTCAACCGCCTGGCGGACATGCTCTTCACGCTGGCGAGATATGAGGAAATCAAAGGGTGAGAGGGTCTTCCGACCCGGTGGATGGTGGTTAGTGGTTGGCGATTAGTAGTAAGCGCAAGAAAAAGGGGACAGGCTACTTTTTTTATTTTCCCGTAATTTCAGATATTTAATAATCCTTTAAAAAAGTAGCCTGTCCCCCTTTTTTTGCTTTGTGGGCCGTGGGCCTAGAAGGCTCCCAGCTGACACTGTGATATCTTGATGCCGAGTTTCTCGCAGGCGGCGGAAACCCGGATCTTTGCCATTTTGAATTCTTTCGCTATTTTCCATAAGGCCTCGCAGGAAAGCCTTCCTTCTATCATTGCCCCTCGTATCGCCCCCTCCAGCGCATCCGATACCGTTTCCGCTTTCTGGATGATCCTGCTGATCGGGGTGTATCCGAAAAGACCCAGCTGGCATTTTTTGATCGGGACCTCCAACCGGTCCATGGTAAACCCTATCTCGATGGGTAACACATCTGTCGCTTCAGCGATGTTGAAAGCAATCGCGCAGGTTATCTCACCCTTCTGTGCCCTTTTTTTAACCGCCTCGGCAACCTTCTCATCAACCTTCTTATCAGCGGGATATTTATTCTTATAATATCCTTTGTCCTTACGCATGTTAGTCTCTCTAGTCTGTTTAGTCCGTTTTGTCTGTTTTGTCTTTTTGTTTTTCTTTCTAACCACTAACCACCAATCACTTGCCACTGTTTTCAAGGTCTGTTTGGTCCGGCTCACCATTGACCACTCTGCACTCTTCACTATCTTTTATGCTCACAACCCACAACT
>CAZJPV010000107.1:0-2626 GCA_964547985.1 uncultured Syntrophaceae bacterium
CGTTTGTGTTGATCCAGTCAACGATGGAGTCCAACGTCGCACCGGGCACGAAGATTGCCTTCAGCCCGGCGTCATACAACAGCTTGAAGTCTTGTTCGGGAATAATCCCGCCGCCGATGACGGTGATGTCGTCGGCTCCCTTTTCTTTCAGGAGTTTGGTCACCGCGGGATAGAGGTACCGGTGGGCGCCCGACAGGCAGCTTAAACCCAAAAGATCCACGTCTTCCTGCACGGCCGCCGCGACGATCTGCTCGGGCGTCTGGTGACAGCCCGTGTAGATCACCTCGTAACCTGCATCCCTGAAACATCTCGACAGAACTCTTGCACCGCGATCATGACCATCAAGACCCGGTTTTGCAACCATGACGCGTAATGTTCTTTTAGCCATTTTTATCCCTCCTCAATCGTAGTCGTAGTGGTCTAGTAGAGACCCGGATCGCGGTACTCGCCGTAGACTTCGCGATAGACGTCGCAGATCTCCTGCACGGAGCAGAGGCTCTTCACAGCCTCGATGCAGTACGGCATGACATTCTCGCCCTTCTTGCAGGCAGCGCGGATGTCATCGAGACTCTTCTTGGCGGCCTTGCTGTCCCTCTTTCTCCTTACAGCATTCAACCGCGCGATCTGCTCGGTCTCGATCTTGTCGTCGATCTCCAGGAAGGGAATGGCTTCCTTCTGTTCGGAAACGTATTTATTCACACCGATCATGATCTTTTCATTGGCGTCAATCTGCCTCTGGAACTTGTAGGCCGCATCGGATATCTCGAGCTGCGGGAAGCCCTTCTCGATAGCAGCAACCATTCCGCCCATCTCGTCGATCTTGTGGATGTATGCCCAGGCCTGATTTTCCATCTCGTTGGTGAGCGCCTCAACGAAATAAGAGCCCGCCAGCGGGTCGATGGTGTTGGCCGCACCAGTTTCCTCGGCGATGATCTGCTGGGTCCGCAGCGCGACCTGCACGGCGAAATCGGAGGGGAGGCACCACACCTCGTCCAGGGAGTTGGTGTGGAGGGACTGCGTCCCGCCGAGCACCGCAGCCAGAGCCTCGGTAGCCGTTCGGACGACGTTGTTGTATGGCTGCTGCGCCGTCAGCGAGCATCCCGCTGTCTGGGTGTGGAATCTCATCCACCAGGACCTCTCATCCTTGGACTTATAGCGGTCTTTCATCGCTTTCGCCCAAATCCTTCTTGCCGCACGCAGTTTGGCAATTTCCTCGAAGAAGTCGATGTGGGAGTTGTAGAAGAAGGAAAGCCTCGGGGCGAAGGAATCGACGTCGAGCCCCTTGCGGCGCATGACATCCTCCACGTATTCCATGCCGTCTCGGAGCGTGAAGGCAAGTTCCTGAACGGCCGTGGAGCCGGCTTCACGGATGTGATAACCGCTGATCGAGATAGTGTTCCACCTGGGAACGTGTTTGGTGCCGAATTCGACAGTGTCGCTGATGAGCTTGACGGAAGGCTCAGGCGGGCACATGAGCGTCTTCTGAGCGATGAACTCTTTCAACATGTCATTTTGGATGGTCCCGCCGATCTTGTTGAGTGGGATGCCCTGAATCTGGGCGGCGGCACAGTACATGGCCCACAGGGCCGTTGCCGGCGGGTTGATGGTCATGGAGGTTGTGATCTTGTCGAGGGGAACGCCTTTCGTGAGAACGAGGAAATCCTCCAGGGTGTCGATGGCCACACCGCATTTCCCGCACTCCCCGCGGGCCTTGGGGGAATCGGTGTCGTAACCCATCAGAGTCGGGAAGTCAAAGGCGGTGCTGAGACCCGTCTGGCCTTCCTTGAGGAGCATGTGCCATCGCGCGTTGGTTGTCGCGGCATCCCCCATGCCGGAGAACATGCGGAAGGTCCAGTACTTGCCCCGGTAGCCGGTCACCTGGTTGCCCCGAAGGTACGGGTACTGTCCCGGATAGTTGATGTCCTTCTCGAAGTCCATGTGGGCGATGTCTTCAGGGGTGTAAAGTCTTTTGATGGGGAGGTCCGAAACAGTTGACCATTGACTGTCAGGCTTCTGGTCAGCCCACTTCGACACGCTCTTCTTGACCTCGTCCTCCCATCTCTTCCTAAGCCGGCTGGATTGGTCCAGTAATTCTTTTGCGAAATACACGATCTGCGCCCTCCTTAACTTATTTTTTCAAAAATCATTATCGTCACAGTGACTATTTCTTTCCTCATCGCATACAGTTGAACATTATATTAACAATTATGCTTATACTTAAAGATGCCTTTTGTCAAGCAAAATAAGCGCTTAGTAGCGAGTTGAATACACCTGAGAAGATCAATTTAAAATCAATAACTTCGAATAATACACTCCTGCCTCTTGCGGTCGCCCGGCACCTGTCCTGAGCATAGGGCTCCATTGACATATAACTCGGGATTGGGATATGTTTCTTCCATAGTTCAGCGCATGCGCTTTCGCGCATGCCTTAACACTTAACAAGGCCCATTTTGTGGTACCTCTTAGGACAATCAGAGACAAGTGAGCAAACCTGCGGAAAACGAAATGAAAAAACCTCTTTTGATGGACCTGGAAGATAATGTCTTCCTGGAAGGTGAGAAGCTCGTCATCATCGATCGAAGAAAACTGCCCAGGAATATCGTGAAAGTAACCTGCGGAAATCATG
>CAZJPV010000108.1:0-2624 GCA_964547985.1 uncultured Syntrophaceae bacterium
CGTTTGTGTTGATCCAGTCAACGATGGAGTCCAACGTCGCACCGGGCACGAAGATCGCCTTCAGCCCGGCGTCATACAACAGCTTGAAGTCTTGTTCGGGAATAATCCCTCCTCCGATAACGGTGATGTCGTCGGCTCCCTTCTCTTTCAGGAGTCTCGTCACCGCGGGGTAGAGGTATCGGTGGGCGCCCGACAGGCAGCTTAAGCCCAGGAGGTCCACGTCTTCCTGCAGGGCCGCCGCGACAATCTGCTCGGGCGTCTGGTGACACCCCGTGTAGATCACCTCGTAACCTGCATCCCTGAAACATCTCGAAAGAACTCTTGCACCGCGATCATGACCATCAAGACCCGGTTTTGCAACCATGACGCGTAATGTTCTTTTAGCCATTTTTATCCCTCCTCAATCGTAGTCGTAGTGGTCTAGTAGAGACCCGGATCGCGGTACTCGCCGTAGACTTCGCGATAGACGTCGCAGATCTCCTGCACGGAGCAGAGGCTCTTCACAGCCTCGATGCAGTACGGCATGACATTCTCGCCCTTCTTGCAGGCAGCGCGGATGTCATCGAGACTCTTCTTGGCGGCCTTGCTGTCCCTCTTTCTCCTTACAGCATTCAACCGCGCGATCTGCTCGGTCTCGATCTTGTCGTCGATCTCCAGGAAGGGAATGGCTTCCTTCTGTTCGGACACGTACTTGTTAACGCCGATCATGATCTTTTCGTTGTTGTCAATCTGCCTCTGGTACTTGTAGGCCGCATCGGAGATCTCGAGCTGCGGGAAGCCCTTCTCGATGGCGGCAACCATGCCACCCATTTCGTCGATCTTGTGGATGTAATCCCAGGCCTGATTTTCCATCTCGTTGGTAAGCGCCTCGACGAAATAAGAGCCCGCCAGCGGGTCGATGGTGTTCGCCGCGCCGGTTTCCTCGGCGATGACCTGCTGGGTCCGCAGCGCGATCTGCACGGCGAAATCAGAGGGGAGGCACCACACTTCGTCCAGGGAGTTGGTGTGCAGGGACTGCGTCCCGCCGAGCACCGCAGCCAGTGCCTCGGTGGCCGTCCGGACGACGTTGTTGTAAGGCTGCTGCGCCGTCAGCGAACATCCCGCCGTCTGGGTATGGAATCTCATCCACCAGGACCTCTCGTCCTTGGACTTATAGCGCTCTTTCATCGCTTTCGCCCAGATCCTTCTCGCCGCACGCAGTTTGGCAATTTCCTCGAAGAAGTCGATGTGTGAGTTGTAGAAGAAGGAAAGCCTCGGGGCGAATTCATCCACCTGGAGACCCTTGCGGCGGATGACGTCCTCCACGTATTCCATGCCGTCGCGGAGCGTGAAGGCAAGCTCCTGAACGGCCGTTGAACCGGCTTCGCGGATGTGATAGCCGCTGATCGAGATCGTGTTCCATCTGGGGACGTGCTTGGTGCCGAATTCGACAGTGTCGCTGATGAGCTTGACGGAAGGCTCAGGCGGGCACATGAGCGTCTTCTGAGCGATGAACTCTTTCAACATGTCATTTTGGATGGTCCCGCCGATCTTGTTGAGTGGGATGCCCTGAATCTGGGCGGCGGCACAGTACATGGCCCACAGGGCCGTTGCCGGCGGGTTGATGGTCATGGAGGTTGTGATTTTGTCGAGGGGGATGCCTTTCGTGAGAACGAGGAAATCCTCCAGGGTATCGATGGCGACACCGCATTTTCCGCACTCCCCGCGGGCCTTGGGGGAATCGGTGTCGTAACCCATCAGGGTCGGGAAGTCAAAGGCAGTGCTGAGACCCGTCTGGCCCTCCTTGAGGAGCATGTGCCAGCGCGTATTGGTAGTCGCGGCATCTCCCATCCCTGAGAACATGCGGAAGGTCCAATACTTGCCGCGGTACCCTGTCACCTGGTTGCCCCGGAGATAGGGATACTGTCCGGGATAGCTGATATCCTTCTCGAAGTCCATGTGGGCAATGTCTTCAGGGGTGTAAAGTCTTCTGATGGGAAGGTCCGAAACCGTGGACCACTGATTATCAGGCTTCTGGTCAGCCCACTTCGACACGGCCTTCTTGACCTCGTCCTCCCACCTCTTCCTGAGCCGGCTGGATTTGTCCAGTAATTCTTTTGCGAAATACACGATCTGCTCCCTCCTTAACTTATTTTTTCAAAATTCTTATCGCCATAAGGACGATTTCTTTCCCAGGGAAATCGGACTGAGCATCACTTCAAATAATACCGCTATACTCAAACAGGTTTTTTGTCAAGCAAAATAAGCGCTTAGTGGCGAGTTGAGTATACTTGAGAAGATCAATTTAAAATCAACAACTTCGAATAGTATTCTCCTGCCTCTTGTGGTCGCTCAGCATCCGCCCTTAACAAAGGGCTCCATTGACATCCAAATCAATATTGGGATATGGTTCTCCCACGGTTCGCCGTATGCACTTTGGGAGATAGTTTTCTCAGATAAAAGCCCATTTTGTGGTTCATTTTGATGCAATGAGAGACACGTGAGTAAACCCGCAGAAGAAGGAACGAAAAAACCCCTCTTGATGGACCTGGAAGACAATGTCTTCCTGGAGGGTGAGAAGCTTGTCATTATCGATCGAAGAAAACTGCCCAGGAATATCGTGAAAGTAACCTGCGGAAATCATG
>CAZJPV010000109.1:0-2576 GCA_964547985.1 uncultured Syntrophaceae bacterium
GGGCCTTGAGGCTCATGGATATGACGATCGTTAAGTTCATGCTTTCGGCCGTCCTGGTCGGGATGGTCGGCGTGTACCTGCTCAAGGACATGGGGCTCGCGAAACTTTCCATCAAACCGACGATCCTCGGACCGGTGATCCTGGGGAGCCTCGTTTTCGGAGTCGGCTGGGGGTTTCTCGGTTACTGTCCCGCTACGCAGGCCGGCGCCCTGGGAGAGGGCCGCTGGGATGCCATCTGGGGGATTCTCGGGATGATCCTCGGGGCGGCTGTCTTCGCAGAGTTCTATCCGGCCCTGAAGGCAACGGTCTATACCTGGGGGAACTTCGGCAAGATCACCCTGCCGGAAGTGCTTGGTGTCAGCCACTGGATCGTCATCCCCGTCTTCGTCGTCGCCTGCCTTGCCCTTTTCTGGTGGTTCGAGAAAAAGGGGTTGTAAGAGGTATTGAGCAATACGGTGGAGGATAAGAGGAATTTTCGAAAATCACGAGTTCAATAAGCAAGTGCAACACTTTCGGTTTTTAGGCTTCCGCATTATGATTGCGGATTATGCCGAAGACCTACAAACAATTAAGCGCCAATGAACGAGACATTCTTGCCGTCCTCAAAAGCACAGGCAAATCCCTACGGGGTGCCCCGGGAAAGACTTTCCGGGGCACCCTTTTTGCATTTTTTATAACGACCTGGAACATCCTATTGGAAAATCCGGGGATCGCCGGCCGAGTTGTGCAGGAAATCCATATGAAGACGGGCACTTAGCCAGACAACATCAAGCCGGTACAGCATAAGAAAGGCTCTTAAATGCGACAGCGGGATCGAGAATCTCTTAAAGCGACGGAAATAATAGCGCAGGAAGTTGGCCCGGGCGCCAGCGAGAACAGTGATTATACCCCTGGATCCGGAAGGTGGACGGACGAGCAGGATGATATCCTGATGGAAAGGGTCACAGAGGGGCTTTCTTCCATATTTTCATCAGGATCGGCGGTGACCTTCGCCCAGGAGAGGCCTCTCACCCTTGAAAATGTGAGTCCCGGGGTCACCAAGCGTGTGAGGGCGATTACCAACAGCATGAAAGACTTCGGTGCATCCTACAGGGTCTGTCAGTATCTCGGTGACCCCAATATCAGTCTTTCCCAGATCGCCGCGGCGATCAAGGCCGATCCCGTGCTGACGGGGAAAATCCTGCACACGGCCAACTCCGCCTACTTCGGGGGACAGAAAGTCGATTCCATCACCCAGGCGCTGCATCTGCTGGGATTGAACAACATCAAGAATATTGTCTACCACAAGGCTTTCTCCAGGGTCATCCGGAAAAAGGGATCTCTCACCGATGTCGTTGTCGAACTCCTCTGGGAACATTCCATCGTGACCTCCATCTGCGCCTCTCATGTCGCCGGGGCCTTTGAGGGCCTCGATCGGGATTTCATGTTCACGCTCGGGCTGCTCCACGACGTCGGAAAATTTGTCAACGCCGAGATCTTCCCCACGATGGAGTTTACCGGAGATTACACGCTCCCCTACGCCGGTGGTTTCGGTATTTACGATGAGAACAGCCTTTTCGGCATCAATCACTGTCTCATCGGACGGCTGGCCTTCGAGAAGTGGGGTCTTTCGGATACCATGATCTATGCCGTGGAGATGCATCACCACCTGTCCTCTGTGCCCCTGGAGGAACTGGGTGCCGATGTGGAGCGTCTCAAACACCTGGTCGCGCTCTTCATGGCCAATCAGATAGCCAAGTTGTTCGTCGACGAGGACAAGCGCAGCGTCTTTACGATCGAGGCCCTGCCCTATTCATACGCCCCCCTGGTGGACAGACACAACCTGGAGAGGCTCTTCTCGTCGAAGATGCTTTTTTCGGAAATAAAGAAGGCCCGCGTATTGATGGGGAGTTACATCTGATGGGGTTGAAAAAAGATCCCGTAACTGAGGTCGGGAAACATGAGCAAACAGATTTTCATCGCACCCCATAAAGACATCGTTGCTTCCGAGGCGCAGGAACTGAGGAGAAAGATTTTTTCGATTATCGGTGAAAAGCCGGGAAAACTGGTTGTCGATCTCGAGGGTGTCAACGTAATCGACTCCATCGGTCTCGGGGTTCTCATTTCAGCCCGCAACCATCTCCGGAAGGCAGGCGGGGAGCTGGTCGTGACCAATGTGTCGAAGGAAATCTGCCATCTCCTCAAGCAGATGCACCTTGACCGGCACATTGTATTCAAGGCGGTCGACTGAACGTTCGCGGCGGGCACAACGGATCGAGAAGGGCGGTGAAGTCATTCCTTCGGGGCGGGCAGGGGTTCCTGGCCGGCTCGGATTCTCTGGGCTCGATCCAGAAGCTCAGTCTGCCTTCGAACGTTTTCCCGTGAGTACGGCGCGGGTTTCATCGCTTCTTGTTCGAGCTGGCGGGCCGCTTCCTCCCTTTTGCTCTTCTCTTCGGCCTGGTATTTCTCAAATTCTTCTTTCCTCTGCTTCTCCAGATCTTCCGGTGCTGCTGGGGGCATGGACTCCGGACCGCGCGGCTTCACTTCCAGTCCTTTTTCTTCCGCCGTCGCAATCGCGATTTGATTTTCAGGGACGC
>CAZJPV010000110.1:0-2555 GCA_964547985.1 uncultured Syntrophaceae bacterium
GCGATCCGGGCAGCGAGGTCCCTCCCGCGCAACGTCGCGGCGAAGAGCAGGATGTCGGGATCCGCCTTCGTGGCTTCACCGGCGATAACGGGGATGCAGGCGTCGAGAGACTGCCCTTCCTGGAGGGGCGGAATGAACAGGACTTCGTTCGCCCCATGGGAGATGTAATCCTTCGCCTGCTCCCGGTCTCCCATGAGGAAGGCGGTCAGCGTCGTTCCCATTTCGGTGGCGAGTGTCCTCCCGATACCCAGGAGTTCCAGCGTCAACTCCATGTTTTCCGCAAAAACCCAGACACCGGCCATTGCTTCACCTCCTACCTGAGTACGCCTCTTTTTTTGAGCCCATCAACAAAGCGTCGGATCTCCGCGGCATCGACGCCGAACTTTTCACAGGCCCGCTCCATCCGGACAGCCGCAAGCCCGACGGTCCTGAGTGTGGGATCTGGAATCTTCGAAAGCTCCTCTTTCTTGACCGTAACGACGGGCTTTTTGGAGGCCATGAGTGTGTCCTTTACACCCGGAATCCTCGGGATGTTGATGTCGGGAAGAACCGTCACGAGGGCAGGGAGCGGTGCCTCGACGATTTCGACCCCCTCCTCGGTCCTTCTCTCGGCGGTGACTTTCCCGTCACCCACGGTTACTTTCTGGACGAAGGAGAAGCAGGGGATGCCGATATTCTCGGCGAGTCTCGGGCCCACCTGCTGGGCGTACAGGTCACTCGAGCCCTCACCGCAGAGGATGAGGTCGAAAGACCCAGTGCGATTGCGAATCACGTCGGCGAGAACTTTTGCCGTCTGGGAAGGTTCGAGGTCCCGGAAGGAGGGGTCGGCGATGAAGTAACACTGGTCGGTCCCCCGCGAGAGAGCGTCCTTGACGCCTTTCGTGGCCTCCGGAACACCGACGGTGACCGCGATCACACTGCCGCCCGCAGCGTCTTTCAGGCGAACGGCCTCCTCGATGGCGTTCCGGTCGTAATCGCTGATCTTGTAATCCACCGCCGAGAAGTCCAGTTGACCGGAAGACCCGCGCCGGATGTAGGCCTCGTCAACGACCCATTTGAAGCAGGCAATAATTGTCGCCATATCAACACTCCACAAGTGTCCTGTTTGGGTTCTGGGTAACGGGTGAAGGGCCTTTAGCCCTTGCTAATTACTCATCACCAGCCACCAACCACTCAGGCCATTCGGCCTGCCGGGCCTTCAGCCCTTGCTAACCACTAACCACCAATCACTAACCACTGTCTCTATCGCAGTACATTTCCCGAGATGATCATTCGCTGGGCTTCCGAGGTGCCCTCGTAGATCTCGGTGATCTTGGCGTCGCGCATCAATCGCTCCACCTTCGCGCCCTTGATGTAGCCGTAACCGCCGTGAATCTGGACCGCCTTGATCGTGTGGTGCATGGCCTTTTCCGCCCCGAAGAGTTTGGCCATGGAGGCTTCCTTACTGAAAGGTTGATTCTGATCCTTGAGCCACGCGGCGTGGTAGGTGAGGAACCGGGCCGCAGCGAGGTCCGTCGCCATGTCCGCTATCATCCAGGATATGGCCTGGTGCCGGGCAATCGGGCTTCCCATCTGGACTCTCTCCTTTGAATACCTGATGGATTCATCGAGGGCGGCCTGGAGGATGCCCACACACTGGGCGGCGATTCCGATACGGCCGTGGTCGAAGCCCGTCATGGCCATGGCCAATCCGTTGCCTTCCTTACCCAGGAGGTTGTCCTTGTGAATGCGACAGTCCTTGAAGACTACCTCGGAGGTCTGGGAGGACCGGAGACCCATCTTGCTGAAGTGTTCTCCCGGCTTCAATCCGGGCGTCCCCTTGGGGATAATAAAAGCGCTCATCCCTTTTCTGCCGGCGGCTTTATCCGTCCAGCAGAACGTGAGGTAGGTGTCCGCCAGGGGACCGTTCGAGATGAAGGTCTTCGTCCCGTTGAGGACATAATAGTCGCCGTCCTTGGATGCCGTCGTCGTTGCGGCCATGACATCCGTGCCCGCTCCCGGCTCCGTCAGGGCGAGAGCCCCCATGTGTTTCCCCTGGGCAAGCGGCACCAGGTATTTCTTTTTCTGGTCTTCGTTGCCGTAGAGATTGACCAGCATGCAGGCAACACCGACGTGAATGGAGAGAGTAAACCCCGTGGACGAGCAGGACCTTGAGAGCTCCTCCACGACGATGATGCTTGTCAGGTAATCCGAGCCGGCTCCCCCGTACTGCGTGGAAATGGGAATCCCCATCCAGCCTCCCTCGGCCAGTTTCTTGAACACATCGGCCGGGTGGATCTGTTTTTCATCGATCTCCGCCGCGATGGGCTCCACGTACTTCAGAGCGAATTCCCGCATGTTCTTGCGGAGCAGTTCCTGTTCTTCCGTCAGTTTGAAATTCATAATCAACCTCCTTCTTAGTCGCAGGCAAAGCCTGCTCCAATTATAAGTTTTAAGTTTTGAGTTTTGAATTTCTCTAATTTATTTGATCTTCCAGTTCTTTCTCTCCACTCACCACTATTCACTACCCACTATTTTTTAAGGTCTATTTAGTCTATTTTGTCTTTCTCACAACT
>CAZJPV010000111.1:0-2554 GCA_964547985.1 uncultured Syntrophaceae bacterium
CATAAACTCTAAACTCTGAGCCAGGAATTTAACATACAAGTTGTGGGTTGTGAGTTGTGAGAATAACTAATAAGACCAGATGGACCAGATAGACTAGACGGACCAGACAGACCAGAAGATTCAAAACTCAAAATTGGCTCAGGCCTTTTGCTCGATGCCTAATGCCTGATGCCTTGTGCCATTTTTGAATTCAAAACTCAAAATTCAAAATTCATAACTCGGGAGTTATTAATGTCTAAAGATCTGCTTTTTGAAATCGGGACGGAGGAGATCCCCGCCGAGTTTCTGCCCGGGACCCTCAAGGACATGGAGGAGATCATCCGGAAGGAATTCGCCAATCTCCGGATCGGGCACGGAGAGATAAAAACCCTGGCCACACCGAGAAGGCTTGTCCTTTTTGTTTACAAGGTGGCCGCCCGACAGGAAGACCAGGTCATTGAAAAGCTCGGGCCGGCAAAAAAGGTGTCCTTCGACGACAAGGGGAACCCCACCCCCGCTGCCCTGGGGTTTGCCAGAGGACAGGGCCTGGACATCTCGGAGCTCAAGACCGTCACCACCGACAAGGGTGAATACATTTTGGCCCGCAAAAAAACGAAGGGTGGAGAGACGAAGGACCTTCTGCCGGTCATCCTCACCCGGTTCATCACCTCCATCCCCTTCCCCAAATCCATGCGCTGGATGAACCTCGACATCCGCTTCGTCAGACCCATCCACTGGATTTTGGCCCTCTTCGGCGGCGAGATCGTTCCTTTCAAGGTTGAAAACATTTCAAGCGGCGATCGCAGCCGCGGCCACCGTTTTATGCACCCCCGCCCCTTCAAGGTGAGAAGCATCAAGGACTACCTGGCGAAGACCCGGAAGGCCTTTGTCATCGTCGATCCCGAGGAACGAAAAAAGATCATCCTCGAACAGGCCGATCAGGCGGCAGCCGGTGCGGGTGGAAAGATCCTCCGCGACGAAGAGCTCATCGAGGAGGTGACCTTCCTTGTTGAATACCCCTCGGCTGTCGTGGGCAATTTCGAGAAAGACTATCTCAAGCTCCCGAAGGACGTCCTCACGGCGACCATGATGGATCACCAGCGCTACTTCCCCGTCATCGACGTAGCCGGAAAGCTCCTCCCCCACTTCATCACGATCAACAACACCCTTGCCCGCGATCCTTCAGTGGTGGCCCGGGGGAATGAAAAGGTCATCCGGGCGAGACTCGCCGACGCCAAGTTCTTCTTCGAGGCCGACCAGAAAGTCCCGCTCGATCAGCACTTCGAAAAACTCAGGAAGGTTGTTTTTCACTCCATGCTGGGGACCTCCTATGACAAGGTCATGCGGTTCAGGGAACTCGCGGCTTACATCACCAAGCGGGTTAACCCGGGTCTGAAGGACACGGTGGACCGGACGGCCTGTCTTGCCAAGGCGGACATCGAGACGCAGATGATCTACGAATTTCCGGAGCTTCAGGGCATCATGGGGCGGGAATACGCCCTCATCCAGGGAGAGAGCCCCGTCGTGGCAAAGGCCATTTACGAGCACTATCTTCCAACCCAGGCGGGAGGGGATTTGCCGGAGACGGATGAAGGCGCCATCGTGAGCATCGCCGACAAACTCGACACCATTGTGGGGTTCTTCGGCGTGAACCAGATTCCCACAGGGACGGCCGATCCATACGGTCTCCGGCGCCAGGCCCTCGGCATCCTGAATATCATCCTGCACAGGAATTACCGTCTGGATCTCACTGACCTCATCGAACGGAGTATGGCCATCCTGGAGACCAGGCTCAAGCGGCCACCTGCGGAGACAAAAAAGGACGTTCTCGACTTCTTCCGGGGCCGGCTGGAAAACCAGCTCATCTCACAGGGACATCCCTATGACGTGGTGGATGCCGTCCTGACAGTGGGTGTTTCCGAAATCGGGAAGGCCATGTTAAAGATCGGGGCCCTCGAGGACATTAAGGGTCATCCCGATTTCGAGCCCCTTGCCATCGCTTTCAAGCGGGTGGTGAACATTCTCAAGGGTTTCAAGGGCGGCTCCGTCGACCCCACCCTCTTCGAGACCGACGTCGAGCGGGATTTATATGAAGCCTGGATGGAACTGGAGGCGAAGGTAGAGGACTTCCTGGAGAGAGGCGAATACCGCGAGGCCATGGCGCATCTGGTGAAATTCCGGAAACCGGTGGACAGCTTCTTCGAGGGTGTGCTCGTCATGGCAAAGGACGAGAAGATCCGTATCAACCGGCTGTCACTCCTCGAGGCAATAGCGAGACTCTTTTACCGCGTCGCCGACTTCTCGAAGATCGTGACGGGAAAATAGCGAATTGGGTAAAGGGTATCGGGTTCAGGGTAAAGGGTAAAGGGTCTGTCTAAGTCTCTCTAAGTCCATCTAAGTCTATCTAGGTCTTTATAAATTTATTTGAATCTTGCTCACCACTCACCACTCCTCACTCTTCACTGTCTTTGTTGCCCACAACTCTCAACTCACAACAGCGGCCCAGAATCAGGGCCGCTATTTGTGCGAGGTGCTTGCGCTGTGCGGTCTGGGTGACCCTTTTGCGAAGGCTTCT
>CAZJPV010000112.1:0-2543 GCA_964547985.1 uncultured Syntrophaceae bacterium
AGACTTGATATAAAAGTCTCTGTAAACTCAAGTATGGTTCAGGACAATTTATTTTCAATGGAGTTGTGAATCTCGTACCCCTGTGCTATAGAATTAAACAGGACGGTATCAAGTTTCACTTCCCTTGCAATATCGCAAGGAAGGGATTTTACCGTAAGGACAGTCAGATGGAATTAGGAACCTTTGTCGTTGTCGAACATCGAGGGCATCCCCTGAACCGACTGGTGGGGAAAATTGTCGGAAAAAGGGGGGAGTACGCGCCCGGGGATCTCTGGTGCCTCGTTTTTGTCCTCAACCGGGGGAGAAGTTACCTGATCCCGGAATCGATGCTGAAGGCAAAAGAAGACACGAGCGATTTGAAAAAAAATTACCTCGTGTCGTGATATTCCGCCTGCCCCGCGAAAAAGAGAGGGTGATTTGACGAACGACCCTGCGTTTAAGCCAATGCCTGCTTGAGGGGCTCTAAGCTATCTCTCTTGTCGCGATTTCCTGAACCGAGTGACGCCACGGTCATCGGCCTTCGTGGCGGAACGCTGCCCGGACCTCGAGGTCCGTGACCAGAGGTTTCTTCATCGGCCATGCCTCGAATCCACCCTGCCGTCCCTTTTATTCTTATTTCACCAGAGTGAACTTCCAGGCGCAATGCCACTCAGCGGGGTGCTTGTCGGGGGGACAGCCAATGCACTCCGTCTTGATGCGGCTGTCGATCGATTCCGCGAAGGTGGTATATTCGACCAGGCCCGCGGACTTGCAGGGGTAGTCGTCAAGTCCCTTGCGCTTGCGGGCCGACTGGACGCGGCAGTCGTTCATCTGGAAAATGATGGCGTTTGGCCCGTCGTCCAGGATGGACTGGACGTTCACCCGGGCGTACATCCTGAACCTCAGGGCCTGCTTCAATCCTTCGATCCCTGCCTGTTCGGGGAGACCGAGAAACTGCTTGATGGACCAGGCCTCAAGAGGAGAAAAGCGGGTCCAGGTTGAATCGTTGCAACGCTTGGCTTCGAACATGTCCCGGGCTGCCTCGACACAGGTGAACCATACACCGTCGTTGGCCAGCCAGTTCACGCCAAGGTTGTTCATCAGGTTGATCTGTTTTTCCTTGGGCATGTCGAGGAGCACCTTGGGAATGCCGTTTTTCATCTCAAAACCGAGGGTTTTCGCCAGTCGGTCCATCTGGATCGAATAACTGTTCTTTCTTGCCTCTTTGAGGATATTCAGTGACTTGGGTATTCCGAGCTGATGCTCCGTCTCCATATACCACATCGTGTAGTGCATCATGATCCGGTGGAACATGTCGACGATGAAACGGGCAAGGTCCTCCTGGCTCAGATCTTCCGGCTTCTCCACATTTTTAAGACTCATGCTCTCCTCCTTCTTTATTTATTTTTCCCTGCAGTGTCAGTGACGATCCGCTGGTAGAAAGCAACGAATGCCCTGGAAATCGTATGGTTCCAATGGCGTCCCGGCGTTACCGGGAAGCACCATATATTAGGCGAAAGCAAAATGTCAACCCTCGATTAACTGTCATTGGGATCGTTTTTTGCGAATTCCGTTTTTTCCTTTCGGAATCGGAAGGAGTCACGTTCAAACTCAAAATTCAAAAGTTATCATTCCCGCGCAAGCTCTACTCCTTTCGCGGTGATGATGCCCGTTACCAGTTCCGGAGGTGTGAGATCAAAGGCGGGATAATAGCCCCTTACGTCGGGACCGCTGATCGGTGTGCCTAAAAATTCAAGGACCTCCCGTTCATCCCGCTCCTCAATCGGGATTCCCTCCCCCTTCGGGGTGCGCCTGTCAGGCCCTCCGTAGGCGAGGATGTAAAGGGGAATTTTGTAGAATTTCGCGCAAATGGCGAGCTGAAGTGTTCCTACCTTGTTTGCCACCACCCCGTCCATGGCGATACGGTCAGCGGCGGTAAAGATCTTGCTCACCATCCCCTTGGACATGCAGTGGGCGGCCATATTGTCGGTGACGAGCGTTGTGGGGATGCCGAGCTGGCTCACCGACCAGGCCGTCAGCCTTGCCCCCTGGAGATAGGGTCTTGTCTCCGTACAAATGACCCGGATGTTTTTCCCGTTATTTTTTGCGTATTTGAGCATGTAGAGCAACCCCGCCCCGGCGAAACAATGGGTCAGGATGGTATCTCCGGCCTGAAGAAGAGTCTCCGCATGCTTCCCCGTGGCGTCGGATATTTCCCTCTGTTTTTTCAGGGTGCTCTTAAGAAATTCCAGGATGACGACAGAGGCCTCTCTGTCCTTCGCTTCTTCGTCGATGCGGGTGAGCAATTTATTTAAAAGGGCGGCGAGGTGGAAACCGGTGGGACGGGTGACGCGAAGCCTGCCTGCGGCTCTCATCAGCCTTTCCTTTTGGCCTTTCTCCCCGATTCTTTCCGATTCCCGGGCGGCGAGATAGAGCCCGAAACCCGCGGTGACGGCAATGTCGCCGGCTCCCTGGACGACCATGTCCTCGATGGCACGGGCAACCTCTTCATGATTTCCGCAGGTTACTTTCACGATATTCCTGGGCAGTTTTCTTCGATCGAT
>CAZJPV010000113.1:0-2496 GCA_964547985.1 uncultured Syntrophaceae bacterium
GTTCTTCCTCAACAAAGGGGATGACGAGTTCGTAGGCCCCGCCGGAAAGGACGGCCTGGAGGGGGAGTGCCGATTTTTCAAAGACCTTCATCATGGCCTTGTTGTCGGCGAGGACATCGGCCGTGAACCCTTTAATCCCGCCCCGTTCCTTCGCGATGCGGATGAGCATCTCGAAGAGGAATGAGGCAATGCCCCGCCCCTGATAGGCCTCGTCAACGACAAAGGCCACATCGGCATAGGGCCGGTCCTTCAGACGGACGTATCGTCCTTCAGCAATGACACGCTCGCCCCCCGCCTCCTTGATGACTCCCACGAGGGACATGACTGTCCGGTAATCCACGTTCACATACTCCTGCATTTTTCTGTGAGGCATCGATTTGATCGGGCTGAAATACCGGTAATAGACCGCCTGATCTGAGAACCGGTAAAAAAGCCGCCTCATCTCCTCCTCGTCGGATGGTTTGATCGCACGGAATTGGACGGTTATGTTTCCCTTGAACGTCTGCGTGAAAGTAATGTCCGAGGGATAGAGATGACCCGAATCGGCAAAGTAGATCTGGTCGGGATAGAGCAGCCGTGCTTCTTTCGCCCGCCGGACCAGCTCGGCCCGGTCACCGGGGTGAGCGATGTCAATCATCGCCTGGGCACGTTCCCGGACTGTCCGGCCCGAGAAATAGGCCACGCCGTATTCCGTGACCACCATGTCGAGGTCCTCGCGATTGGAGAACTGGTTGGGAAAGTCGTCGATCGAAATGACAATGTTGGGCTCTCCCCTGAGGTTGCGGCTGGGTAGGGCGAAGATTGTCCTCCCGCCCCGCGAGAGCGCCGCGCCCGCAAAGAGTTCCTGGACGGCACCGGGGCCGGCCGTCACATTGCCCATCCCGATGTGGAGGGCGATGCCGCCTGCGATGTCCGCCTTTCTCGCAGGAAGAATGGCGATGAAACGGTCGTTCTGGCCGATGTTTTTCGGATCCATGACAACGTCGAGAGGCTGAAAATCGACAAAGGGGTTTCGATCCAGCCATTTCATGAGCTTCTGTGTGCCCATGACGTAGGAGGCCAGGCATTTGCCCCTGAAAAAGCCCTTGAAGCGGTTGGTTACCACTCCCCCCTCGACCAGTTCCATCAAAGCATCCGTGAAAAACGGCGTATGAACCCCCAGATTCTTCCTGTTCCAGAGTTGACAGGCCAGTGCCTCGTAAAGAGGCCCGATGGAAAATGACAGACAGCTGCCGTCATCGACGATGGCGGCAATGTGTGCACCGATTCTGTCGTAGCACTCCGGGACAGGCCAGCGGGGGAGATAAATGGGGGGTTCCGTTGACTGGACCAGGTAGTTGAAGTCATTGACATGGACGAAGGTGTCACCCAGGGTGCGGGGGATGTTCTCATTGATCTCCCCCACGACAAGGGCGGCCTTGTCCATGGCGTAACGGGCCACGTCGACGCCGAGGCTGAGGCTCGCGTGGCCGTTCTCGTCCGGCGGGGTGATCTGGATGAAAGCGACGTCGATGTGAACGGCGCCCGACTTAAAGAGCCAGGGGATGCGGGAAAACCGGCTCGGGATCAGGTCCACCCGCCCTGCCGTAATCGCGGTGCTTGCCACCCATCCCGAGTAAAAGGTTTTCAATCGGTATTTCCGTGAGTACCGCTCGTCGATGGAGACGGTGTCGCCGAGGCTCACCAGCTGGATCATCTCCAGGTCCTGGAGGTTGGCGCGGTTCGACTCCATCAGCTGCTTGACCAGGGTGCGGGGCTCTGCCATTCCCGTCCCGAGGAAGATCGTCATCCCCGGCTTGATCTCTTCGAACACCCTGTCCGGGGTGACAACCTTCTTTTTCCATGAAGCATCCTGGGGGACCATAAATTTGCCTTTTTCCGGGTTCGCTGAGTCTATCATCTATGACTTTCCCGTCTCCTGTCAAGGGGAACTGCCTGGGGGGAGACGGTCGGCCATCGCCATTTTGACTTTGTAATTCACTGACCGATTCTTTATAATTCGCCCATGGCCAAAATACTGATTATCTTTCACTCCCAAACGCGCAATACCGAGCGGATGGCAAAGGCCGTGGCGGAAGGGGCCGGGAGCATTGAAAACACGGAAGTCGTCTTGAAGCACGCCCGCGACGCCACGTTAGAAGATCTGATACAGGCCGACGGTCTGGCCATCGGAACGCCGGAGAACTTCGGCTACATGTCCGGGATGATCAAGGACTTCTTCGACCGGACCTTTTACCCCGCCCAGGGGAAGGTCTTTCGCAAGCCTTACGTGGTCTTCGTTTCCGCCGGGAACGACGGCACGGGCGCCGTCAGAAGCATCGAGCGAATCGCCATCGGCTATCAATTCAAGAAGGTTTATGAACCGGTGATTTCGAAGGGTAAACTCACAGAAGAGACGCTGGAGAAGTGCCGCGAGCTGGGGAAGACACTGTCCGGGGGCGTTTCGCTCGGAATCTACTAGCTCACCTTGAATGATTGAAAGGACATTCCGTTTTC
>CAZJPV010000114.1:0-2261 GCA_964547985.1 uncultured Syntrophaceae bacterium
AGGAGGTTTTCATGACAAAAAAGACCATCCCGTTTCTGATTCTTGTCGCTTTCGCATTTGTTTTTTTGACTGTGACGGACGCCCGGGCAGCCTTCAAGGCGGATAGCCTCCTGGGCAAGCAGACGCTGAACTTCAACCTCTCATCCACGGAAGATCGGCCGGTCGGCTACAACCAGGATTACCTCGGGAAATACCACCTGATCATGACGTTTTTCCCCGCGGCCTTCACACCGATCTGATCGGGCGAGATGATGGGCCATCAGAGGAATCTCCCCCTCTATGAGTCCCTCAACGCCCGGGTCACGGGCGTCAGCCGCGACGATGTGGTCACCCTCAAATACTGGACCAGGTCCATGAAGGTGACCTTCCCGGTCCTCTCCAACATTTCAGGTTATCTCGGTGATTTTTTCGGCGTGATCCCTTCGGGGTCCGTTTTCGTCTTCAACAGGCGGACGGTGGTCATCGACAGGAAGGGTGTCATTCGGTACGCCAAGGACGGCTCGCCGAACTATCAGGAGATCATTGAGCTCCTGAAGAAACTCAACGAGGAGGACAAAAAACCCTGACCAAGGAACTTGTATCCTCAAGGTGATCATTTACCGAAATGAAAAAATCTCGAAGGGGAAATTCACCCGGGCCGGCTCCTCGCCGGCCCGGGTCTTTTTTTACCCGCATGATTTCCTTTGCCGTCGCCGATACACCCTTCGATTTAACTTAGGACAACCTTTCCCCTCAATCATCGGCGAGGCATGTCCTGAGAATGCCTTCCAGTTCCTCCCTGTTCATGTCCCGGCCGATGAAGACAAGAGTGTTGGGCTTGATCCCCGATCCGTAGTGGTGGGTTAACTCGTAACGGCCGGATACATACTGAACGAGCTGTGCTTGTTTAATGCCGGCAATCCGGACAACGCCTTTCAGGCGGTAGACCGATTCCGGGAGGTGATCGAGGAATTGGGTTAATCGGCGCGGATCAAAAATCCCCGGAACCTGGACGGTAAAACTGATGATGCCCTGGGAGTAAAGATCCGTCTCGGGCGCCTTGGAAGCGTGGTCGTGATGACCGTCTCTTGCCGTTGCTGCCTCCGGCTCGGGGGCGTGCAGAACATCCGTGTCGTCCTCCATGGAAAAAAGCAGGCCCGGCTGGATGGATGTGTGGACGGACCGTATGATCGGTGCACGGGGGTTGAACGTGCGGATGTTTTTTTCAACATCCTCTTTTTCACTTTCAGACAGAAGGTCGACCTTGTTCAGGAGAATCAAGCCGGCGCTTTCGATCTGGGATCTGACAACGGGGTACGCCTCAAGGGTCTTGCTGAAATTGGCGCCGTCCACGACGGTCACCAGGGAATCGAAGCGGATAAAATCCTCCAGGGCGGGCAACTCCTCGAGGATATTTGCGGGATCGGCCACACCCGTCGTTTCAAGGATGATGATGTCGGGGTCGAACTCGAGGCAGATCCGGCGCACGGCCTGGCGGAGATCACCGAGGAGGGTGCAGCACACGCAGCCCTCCTCCATGGAAGTGACGTTGTAGGCGCTGTCCACCAGGGATTCATCGACGCTGACAGACCCCACCTCGTTTTGAATGACGGCGACAAACCGGTTGGCCATGAGGGTCTTGTACTCCACGATCTGATTCAGAAGCGTTGTCTTGCCGCTGCCGAGGAAGCCCGTGATCACCAGAAGGGGCGGACGGTACTGTATCCCCAGGGTCTGAAAAGGACCGGCACCGCTTTTCACCTTCCATCCAGGGGCCTCCCACCACAGGCGCGTTGCGCCTTTGGGGCTCACCGTCCCCGGTCGGATGACCCAGTTCGGCTTTGCCTGCGGGTGCCCCGATATACCCGCGACATCGGGAAGAAACTCTCGAAGCCGATCGATAGAGGGATCTGTCTCGTGACCTTCCTGGGAACCGAATCCAACGGTGACGAAGTACTCGTTCGTCTCCCGCCCGGCCATCGGCACCCATTCATGGTTCCCTGTGATTTCCCAGACAGGCGCCTTTCGCTTTTTCAGGGAAGCGTGAACCGGGCCGCCCTTGAAATGATAGGCAAAGGCCTGGACCAGCCTGTCGAAGAAGGCGAAGGAAAGCGCGAAGGCGGGCACGTTGCGGTCTTTCCCGCCCGGAGGGAGCACCTCCAGACGGGTCCCATCCTCCCGGGTGAGGGAAAGGCCTTCCTTTCGGAACTCGACCCATCGGAGCGGACTCCACAGAGAGAGGAAGAGATTCTTCTCCTCCCGGTCCACGGAAAGGAGAATCC
>CAZJPV010000115.1:0-1983 GCA_964547985.1 uncultured Syntrophaceae bacterium
CTATCGTTAGTGGCTTTTCTCATTGCCAATGGCATCTTCAAAGTGGGGGATACAGCGAGAGAACGTGCCGTAAGCGTTCTGGACCAAAAATCCCAGGAGGAAATCAAGATCCGTGCGATCAATACGGCAGATGAGGTGGCGAGCTTCCTGAAAGAAAGGGAAAATGACATTCTCGTCGCAACTGTCCTGCCGGCAACAGAGTCAGCGTATAAAACCTTCGCAATGAAAACCAAGGGCGTCTGGATCAAGAAAGACAACAAGATCCAGCAAATCGACATGCCTCTGTATGTCGAAATGGCCCTGGTGGACAAATCGGGAAACGAGCTGATCAAGATCCGAAACGGGGAGATTGCTCCGAAGGCCAAGCTCGTGAACGTGAGCAATCCTGCGAATACCCTTTACAAGTCCGAAGACTACTTCTCCAAGGCCATCGCCCTGAACAGGGGAGAGGTTTATGTGTCCCGTGTCACCGGTTGGTACGTGAGCAAGCCCGACTTCGAAAAAGGAAAGCGATACAGCGGTGTTATCCGGTTTGCAACACCGGTCTTCGACAAGAGCGGTGTATCGGGTATTGTGGTCATGGCCCTTGATATGCGGCATCTGGCAGCCTATACAGACCATGTCGTCCCGACCCAGTCCGAGCGGGTTTTCGAGGCCGATGCGGCAACGGGCAACTATGCCTACATGGTGGATAATCAGGGATTCGTCATTTCCCACCCCAATGACTACCACATTGAGGGGCTGTACCCGAGCGGCAGGCCCGTTCCGCCTCTGACGAAGGAGACGGCCGATGCGCAGATCAAGAGGGGTGAAGAGGTCCTGAACCTCAATCTCCTTGCTTTTATGGACCCCAAGCTCCCGGCGATCACCGCGGATGCGGCGGCCGGAAAAACGGGGCTTATGTCCTATACCTTTGCCGGCCATACGAAGTTCGTGGCCTACGCCCCGGTCAAATACTTCTCCAGGAATTATCCCAAGCCTGCTGGCTTCGGCTGGATCGGGATGGGCGTGGACGTCGAAAAGTTTAACGAGATGGTCGTGGCCGCATCCAAGAAGATCGATCAGGAAGTGAAGTCCTGGACGACGGCGATAGTCGTCATCATCATTGCTTCCATGATCCTTCTCTTCGGTATTGCGGCGCTCCTTGCCAAAGGTATTTCCAGATCGATCGAAAAAGAGGTGCCCGAGGGAGCCGTCCCCTTAGAACACTACGACGAGGACGAGGAAGAGGAGGATAAATAAGACAAGCCCGACCATACAGGGTCGCAAGGGGGCCCCGGCAGTCTGCCGCGGCCCCCTTTTTGCCCTCTGCGTGCCGACCCGGCAGTAGGGGTTCTGTGCACTCACCGCATGAAATATCTCAAAGTTTTCATTGACAAATTGCTTTTTAATTGTATCCTTACAGACTTTGACATTGCCCGTTGAATACTTATATTAACGCCAGCAGTACATGGCGATGAGAAGGAACCGGCCTAAACACCTTTAATTTCAAGAAAATGGATGGTGCCATGACTCTGAAACAGAAAATAGACGCGGAAATGGTTGCGGCAGCGAAGGCGAAGGACAAAATCAAACTCTCTGCGATCCGGATGATCAAAACGGCGCTGCACAACAAGGAAATCGACGCGAAGAGAGAGCTCAGTGAAGCGGAGATTATTCAGGTTTTGTCCTCCGTCGCCAAGCAGCGCAAGGAGTCCATTGAGCAATTCAGGTCGGGTGGCCGGCTGGACCTTGTGGAGAACGAGGAGGCGGAGCTCAGAACCGTCCAGTCCTTCATGCCCCAGCAGATGTCCGCTGCAGAAATCGAGGTGGAGGTTGCCAAGGCTATCGGCGAGGCAGGCGCCACCAGCGTGAAAGACATGGGAAAGGTCATGAAGGTCCTGATGCCCCGGATTACGGGAAAGGCTGACGGGAAGACAGTGAGCGACATGGTCAAGGCCAAGTTGTCATCCTGAACCGTTATGCCGCGATGATTGCATAATC
>CAZJPV010000116.1:0-1868 GCA_964547985.1 uncultured Syntrophaceae bacterium
ATACAAGATATTGCCCTTGAAGCCGTTTTTCCTATTGACATCCCCGCTGGATTGTGACATAGTGAATATATGTTTAACAGTTCAGCAAATAATATAACTGATTGGACCCGCTTCTTCCTCGTCCCTTCCAATGTCACCCATCGCCGGTATGAAGCCTTGAGAGCCTATTTCGTCGAAGGCCTCCGCAGCCGCGAGGCGGCTGCCCGTTTCGGCTATACTGAGGGCAGCTTCCGGGTACTGGTCCATGCCTTCCGTCAAAATCCGCAACGGCCTTTCTTCCTCCCACCGGCGAAAGGACCTCACAAAGCCCCCAAAAAGGAGGACCTGCGCGAGACGGTGATCGCCCTGCGCAAGCAAAACCTGTCCATCTACGATATCAGCCGCGTTCTCGAAACGAAGGGCCGTCACCTGAGCCCTGTCAGCATCTCCCTCATCTTGAAAGAAGAGGGTTTCGCCCGGTTGCCCAGGCGGGCCGACGAGGAAAGACCCCCGACCTCGAGACCGACGGACGCCGCCGCGGCCGACGTCCGACAACTCGATGGGACGCCCCGGCAGATGCGGACCCGTTTCGGGGGACTCTTTCTCTTCCTTCCTTTTCTGGCGGCTATTCCTTTGGACCGGATCTTGGACAAAGCCGGTTTCCCGGGATCCCAGATGGTTCCGGCCGGCCAGGCCCTCCGTTCTTTGTTGGCCCTCAAGCTCTTCGGCTCCGCCAGACACAGCCACGTCATGAGCTATGTTCTGGATGAGGGCTTGGCCTTGTGGGCCGGGTTGAACGTCATCCCCAAGCGGTCCTTTCTGACCGAGTACAGCTGCCGGATCGATCCGCAATGCTATCCCCGCCTGATGCGGGCCTGGTTTGAAGCCTTGGGAACCCTGGGTCTGAAGCGGGGCGTGTCCTTTGACCTGGATTTCCATACCATTCCTTTTCACGGGGAGGACGCCCTCGTCGAAAAGCATTATATCTGCAGGAGAAGCCGCCGCCAGAAGGGGATCCTGGCCTTTGTCGCCCAGGATGCCTCCGTCCGGGTGTTCTGCTACGGGAACAGCGACCTCAGAAAAGACGAACAGAACGACGAGATCCTTCGTTTTGTCCGATTCTGGAAGGAGCGCACCGGGCATTTTCCCCGAGAACTGATCTTCGACTCCAAGCTGACGACTTACAAGAACCTCGACCAGCTCAACCGCTGGGGAATCGCCTTCATCACCCTCCGGCGCCGATCCCGGCCGATGGTCCAGGAGATCCGCAACATCCCGCTTTCGGCCTGGCGGCGCATCTTTTTGCAAGGGGTCAGCCGTCTCTATAAGACCCCCCGGATTCTCGACCGAAAGATTGATCTCAAGGACTACCGGGGTTCCCTCCGGGAAATCGTGGCGGCCGATCTGGGACATGAAGAGCCGACTGTTCTGTTGACCAATCAACTCACCCGTTCGGCCAACCGTCTGATCGAACGCTACGCCCAGCGGATGCTCATCGAGAACAACATCGCCGACGGGATCGATTTTTTCCACATGGACGCGCTGTCGTCGGCCGTGGCCATGAAGGTGAACCTGGACCTGCAGTTGACCCTGATGGCCAGCAGCCTGTACCGCCTGCTCGGCGCCAAAGTGGGTCGCGGCTACGGGCGGGCCAAGTCCAGGCACATTTTCCGGGACCTGGTCGATGCCACGGCCACGGTCGCCATCGGTGCCCGGGATATCACCATCCGGTATCAGAAGAGGGCGCATAATCCGTTGCTGATCGCCGCCGGGTTCGATAAAATCGATACGGCCGTGCCATGGCTGGACCACAAAAAATTGCGGTTTGTCTTCGGCTGAAAGCGGCGTGGTGTTAAGTCAAAAAACTAACGTGGGAATCCAGGCTAGTG
>CAZJPV010000117.1:0-1527 GCA_964547985.1 uncultured Syntrophaceae bacterium
GCAAGCCTGGAACGGATCGAAAGGGTCGTTAGAGAAGATAAATGGGAGAAAAGATTGCCGGCCCTCGAGGAGGCTCGAAGGCTGGTACTGCACCGCTATCAGTTTTTCCCTCATATGACCGGGCACATTCACGAGCAGAAAGCTCCCGGAGGGAGAAAATCCCCTGTAACAATCCCCGCTTACCGGCGGAGCAGAGAGGCGAAGGCATACCGGGTCCTCTTCAAGGTCAGGAGGGAGATTCGCCGGCTGGTACATCGCTCGAAATGATCGCCTGAGAGAGGCGCGGCCGCCCATGAAAACGAGTATTATCATCTGCTTCTATGAGCGTGTGGACTTTTTGAAGTGCTGCCTCGACGCCTTGAAGGGTTCGGTGCGCGATTTTCATGAAGTGGTGGTGGCCGATGACGGTTCAGGCGAGAATGTCTTAAGACTGCTTAAGGAATTAATTCCAACATATTTGTTTCCCATCGTCCACGCTTGGCACCCGAGGGATGGTGCGAGGCGCGCGGCCACGCGCAATAACGGGATCAGGCATGCCAGCGGTGATTATCTTGTCTTTCTCGATGCCGATTTTCTGGCGATGCCCGGGGCGATCAGATCGCACGTTGCCATTGCAAGACCCGGGCAATTTGCCGCCGGACGATGCAAGTACATGACAGAGGATCAGACTCGTCGCGTCCTTCAAGCGGGTGTCTCGGAGGATCTGCTCGAAATGGTCTACCGGGATCTTTCCGACAGGCCGATCGTGCGGGAGCACAGAGAATTCATCCGCTACGGAATACTGAGGAGGTTTGGCCTGGCTCATCCCCGCAGGCAGACCTTTGGCGGCCACTTTTCCATTTTCAGGAAAGATATTGAATCCGTGAATGGCTATGACGAGAATTACGTCGGCTGGGGGGGAGAGGATCAGGACATGGCCATGAGGCTCATCCTGGCGGGGTTCGCGGGTAAGTCCGTGATTCGGACAGCCCGCATGCTCCACCTATGGCATTCCCGGGAGATGGGCGACAGGCACTGGAAGGAGGGGTCCAACGTGGAGTACTACTTCAGGAAGGATGTCCCCGCCTTCTGTGAGAATGGTTTGATCAAGCAGGGTGGAGGGCAGGGAGCTTCGTGAAGTCAATTGACGGAAAGGATAAAACCGATGGTAAAGGATGCTATCAGGAACTTCATCCGGAAGGGGCGTGACGATACGGAAGACGCGATGATCTCCATCGGGATCACCACCTTTGAACATCGTTTCGAAAAGTACTTCGTGCCCCTGTTAAAACGGATCCGGGAATACGACAGTGAGACGGAAGTTCTGGTGGCTATCAACGGAGAGCACGAAGAGGAATTCGGGGAGGGTTACAGGTCAAGAATTCTGAGCTTCATTGCCGGTATGGAGAAGGTCTATCCCGTCGTTTTTCCGAGGTTCCGCGGTCCGACCAAACTGTGGAACACCCTTGTCATTCATGCCACCTGTGATCATGTTTTGATTTTGAATGATGACATCATGATCACGAACAGGGATTTCGTGAAGGACAT